>NZ_JBDGKS010000002.1:0-74601 GCF_057656255.1 Luteimonas sp. Soil_N_1
TCTTGCCGTGGTCGACGTGACCGATGGTGCCGACGTTGACGTGCGGCTTGGTGCGCTCGAACTTACCCTTTGCCATGGCTGCTCTACTCGAATCTGGTGAAAGTGGTGATTGCGTGCCGCGTCGGACCCGCGTGAGGTGCGGAGCCGCGGAGGATGGTGCTCACGAAAGGAATCGAACCTTCGACCTCCTCCTTACCAAGGAGGTGCTCTACCGACTGAGCTACGTGAGCAACGATGTGAAAACGGGAACCGCCTGGAACATTCAATGGAGCGGGAGAAGGGAATCGAACCCTCGTAATCAGTTTGGAAAACTGAGGTTCTACCATTGAACTACTCCCGCACCGGGACCCGCTTGCCGCATTACAACCTGTCGCACTGCAATTGTTCCACCGTCGAAATGGTGGAGGGAGGTGGATTCGAACCACCGAAGGCGTAAGCCAGCAGATTTACAGTCTGCCCCCGTTGGCCGCTTGGGTATCCCTCCGGCGTTTCGTCTTGCCGGTGAAAACAGCCCGCGATTTTGGGGCCAGTTCCCGGTTCTGTCAACGCTGGAACGCGTCTGATTTCACCGGACCCGTTGCACCGGCGAGAGCCTGTGCAGACGGGGGCGCATCTTAACCGGCCCGGCGCGCCGGCGCCATGGGCGAATGCATGATTCGATGCATTTTCCACGATCCATCCGCGCGGAAGGCGCCCGCAGGCGCCTTCCACAACACGACGAGGACCGACGACCGGTCAGACGTTGAAGCGGAAATGCATCACGTCACCGTCCTTGACGATGTACTCCTTGCCTTCCAGACGCCATTTGCCCGCTTCCTTCGCGGCGGATTCGCCGTTGTAGCGGATGAAGTCGTCGTAACCGACCACTTCGGCGCGGATGAAGCCCTTCTCAAAATCGGTATGGATCACCGCAGCCGCCTGCGGCGCGGTCGCGCCGATCCTGACCGTCCACGCGCGCACTTCCTTGACGCCCGCGGTGAAGTAGGTCTGCAGCGTCAGCAGGCCGTAGGCCGCGCGGATCACGCGGTTCAGGCCCGGCTCGTCGAGGCCCAGATCGGTCAGGAACGCGTCGCGGTCGGCATCGTCGAGCTGCGACAGCTCTTCCTCGATCGCCGCAGACACAGGCACCACTTCCGCGCCCTCGCCCACTGCGCGCGCACGCACGGCGTCGAGGTGCGGATTGTTCTCGAAGCCGTCCTCGAGCACGTTGGCGATGTACAGCACGGGCTTGGCGGTCAGCAGGAACAGGTCGCGGATGGCCGCGTTGTCGTCGTCGGAGAGCTTCAGCGCGCGCACCGGCTGACCGTCGGCCAGGCCCTTGTGCACGCGACCCAGCACTTCGGCGCGGACCTTCGCGTCCTTGTCGCCGGTCTTGGCCGAACGCTCGGCACGCTGCAGCGCGCGCTCGACGGAATCCAGATCCGCCAGCGCGAGCTCGGTATCGATGGTCTCGATATCGGCGATCGGGTCGACCTTGTTGTTGACGTGGATGACGTCCGGATTCTCGAAACAGCGCACCACGTGCGTGATCGCGTCGACCTCGCGGATGTGCGACAGGAACTTGTTGCCCAGGCCCTCACCGCTGGCCGCGCCGGCGACGAGACCGGCGATGTCGACGAACTCGACCGCCGTCGGCAGCACCTTCTGCGGCTTGACGATCGCCGCCAGCGCATTGAGGCGCAGGTCCGGCACCGGCACGATGCCGACGTTCGGCTCGATGGTGCAGAACGGGAAGTTGGCCGCAGCGATGCCCGCCTTGGTCAGCGCATTGAAGAGGGTCGACTTGCCGACGTTCGGCAGGCCGACGATGCCGCATTTGATGCCCATGTGGAATCCGTCAGATGGCGGCTGCGCCGCTTGTGAGGGGATCAGCGGGCGACTGCGCCGCCTGCGTCAGAGAAAAGGTGGAACGCCCCAGCGGCAGCAGGAAACGCTGCGATACGGCGTCCGGAAGAGCGGGAATTCTATCGCCAGCCGGGTCATGGCGCTGAAGCCACCGACGCGACCGACCGCGCCGGAGGTGCGCTGACAGCGCCCAACGCGCGCCCTGACGGCGTTACCGCTGCGTATGCAGCCGCGTCATCGCATCCATGAAATTGCCGTCCATCGCCAGCGGCAGCACGTCGATCGCATCGTCCACCGCGCGTCCGATCAGGATGTCGTCATCGGCGTTCGCACGCCCCAGCACCCAGGGTGTGACCTTGTCCTTGCTGCCCGGGTGACCGATGCCGATGCGCAGCCGGTGGAACCGGCCGTGACCCAGCAGTTGCATCGTGTCGCGGAGCCCGTTCTGGCCGCCATGGCCGCCGTCGAACTTCAACCGCGCGGTGCCCGGCGGCAGATCCAGTTCGTCGTGCGCCAGCAGCGCCTGTTCGGGTTCGAATTTCCAGAACCGCAGCGCGGCGGTGACCGACTTGCCGCTGAGATTCATGAAGGTGGCCGGTTTCAACAGCCAGACCGGCTGACCTGCGATGTCGATCTTCGCAGTCTCGCCGAACAGCTTGCTGTCGACCCGGAACGACGCCCCCGCCTTTGCGGCGAGTGCGTCGACAAAACGGAACCCGGCGTTGTGCCGGGTCCGTGCATATTCGGGACCGGGATTGCCCAGCCCGACGATCAGTCGCAGTCCTGCCATCGATACGGCAACGCGGGCGCGCCCGAAGGCGCGCCCACGCGACGATTACTCGTCGTCCTTCGCGGCCTTGGTGGCCGGGACATCGGCCGACGCTTCGTCGGTCTCTTCCGGCTCGGCTTCCACGCGGCCGTGCTTGGCGACGACGACGGCAACGTCGTGGTCCGCGCCCAGCGCCAGTTCGGGGATCTCGACGCCCTTCGGCAGCTTGACCTGCGAGAGGTGGACGATATCGCCGACGACCATCGCACCGAGATCGATCTCGATGAACTCCGGCAGGTCGCCCGGCAGGCAGGTCACGGTGACTTCGTTGAGCTCGTGCGTGATCACGACGTCGGCAGCCTTGCCGGCCGGCGAGGTGTCTTCGTTGATGAAGTGCAGCGGCACGGCGGTGCGGATCGTCTCGTTCGCGTTCACGCGCTGGAAGTCCAGGTGCATGATCTGCTGTTTGAAGGGATGACGCTGCATGTCACGCAGCAGCACCTTCTGGACGTCGCCGTTGAGGCTCAGGTCGAGGATCGAGGCGTAGAACCACTCGTGCTGGCTGGCGAGCCAGACATCGTTGTGGCTCAGCTCGATGCTGACGGGCTTGAGGTCGCCGCCGTAGACGACGGCAGGCACGTTGCCGGCAAGACGGAGGCGGCGGCTCGCACCCTTCCCCTCGTCTTCGCGGCGCTGCACCTTGATTTCATGCGTGGTAGCCATGTTCTGTATTCACTTTTCAGGATTGAAACCGCCTCGCGGCGGTGAAGCGTCTCGTCCGCGACCAGACGAGACGTTGCAGCAGGTCAGTCGACGTAAAGCGAGCTGACCGATTCTCCGAACGCGATCCGGCGGATCGTCTCGGCCAGCAGCTCGGCGACGCTGAGCTGACGGATGCGCGAGCAATTGCGCGCGGCCTCCGACAGCGGGATGGTGTCGGTGACCACCATCTCGTCGAGCTGCGATTTGTTGAGGTTGTCGATCGCCGCGCCCGACAGCACCGGATGGGTGCAGTAGGCGACGACCTTGGTGGCGCCCTGCGCCTTGAGTGCGGCAGCCGCGGCGCACAGCGTGCCGGCGGTGTCGACGATGTCGTCGACCAGCACGCAGGTCTTGCCGTTCACGTCGCCGATGATGTTCATCACCGTGGCGACGTTGGCGCGCGGACGACGCTTGTCGATGATCGCCAGGTCCGCATCGTCGAGGCGCTTGGCGATCGCGCGGGCGCGGACCACGCCACCGACGTCGGGCGAGACCACGACCATGTTGTCGGTGCCGTGTGCGCGCCAGATGTCGGCCAGCAGCAACGGCGAGGCGTAGACGTTGTCCACGGGGATGTCGAAGAAGCCCTGGATCTGGTCGGCATGCAGGTCGACCGTCAGCACGCGGTCGGCGCCGGCGGCGGTGATGATCCTGGCGGCGACCTTGGCCGTGATCGGCACACGACTCGAACGCAGGCGACGATCCTGACGCGAATAGCCGAAGTACGGGATGACCGCGGTGACACTGGAAGCCGACGCACGCTTGAGCGCGTCGATCAGCACCAGCAGCTCCATCAGGTTCTCGGCGGACGGTGCGCTGGTGGGCTGCAGGACGAACACGTCCTGGCGGCGCACGGTCTCCTCGATCTCGACCTGCACTTCGCCGTCGGAGAACGTGGAGACCAGCGCACGGCCCTGTCGCACGCCCAGCTCGCGGCACACGGACTTGGCCAGCGCGCGGTTGGCGTTGCCCGAAAAGATCAGGAGATTGCGTTCTTCTTTCATGTCTGCGGTTCCGCGTCGCTCTGACCGAGCGGATGGAGGAGTGGCCGTACCGGCACGTGGCGATCACCACGCAGGATCCGACACGGATATCAGGGGCGGCAGGATTCGAACCTGCGAATGCCGGGATCAAAACCCGGTGCCTTAACCACTTGGCGACGCCCCTAGAAAAGCGGTGATTCGTGGCTGTCGACTCGGCATGCGAATCGACAGCCACCAGCCACCGCCCTCAACCTCCCGTTTCGAGCGCATCCAGCAACGGCGACCGTGCCGCACCGCCGACCACACGCGACGACAGCCGCGACGCGACCTGCGCCTGCGCTGCCTCGGCGGATTCGCGCGTGGCGAACTCGACGAAGCAGCCGCTGCCCGTGCCGGTCAGACGAGGCGACCCGACCGTTGCGAGCACCTCGAACACCGCCTCCACGGCGGGTTCCCGGCGACGCAGGACCGGCTCGAACGCATTCCCGAGCGACGTACCTGAAACGAAGTCCGCCATTGTCGCGGGTGCAGCATTTCGCGTCAATTCAGGGGTCTGGAACAGGCCCGCGGTATTCACGTGGATGCCGGGGTCGGCGAGCAGATACCAGGCCGGCGGCAGGTCGATCGGCACCAGCGACTCCCCCACCCCTTCCGCCCACGCATTACGGCCGCGCACGAAAACCGGCACATCGGCACCGAGCGCGAGCCCGAGGGCGGCCAGCCGGTCCTCACCCAGATCCGTACGCCACAAACGGTCGAGAGCCCGCAGAACGGTGGCCGCATCGGACGAGCCACCGCCAAGACCGGCGCCGGACGGAATCCGCTTTTCGACGGCGATATCGACACCTTGATGCGTTTTCGCTTCTTTTTGCAGCAAAAATGCGGCACGCACGACGAGATCGTCGGCCTCGGCGAGCCCCGGCACCGAATCGCCCACACGGCGGATCCGGCCATCGGCGCGCGGCCGAAGCCGGATCGTATCGCCCCAGTCGAGCATCCGGAACACGGTCTGCAGCGCGTGGTAGCCGTCCTTGCGACGGCCGGTGATGCGCAGGAAGAGATTCAGCTTGGCCGGCGCCGGCCACGTCGACCAGTCGCCGGGCGTCTCCGCATCGCTCATGGCGTCGAAGCTGCGTCCGCGGCGGCGCCCGGCGTCCAGCTGTCGACGACGAGGCGGACCCGCGCATCGCCGCGCTGGGCGTTGATGCGTGTCGGGAGCGCCGGCGCATCGCCCGGGGCCGGGTCGGGCTGCCATTCCAGATAGTCGATGGTCCAGCCGTCCTGCTGCACGCGCGCCAGACGACCGCCGGCGTCGAACGCCACCTCGGCCGGACCGGACACCACAACATCGGCCCGCGCGCCCGCAGCCCATGCCGCCATCGCCGCCACGGGCATCTCGAACCCGGTGGCCTCGCGCAGCAGCAGGCCGACGTCGGCACCCTCACGCGGCCCTCCATCGAGGCCATCGATACGCGCGCCGTGCGGACCGCCCTGCAGCTGCCAGCTCTGCCGGGTGACCGGTGCACTCAATGTCACCCGGTACACGGCACCCGTCTGCTGCCATTCGATGCGACCACTGCCGCCATCGCGGCCGTTGGACATCGCGACGCGTCCGTTGAACGCGAGCTGCGGCAGAGCGCGGACGGCGGTTTCGCGGGCAGCGAGTCGCGCCTGCGCATCGGCGAGCGCGGCCGGCGCAAGATCGACGGTCTGCAGCGGCGGGCGCACCGGCACGCTGGTACAGGCGGCCAGCCCAAACGCCGCGACCGCGGCGCACACGATCCGGATCTTCATGCGCCGGTCTTCTCCAGCGCGCGGATCAGCGAGCGGTTGTCCGGATCGATGCCGCGCGCCTCGTCGAAGTACCTGCGCGCTTCGTCGTGGCGGCCCATGACCCAGAGCACCTCGCCGATATGCGCCGCGACCTCGGCGTCCTTCATCATCGAGAACGCGCGCCGCAATTCGACCAGGGCGTCCTCGTGGCGGCCCAGCCGGTAGAGCACCCAGCCGTAGCTGTCGATGATCGCGGCGTTGTCGGGCTCGGCGACGCGTGCGCGGTCGATCAGTTCCAGCGCCTCGGTGTAGCGCGTGGTGCGGTCGGCCAGCGTGTAGCCGAGCGCATTGAGCGCGGCGATGTTTTCCGGGTCGATGGCGAGGATGCGGCGCAGGTCCGCCTCGGCGCGCGGGATGTCGTCGCGTCGCTCCCACATCAGGGCACGCGAATAGAGCACCGCGGGGTCGTCGGGCATCGCGGCGAGGCCGCGGTTGTAGACCTCGAGCTCCGCAGGGTCGTCACCGTTCTGCCGCAGTTCGGCTTCGAGCAGATACGCGTTGCGGCGCATGTCCT
Organism: Luteimonas sp. Soil_N_1; assembly: GCF_057656255.1. NCBI lineage: Bacteria > Pseudomonadati > Pseudomonadota > Gammaproteobacteria > Lysobacterales > Lysobacteraceae > Luteimonas > Luteimonas sp. Soil_N_1. The sequence goes on from NZ_JBDGKS010000002.1 coordinate 6,707, forward strand.
CGTCGCTGGTGCCGTCGGACTGCAGCTCGCGCAGCCGCTTCCAGGCATCGTCCTGCCGGCCGAGCTCGTGCAGGACACGCGCACCGCGCAAGCGCGCCTGCGCACGCTCGGGACCGCCGGGCACGCTCTGGTACCACTCCAGCGCCTCGTCGTACTGCTCCAGATATTCGGCCATCTGGCCGAGCAGCAGCCGCTGCGCCGGGTTCGGCGCCAGCGCGACCGCCTTGACCTCCCCATACAGGTCGGCCAGCGCGGGCTTGTCTTCCTCGCGCGCGAGCAGGGACGCGCGCAGTACATAGGTGCGGCCGTCCTGAGGTCCCATCGCCAGCGTGCGTTCGGCATCGCGCAGATCGCCAAGGGCCTCGTACTCGCCGGCGATCGCCAGACGCAGGTCCGGGGCGATCAGCGCGGCGTCACCGAGCGCGACGAGCGCCTGGCGCGCCTCGTCGGCACGGCCCGATTCACGCAACTGGCTGGCGCGCAGCAGGGCCACCCGCGGATCGCCGGGGAATCGGGCGACGATGCGCTCGAGGATCCGTTCGGTGAGATCACTCCGGTCCAGACGCTGCGCCAGTCCGCCAAAGGCCATCCAGGCCTGCAGCACCTCCGGAATCGCGTTGCTGTCGACGATCTGGCCGAGCAGGCGGGCCACCTGGGCGGGGTTCCGGCCACCACTGCCGAGCACGGTGAACGCGTGCCGCCAGCCGGCCGGATCTTCACTGCGCAGCAGGGCCTCGATCTGGCGACGGGCCACGCGGTCGCGCCCGGCACGCAGCGACAGCGTGGCTTCGGCCGCGCGCATCGGCAGCGAGTCCGGCGCGTTGCGGCGCCACAGGTCCAGCGCCTGCGACGCCCGGCGGTCGTTGCCGGCGAGCAGAGAAATCCGGGTCGCCCGCTCGGCCAGCCCGGCGTCGTCGCCGGACAGACGTGCGGCGTCGAGATACCAGTCCGCGGCTTCGTCGAGGCGGCCGGCCTGGACCGCGAACTCGCCGGCCAGCGTCGCGCCCAGCAGATCCTGGTGCAACGGATCGCCCCCCCCGCCATCGCGCTGCGCCTGGGCGACGCCGGACAGTGCGAACAGGGAGACGAGCAGCGCGACGCGGAGCCGCGCAACGGGAAGCGGAGAGAAAACGGGCATCTGGGGCAACCGGGCCGTAAAATGGGCGCCTTCTTCCGCAGCTTATCGCAAGCGCCTGAACGGAATTGCGCCGCCCAGGACACGCCAGCCCATGAGTCTGTTCGCACTCGGCATCAACCACCAGACCGCGCCGGTCGCCCTGCGCGAGCGTGTCGCGTTCGGTGGCGACACGCTCGGCGCGGCGTTGGCGCAGCTGCGTGCATTGCCCAGCGTGCGCGAGGTCGCGCTGCTGTCGACCTGCAACCGCACCGAGCTCTACGCGGTCGCCGATGACGACGGCAGTGCGCTGGCCAACTGGCTGGCGACCCATCCTGGCGATGACGACGCGGCGGTCGGCGGTTCGCTGCATGCCTATCTCTACCGGCACCGCGATGCCGACGCGGTGCGGCATCTGTTCCGCGTTGCGACCGGGCTCGATTCGCTGGTGCTCGGCGAGCCGCAGATCCTCGGCCAGGTGAAGCAGGCCTGGGCCAGCGCGCGCGCGGCCGGCACGCTGGGCAGCGAGCTGGACCGCGTGTTCCAGCATGCATTCGTCACCGCCAAGCGCGCGCGCAGCGAGACCCGCATCGGCAACAGCCCCGTCTCAGTGGCCTCGCTCGCGGTGCGGCTGGCGCAGGAATCGTTCGCGCGCCCGGCCGATTCGGCGGTGCTGCTGATCGGCGCCGGCGAGACCATCGAACTGGCCGCGCGCCATCTCGCGCAAGCCAACGTCAAGCGCCTGCTGATCGCCAACCGGACCTACGCGCACGCGCAGGAACTGGCCGCGCGCCACGGCGGCATCGCGCTGCCGCTCGACGAACTGGACCGGCATCTGTTCCTCGCCGACATCGTGCTGTCGGCCACCGCGAGCCGCACGCCGATCATCGGCCGCGCCCAGGTCGCCGCGGCGCTCAGCGCGCGCAAGCACCGGCCGATGCTGTTGATGGATCTGGCGGTGCCGCGCGACATCGCGCCGGACGTGGCCGAACTGCGCGACGTGTTCCTCTACACCGTCGACGATCTGGAACGCACGCTCGACGACAACCGCCGTGGCCGCCGCGAGGCCGCGGCCGATGCCGACGCGATCATCGACCTGCAGGTCACCCGCTTCGGCGAGTCGAGTGCCGCGCGCGGGCGTCTCGCGCCGGTCAAGCGTCTGCGTGCGCATGGCGAGGCAGTGCGCGGTGAAGCGCTCGCCCGCGCCCGCCAGCAACTCGCCGCCGGCCAGTCCCCCGACGCGGTGCTGGAACTGCTGGCGCACACACTGACCAACCGGCTGCTGCATCTGCCGACCACCGCGCTGCGCGATGCCGCGCTGCGCGGCGACGACACCCTGGCCGACAGCCTCGATGCGCTGCTGCCGCCCGAACCCGAGTCCCGGACACCCGATGCTGCCGACCCTGCGCCGTAAGCTCGAAGCGCTGGCCGAACGCCGCGAAGAACTCGAACGCCTGCTGTCCGATCCTGCGACCGTCGCGGACCAGTCGCGGTTCCGTGCGCTGTCGCGCGAGTTTGCCCAGCTCGAACCGCTTTCGAGCGCGCTGGCCGACGAGCGCCGCGCGCTCGAGGATCGCGAGGCTGCGCGCAGCCTGCTCGACGATGCCGACATGCGCGAGATGGCCGAGGAGGAGATCGCCGCCGCCGATGCGCGCCTGGAAACATTGGAGGCCGATCTGCTGGCCCTGCTGGTGCCGCGCGACGCGCGCGACGATGGCGGTTTCTATCTCGAGATCCGCGCCGGCACCGGCGGTGACGAAGCCGCGATCTTCGCCGGCGATCTGTTCCGCATGTACCAGCGCTACGCCGAGCGGCAGGGCTGGCGCGTCGAGGTGGAATCGGCGAGCACGGGCGAGCACGGCGGCTTCCGCGAAGTCATCGCCGCGGTCGACGGCAGCGGCGCCTATGCGCGGCTCAAGTTCGAATCCGGCACGCATCGCGTGCAGCGGGTGCCGGAGACCGAGTCGCAGGGCCGCATCCACACCTCGGCCGCGACCGTGGCGATCATTCCGATCGAGGACGCGGGCGAACCGATCGAGCTCAATCCGGCCGACCTCAAGGTCGACACCTTCCGCTCGTCCGGCGCCGGCGGCCAGCACGTCAACAAGACCGATTCTGCGATCCGCATCACCCACATGCCGACCGGCGTCGTCGTCGAATCGCAGACCGAGCGCAGCCAGCACGCGAACCGCGACAAGGCGATGAAGCGCCTGCGCGCGATGCTGGCCGACGCCGAAGCCGAGCGCCGCGCGGCCGCGACTGCCGAGGTGCGCAAGCTGCAGGTCGGCAGCGGCGACCGCAGCCAGCGCATCCGCACCTACAACTATCCGCAGGGGCGGATCACCGACCATCGCATCGAAGGTCTCACCCTGTACGACCTGCCGAACGTGCTCGAAGGCAGTCTCGACGGCCTGATCGCGCGGCTGTCGCAGGAACACCAGGCCGACGAACTGGCGCGCATGACCGCGCAGTGAGTCGCAACGCGGCCTGAAGCGCGCGGTTTCGATGCGTGCCAGCGACTGCGCATCCCCATGCGGCTGTCCACACCGGTGGGGTACCCTCGCCGCATGAGCAGCCAGACCGATTTCATCCCCCTCCAGATCTGCGTGCTGACGGTCTCCGACAGCCGCACCCTCGACACCGACAGCTCCGGCGACTACCTCGTCGAGTCCCTGACCGGCGCAGGCCACGGGATCGCCGAGCGCGCCCTGTTGGCCGATGACCGCTACGCGATGCGCGCGCTGGTGTCGAAGTGGATCGCCGATCCCACGGTCGACGGCATCCTCGTCACCGGCGGCACCGGTTTCACCGGCCGCGACTCCACACCCGAAGCGCTGCTGCCATTGCTGGACAAAGAGATGCCGGGCTTCGGCGAACTGTTCCGCGCGGTGTCGGTCGAGGAAATCGGCACGTCCTCGCTGCAGTCGCGCGCCTTCGCCGGCCTGGCGAATGCGACCTTCGTGTTCGCCCTGCCCGGCTCGACATCGGCCTGCCGCACGGCGTGGGAGAAGATCGTCCGCCATCAGCTCGACGCGCGCACCAAGCCCTGCAATCTGGCGACGATCCGTCCGCGCCTGAAAGAAGCCTGATGTCACTTGACCAGACGCTGCGCCTGCTCGCCAAGGCGCGTGGCCTGACCGCTGCGGAGATCGCCGCCGCGATTCCACGCGTCGGCGCGGCGACGGTGTCTGCCTGGATGCGCGGCGAGAAGACACCCGGCAGCGCGCAGCTCGATGCCCTGGCGCGTGCGTTCGGCGTGCCGGCCGGCGCGTTGCTGGCGACTCTCGCCGCCACGCTCGACCCCGCGCGCACCCGGGGTGAGCACGACCTGCTTGCCGCCTACCGCGCGCTCAACACACGCCAGCAGGGCGCGCTGCTCGAGGTCGCGCGCACGATGGCGCAGGCGCCACCGCGCAAGTCACGCGACTAGCGATCCACCGCACAGGAGCCCGCGATGCAACCGCTCAAGCGCAAGGCCTACGAGGCCGCTCTGGACCCGATGCAGATCGAACTGGCAGCCGTTGCGCGCTGGCTGCAGCACAGCGGCCGTCGCCTGCTGGTGCTGTTCGAAGGCCGCGACACCGCCGGCAAGGGCGGTGCGATCGAAGCGATTGCCGAGCACCTCAATCCACGCCAGTGCCGCGTCGTCGCGTTGCCGAAACCCAGCGACCGGGAGGCCGGCCAGTGGTATTTCCAGCGCTACGTCACCCACCTGCCGTCAGCGGGCGAAATCACCCTGCTCGACCGCAGCTGGTACCACCGCGCCGGCGTGGAATCGGTGATGGGTTACGCAACGCCCGCGCAGGTCGACACCTTCCTGGCCCAGACCCCGGCATTCGAGCAGCAACTGGTCGACGACGGCATCCTGCTGTTCAAGTACTGGCTGGGCTGCGACCAGGCGCAGCAGGAAGCACGGTTCGCCGAGCGCCTGCACGACCCGCTCAAGCGCTGGAAGCTGTCGCCGGTCGATGTCGCCGCGCGCACGCGCTACGACGATTACACCCGCGCCCGCGACGTCATGCTGCGCGCGACGCATACCGCACACGCACCGTGGACGCTCGTCGACTTCAACGATCAGCGCCGCGGGCGCCTGACCCTGATCCGCGACCTGCTTGACCGTCTACCCGACTCCCGTGTCGACGCGCCGGCGCTCCGCTTCCCCCGCCTCAGGCGCAAACCCCTGCGCGAGCGCTACGAAGTCCTGGCGCCCCTGCCACTGTTCGAGGACTGAGTCCGCGGACGCAACTCGCGGCGCGCACGGGTGACGCTTGCGACTGCAACCGTCGACGTGCCGCGCGCCGCTGCTAGCATGCAGACATGCACTCCGCCCCCAACCTCGTGCTGGTCGGCCCGATGGGCGCCGGCAAGTCCTCGATCGGCCGTCGCATCGCGGCGCGATTCGGCGTGGTCTTCGTCGATGTCGATCACGAGATCGAGGTGCGCACCGGCGCGCGGATCGCGATGATCTTCGAGTGCGAAGGCGAGACCGGATTCCGCGCGCGCGAGCGGGCGACGCTGCTCGAAATCCTCGCCGGCAGCGGCCAGGTGATCGCGACCGGTGGCGGCGCGGTGCTCGATCCCGCCAATCGTGCCCTGCTGCGGTCCCGGGGTTTCGTCGTGCACATGCATGCCGATGTCGATGCCCAGCTTGCCCGACTGGCGCGCGACCGCACGCGGCCGCTGCTCGCGGGCGACGACCGCACCGAAGTCCTGCAGCGGCTCGCCATCGAACGTGCACCGCTGTACGCCGACGCCGCGCATCTGCGTTTCGACACCGGGCCGCATGCCTGCAACGAAGCTGCCGCCCAGCTCGGCCATCTGGTCGAGGCGCACTGGCACCCGCCAGCCGGCAGCATCGAGACCTCCATTTCCGACGCCGCCGCCGACGTGGCGTCGACACACGCTTCATGAGCCGCGTCGCAGACGTCGCGCCGGCCGTATCCCCCACCTGTATCCGGATCGCATGACCACCAGTGCCCGAGAGGTCGCCGTCGCCGGCGACACGCCCTACACCATCCATATCGGCCCGTCCCTGCTCGACGACGGCGCGCTGCTGGCGCGCAGCGTGCGCGGGCGCGACGCGATGCTCGTCAGCGATGCGCACGTCGCGCCGCTGTACGCCGATCGCGTTGCCGCGGCGCTGCAGGCGGCGCGACCGGACCTGCGCATCCATCGGCACGTGCTGCCGCCGGGCGAAGCGGCCAAGACGCTCGCGCATTTCGCGCAAGTCACCACCGCACTCGCCGATGCGCGCATGCGCCGCGACGCGACGCTGTTCGCGCTCGGTGGCGGCGTGATCGGCGATCTCGCCGGCTTCGCCGCGGCCTGCTGGATGCGTGGCATCGATTGCGTGCAACTGCCGACCACGCTGCTGGCGATGGTGGATTCGTCGGTCGGCGGCAAGACCGCGGTCGACCTGCCGCAGGGCAAGAACCTCGTCGGCGCCTTCCACCCGCCGCGCGCGGTGATCGCCGACACCGCCGCGCTGCGCACGCTGCCGGCCCGCGAACTGCGCGCCGGCCTGGCCGAGGTGGTGAAGTACGGCGCGCTGGGCGATGCGGACTTCCTCGACTGGCTCGATGACCACGCCGATGCCCTGCTGGCGATGGACGACGCGACGCTGGCCGAAGCCATCGCCCGCAGCTGCGCGCACAAGGCGGCGATCGTCGCGCGCGACCCCTTCGAACATGGCGAGCGCGCCCTGCTCAACCTCGGCCACACCTTCGGTCATGCAATCGAGACCGAGCAGGGCTACGGCGGGCTCAATCATGGCGAGGCGGTCTCGGTCGGCATGGTGCTGGCCGCGCGGCTGTCGGAAGCGCTGGGCCTGGCGCCGGCGGCCGATACGCAGCGCCTGCGCGATCTGCTGGTGCGCCTGCAGTTGCCGGTGGACGTGCCGGCAGGACTTGATCCCGAGCGCCTGCTCGCGCACATGCGACTGGACAAGAAGGCGGTCGCCGGCGGCCTGCGTTTCATCGTCTGGCGTGGTGCGGGGCGCGCCGAGGTATTGGGCGACGTGCCGGAATCCTCCGTTCTGTCTGTCCTGCAAGAGGCCTGAACACCCCGCGCCGTACAATGCGCGCCATGCGCCTGTTCCTGCAGCAACCCCCTGTCGGCGACGAGTTCCCCCGATTCGTGCAGCTGACCCTGCAGCCCGATCTGCTCGGCGGCTGGGTGCTGTTGCGTGAGACCGGCCAGGTCGGCGGACGCAGCGCGTTGCGACGCGACCAGTACCTCGACCAGCCCAGCGCACAGAAGGCGCTCGAAGCCGCACGTGATGCGCAGCTCAAGCGTGGCTTCGCGCTGATGCCCACCCCCGGCAGCGACGCGCCGGCCTGACCGCGCGACCACCGCCTCCACCAGGAAATTCCAGCCCCGATGTCTGCCGTCCTGAAGAACGACCGCTTCCTCCGCGCCCTCCGCCGTGAACCCGTCGACCGCACGCCCGTCTGGTTGATGCGCCAGGCCGGCCGGTATCTGCCGGAGTACCGCGCATCGCGCAAGGCCGCAGGCAGCTTCCTGGCGATGGCGAAGAATCCCGATCTCGCCTGCGAGGTCACGCTGCAGCCGCTGGCGCGCTTCGATCTCGACGCGGCGATCCTGTTCTCCGACATCCTGACCATTCCCGATGCGATGGGGCTGGACCTGTACTTCGTCGAAGGCGAAGGTCCGAAGTTCCGCCATCCGGTGCGCGACGCGGCCAGCATCGCCAAGCTCGGCGTGCCGGATATGGAAACCGACCTGCGCTACGTCATGGACGCGGTGCGCGTGATCCGCCGCGAACTCGACGGCCGCGTGCCACTGATCGGTTTCTCCGGCAGCCCGTGGACGCTGGCCTGCTACATGGTCGAAGGCGGCGGCAGCAAGGATTTCGCCCGCATCAAGGCGATGGCGCTCAACGATCCCAAGGCGCTGCACGCACTGCTGTCGGTCAATACCGATGCGGTGATCGCGTATCTCGCCGCGCAGCGCGCAGCAGGCGCGCAGGCGCTGCAGGTCTTCGACACCTGGGGCGGCGTGCTGTCGCCGGCGATGTACCGCGAGTTCTCGCTGCCGTATCTCACCCGTATCGCCCAGGAACTGCAGCGCGGCGACGGCGCCGAGCGCACACCGCTGATCCTGTTCGGCAAGGGCAATGCCGCGTATCTCGACGAGCTCTCGCGCTCAGGGGCGGAGGGCGTTGGCGTCGACTGGTTGATCGAACTCGGCGACGCCGCGCGTCGCACCGAAGGCCGCGTCGCGCTGCAGGGCAACCTGGATCCGACGACGCTGTACGGCGCGCCGGATGCGATCCGCGTCCAGGTCCGCCACGCGCTCGACAGCTACGCGCACGGCAATGGTGGCTCGCGCGACGGCCACATCTTCAATCTAGGCCACGGCATGTCGCCGGACATGAACCCCGACCACGTCGGCGTGCTGGTCGACGAAGTACACGCCTACAGCGCGCGCTGAGACGGAATGTCGGATCCGGAGCGTCGACCGCAGCCATAGTGCCGCGGTCGCCCCGCGCTGCCCGTCCTGCCAGCAGCGGACCCCTGCAGTACCTGCTGGTCGCGACACGATCCGGCAGATCTCAGGGGACTTCTTCCATGCGTCTTTTCGCCCGTACCTTCCTGCTGTCCATCGCGCTGATGATGTGCGCCTCGGTGGCATCGGCTGCCGACTACTACGTCGACATCAACAACCGCACCGGCTACACGATCCTGCAGGTCTTCGTCAGTCCCGCCAAGGCGTCGGACTGGGAAGAGGATGTGCTCGGCCGCGAGGTGCTGGCCGACAACGATTCGCGCCGCATCACGCTGAGCGGCTACAACAGCTCGGTGTTCGACATCAAGCTCGTCGATACCGAGGGCGACACCTACACCTTCTGGAATGTCGATGTCGCGCGCCAGGACATCACCGCCCGCAGCAGCGACATGGACTGACCGCAGGCGCGCACGGCACGGCCCCCGACGCATCGTATCGGGGGCTTTTTTTGTCTGCTGCCGGCGTCAGACGCCTTCGGTCGGCGCCGCCAACCGCTTCTGCACGTCGTCGCGCAGGCGCGCGAGTTCGCCCTCCGCCTCGCGGCGCTGCTGCATGCCGTCGCGATGGATGCTGCGCACTTCCTCGACCGTCTGGATGAGCTGCTCGTGCACGTGGCGCAGCGTGCCGATGTCGATGACGGCACGCTGGTTGGCCTTCGCGGTCTCGACCGAGGTCTGACGCAGCAGGTCCGCATTGCTGCGCATCAGTTCGTTGGTGGCGTCGTCGATCGCGTTCGACAGTTCCACCGCGTTCTTCTGCTCGCCCAGCGACAGCTGGATCGCGAACTGCCGCTTCCAAGACGGGATGGTGATGTTGCGGACCGTGTTGAACTTCTCGACCAGCTGGATCGCATTGGCCTGGATCAGGCGGATCATCGGCAGCGACTGGTCGGCGGCGTGCTGCATCACCAGCAGATCGCCGACGCGCTTGTCGAGCAGGCGGACCGCATTCTCGATCTCCGCACGGCGCGTGCGCGACTGCGGATCTTCCGCACCGGCCAGCGTCGCCTGTTCGGCGGCCAGGCTCGCCAGCCGTTCGCGGCCCGCGATCACGTGCACGCTCAGCGCGCGGCGTTCGTCGAGCACCACGTCGTGCATGCGGTCGAAGTCCGTGATGCGGCGCGTCAGCAGATCCTGCTGGCGGCCGACATCGCCCATCAGCCGTTCGATCTGCTGGTTGGTGTTGCTGAATTTCTGCACCAGTTCGTCGCGGCCGGACCGCATCCTGTCGATCAGGCGTCCGAGCACCGGCACCTTGGAGCGGCCGGCGAAGCTGCCGAGATCGAGCGAGCGCGCGATCCGCACGACTTCGCCCAGCTTGTCGCCGGTCGCGTCGAGATCGCTGTTGCGCACCTGGTCGAGCAGCTGGCTGGAGAACGCGGCGGTCTTGCTCGCGGCGTCACGACCGAACACGTGCAGGTTGCCGGGGGTGATGTCCGCGAGGCTGCGGCCGACGACCTCGATGTCGGCGCGGTCGGCGGGCACCAGGCCCAGCGACTGCAGCGCGGCATCGTCGGTCACCGGCGTCGCCGACGGCACGTGCGTGGGATAGGCGGTGTCCTGGGTCATGCGTCGGTCTCCTTGGGCCTGGCGGCGCGATCGGGCGCGCGTCGGGCGAGTGTAGCGGTCATGGCGTCGAGTTCATGGGCGACATCGGCCTCGATGTCGGCGGCGGTCACCGCATGTGCGGCGCCCTGCGCGGCGCGCTCACCGACGGCGCGTTGCCGCCACAGTGGCAGCAGCACATCGCGGACGTTGCGGTAGTGCGCGAGCACGGCTTCGTGCTGCTCGGCGATCAGCTGCAGTTGCTGCGCCGACAGCGCATGCGTGGCGCGCACGGTGTCGAGGTGCTGCGCGCGGCGCAGCCGCAGATCCTGATGGACCTCGTCCTCGGCACTGCCGGCGCGCAATGCAGCCGCGGCCCGGTCCAGCCGGTCGAGTGCAGGTGCAGATGCAGCGAGACGCGCGCGATGCGCCGCGATGTCGGCGCGCAGCGCGGCGGCGGCGCGATCGGCGTCGATCAGCAGCACGCCCATGCGCGCACCGAGTGCTTCCGCATCGTGCTGCTCGATGACATCGCGACCGGTCAGGCGCGCGAGCAGACCGGCACGCGGCCGGCCACGCGACGGAAGCGCGGCGCGCATGGCGATGTGCAGATCACGCAACCGCGCGACGAGCGCGGCCGCAGGCGCGGCGTCGAGGGTGTCCGCGACATCGATGGCGGCCAGCTCGGCAATGGCTGAATCGCCATAGGCCGTGATGCCGGGCGCATCGGCGGGCACCGCGTCGATGTCGTCGCCGGTCGACATCAGGCCTGCGTGTCCGGGTCGGATTCGGCCGCGCCCAGACGATCGAGCGCGGCATCGAGACGCCGCTCGGCCGGGGTGCGTTCGCGGCGGCGCGCGGGCGTGCTGCTGTCGAGCGTCGTGCCGCGTGTACGCAGCCACTGCGCCAGCTCCGCGAGCGCGGCATTCAGTGCGGCCTGTCCGGCGACCGACTGGCCGAGCTGCGCGAGCAGCGGACCCGCCGTTTCGCGCAGCACCGTCTGCAGCTCGCCTGCCACTGCCCTTGCCGTGTCGTCTGGCCCGACCACCGGCGCCGGCTCGACAGGCGTCGGTGCAGCCGGTGCGCGCAGCCCGTGCAGCGCGGCCAGCAACTGGTCCCACGGCGCAGGTGGGACCGGCGTCTCGCTGCCCTGCCCCATCGACTGCAGGCCCGCGGCGATGTCGGCAAGCTGCGCAACGACGCGTGCGCCGGTGTCGGCATCCTCGCCGCCCATCGCCTTGTCGCGCATGAAGTCGCGCTTGATCTGGGTCCAGCGCGCGGCGGCTGTCTCGTCGAGCTTTCCGCGCAACTCGGCCAGCTTGAGCAGGTTCTCTTCGGCGCCGGTGGTCAGCAGTTGCGACTCGCCCATGTAGTGGTCGTCGAGCAGCTGTTCGAGCTCCGCGGCATTCATTACCGGCGAGATCTTCTCGGCCAGCTTGTTCATGTTGCGGTAGCTGCCCTGCAGCCGGAATGCCGGCTCGGTGCGATAGCGGTCGGCCTGCGCGGCGCTGGCGATGTACTGCTGGTTGACGCGATAAACGATCTCGCTGACCTGCAGCAGACGCTGCAGCGTCGCGGTGAGTTCGTTGACCTCGGCGCCGCTGTAGGCATGCGACAGGTCGTTGGTCGAGACGTCCTTGCCGGCGGCGCGTTCGGCCAGCAGATAGAGGTCGGCCATGTCGCGCGTCGCCAGCGGTGCGAGCACCGGATTGGAGGTCAGGCTGTTCTCGATGTAGCTGAGCTTGAATGAGTCCTCCATGCCGCCGAGCACGTCACCGAGGTTGTAGATGTCGGCGCGGTTGGCCAGCATGTCCGGAATCTTGAACACCTCGCCGGACTCGGTATATGGATTGCCGGCCATGACCACGCAGAACTTTTTGCCGCGCATGTCGTAGGTTTTGGTGCGGCCTTTCCACACACCTTCGATGCGGCGCGTGCCGTCGCACAGCGAGATGAACTTCTGCAGGAACTCGGGATGCGTATGCTGGATGTCGTCGACATACAGCATCGTGTTGCTGCCCATCTCCAGCGCGAGGTTGAGCTTCTCCAGCTCCTGGCGCGATGTCGCGTCGGGTGCCTGCGCCGGATCGATCGAGCGCACCTCGTGTCCCAGCGCCGGGCCGTTGATCTTCATGAAGACCAGGCCGAGCCGGCTGGCGATGTATTCCATCAGCGTCGTCTTGCCGTAGCCGGGCGGCGAAATCAGCATCAGCAGGCCCATCAGGTCGCTGCGCTTGTTCTCGCCGACCGTGCCCATCTGTTTGGCGAGGTTGTCGCCGATCAGCGGCAGATAGACCTCGTTGATCAGCTTGTTGCGCACGAACGAGGTCAGCGGCCGCGCCTTGAATTCCGACAGGCGCAGTGCATCGCGTTCGCGCGCGGCGATGCGCTGGCGCACCGTCTGATAGCGGTGGAACGCCGGCACGAATGCCAGCCGGTGCGCATCGAAACGCTGCAGGAAGCCGTCGAGCGACAGCCGCAGGCGGCCTGCGTGCACGCGCGGGTGCTCGCCGAGCAGGCCATTGACATCGGTGATCAGCGTGACCTCGCGTACCGCGTGCGGCAGCGTGTCGGCGGCAAGCAGCAGCACGATGGCCTCGGGCACGTAACCGGCCAGCGCCGCATGCGTCTCGCTCGCGCCGAGCGCGCCGAGCCATTGCGCGGCCAGTGACCAGCGCTGCGCCAGCGGTGCCGCCGTATCGGAGAGCGCGCGCTCGACATCGGCGGTGAGGCCTGCGCTGTCGAGCGCCTTGCGCAGCGCCTCGCGCAGGTCACGCGCGTAATGGCTGATGCCGAACGTCGGCGCGCCGTCGCGGAGTTCCTCGAACAGGTAATCGGCCGCGACCGGCGCGAGCGTGATGTCGAACGCCAATGCCTCCGCTTCGACAAACGCCCGGAGCGCATCGGCGATCTCGGCGCGCAATGCATCGACGCCGGCATCGGACGCGAACAGCGCGCGGATCGCACGTGCACCTGCGCTCCGCTCGGGCCACCGGTCGGCGGCGGTCCCGTCGCGGCCGAAGGCCCAGAACGCCATCGCCAGTGCACGCGCGGCCGGCTGCTTGGCCAGTGGGCCCGCCTGCCCATGCAGCGGCAGCAATGCGCGCAGGATCAGCGCGGCGTCGTGGTCGTGGATGCCTTTCTCGTAGCCTTCGCGATATCGCGGCGCAGCGAATGCGCGCACGCTGCGCTCCAGTGCATCGGGCTCGGGCAGTTCGCGCTGCAGCCGGTCGAGATCGAGACCCTCGCGACCTTCGATCGCGGCCTGCAGGACCAGGCCGGCGAGGTATTCGGCGCGGGCGATGTCTGGCGATTCGGAATCAAGCGTCACCTGCCAGTAGGGGCGCAGCGTTTCGAGCTCGGGATCTTCGATCGGCGCATAGAAATCGGTGCCGGTCAGATGGATCGACAGACCGTCGCCGCGCGGCAGGATCGTCAGGTCCAGCGGCTGCGTGTTCACGCTGAAACGATGCCGCGGCCCGAGACGGATCACCTGGCCGCCGCCCTCGAACAGATCGCTGCGGTCGCGCAGGCTGCGCACCGACTGGTCGCGTGCGGCCTTCAGGCGCGCTTCGACGTCGTCTGCCTTGACCGTATCGCGATAGTCGCGCAGACGCGTGGCGAGCTCGCGCAGCTTGAGGATCAGTGGATCGCCAGCGAAGAAGGCATTGAGTTCGTCGGCGGTCTCGAAACGCTCGGTGCGCCGCGGCAGGCCGTCAAGGATGCGCGCGGCGGCGTCGAACACGGCCTGCGCCTTGCGCTGGCGCGCATCGAGCAGCGACTGCTTGTGTGATTCGAAGGTCTCCAGCAGTTCCTCACGCTTGGCGAGGATGTCGCCGAGGAACTGTTCGTGCTCGCCGAACTGGCTCTCCAGTTCCTCGAGCTGGACCATCAGCCGCGACAGTTGCTCGTCGGCACGTTCGGGATCGGTGGCCAGCGACAGTGCGCCGGCAATCGCCTGGCCGAACAGTGCGAACTGCGCACCGAACTGCGCGACGGCCTCTGCCGAGCCGAGCGTGCGGCGGCGCTGGTCGGCGCGTGTGCGGGCCTGGTTGAGCCGCGCGTACAGACCGGAGATCGCATCGACGACCCGCGTACGCTCGGTCGCGTCATCGACCTTCAGCGTCGCCATCAGTTCCGACAGCATGTCGAGATCGCCGGACAGCGCCTGCATCTCGCCGATCGAGGTGGCCAACACCTTTGCGGTGGTCGCGGCCTGCGCTTCGGTATCCAGCACCTTCAGACGTTCGGACACCGGCTGCAGCGCACGTTCGCCTGCGAGGAAGGTACCGGTCGCCGCGCCCACGGTGTCCTGCGCGGCCTGCAGCGCCTCGCCCATCGCATCGATGGCGCCGGTGTCGACGTAGCGCAGCTCGCGGATCGTCAGCAGATGCCCGCGCTGCTTCGAGATTTCGTTCAGTGCCTCGACGAACTCTTCGATGCGGTTCCAGCTCTCGGGCTGCAGCCGGCCCAGCAATGCGCGATGCGCAGTCTCCGCCTCGCGCATCGCCGCATCGGACTGGCGCCGGATGCCTTCGACCTTCTCGTACTCGTCGAGCACCGATTCGCCGGTCGCAGCGATCTCGTGCAGCAGTGCGCCCGCGCCTTCACTGTCGGTGTCTTCCAGCCAGTGATGGGCATCGAACATGCGGCGGGTGTCGTGCACCAGCAGCTGGTAACGCTGCAAGGACACATCGCGGCCGTCGATCGTGCGCGCGAGATCGAGCAGGTTGGAAATGCCGCGCACCAGCTCCGGATTGCCGATCCGCCCCATGAAACTGTTGCCCACCGGCACATGCGCTGCGAACTCGTCGCTGGTGAACGGCGTCTGCCAGACCTGCATCGGATGCACGCGCGTGGGCGCATCGCCCTCGGCATGGAACAGCACCATGCGTCCGTCGTGCAGCAGCGCATAGCCATGTCCGAACACCGGGTTCTGCAGTGCGCGCTGGATGGTGTTGTAGACGAACAGCGCCGACCGCCCTGCCGCGCGGTCATAGAAGATGTACATCACGTCTTCGCCGTTGGGCGAGCGGATCGCGCGCTTGAACTGCATGCCGTCCATCTGCGCATCGAATGCGCGATGGTCACCGTTCTGCAGGTAATAGCCGCCGGGGAAGATGATGCCGTGGTCTTCGGGCAGCTGGACGCAGGCCTGCACGATGGCGTCGTTGCGGACGATCTTCCCGGTGATGGTGTTGTAGATCAGCCCGCGCCACTGCTGCTCTCTGTAGGGCAGCACCTTCAGCAGGATCAGCGTGCCGACCCTCGCGAAATCGAAGGTCGCATCGTCGATTGACTGGGTGCGGTCGTCGACCGGCTCGCTGTAGATGCCGGCGCCGGTTTCGGTGTTGTTCTCGACCTTGACGGTGAGATCGCCGCCGGTGGTCTCGACGAACAGCGTGTCGAGGATGTCCAGATGCGGATGACGGCCATCGACCGCGAGTTCGCGGGTGGCGCGGGTCCATTCGAAATCGAACGGCGGCGGCAGCGCGATGTCGCGCTCGCCGCGGGAATCGAGATAGGTGAGTTCGCCGGTGTTGGTGATCGACCAGCGGAACACGCGCACGTCGGTGCTGCGTTCGCCGATCTGGAACGCGGCGAGCAGCCGGCCCTCACGCACGATCAGCTGCAGCAGCCGCGCGTGCTTGTAATAGGCGTAGAGCTCGGTGAAATCGTGGACAAACCCGGGCTGAGCGAGGAACGTGCCAGCGTGGTCGACCGGCACCACGTCGTAGCCGCCGTCGGCCTCGACCAGCCGATAGAGGCCGAACACATCCTCGATCCGGGTCTTGCTCTTGAGCCCGATGTAGACGTTGTAGCCGAACAGCACCTGGTCGCCGGGAATCTGCACGATGTCGCGGCCGACGCAGTTGTTCTCGCTGCGGATGCGGAAGCGCCCGATCACCTCCATGCGGCTGTCGCCGAACTCGTCGAGGCGACGCGTATTGAGCGATTCGGCCAGCGTGCGCAGGCGCGTGCCCTGCTCTACCAGGCGCCGACGCAGCACCTCGTAGGCACCGCCGCGGGCGACCGCCTGGTCGATATGGGCGTCTTCGGGAGACGCCGACGCGGCGTCCTGGGGTTGTTCGGTCATCGGCTCACGATCCGGGCTGGCGCGGGCGCGTGATCAACACGCGCCCAGCGTTCGAGATGGCGACCTGGGCCGCATGCGGGTTCAGGCGGGATCGCCCTCGACAACGCGAGGCGCCGGCGTGCCGCCACCGCGCGCCGCAGGCAGCGCCGCGCTGGACACACCGAGATAGCGCTGCAGCAGATCCTGCAGGATCGGGCTCTTCTCGGTCAGCCCTTCGATCGAGCGGCCCAGCGAGACCGCCTTGACCACGTTCTCGAACATGCCGCCGTCGCCACCGATCAGATCGATGTCGGCGTTACGCAGTGCGGTTGCGATGACCTCGGCATTCTCCTTCGACACTTCCTTGCCGGCTTCGAACGCCGCCAGCGCCTGCTTCAGGCTGGTGTCCAGGGTCATGCGGAATTCCTCGTGTCCGCGCGCGGTATCGCTGAGCGCATCGATCGCGCCGAACTTCTTCGTCAGGCCTTCGGCCTCGGCGAACAGCTTCTTCTCGATCACGCTGGCCTCGGCCAGGCCCAGCGACTCGGTCGCCGTCGCCTTGGCGCGGCCCATCTGCTCTTCGCCCTGCGCGCGCGCGGCCAGTTGCTCGGCCAGCACCTTGGCTTCGGCGGCGCCCTGCTTGAGGTTGGCATCGGCCATCGCGTCGACCACGCGGGCTTCTGCGATGCCGACTTTCTCGATCGCCGTCGCACCCGCTTCCTTGACCTGCGCTTCGGCCAGACCCGGCGCGGCGCGCTCGGCCTGCACGCCTTCGGCGAGCAGCTTCTTGGCCTCGGCCTGCTTGCCGGACGCATCGAACTCGGCCTGCGCCAGCGTGGTGATCTCGACCGCACGGTGACGGGCCGCGGTCTCGCGCGCCTCGGCTTCCTTGACCTGGCGCACCAGCGATTCCTGCGCCTTGGCTTCGGCGTCCAGGATGGTGACCTGCTTCAGGCGGTCGGCTGCGGACACTTCGCGCAGTTCCTTGATGCGCTCTTCCTCGGCCGCGACGGTGCGGTCGATGGTGATGCGCTCACGGGTGATGTTGGCCACATCCATCAGGCCCTGTTCGACCACCTTGTCGCGTTCCACGCCCTGCAGCTGCACTTCACGATCGGTCGTGACCTGCTCGAGCTTGCGCGCGCGCTCGACGCGCTCGGCCTCGATGGCGACGGCGCGCTGGCGGTTCTGGGTGGCGACTTCGACTTCACGCAGCCGGTTCTCCTCGCGGATGTCGATCAGCTGCTGCGCTTCGATGCGCGCGTTCTCCGACATCTGGCGCTGCTCTTCCTGCACCTTCTGCGTCTCGGCGGTCTCGCGCGCCTGGATGGTGTCGATCTCGCGCTTCTGCCGCGCCTCGGCCTCGGCCTGCTGGCGTTCGAGCGCCAGCGTCGCTTCGCGGGTCTCGACGTTCTTCTTGGTGATCGCCAGGCGCTCGTTCTGCTCGAGTTCGTTGGTCACCACGTTCTGCGAGGCGGTCAGCTCGGTGATCTTGCGGATGCCCTCGGCGTCGAGAATGTTGTGCGGGTCGAGCACGTTCTTCGGCGTCTGCTCGAGATAGTCGATCGCGACGTCCTCGAGCACATAGCCGTTGAGGTCGTTGCCGATGACCGCGATGATCTCGTCGCGGAATTCCTGGCGCTTCTCGAACAGATCGGTGAAGTCGAACTTCTTGCCCACCGTCTTCAGCGCTTCGGAGAACTTGGCGTTGAACAGCTCGTCGACCGCGTGCTTGTCCGACGCGCGATCGGCGCCGAGCGCCTTGGCCACGCGCAGCACGTCGGCCTGGGTCTCGTTGACGCGCAGATAGAACGCGACCGCGATGTCGGCGCGCATGTTGTCGCGGCAGATCAGGCCCTCCTTGCCGCGGCGATCGATCTGCAGCGTGATCAGGCTGATCTTCATGTGCTCGGCGCGGTACAGCACCGGGATGATCAGCGCGCCGGTGAAGTGCACCTTCGGCTGTGCGCTCATGTCGTTGACGATCAGCGCGGTGCCCTGGTCGACCTTCTTGTAGAAGGCCTTGAACAAGCCCGCGATGCCCAGCAGGGCGACCAGCAGCACACCCAGGCCGATCAGGAAGGGGGCGATCGTGGCAACGCTCATTGCAGCTCCTTGCACATGAGACCCGCGGGCGCGGGCCGAGGGATCAAAGGGTTCGGTACTGGGTTTCGGGCAGCACGCGCCAGGCGTGCGTGGCGGCGTCGAAGTCGACGAGCACCACCCGGTCCCCGCGACGCAGATCGGCGCCGGCATCGGCGCGCACCTGCAGGATCAGGCCGGCACCGCCGTCGTCGACATCGGCCATGCCGACGTGCTCGGACACCAGCGGTGTCCGCACCACCGCGACCTGTCCGAGCAGCGACTGCTGCGCCGGCGTGCGCCGCGACAGCAGCCACAGACGCACCGGGCGCAACACGGCCGATGCGATGAACACCGACGCGACGAACGCGACCAGCGCGACGCCACTGCCGACCAGCCAGCGCAGCCAGCCGGCGAACTGTCCGAGGACGAACAGATGCACGAAATACGTCAGGAACCAGGCGATGAAGGCGACCAGGGTGACGACCAGCATCAGCGGCAACCGGTCCAGACCGAAGCGGCCGAGCATGCCGGCCAGGCCATTGGTTTCGCCGAGTTCGACGGCATCGAGGCCGTCCAGATCGAGGTCCACGAGACCGGTGGCCGCGAGCAGCCAGTAGATCGTGCAGAACGCCAGCACGATGCTGTACACGAGCGTGGGATAGCCCAGCGCCGTACTCACGAACTCCGCCATCTCCGGTTTCCGCTCCCTGTGGCAAGCGCGTATGCGCCCGCTCCCCATCCATCATTCCTATCATGCCAGCGCGACAGGCCACGGCGCCATCGGAAGCTCAGTTGGTGGACACCAGCGCACGCGGTCGTGACGGCGTGCGGTACTCGATCCGGATCTCACGATGGCCGTCGGACACCTCCGGCTCGACAGGTGTTTCGCCGATGCAGCCGGGAAAGCGTTGCCTGTGCATTGCCATTCCTGCTTCGGCAAGCGCCTGCGCAGCGGGGTCATCCGCATCCAGCGACAGGACGCGTCCATCCGGCGTCAGCACGGCACGGCGCATCCCGTCATCGTTGTCGATCCATGCGACGCCCCCATCCGCCAGGGTCTCGCCAGATGCGATCACGTGGATCGGGAGCGGAAGGGCGCAGTCGCCCGTGCTCTGTATCGCGACGTCCTCGAACAGTGCGTCCACGAACGTATCGAGAAGCTCGCCGACGAGACCATCGCCCTCGTCCACCGGGCGCGAGTACCTGCCCTTGATGAAATGGAGCTGGCGCAGCCCGATCGTCATCGCAGTGTCGTAGCGACCCGAGGTGCGTTCGATCCAGCCGGAGGCGCTCCTGACCTCACCATCGGCGCTTTCGGGCTCGACACCCTGCAGTGCGATCCGACGCGCACGTATCGCGTCGAAGTGTACCGCGACGAAATCCTGCCGCCCGACGAGCATGCCGATGTCCGCGATGGACCCCTGCATGTGCGCGTCGAGCAATGCGGTGTCGGCCTGCCCGACCGGATAGAAGAACACATCGATCCAGCCGGGCGTCGCGTCCCGCGCGTAACGCACCGAGATGCCGAGTTCAGGCTGCTCAAGACGCTTTTCACCCTGCGCTTGCCAGCCCTGCACCGTAAGCGGATACACGATGCGGGTTTCGCGCAGATAACCGCCGAGCAGCGATGTCGGCGCGTCGTCATCGGCGGCGATGACGGTTGACGGGAGTGCGGCTGCTACCAGCAGCGCGAGACACGCCAGTACAAACACACGTGAACCTGTCTGATTCCGATCCGGCGCCATGCAGACCTCCACTGTCCTGTAGCGATGCTAACCGGATCGTGCCGTGCCGGACCCATCTGCGACAGGAGCTGCCGGGCACCGGTTGGCATAGCACGCGCGTACGGTCAGCCCGACACGTCGACCACGATGTCCGGTGCGCACGCGAACAGACGCGTGCCGGGCTCGCGGTCGACACGCCAGCCGCCAGCGAAGGCGGTGAAGGCAGGCAGCACGCCGGCCGATTCGCCGAACAGGAACGCCGGCAGGCGCGGCACGCCCGGCAGGCGGACGACGGGATGCAGATGGCCGCCGAGCCGGTAACCCCTGGCATCCGCGCCCTGCACCGGATCGTGGACGAACAGGAACGGGGCGAACGACAGCGCGTGGCCATGCAGATGGATACCGAGCGCATCGGCGGCAGCCGGACGCGCGGTGAGTGCACGATCGTGATTGCCGCCGACCAGTTCCACCGACAGCGCCTGGCGGCCCGCGCGCCAGTGCATCCACGCATCGCGCCAATGCGCGTCGGTGACGGCTGCATGCAGCAGATCGCCCAGCACCAGCAGGCGCGTGGCGCGGGTCTGCGTCATCAACGCGTCCAGCCGTTCGAGGTCGTGTGCCGTGCCGCCCTTGGGCAACGCAATACCGGCGCGGCGGAAATGATCGCCCTTGCCAAGATGCAGGTCGGCGATCGCGAGCAGCGACATGCGCGGCCACCATAGCGCGCGGTCGGCCAGCAGCACCACTGATTCGCCGGCCAGCGTGATGCCGAGACTGCCGGGCACCGGCACCTCAACCACGATTGCGTTTCTCCAGCTGCGCGGCAGCGCGCTGCACGCGCGTGCGCCAGTCCTCGGTGCTGAGCTGGCCGCGCAGCGACTCGGCCCACAACGGAAACGACATCGGCGTGAACGTCTTGAGCGGATGCAGTGCGAGCGTGCGCGCGCTGCAGTCTTCCAGCGTCTCGCGCAGTCGCACGACTTCTAGCTGCGCGGCGAAGACTTCGCGCTCGGCCAGCGCCAGCAGCATGTGGTCGGGATCGTGGCGGCGCAGCACGTCGAACAGCAGACCGCTCGACGCCTGCACCTGCCGCATCGAACGCGGCGCGCGACCCGGCAGCGACGGCGGCAGCAGACCGGCGACGCGTGCGATGTCGCGGAACTGGCGACGTGCGAGTTCGGCAAGGTTGAGGCTCTCGCGCAGATCCTCGAGCAGCGATTCCGGCGTCAGCAGCGCAGCAATGTCGTCGACATCGAGCTCGACGTCCTGCGCGGGCGACAGCACCAGTCCGTAGTCGTTGGCCGAGAAGGAAAAGCTGTTGGGATGACGCCGTCCCCAGCGCAGCGACCACAGCGCGGCGAGACCCTCGTGGACCTGTCGGCCGGCGAAGGGATACAGGAACAGATGCCGGCCGCCGCGCACGTGGATCCATTCCACCAGCAGACGGCCCGGCGCCGGCAGCGCCGACAGGCGCTGCTGCAGATCGAGCAGACGCCCGATCGCGCGCAGTTCCGGCACGTCGCGCGGCGCTTCGAACAGGCGCTCGACTTCGTGCGCCAGCGTGCCCGACAGCGCCATGCGCCCACCCGACCATTTCGGCACGGTGCCGCTGCCGGACTTCGCCACGCGCACATACGCGGTCATGTCTTCCAGCCGCACGAGTTCCAGCGTGCGTCCGGCGAACTGGAATTTGTCGCGCGGTCGCAGCCGGCCGATGAAACTCTCTTCCACCGAGCCCAGACCGCCGCCGCGCATCAACTTCACCCGGACCGAGCCATCGCTGGCGATGGTGCCGATCGACAGGCGATGGCGCAGCGCGATGCGCCGGTCGTCGACGCGATAGACGCCGTCCTCGTCGCGCACGACGCGGCGGAACTCGGGATAGTGCGCGAGCGCGGTACCGCCCTGCACGATGAAATCGAGCACCGCGCGCCACGCGGTGTCGTCGAGTGCGCGGAAGGCGTGGGTGTCGCGTACCTCCGCGAGCAGCGCATCGGCCTCGAAGCCGCCGCCGAGCGCCAGCGTGACGCAATGCTGGGCCAGCACGTCGAGACTGAGCACCGGCGGCGGTCGCGATTCAATGGTGCCGGCGGCGACCGCGGCACGCGCGGCGGCGTATTCGACGAGTTCCAGCGCATGCGTCGGCACGCAGACCACGTGCCCCGCTTCGCCGGGACGATGCCGCGCGCGGCCGGCGCGCTGCAGCAGACGTGAGACACCTTTCGGACTGCCGATCTGCAGCACCTGGTCGACGGCGGGGAAATCGACGCCCAGATCGAGACTGGACGTCGCGACCACGCAGCGGATGCTGCCGTCGCGCAGGCCGTCTTCGGCGGCAGCGCGCAGCTTGGGATCGAGGGAGCCGTGGTGCAGCGCCAGCGTTTCGGGCGCTTCCGGCCACACAGCATTCAAGGCGCGATGCCACAGCTCGGCCTGCGAACGCGTGTTGGCGAACAGCAGACTGGTGCGCTCGGCCATCAACCGTTCGAGCACGCGCGGCAATTGCGCCAGACCGAGATGACCGCCCCATGGGAAGCGCTCGTCCTCGCCGGGCAACAGGGTGTCGAGCGTGAACCGCTTCGGCGCGACGCCGGCGATCAGCGGCGCATCCGGCAGATGCGGCAACAAGGCGTCACGCGCTTCGTCCAGATTGCCGAGCGTCGCCGAAACGCCCCAGATCCGCAGTGCAGGATTCAGGCGACGCAAGCGCGCGAGCGCCAGCTGCAGCAGCACGCCGCGCTTGTTGCCGAGCAGTTCGTGCCACTCATCGACGACGACGCATTGCAGCTGCGACAGCTGCGGCGCCATGTCGGCGTAGGACTGCAGCAACGACAGCGACTCGGGCGTGGTGACGAGCACATCAGCCTGCCCGCTGCGCGCGAGGCGCCGGTCGCGCGCGCTCGCATCGCCGGTGCGCATCGCCACCACCCAGTCCAGCCCAAGCGCTTCGATCGGCGCCCGCAGTGCGCGCGTGGTGTCGACCGCGAGCGCGCGCAGCGGTGTGATCCACAGCACCTTGAGGCTGCCGGGCGGCCGGGTTGCGGGTCGCTTGCGCAGTTTCGATGGTGCTGCGGCACGCGGTGTGGACGCGAACGCTTCGAGCAGCGGACCGCCGATCGCGGCCAGCGTCTTGCCGCTGCCGGTCGGTGTCTGCAGCAGGCCGGATTCGCCGGCGAGATAGCGCTTCCAGACCTCGCGCTGGAACGGTGCCGCCGTCCAGCCCTGCGCTTCGAACCATTCGCGCATCGGCGCATCGGGGCCGCGCAGACGCCGGGTCGCGGGCTTCGCGCTGTCATCTTGCGGGGCCGCCGCGTCTACGGATGCCCGCGTGCGCGTGGCGCGTGGCGTCATCGCGCCAGTGCCTTCAAGGTATCCAGCCGGTCGGCCTCGGCCATCGGCTTGTCGTGCCGCCAGCGCAGGATGCGCGGGAACCGCACCGCGATGCCGGACTTGTGCCGCTTCGACACGTTGACCGCTTCGAAGCCGAGTTCGAACACGTGGTGTGCACGCACCGAGCGCACCGGTCCGAAGCGTTCCAGCGTGTGCGCGCGGATCCACTTGTCGAGCGCGAGGATCTCGCTGTCGTCGAGACCGGAATACGCCTTTGCCACCGGCACCAGCGTGTCGCCGTCCCACAGGCCGAAGGTGTAGTCGGTATAGAGCGTGCTGCGGCGACCGTGCCCGGCCTGCGCGTAGAGCAGCACCGCATCGATGGTCAGCGGATCGATCTTCCACTTCCACCAGTCACCGCGACGCCGACCGGTCTGGTACGGCGCGCTGGCGCGCTTGAGCATCAGCCCTTCGACGCCGCGGTCGCGCGCTTCCTCGCGCAACTGCGCCGCCGCCAACCAGTCCGCGACGTCGACACGGGGCGAGACCACGATGCGCGGATCGCCATGTGCCGCGATCAGAGTTTCCAGCGCTGCGCGGCGCTCGTGCTGCGGCCGCGCGCGCCAGTCTTCGCCGTCGCGTTCGAGCAGGTCATAGACCTGCAGGCGCACCGGCGTGTCGGCCAGCGTCTTCGGTCCGGGCTTGAGCCGCTGGATGCGGGTCTGCAATGCGGTGAACGGCAGCGGTGCATCGTCGTTCGCGCGCCAGGCCAGGAGTTCGCCGTCGAGCACCACGCCGTCGGGCAGCGACATCGCTGCCGCTTCGATCTCGGGAAAACGTCCATCCAGACGTTCCTCGCCGCGGGACCACAGCGCGACCTCGCCATCGCGGCGCAACAGCTGCAGCCGGATGCCGTCCCACTTCCATTCGAGCAGCCAGTCCTCGATCGGCCCGAGCGCACGCGCGACGGCATCGGGATCGTTGGCGAGCGCAATGATGTCGGGCGCGACCGTCGGCGCGTCGTCCTCGACCGGCTCCGCTTCGGGCAGGCCTGCTTCCGCGCGCAATGCCGACTCCAGCGGCGAGGCGAGAAAGAACGGATACGGCTGCTGGCGATCGCCAGGCAGTTTCTCGGGCGACAGCAGATCACGCAGGAATTCCGGTGTCGGCGCCCAGCTGCCGAGCATGCGTTGCGCGAGCCGTGCGATATCGATGCCGGTGAGCTCCGCCAGCGCCTGCTGCACCAGCCGCTGCGACACGCCGACGCGCAAGGCGCCGGTCAGCAGCTTGTTGAACAGCAGGCGCTCATCGAAGCGCAGCGTGCGCCAGGCCTCGACGATGACCGCGCGACGGATCTCGACGTCCTTGTTGGCGACCGGCAGCAGCTTTGTCTCGATCCAGTCCGCGAGCGCGATGTCCGGCGATGCTTCGGCCGGATCGCCCAGCAGCAGCGCCAGCGTCTCGCCCAGATCGCCGACCTGGTCGTAGCTGTCGTCGACCAGCCAGTCCGGCGTGCCCGACTCGACCGCGATCCATTCGCGCAGTTCGCGCGTGTTGGCGATCTTCTTGCGCGCACTGGCGACCTTGCCGCCCGACAGCAGATACAGCGCCCACGCCGCATCGCGTGGCGGCGCCTCACGGAAATAGCGGATCAACGCCGCGCGCTTGTCCAACGTGGCGGTGCTCTGGTCGAGCTCGCGGTAGAGCTGCGCGAAGCGCTTCATATCGACCGCTTCGAAGCGGCGGGCGCACTGCCAAGCCCTGTCATTCCTCGCCCCCGAAATCCGTCCGGAACGCCTCGGCCGCGATCCCGTCCTCGCGCAGCGCGCGGATGATCGCGTCGGTATTGCCGTGCGTGGCGATCACGCGCGACGCACCCGTCTCGCGCACGGTCCGCATCAGGTCCGGCCAGTCGGCGTGATCGGACACCACGAACCCGCGGTCGTAGTTGCGGCGACGCCGGTTGCCGCGGATCTGCATCCAGCCGGATGCGAAGCCCTGCTGCGCGCGGCGGAAGCGGCGGATCCAGGAACTGCCTGCAGCAGACGGCGGCGCGAGGACGAGCTTGCCTGCGAAGTCGGCAGCCTTGTCGGTGTCGGCCACCGGTAGGGTCTCGATCAGTGCCACGCCCGCGCGGCGGTACACCTCGACGCCGGTCGCGACGGCGCCATGCAACAGCACGGGTTCGTCGGTATGCACCGCGAGTTCGGCCAGCACGCGCTGCGCCTTGCCCAGCGCGTAGCAGTAGAGGATCGCCGCCTCGCCGCGTTCGGCGCAGTGGTCGCGCCAGGCGACGATGTCGCGTGCGACCTCGGACGTGTCCGGCCATCGATAGACCGGCAGCCCGAACGTCGCTTCGGTGATGAAGGTGTCGCAGCGCACGACTTCGAACGGGTCGCAGGTCGGATCGTGCTGGCGCTTGTAGTCGCCCGAGGCCACCCAGACATCGCCGTCGACCTCGACGCGCACCTGCGCCGAGCCCAGCACGTGGCCGGCCGGATGCAGCGACACCGTGGCATTGCCCATCTGGAACGGCGCGCCGTATTCGTGCGCCGCGTAGATCTGCTCGCCGAGTCGCCATTCGAGGATCGGCAGGCCGATCCGGGTCGTGTGATACGCGCCCATGCCGGTCCGGGCGTGATCGCCGTGGCCATGCGTGATCACCGCGCGCGGCACCGGGCGCCACGGGTCGATATGGAAATCGCCCGCCGGGCAGTACAGGCCTTCGGGACGCAACTGGATCAGATCGTGTGACAGCGGGGGCATCGGCGCAGTCTGGTCGCGGCGTTGTGCACGAGACGCCAAGCCTGGAACGGCGCCGTCTCGTCAGCCGCGACGCATCTTCCGGCCGGCGCGACCGTTCATCCGCGCGAGCCGGACGGGTGGATCGTCAGGGGTCCGCGTCCGTCGGGCTGTCCTCGCGGATCGGACGCCAGCTCCACGCCAGCGTGTCGTACAGCATCTCGCCGGTCAGCGGCTTGCGCAGGAAGCCGTCGAAGCCGGCTGCACGCGCCGCGGCCTCGGCGTCGTCGTCTGCGCGTGCGGTGACGGCGACGATCGGCTGGACGAAACCGTGGGCGCGCATCAGCCCCGCCAGGGTCAGTCCATCGATGCCGGGCAGATCGAGATCCAGCAGCGCCAGATCGAATGTCCGCGAGGCGATCTCCGACAGCGCGGCCAATCCCTGCGGCGCATGCACCACTTCGTGCCCCTGCGACTGCAGCAGGCCCATGATGACCTCCGACACCATCGGGTCGTCCTCGACCAGCAGGATCTCGAGCGCCACCGCGGCGGTGATCCGCGCGTGTCCGTGCTCGGCCAGGGCCGGCGGCGGGTCCGACGCCGCGGGCAGCGGCAGCACCACCCGGAACCGCGTGCCCTTCCCCGGCGCGCTGTCCACTTCGATGCGTCCGCCCATCGCCGCCGACAGTTCCTGGCTGATCGCCAGCCCCAGCCCGCTGCCGCCGTACCGGGACGCGGTCCGCGCGCCTTCGGCCTGCTCGAACCTGCGGAACAGCCGCTCGCGCTGCTCTTCACTAAGGCCCGGTCCGGTGTCGCTGACGACGAAGACCAGCGCGCCCGTGTCGTCGACGCCCAGATGCACGCCCACCCGCCCCCGCTCGGTGAACTTGACCGCATTGCCGAGCAGGTTGAGCAGGATTTGGTGGACGCGACCGGGATCACCCACCACCCATCCGGGCACGTCGGGATCGACGGCGCATTCGAGGACGAGTGACTTCTGGTTCGACGCGGGCGCGTACAGCGAGACGGCGTCGTGGACCAGCCGGGCCGGATCGAACGGCTTCGGATCCAGGTCCAGACGACCGGCCTCGATGCGCGCGAGATCCAGCGCGTCGTTGACCAGCCGCATCAGGTGGTCGCCCGCACGCCGGATGGACTCGGCGTATCCCCGCTGCCGGTCGTCCAGCGGCGTGTCGAGCAGCAGTTCGCTCATGCCGAGCACCCCGGTCATCGGCGTGCGCACTTCGTGCCCGAGGGTGGCGAGAAAGCGGGTCTTGGCAACCGATGCCTGCTCGGCCAGATCGCGCTTTTCCTCCGCCAGGTGCCAGGCGTGGCGGCGTTTGAGACGCCGGCGATAGCCCTGCGCAAGCCGCCACAGTCCGACGCAGACGATCAGCACCGCGGCGCACAGCGCCCACACCGTCTGCCACCACGGCGGCGCCTGGTGGATCGCCAGCGGCGGCAGCGCCGTCCACTGGCCGTCTTCGGTGCGCGCCTCCACTTGGAGCGTGTAGCGGCCCGGCTCCAGCCGTGGAAAGACGCGGTCGGCGGTGATGTCGGCGTGCACCCAGTCCGGCTCGTAGCCCTCGAGCCGGAACCGGTAGTGGTGCGCGTGCGCATCGGTGAACGACAGCAGGCGCGCGGCGATGTGCAGGTCCCGGTCGCCATGCCGCAGTTCGACCGGGCCCTCGAGCGGGAGATCGACCACATCCTCGCCACGGCGCAGGCTGAGCGTCTCAAGCACCAGTCGCGGCATCTCTTCGCGCCGGTGCACGGCGTCGGGATGGAACAGCAGCAGACCCTCACCGGTGCCGACCGCAAAATGGCCGGCACGCGACATGCCCAGCTGCTGTTCGCTGAATTCCTGGCTCGGCAGGCCATCGCGCAGGCCGAACACGCGTACGCGCGCGGTCGACGGTTCGAAGCGGACCAGACCGCGGACTCCCGTCATCCACACCGTGCCGCGGTCGTCGACGCCCATGCCCCCGGGCCGCACCCGGGGCAGACCCTCGCGCGTGCCGAACGCCCGTTGCCGTGCCAGCGCAGTGCCGTCCCAGTGGTACTCGACCAGGGTCCCCATGCCTGCCAGCCAGACCCGTGCCCCGTCGGGACACGTCGCGGCAGTCAAGCTGTCCGCGGGGCTCCCGGGCACGGGTTTGAAGCGACGGGCGGCGGCGTCCCACATGAGCAGGCCACCGGTGGTGGTCAACCAGGGATCGCCGTCGGGACCGTTGAGGATCTGCAGCGGGCGGACCATCGGCGGAATGCCGCGCCCGTCCCCGGACTGCACCGACTCGATCACGCGGCCATCCGGCGTTCGCGCCTGCACCATCAGATCGCTCGCGATCCACACCGTGCCGTCGCCCTGTTCGACGATGCTGTCGATGTGGTGTCCGCCCGGCGCCGGATTCTCGACATCGTGATCGTGCCAGCGGCGCACCGCCCCGGTCGCCGGATCGAAGCGCACCAGTTGCCGCAGGCAGCCGATCCACACCATGCCGTCGCGGGTCTGGTGGACGGTCCGGTTGAGCTGGCTGCCGCAGACCTGCGCCAGACGGTGTTCGATCGCACCCGTCGCGGGGTCGAGATGGTCGAGCACGCCCCCGGAACCGACCAGCCAGAATCCACCCTCGTTCGAGGGCGCCACGCCGTAGACGAACGCGTTCGCCAGCGATGCCGGGTCGGAGACCACGCGTTGCAGCACGGTGAAGTTGCGCCAGTTGGCGGGCAGGTACCAGAGCCCGGCGTCAACGCTCGCGAACCACAGTCCACCTTCGCGGTCCTGGAACGCCGACGACCACGACGGCCGCACCGCACCGCGACTGGTGAAGCTGAAGAGCGGCACATCCACCAGACGGCCGTCGGACTCGCGCGCCAGCCCGCTGCGCGTGTCGAACCAGCGCGCGCCGTCCCGGTCCTGCACCAGCATGTGCAGCACGGGCTTGTCGAGGACGGGGTCGTTCCAGGGCATGGGTTCGGTGCGGCCGTCCACGCGTCGCACCACGCCGCCACCCTGGGCGCCGATCCACAGATCGCCCTGTGCGTCGAACACCAGACCGTTGACGAGGGACGACACTTCCGGCGGCATCGGCACGTGGTCGAAACCGTTTCCGGTCCAGCGCGCGACGCCGCCTTTCGTGCCCACCCACAGGGCGCCGTCCGCATCGGTTTCGAGGAAGCCCACACCATCGGCAGGCATGCTGCGCGGATCGTCCGCATCCGCATTGAACCGGTGCAGCGTCCCGTCCGGCATCAGCCGGTACAGGCCGGACTCCGCCGTGCCGAACCACACCGAGTCGTCCGGCATCGACAGCACGGTCCAGATGTCGTCGACACCGATGCCGGGATGGGTCTCGTGGTTGTAGTGGGTGAACGTGATGCGGTCGGTGTCGAGCATCGACAGACCGCCTCGCCGGGTGCCCAGCCACACCCGGTCCTGGCGATCGACGTGCACCGTCCAGACATGGTTGTCGCGCAGGCCGTCTTCGATCCGCCAGACCCGGAACCCCGCGCCGTCGTAGCGTGCGAGCCCGTCGCGCGTCGCGACCCACAGATAGCCCTGCCGGTCCTCCGCAAGCGCATTGACCCGGTTCGACGGCAGCCCGTCGAGCACGTTCAACTGGCGCGGCTGTGGCGCACTGGCAGTCGGCACCTTGACCTGCATCGCCCATGCCGCGCCTCCCCACAGGCTGCACCACAGACACAGGGCCATCCATGCAAACCGCATTCCGCTCCCCGAGTCGCACCGCGCGCAACGCGCCTTCCCTGCCCGGATGCTCGCAACGCTGCGTTGCGGATGCAAGCGCCGCGATTCATGCGCGTGGCGGTTTTCGCAGCGCGAACGTGCCTAGAATCGGACCGCCCGCCCGACATATGCCATCCGGAACGCCCGAATGCGATCGCTGCGCCCGCTTCTCGCCAGTTGCCTGCTGCTCTCCGCGTTCGGCCCGCCTGCACTGGCTGCGCCGGCGCACTACACGCTCGATCCGGTCCATACCCGCGTGCAGTTCGCGATCGACCACGCCGGTTTCTCGAAAGCGATCGGCACGGTGTCGGGCAGTACCGGCACCATCGTGTTCGACCCCGACGACTGGAGCACTGCGCGTGTAGAGGTGTCGATTCCGATCGCACGCGTCGATCTGGGCGATGCGAAATGGAACCAGGCGACGCTGGCGCGCAACCTGCTCGACGGCGAACGCCATCCGGTCGCCACCTTCGTCTCCACCCGGATCGAGCCGATCGACGCACAGCGCGCGATCGTGCACGGCAATCTGACCCTGCGCGGCGAGACCCGCGAGGTCGCGTTGCAGGTCGTGCTCAACGGACTCAAGCGTTATCCGCTGCCACCGTTCCGTCTCACCGTGGGTTTCTCCGCGACCGCCGCACTGTCCCGCGCCGAGTTCGGCATCGATGCGTGGAAGTCGGTGATCGGCGATGCCGTCGAATTGCGGCTGGAAGTGGAAGCTTCGCGCAGTCGCGGCGGCACCGGGACCGGTGACGATGCGGATGCGGATGCGGATGCCGCGGACGATGCACCCGACGATGAAATTTCGACACCCGACGCGCCGGTCGAGGACACACCCGCGACACCCCCGACAGAGCCAACGCCATGACGTTCCGCAATCCACCCGACCGATGGGGCGGCGTCAGCCAGCTGCTGCACTGGCTGGTCGTGGCCCTGATCCTGACGACCGGCACCCTGGGTCTGGTCATGGGCGATATGCGCAACAGCCCGACCAAGATCGAGATCTACGCGCTGCACAAATCGCTGGGGCTGACGATCCTTGCGCTGGCCACGCTGCGTCTGTTGTGGCGCCTGTACGCCGGCGCGCCGCGTCCGGTGCCCGGCACGCCGCACTGGCAGGACCGGGTCGCATCGGTCACCCATTGGCTTCTGTACGGTCTGCTGTTCGCGATTCCGCTCAGCGGCTGGACCTTCAATTCCGCCGCCGGCTATCCGCTGCAGTGGTTCAAGCTGTTCAACCTGCCTGCGCTGGTGACGCGTGACGCGGACCTGCGCCAGCTCGCCGGCAACGTGCACGAACTGCTGTTCTGGACCCTGGTCAGCCTGGCCTTGTTGCACGCGGCCGCTGCCCTGTACCACCACATCTTCCAGCGCGACGACACGCTGGCGCGCATGCTGCCGCGTGGCTGGCTGCGCGCCCGTACTCCGACTCCGCCTCTGCAGGACTGACTCCATGCGCATGATCCGCTCCCTCGCTTTCGGCGTACTGACCGCCGCACTCGCCCTGCCCGCCTTCGCTGCCGACTACGTGCAGGCGCCCGGCTCCTCACTGGCGTTCGCCGGCAAGTACCAGGGCGAGACGTTCTCCGGCACCTTCCCGGGCTTCCGCACGACGGTGAGCTTCGATCCGGCCGATCTGGCCGCCGGCAAGCTCGCTGTCACCATTCCGGTCGCCACCGCGACCACGCAGAACGCCGACTACGACACCGAAATGCGCGGCAATGCGTTCTTCGACGCGTCGAAGTTCGCCCAAGCGACCTACACCGCGACCGGCTTCCGCGATCTCGGCAACGGCCAGTACGCCGCCGACGGCACGCTGGAACTGCGCGGTGTGCGCAAGCCGGTGACCCTGACCTTCACCTGGACCGACGGCGCGCGCCCGCTGCTGTCGGGCCGTGCGACCGTGCGCCGTCTCGATTTCGGCGTGGGTGGTGGCGACTGGGCCGACACCGGCACGATCCCGAACGAGATCGCGGTCAGTACCCGGGTCTATCTGCAGCCGGCCAGGTAACGCCGCGCAGTGCGGTCAGCGGCGCAGCCAGTGCCGCGCCGCGTCGGCATCGAAGGGCCAGTCGAGTTCGCGCCCGTCGCGCGCGTCGCGCAGCACCGGCACGCGCACGCCGTAGCGGTCCTCGAGCGCCGGATCATCGTCGATGAAGACACTCTCGAACGCCGGCACGCCGGCGCTGGCGAGCACATCCAGCGCCAGATCACAGAGATGGCAGTCGTCGCGCTGGTACAGGATCAGGGTCGGAGCGGTCATGTCGCGTTGCGGCAGGCCTGGATGCAGGCGCGAGCCGTAGAATAGCCACATGGCAGTCAGCACGTTCGACCTCTACAAGATCGGCATCGGGCCGAGTTCCTCGCACACCGTCGGGCCGATGCGCGCGGGCGCGCGTTTCGTGCGCCGCTGGCTCGACGTGCCAGGGCGGCTGGACGATGTCGTCCGCGTGCGCGCCGAGGTGTTCGGTTCGCTCGCGCTGACCGGTCGCGGCCACGGCACCGACAAGGCCGTGATGATGGGCCTCGAAGGCCACATGCCGAATCTGATCGACCCGGACATCATTCCCGATGCGTTGATCCGCATCCGTGGCGAAAAGCGCATCCGCCTCGGCGGCACGCACGAGATCGCCTTCGACGAGAAGTCGGATCTGGTGATGAACAAGCGGCAGAAGCTGCCCTTTCATACCAACGGCATGCGCTTCACCGCGTACGACGCCGAGGGCGCGGTCATCGCGACGCGCGACTACTACTCGGTGGGCGGCGGCTTCGTGGTCAACGAGGACGAGGCGGCCGAAGACCGCATCGTCGCCGACACCACCGACGTGCCCTACCCGTTCTCGAGCGGCGACGAGCTGATCGCGCAGGCGAAAACGCACGGCCTGAGCATCGCCAAGCTGATGCTGGAGAACGAGAAGGTCTGGCGCAGCGAGGACGAGATCCGCGAAGGCCTGCGCGAACTGTGGGCGGCGATGCAGTCCTGTGTCGCACGCGGCATCCGCCAGACCGGCACCCTGCCCGGCGGCCTGCACGTCACCCGCCGCGCGCCGGCACTGCATGCCGAACTGTCGTCGAAGCCCGAAGCCGGCATGCGCGATCCGCTGACCGTGCTCGACTGGGTGAACCTCTACGCGCTCGCCGTCAACGAAGAGAACGCCGCCGGTGGCCGCGTCGTCACCGCGCCGACGAATGGCGCGGCCGGCATCCTGCCGTCGGTGCTGCATTACTACGACCGCTTCTGCCCGAACTCCACCGAGCAGGGCATCTTCGATTTCCTGCTCACCGCGTCCGCCGTCGGCATCCTCTACAAGGAAAACGCCAGCATCTCGGGCGCGGAAGTCGGCTGCCAGGGCGAAGTGGGCGTGGCCTGTTCGATGGCCGCCGCCGGCCTCACGGCCGCACTCGGCGGCACGCCGAGCCAGATCGAGAATGCGGCCGAAATCGGCATGGAGCACAACCTCGGCCTGACCTGCGATCCGATCGGCGGCCTGGTGCAGATTCCGTGCATCGAGCGCAATGCGATGGGCGCGGTCAAGGCGATCAACGCCTCGCGCATGGCCTTCCGCGGCGACGGCAAGCACAAGGTCAGCCTCGACAAGGTGATCCGCACGATGCGCGACACCGGCCGCGACATGCGAGACAAGTACAAGGAAACCTCGCGCGGCGGTCTGGCGGTCAACGTCATC
Organism: Luteimonas sp. Soil_N_1; assembly: GCF_057656255.1. Classification (NCBI taxonomy): domain Bacteria; kingdom Pseudomonadati; phylum Pseudomonadota; class Gammaproteobacteria; order Lysobacterales; family Lysobacteraceae; genus Luteimonas; species Luteimonas sp. Soil_N_1. Next base: position 40,280 of record NZ_JBDGKS010000002.1, read on the forward strand.
GAGTGCTGAGCCGTCCGCGTGAGGCGTGACGCGGTCCTGCCTGTGTCTCCAGTCCGTCGCGCGATGCGCGTGCGGCTCGGACCGGGCAGCGGGACGGTCCGCGGCACACCCACCGGTTAGACTGCGCCGATGCTGCGTCGAATTCTTCTGTGCGGCGGTCTGCTGGCCGCCTTTGCCTTCCCGTCATCCGCCCTCGCCTGGGGCAAGCTCGGCCACCGTCTGGTCGCGCAGGTCGCCGAGCGCGACCTCACGCCTGCCGCACGTGCCGAGGTGCGCCGCCTGCTGGCCGGTGAACCCGATCCCACCCTGCCCGGCGTCGCCAGCTGGGCGGACGAACTGCGTGCGCACAATCCGGATCTGGGTCGACGCTCTGCGTCCTGGCACTACGTCAACATCGGCGAATCGAACTGCCGCTACGAGGCGCGGCGCGACTGCCCGGGCGGCAACTGCGTGGTCGAGGCGCTGAAGACCCAGACCGCGATCCTGGCCGACCGCAGCCGCTCGCGCGCCGATCGGGCACGGGCGCTGAAGTTCGTGGTGCATTTCACCGGCGATGCGCACCAGCCGATGCACGCCGGCTACGGACACGACCGCGGCGGCAACGACCAGCAGATCAGCTTCCGTCGCCGCGGCACCAACCTGCACGCGTTCTGGGACAGCGGCATGCTCAACAGCCGGCAGCTGTCGGGCGATGCCTGGCTGGCACGCATCAACGCACGGTCCCCGTCTGCCAGCGCCACGGGACCGGTGCGCCTGCCGCCGCCTGCCGCCGAGTGGGCCGAGGCTGCCTGTCGCGTCGCGCTGACGCCCGGCGTCTATCCCCGCGGCGCACGCGTCGGCGAGGCCTACGTGACCACCCATCTGCCAATGGCCGAGCAGGCGCTGCGGGATGCAGGCGCCCGTCTGGCGGCGGTGCTCAACACCGCGCTCGCCGCACCTGCGCAACGCTGAGCTGACGCAATCGCAACGTTTGCCCGGGCCGCGTGGACTAGCATCGGTCGCGTACACGGTCAGGAGTTCGCGATGCCGCCACCGCAGGTCACCCCGTTCCACCACGCCGGCAGCGGCACGTGGAGCTACATCGTGCGCGATCCGTCATCGAACGCGGCGGCGATCATCGATCCGGTGCTGGACTTCGACATGGCCTCCGCGCGCACGTCGACGGCCTCGGCGATGGTGCTGCTCGAGCACGTGCAGGCGCACGGGCTCGAGGTGCGGTGGATTCTCGAGACGCACGCGCACGCCGATCACCTGTCGGCCGGCGACTGGCTGCGCCATCAGTTGCCCGACGCGCGCCTGGCGATCGGTGACGGCATCCGCACGGTGCAGAAGACCTTTCGGCCCATCTTCAATCTCGGCGAGCATTTTCCGGTCGACGGCTCGCAGTTCGACCGGCTGTTCTCGGCCGACGCCACGTTCGCGATCGGTGCGCTCGAAGGCCGCACGATTCCGGTGCCCGGCCACACCAGCGACAGCAATGCCTACCTGATCGGCGATGCGCTGTTCACCGGCGACTCGCTGTTCATGCCTGACGGCGGCACCGCCCGCTGCGATTTCCCCGGCGGCGATGCGGCCACGCTGTACCGCTCGATCCAGCGCATGTTCGAACTGCCCGACGCCACCCGCGTGTTCGTCTGCCACGACTACGGTCCAGGCGGCCGCGCGGTGGCCTGCGAGACCACGATCGGCGCGCAGAAGCGCGAGAACATCCACGTCGGCCACCACATCGATGCGGCCACATTCGTCGCCCTGCGCGAGGCCCGCGACGCGACGCTGCCGATGCCGGCATTACTGCTGCCCTCGGTGCAGACCAACATCCGGGCCGGTGCCCTGCCCGAGGCCGATGCCAACGGCGTGCGGTATCTGAAGCTGCCGATCGACACGGTCTGAGCCACGTTGTCGAGGCTGTGCCTGGCCGTTATGCTCGGCCGTTCATAACGAGGGGAATCGCCATGGTCCGTGGCCGTCATCTGTCCGCGCTGCTTCTGCTGTGCGCGTCTGCGGTCCACGGCCAGACGCCGGACGTGCACGCCCATGGCGCGCACCAGCGTGCTGCCACGCCGGTAGACCCCTCCCCGGTCGTCGTCCCGCTGGATGACGCCGCACGCGCCACGCTGACCCGTCACACGGTCGAGGCCACCGCCCACGGCAACACCCTGCGCTGCGAAGGCGTGTCGCTGGCTGCATTACTGCAATCCAGCGGCGCGATGCCGGACGCGCCGTTGCGCGGCGCGCATCTCGATCGCTACGTGCTGGTCAGCGCGCGCGACGGCTACCGCGCGGTGTTCTCGCTCGGCGAACTCGACGCGACGCTCGGCAACCGTGGCGTCTATCTGGTCGACCGCTGCGACGGTGCCCCGCTCGACGCCGACAGCGGTCCGTTGCGCCTGCTGGTCCCCGACGACACACGCCCGGCACGCGGCGTGCGTCAGGTCGAACGCATCACCGTCATCGCCGCGCCCTGATCCTGTCGTCCTCCCACCGGAATCGCCATGCACACTCTCCGCTCCCCCCGCTGGTTGCGCACGTCCGCCGCCCTGCTGCTCACCGTTCTCGCTGCGCTCGCCGTCCTGCCGGCGATCGCGCAGGAGCGCGCGCCGATCACGGTCTTCGCCGCCGCCAGCCTCAAGGAATCGATGGACGCCGCGGCCGCGCGCTATCAGCGGGACACCGGCCAGCCGGTGCGCGTGTCGTATGCCGCCAGTTCCGCGCTCGCGCGGCAGATCGAACAGCGCGCGCCGGCCGACGTGTTCGTGTCCGCCGATCTGGAATGGATGGACTGGCTGCAGGCACGCAAGCTCATCGATACCGACTCGCGCCGCGTGCTGCTCGGCAACACCCTGGTGCTGGTCGCGCCGGCCGGCAGCGCCGCGCAGCCGCTGACGCTCGCGCGCGGCACCGATCTGCTGCCCCTGCTCGGCGCACGCGGGCGCCTGTCGCTGGCACTGAATGCGAGCGTGCCGGCCGGCAAGTACGCCAAGGCGGCGTTCGAATCGCTGGGCCAGTGGTCGGCCCTGCAACTGCGCGTGGCCGAGTCCGACAGCGTGCGCTCTGCGCTCACCCTCGTCGCGCGCGGCGAGGCGCCGCTGGGCGTGGTCTACGGCAGCGACGCGAAGGCCGAACCGCGGGTCAAGGTGCTGGCCACGTTCCCGGCCGACAGCCATCCGGCGATCGTCTATCCGGTGGCGCGCGTCGCGGCCAGTCGCAACCGCCAGGCCGATGCCTTCGTGCGCTGGCTCGACGGCGAGGCCGCGTCGGCGATCTTCCGCGCGCACGGTTTCTCGATCCGCTGATCGATGGCGGACCCGGGCACGCTGCTGGGCTTCGGGCCCGATGAACTCGTCGCGATCCGGCTCAGCCTGAAGGTCGCGGCCGCCGCCGCGTTGTGCAGCCTGCCCTTCGGCATCGCGATCGCGTGGCTGCTCGCGCGCCGTCGCTTCTTCGGCAAGTCGCTGCTCGACGCGCTGGTGCATCTGCCGCTGGTGTTGCCGCCGGTGGTCGTCGGCTACGCGCTGCTGGTACTGCTGGGCGGCAACGGCGTGATCGGCCGCTGGCTCGAAGAGACGCTGGGCATTTCGTTCGCCTTCCGCTGGACCGGCGCGGCGCTGGCCAGCGCGATCATGGGATTCCCGCTGCTGGTACGCACGATCCGGTTGTCGATCGAGAACGTCGACCGCCGTCTCGAACAGGCCGCAGCCACGCTCGGCGCCAGTCCGCTGCGGGTCTTCATCACGATCACTCTGCCGCTGGCGTGGCCGGGCGTGATCGCTGGTGCGGTACTCGCGTTCGCGAAGGCGCTGGGCGAGTTCGGCGCGACGATCACCTTCGTCTCCAACATCCCAGGTGAAACGCAGACCGTGTCGTCGGCGATCTACGGGCTGATGCAGGTGCCCGATGGCGAAGCCGGCATCTGGCGACTCGCGGCAGTCTCGGTGGCAATCTCGCTGGCCGCGCTGATGGCATCCGAATGGCTGGTGCGTCGCCAGCGCGGCGAGGTGCACGACTGATGCTGCACGTCGACCTCGACCTGCGCCGCGGCAGCTTCGCGCGCCACATCCGCATCGACGCCACGCAGCGCGTGCTCGCGCTGACCGGCCCATCCGGGGCCGGCAAGACCAGTGTGCTCAATGCGATCGCCGGCCTCGTGCGTCCACGCGCGGGCCGCATCGAGATCGACGGCCGCGTGCTGTTCGACAGCGCCGCGCGCATCGACGTGCCCGCACATCGCCGGCGCGTCGGTTACGTGTTCCAGGACGCGCGCCTGTTCCCGCATCTCGACGTGCTGCGCAACCTGCGTTACGGCCGCCATCACGCCGGCGCCGACACCTTCGAACTCGATCACGTGGTCGAACTGCTCGGCATCGGCGCGCTGCTGCAGCGCCAGCCGGCGAATCTCTCCGGCGGCGAAGCACAACGCGTGGCAATCGGCCGTGCGCTGCTTTCGCAGCCGGCGGTGCTGCTGTTCGACGAACCGCTGTCGGCGCTCGACGAAGCGCGGCGCGAAGAACTGATTCCGTGGCTGCAGCGCGTACGCGACGAAGTGCGTCTGCCGATGCTCTACGTCAGCCACACCAGCGACGACGTGCGGCGTCTGGCCGACGCGGTGCACACGCTGGACTGACGCCGTACGCGTGCCGACTACATGCCGGAACCGGCCGCAGCAACTGCGCAGCGACCGGCCCGGCCTTTCGCTCAGCGCCCCGGCGAGGGATCCGGTCCGCCGCGCTTGCCGGGCGCCGGGATGACCCGGATCACGCGCTCGTCCAGCTGCAGGCGCGCCTCTTCGAGTTCACTGTCGATCAGCGTCTCGGCATCGGCCAGAGGCACGCTCCGGAAGCGCATCGTCACCAGCATCGACAGGTCCACGCCTTGCGCGACATCCAGGGTGCGGCCGGTGGCCGCAGCAAGCCGGCGCAGGAGGTCGCCGACCGGGACAGCCGCGCCGTCGATGTCGACCGTGCCGGCGTCGGCGGCATAGGTCACGGTCACCTCGCCGGACGCGACCGCGGGTGGCGTGAGCGGCGGGACCTCCGTGGTGGGCGGCTGCGCTGCCCAGACGACCGTGGCGAACGCCAGCGAGGAGGCGACGACGAGCCCGGTGCCCAGGCGACGTGCAATGCGGTGTGGTGCGGTGTGTGCAAGCATCTCGATTCTCTCCTTCAGCGGATGGGCGCCGGGCCACTGGCAGGCCAGCAGTGCCGGATGTGCCGGCATCTGGGTCTTCAGCAGGGCCTGGCCGTAACTGCGACGGTGGCGACCCGCACGTGCGAGCACGGCGGCATCGCATGCGAGTTCCTGATCGATGCGGAAGCGGTGCAGTGCCCACCACGCCAGCGGGTTGAACCACTGCAGCACCCACAGCGTGGCGGCCAGCAGGTTCCACCAGACATCACCGCGGGCCACATGCACGCGTTCGTGCGCGAGCACCAGCGCACGCTCGTCCCGGGCGAAGCGGGTGCGGAAGTCGGCCGGCAACACGATGCGGGCCCCCAGGCCGACCACCGCCGGCAGGCCCTCCACCGCATCGGCCTGGTAGAGGCCATCGCGCCGTGCACGCACCCTGCCCAGTCCCGCAAGGAACTGCCGGTGCCCCTGCAGGCAGCGCGCGGTCATCAGCACCACGCCGCACGCCCAGATCGCCAGCCCCCACGCGGCGATGTCAGGCCCGCTTGCCTGCGCCAGTACGGCGCCGGCCTGTCCGGTCGCATCCAGGATACGGGTCGCCGTGGCTGCGGCCTCCGCAGGCGCGACCTGCACCACGCGCGCCGGCAACAACGTCGCCAGCATCGCCAGGGGCACCGCAGCCCACAGCAGATACGCGCAGCGCGCACCGCAGGCACGGCGCAACGGGCGCGACGCCAGCACGACCAGCACGATGGCGCCGCTGGCCCCCAGCGTGGCGGCGGCGAGCCCGGCGAGGACGTCAGTCACGTGCATCGTCGAGTGTCTCCACGAGGCGGCGCAGTTCGGCGATATCGGCCTTCGACAGCTTCCGGCGTTCGCCGAAGTGGGCGACCAGCGGTGTGACGCGCCCGCCGAACAGGCGATCGAGCAGTCCATCGCTCTGCCGCGCCAGCCACGCCTCCCGCTGCAGCACCGGGCTGTAGAGGTAGCGTCGCCCCTCACGCCCTGCGCTGATGGCGCCCTTGTTCAACAGCCGGTTGAGCAGCGTCTTGATCGTCGGTTCCGCCCAGTCCTGCTGCCCGTCCAGGGCTGCGACCACGTCATCGGCCCCGCATGGGCTGCGTGCCCACAGGACTTCCATGACGGTGGCCTCGGCGTCGCTGATCTGCATGACTGCGTTTACACCTGTAATCCGATATTCGATTACGCCCGTAAACGCACCGGCTGTCAAGCCGTGCGGGCGATCCGACCGGACGCCATGGGATGCGGTCCACGCGGCAGCCCGCCGGTCCACCCGGTGCTCGCCGGACAGTGCGCAGCCCCTGCAGGTCGCGCAGGACCGGCCCCGGATTCACGTCGTGCTGCGTATCCTCGACGGATGACAGAATTCGTCGATTCCATGGAACACGCGGTCGAGCGGATCGAACGCCATACGCAGGGCCCCTTGCACGTCGGCGTACCGCTCGGCATCGGCAAACCGCACCGTCTGCTCAACGCGCTCTTCGATGCCGCCATCGCGAACCCCGCGCGCCCGTTCACCCTCTACACCGCGCTGTCCCTCGATCCGCCGTCTGCCGGCGACGACCTCGAAGGCCGCTTCATCGGGCCCTTCGCCAAGCGGCATTTCGGCGAGGATTTCGTGCGGCTCAAGTATGTGGATGCGCTGCGCCGCAACGCGTTGCCGCCGCATGTCGAGGTCGAGGAGTTCTACATGCAGTCCGGCGCGATGCTGGGCTCCCGCCAGGCGCAGCGCCGCTACGCCAGCCTCAACTACACGCATGTGGCGCGCGCGCTCGCCGACCGCGGCGTCAACGTGCTGGTGCAGAAGGTCGCCGCCAACGACGACGGCTCGCGGTTCTCGCTGTCGTCCAACACCGATCTGACGTTCGATGCGATCGATGCGCTCGTGGCGGCCGGCCATCCACGGCCGCTGGTCGTGGGCGAAGTCGATCCCGCGCTGCCCTGGCTCGACGGCACCGCGGCGGTGGACGCCGCGTTCTTCGACGTCGTGATCGCACCGCCACCGCCCTACCCGCGTCTGTTCGGCCTGCCGCGCCAGCCGGTGTCGGATGCCGACTACGCGATCGGCTTCTACGCCAGCACGCTGGTGCGCGACGGCGGCACGCTGCAGATCGGCATCGGTGCACTCGCCGATGCGCTGTGCCATGCACTGGCGCTGCGCCACACCGACAACGCGGCGTACCGGCGCGTGCTGCACGCGCTCGATCCCGATCTCGCCACCCATCGCACCGTGCAGGCCGTCGGTGGACTCGACCCGTTCGAGACCGGCCTCTACGGCTGCAGCGAGATGATCAACGAGGGCTTCAAGCGCCTGGTCGAAGTGGGCGTGATCAAGCGTCGTGTCGTCGACAAGGCGGGGCTGATGCGGCGCGCCAACGACGGCACGCTCAGTGCGCTCGACCGCGAGCTGATCGACCGCGACGGTGAATTCCTGCACGGCGCGTTCTATCTCGGCTCGCCGGATTTCTATGCCTGGCTGCGCGGACTCGACGACGAGACCCGTCGCGGCATCGGCATGAAACGCGTCGGTGAGGTCAACGAGCTCTACGGTCTCGACGAAGGTCTCGAGCGCCTGCAGCGACGCGATGCGCGTTTCTTCAACAGCTGCATGATGGCGACCGCGCTCGGCGCGGCGGTATCCGACGCGCTGGAGGACGGCCGCGTGGTGTCCGGCGTCGGCGGCCAGTACAACTTCGTCGCGATGGGCCATGCATTGCCAGACGCGCGCTCGGTGCTGCTGCTGCGCGCCGCGCGCGATGCGGGCGGCGGCCGCGAGGCCAACATCCGCTGGAATTACGGCCACACGACGATCCCGCGGCATCTGCGCGACGTCTACATCACCGAGTACGGCATCGCCGACATCCGCGGCGCGACCGACGAGGACTGCACCCGCGCGATGGTGCGCGTCGCCGAAGCCCCGCATCAGGCCGGACTCGTGAAGCGTGCGCAGGCAGCCGGCAAGCTCGATGCGCGCTTCGTCGTGCCCGAACCCTGGCAGCGCAACACGCCGGACACGCTGCGCACGTTGCTGGCGCCGCTGCGCGCCGACGGCAGCCTGCCCGACTACCCGCTGGGCAGCGATTTCGATGTCGTCGAACAGCGCCTGCTGCGTGCACTGGCCTGGCTGCGCACGCAGACCGCGACGCGACGCGGGAAACTCGCGACCGTGTTCGACGCGCTGCGCGCAGGCATCGGCGACGACACGCCGGCACTCGCGCGCATGCGGTTGCAGGCGCCCAGCGGCCTCAATGAACATCTGATGGCGCGGCTGGTGTCGCTCGGACTTAGCCGCACTGAGCGTCCCAGTGCGCCGCAGGATGTGATCGCGCCGACATCCGCTGCCTGAGGCACGGTTGCGAACGCGCAGTGCGCCTCCATCTCGTTCGACGACACCCGTGCAGGACCCGACCATGACCACCCGCGCCGACCAGCTCCGCGATGCGCTTGCCGCACTTGAGCCCACGCACCTCGATGTCGAGGACGAAAGCCACATGCACAGCCGCGGACTGGAAACGCATTACAAGGCGGTCGTGGTCAGCGCGGCGTTCGACGGCAAGCGTGCGCTGCAGCGTCACCAGGCGGTGTATCGCGCGCTCGGCCCACAGATGCAGCAGATCCACGCACTGGCGCTGCATACGTTCACGCCCGAGGAATGGGCAGCCGAAGTGCAGGTGCCCGATTCGCCGCATTGCCGGGGTGGAAGCAAGCACGACAAGCCGGCGGCTTGAGGCAGCGCCCGCGCAGAACGGACGCAGCGAAGTGGGCCCCGTCCTGCGTGCGTGACCCGGAACCCCGCACCGGTGGCACTCAAGCGCACCGCATCATCGCGATGGGAAAGATGTCCATGAAAAAGCCCGCTTGCGCGGGCTTTTTCGTTCACTGCTGCAGATCGCAGCCTCCGATCAGAGCGCCTTCGCCGCCTCGACGATCTTCTCGACCGTGATGCCGAAGTGCGCAAACAGCTTGTCGGCCGGTGCCGAGGCGCCGAAGGTGTCGATGCCGATCACGGCGCCGTCGAGACCCACGTAGGCGCGCCAGAACGGGGTGACGCCGGCTTCGATCGCGACGCGCTTGCGCACGGCGTTCGGCAGCACGGATTCGCGGTACGCCGCGTCCTGACGATCGAACACGTCGGTCGAGGGCATCGACACGACGCGCACGTTATCGCCCAGCTGTTCGGCAGCCTGGGTCGCCAGACCGATCTCCGAACCGGTCGCGATCAGGATGATCTCGGGCGTGCCGACCGAATCCTTCAGCACGTAACCACCGCGCGCGATGTCGGCGACCTGCGCCGCGTCGCGTGCCTGGTGCGGCAGATTCTGGCGCGAGAAGATCAGGCAGCTTGGGCCGTCCTGACGGGTGATCGCCGACTTCCACGCCACCGCCGATTCGACGGCGTCGCACGGACGCCACACGTCGTTGTTGGGGATGTAGCGCAGCGACGCGAGATGCTCGACCGGCTGATGGGTCGGGCCGTCTTCGCCGAGACCGATCGAATCGTGCGTGTAGACGTGGATCGCGTGCGCCGGAATCAGCGCGCTCATGCGCACCGCGTTGCGTGCGTAATCGCTGAAGACCAGGAACGTCGCGTCGAACGGAATGAAACCGCCGTGCAGGGCGAGGCCGTTCGCGATCGCGCTCATGCCGAACTCGCGCACGCCGTAATAGACGTAGTTCGCGTTGGCATCGGTGCTGGCTGCGGACGTGCTGCCCTTCCACAGAGTCAGGTTGGAATGCGCCAGGTCGGCCGAGCCGCCGATGATTTCCGGCAGCAGCGGCGCGAACGCTTCGATCGCCATCTGCGAGGCCTTGCGCGAGGCGATCGTCGGGCCGTCGCTCTGCAGCTTGGCGATGAAGGCATCGGCCGCTTCGACGAAGCCGTCCGGCAGGTCGCCGTGCGAGCGGCGCACCAGTTCAGCAGCGAGGTCCGGGTACTTGGCCTGGTAGGCATCGAACTGCTGGTTCCACTCCGACTCGCGCACCTGGCCGGCTTCGACCGCGCGCCAGCCGTCGCGCAGTGCCTGCGGCACGTCGAACGGTCCGTGGTTCCAGCCGAGCGCGGCGCGCGTGGCATCGGATTCGTCCTTGCCCAGCGGCGCGCCGTGCGAGGACTCTTTGCCGGCGCGGTTGGGCGAGCCGAATCCGATCGTCGTGCGGCAGCACACCAGCACCGGCTTGTCGTCTTCGGCGGTGGCGGCTTCGATCGCGCGTGAAATCGCGTCGGCATCATGGCCGTCGACGTCGCGGATCACGCGCCAGCCGTAGGCCTCGAAACGCGCCGGGGTGTCGTCGGTGAACCAGCCTTCGGTGTTGCCGTCGATCGAGATGCGGTTGTCATCCCAGAACGCGACCAGCTTGCCCAGGCCCAGCGTACCGGCGAGCGATGCGGCCTCGTGCGAGATGCCTTCCATCAGGCAGCCGTCGCCCATGAACACCCAGGTGCGGTGATCGACGACGGCGAACTCGGGACGGTTGAAGCGCTGCGCGAGCAGACGCTCGGCGAGTGCGAAGCCGACGGCGTTCGCGAAGCCCTGGCCCAGCGGACCGGTGGTGGTTTCGACGCCGGGCGTCTCGTGGCGCTCCGGGTGACCGGCGGTCTTGCTGTGCAGCTGGCGGAAGTTCTTCAGCTCTTCCAGCGGCAGGTCGTAACCCGACAGGTGCAGCAGCGCGTAATGCAGCATCGAGCCGTGGCCGTTCGACAGCACGAAACGGTCGCGGTTGAACCACTGCGGATTCGCCGGGTTGTGGCTGAGGTGATCGTTCCACAGCACTTCGGCGATGTCGGCCATGCCCATCGGCATGCCGGGATGGCCGGATTTGGCGGCATCGACGGCGTCGATGGCGAGGAAACGGATGGCGTTGGCGAGTTCGCGACGGTTCGACGTGGTCATGGGCTCGGAGACGGGCGGCAGCGGGCGGGAGCCGCCAATTGTCCCACGAGCGCCGCGCCGCTGCCCGGCGGATGTCCCGGCAGCGGCGTGATGCGACCTCAGGCCGGGCGCGGCAGCGCCTGGTCGGTCACCGGTTCGGCGTCGTCGTCCTCGTCCGCTTCGCCGCGGCCGATCACCACCGAGCCGACCATGTCGCCGCCGATGTTGACCGTCGTGCGGCACATGTCGAGGAAACGGTCGACGCCGAGGATGATGCCGATGCCCTCGGGCGGAATGCCGAACATCACCAGGATCGTCGCGATCACCGGCAGCGAGCCGCCCGGCACGCTGGCCGCGCCGATGCCGCCCATGATGCACATCACCAGGATCATCGCCTGCTGCAGCAAGGTGAGTTCGATGCCGAACAACTGGGCGAGGAACAGCACGGTCACGCCCTCGTAGAGCGCCGTACCGTTCATGTTGACCGTTGCGCCCAGCGTGCAGACGAAGCGCGCCACGCGCCGCGGCACGCCGAGGTTTTCCTCCGCGGTCTTCAGCGAGGTCGGCAGCGTGGCCGCGCTCGACGAGGTGGAGAACGCGGTCAGCAGCGCCGGCTGGGATTTCTTGAATACCTCCAACGGCGAGCGCCGTCCGAGCACCGCGATCAGCAGCGAGAACGTGCCGAAGAAGTGCAGCGCCAGCGCCAGCACTGCGGTCAGTACGAACCAGCCGAGCTGCACCATCAAGCCCAGGCCCATGCGCGCGGTCAGCGTGAACAGCAGCGCGGCCACGGCGTACGGCGCCAGACGGATCACCCAGTCGATCAGCTTCAGGCTGATGTCGTAGATGCCCTGCACCGCGCCGACGAAGCTGCGCGTGCCCGGCGAGTTGACCACCGTCGCGGCAATGCCGAACAGCAGCGCGAACACCATCACCGCGATCAGATCGGTCGCGGCGGCGGCGGCGATCGGGTTGCGCGGCACCATGTTGAGCAGCATGTCGACGAGGCCGATCTTCGCCGGCTCGGCGATCGTGGCGCCCGTAGCGACGGAGTCCGACAGCATCGCGTCACGCAGAGCGGGGTCGATGCCCGCGCCCGGCTGGATGATCGACACCACCACCAGACCGATGATTACCGCGATAAAGGTCGTACCGAACACCCACACCAGCGTCTTGCCGCCGAGACGGCCGAGCGCGCGCGGATCGCCGATCTCGACCACGCCCAGGATCAGCGCCGAGAACACCAGCGGCACCACCAGCATGAACAACAGACGCAGGAACAGTTGGCCGACCGGTTCGGTGACGTACTGGATCAGGCCCTCGACCCATCCGGAGAACGCGGGCGGGACGCCATCGACGGTCAGATGGCCGGTCAGCAGGTTGATCGCCAGACCGGAGATCGCGCCGATGAGGAAGCCGATCAGCATCTTGGTATGAAGCGGCATGCCGCCGGATCCGGGCGTCGAGGTCATGCGGGGGTCCTGCTGGAAGATCGCGCAGCTTAACAAACACCATCCGGGCGGCCGGAAATCCGACCTGCGCGCGCGACCGGCGCGCGCCGGACAGCCGGTATCCTTGTGCGATGTCTTCTTCTCCAGATGCCGCCGCGCTCGAGGTCCTGCAGCGCGTGTTCGGCCATGCCGCGTTCCGCGGCGAACAGGCCGCGATCGTCTCGCATGTCGCCGCCGGCCAGGATGCGCTGGTCCTGATGCCCACCGGCGGCGGCAAGTCCATGTGCTTCCAAGTGCCCGCCCTGCTGCGCGACGGCGTCGCCATCGTGGTGTCGCCACTGATCGCGCTGATGCAGGACCAGGTGGACGCGCTGCTGCAGTCGGGCGTGCGCGCGGCGTTCCTCAATTCCACGCTCGACGGCGAGACCGCGCAGCGCGTGGAGCGCGAGCTGCTGGCCGGTGAACTCGACCTGCTGTACGTCGCGCCCGAGCGTCTGCTGACCCCACGCTTTCTGTCGCTGCTCGACCGCGCACCGCTGGCGCTTTTCGCGATCGACGAGGCGCATTGCGTGTCGCAATGGGGCCACGACTTCCGCCGCGAGTACCGCGAGCTGACGATCCTGCACGAGCGCTGGCCACACGTGCCGCGCATCGCGCTGACCGCGACCGCCGATCCGCCGACCCAGCGCGAGATCGCCGAGCGCCTGCAACTGGAAGACGCGCGCCGCTTCGTCAGTTCCTTCGACCGGCCCAACATCCGCTACACCGTGGTGCAGAAGGAAAACGCCAAGCGCCAGCTGCTCGATTTCGTGCAGTCGCATCGTGGCGAAGCCGGCATCGTCTACTGCCTGTCGCGGCGCAAGGTCGAAGAAACGGCCGAGTATCTCGCTGGCCAGGGCATCGACGCGATTCCGTATCACGCCGGCATGGACGCGGAGCTGCGCGCGGCCAACCAGCGACGTTTCCTGCGCAGCGACGGCGTGGTGGTGGTCGCGACGATCGCGTTCGGCATGGGCATCGACAAACCCGACGTGCGCTTCGTCGCGCACACCGACCTGCCGAAATCCATCGAGGGCTACTACCAGGAAACCGGCCGCGGCGGCCGCGACGGCGAGCCCGCCGATGCGTGGATGTGCTACGGCCTCGGCGATCTGGTGCTGCTGCGGCAGATGATCGAACAGTCCGAATCCGGCGACGAACGCAAGCGGCTCGAACACCGCAAGCTCGATTCGCTGGTCGGCTACTGCGAGACGATGCGCTGCCGTCGCCAGGTGCTGCTGGCGAACTTCGGTGAGGACTACGCGGCCAAGGGCGCAGGCCAGCCCTGCGGCAACTGCGACAACTGCCTCGACCCGCCCGCCGCGTGGGACGCGACCGTACCCGCGCAGAAGGCGCTCAGTTGCGTCTACCGCAGCGGCCAGCGTTTCGGCGCCGCGCACATCATCGACATCCTGCGCGGCAGCGAAAGCGAGCGTATCCGCCAGTTCGGCCACAACCAGCTCAGCACCTATGGCGTCGGCACCGATGTCGACGCGCGCGTCTGGAAAAGCGTGCTGCGCCAGCTGGTCGCGCAAGGCCTGCTCGATGTCGACGCCGAAGGCTATGGCGGCCTGCGCCTGACCGAAGCCAGCCGCGGCGTGCTCAAGGGCGAGACGCAGGTGATGCTGCGCAAACCAACGAACACGAAGGAGCGCTCACGGACCACACGCGCCGCGACCGGCGCCGACATCGACCTCGCACCGGCCGACCGCCCGCTGTTCGAATCACTGCGTGCATTGCGCGGCCGCCTGGCGCGCGAGCAGAACGTGCCCGCCTACGTGATCTTCCACGACGCCACGCTGCGCGAGATCGCACGGCTGCGGCCGATCAGCCACGGTCAGCTCGGCGGTATCGGCGGCGTGGGCAGCGGCAAATTGGAGCGCTACGGCGACGCCGTGCTGGAAGCAGTGCTGGACGCTGATTAGACGAAAGCCCCGCCTCCGTGCATACCGGAGGCATGCGCGGAAGACGGGGCCGTCGTCGCCGGAGTCCGTCAGGTCAGCGCTGGCCGCTGACCTGGATCTCCACCCGCCGGTCCGGCCGCAGGCATTCGATCAGACCGGTGCGGGGCAGACCCGCATCGCAACGGGTCACCGGCTGGGTCGAACCGCGACCGTAGGCGGTGATGCCGGCAGCCGGAACGCCGTTCTCGACCAGCAGATGCCGGACGGTATCGGCGCGCTGCTCCGACAGCTGCTGGTTGTACGCCGCATCGCCCAGGCGATCGGCATGGCCGACCACGGTGATGCGCACCTGTCCCGCGTCGTTGAGGCTGGCTGCAAGCGCGGCCACTTCGTTGCGCCCCTGCGGCAGGATGTCCTGCACGCCGGAGCGGTCGAAGGCGAACAGTGCATCGGCCGACAGCGTATGCGTGACCGGTTCCACCGCGGCCGCCACAGGTGCGGGTGCAGGTGCTGCGTTGAGCGTGTCCAGGCAGGCGGGGCCGTCCCAGTGGATCGACTCGACCTGGTAGCGTCCCGCATCGCGCCCGTAGTTGAGCTGGTACTGGCACGTGACATGGGTGTCCACGCCGGTGCGGAAGTTGAACACGTAGTTCCAGCGCGAGACGCCTGCAATGCCTTCGCTGAAGTGCGGATTGCCCAGCAGTGCTCGGATCTGGTTCTTGCTCATGCCGCGCCCGATCTGGCGCAGGTTGGCAACGTTGACGAAATCACCGTCGCGCAACCAGGCGCGGTCCATCGCGGGGAATTCGGTCCCGCCGACGACGCCCTGCACCGGAACCTCGCCATCGGGGAGCGTCACGTCGGACGCGTGGGCAAGCAGTGCGGACATCGACAGCAGCGCAAGCGCGAGCGGCTGCCGGATCATGGTGTTGTGTGACATCTGAGTCATTCCTTTCGATTCGAATCCAGCGATGCCGCCGCTCCGGTCTGGCCGGAGCGGCGGCGCCTGATCACTTGCTGCCGAGCACGCCGCTGACGCCGATGTAGCCGCCCGCGCCGTCACGATTGGTGGAGAAACCACCTTCCAGGCTCCAGCGGCCGTTGTCGGCCGTCCGCCGCAGGCTCACACCCAGCGCGCCCTGGTCCTTGTAGGCACCGAAGCCGGCGTAATAGGTGGTCGCACCTGCCACGTAAGGCGCCTGGCGCATGGCCATCGCGGTGGCCACACCCGAGTTGATGTTCTTCTCGAGGTCATCCACGCGCTGGTTCATCTGCCACATGTCGCCCTGGATCTGGTTGAAGCGCTGGTCGGTGTAGTCGTTCGCGGTGACCACCGCGCTTCTGACACCGGCATTGAGCTGGTTGACGTTGACCGCGTCGGTCCCCGCCATGCCCGGCGCCACGCCGCTGATCGTGCGATTGCCGACATTGACCTCGCCGGCCGAGTCGCTCTTGCCCACGTAGGCGGCGTCGTAACCGGTCTGGGCACCGACAGTGGTTGCCGATCCCTGGCCCAGCGCCACGCTGTTGCCGTGGGTCGCCTGCGCACCCTGACCGACTGCCGTGCTGTTCGCACCGCTGGCGACCGACTGGTTGCCCAGCGCGGTGGCGTTCGCACCGCTGGCTTCTGCGGCGATGCCGCCTGCTGCAGAGTTCTCACCGGTCGGTGCCGGCGGCACGAAGCTGGCGTCCTGGCTGACCTGGAACGGACCGGAAGCGCCGTTCTCCAGGTTGGTCACCCGCGCATCGTTGTCGATGACGGTGCCCGCCAGTTCGTTGAGCTGACCGACGTTGACCGCATCCGTGTCGGCCACGCCCGCGGCCACGTTGCCGATGACCTGTCCACCCGCATCGATGCCGTCGACGGTCACGCTCGGACCGCCTTCGATCACCAGACCGGTGTCGCCCAGATGCACGTTGTCGCCGACGCGCACGCCGTCCGCATCGATGACCGTGTCACCAGCCGTGATGCTGTCCACGTCGAGGTCGCGGTTGAGGGTGATCTCGATCTGGCCGTTGTTGTCCGCACCGGTCTGGGCCACGCTGATGTTGCCGTCGCCGGTGAAGTTCACCGTGCCGTTCGGTCCGATGTTGGCGTCGTTGCCGTTGGCATCGGTGGCCGTCCAGCCCGCATTGGCTGCCTCGTTCGCCGACCGGATCGCATCGTCGATGTTGTCGTGGCCGGTGCCACCGATGTTGCTCGTGGTGATGGTGCCGTCCGGGTTGAGGACAGCATTGCCACCGATGATGGTGGTGATCGAATCCCCCATCCCGTGCAGCTGGCTGCCGTTCACCGCTTCCTGGCTGCCCGCGCTGATCTCGCCCGCCGCAACGCCGGTGATCACCAGACCCCCTGCGTGGATGCCGCTGACGGTGACGCTCGGGCCGCCCGCGATCACGAGACCGGTGCTGCCCAGATGCACGTCGGTGCCGATCGCGACGCCGGTGGTGTCGATGAACGTGTCGCCCATGGTGACGCTGTCCAGATCCAGATCGCGGTTGAGGGTGATCTCCACCACACCGTCCTGGTCTTCACCGGTCTGTGCAACGCCGAGGTTCTGGTCACCGCTGAAGGTCACCTGCCCGTTCGGGCCGATGTTCGCCAGATTGCCGTCCGCATCGGTCACGTTCCAGCCTGCGTTCGCGATCTGGTTCACCAGGTCCAGCTGCTCTTCGGTTGCCGCCCGGCCGGAGCCGTCCGCGAATCCGGGATAGCTGATGGTCCGGTTGGTCAGGCCAGCGATCGTGCCGCTGTCGCCGCTGATCACGATCGGGCTTGCACCGCCGACCGAGATCGCATTGCCGCCGATCGAGGTCGTGCCGGTACCGTCGGTCACCGCCACCGCACCTGCGCCGATGGCCGTGCTGTTGCCGTCGGCATCCGTCAACGCCACCGTAGCTGCACCCACTTCGGTGCTGTTGCCATCTGCATCGGTCGTCGTGGTGCCGGTCGCCGCGACCGTGGTCGTGTTGCCGTCTTCGTCCACGACCGCCACGCCCGCGTTGTTCACGACCGTATTGCCGGTGGTCAGGCTGCCGTTCTCGCCCAGATCGATGTTCTCGGCCAGGTCGAAGGTCACGTCGTTGCTGGTGTCGCTCTTGGTGACGACGATGTTGCCGTCGGCATTGCGGAGGTCGACGCGGTTGCCCGTCGGGCTGTTGACGCCGACGTTCGTGGCGTTTGTGCCCTGCGCGCTGACGTTCCAGCCCGCATTGGCGACCTCGTAGACCTGACCGAGCTGCTCCTGGGTCGCCGCCACGCCGCCGGTGTAGGTGGCGCCGGGATCGAACGTGGTGTTGGTCAGGCCACCGATCGTGCCGCTGTCGCCACTGATGACGATCGGGTTCGCGCCGCCGACCGAAACGGCGTTGCCGCCGATGGTCGTGGTGCCGGCGCCATCCGTTACCGCCACCGTACCTGCGCCGATGGCCGTGCTGTTGCCCGCGGTATCGCTCAACGCCACCGTCCCTGCACCCACTTCCGTGCTGTTGCCGGCTGCGTCGGTCGTCGTGGTGCCGGTCGCCGCCACCGTGGTCGTGTTGCCGTCTCCGTCCTCGACCGCCACGCCCGTGTCGTCCATGACGGTGTTGCCGGTGGTCACGCTGTCGAGATCGAGATCGCGGTTGAGCGTGATCGCAACCACGCCCGCATCCTCCTCGCCGGTCTGCGCCACCGTCAGGTTCTGGTCTCCGGTGAAGAGCACCTCGCCGTTCGGGCCGATGTTGACCGTATTGCCTTCCGCGTCCGTGACGTTCCAGCCCGCGTTCGCGGTCTCGTTGACCTGCGCCAGCTGTTCCTCGGTCGCTGCACGGCCGCTGCCGTCGGCGAACTCGGGATAGGCGATCGTCTGGTTCTGCAGGCCGCCGATCACACCGGCGTTGCCGTCGATCACGATCGGATTGTCGCCGCCCACCGAGATCGCGCTGCCGCCGATCGTCGTCGTGCCGGTCCCGTCGGTCACCTCCAGTGTGCCCGCACCCACCGTCGTCGCAAGATCGCCATCAACCACCGCCAGGCCGCCCGCATCGAGCGTGCTGCCGTCCGTGCCGTCGCCGATCGTCAGACTGCCGTCTTCCGTCAGCGCAATGTTGTCGGCCAGCTCGACGATCAGGCCGTCCTCGCCGTCATTCCGGGTCACGCCGATGTTGCCGCTGGCGCCGCCTTCAATGGACAGCGTCTCACCCAGATCGCGATGCACGACCTCGCCGTCGTTGCCCACGAAGTTCAGGCCGGCACCCGTCAGGTCGTTGCCGACCTGGGCCAGCTGGTCCTCGGTCGCGGCCTGGCCGCTGGTGAAGGCGTCCGGATCGAACGCGGTGTTGGTCAGGCCACCGATCGTGCCGCTGTCGCCACTGATCACGATCGGGTTTGCGCCGCCGACCGAGATCGCGTTACCGCCGATCGTCGTCGTGCCGGCGCCGCCGGTCACAGCTACCGTGCCTGCGCCGACGCTCGTGCTGTTGCCGGCGCCGTCGTCCACCACCAGACCGTCGGTGTCGAGCACCGCATCGCCGGTGGTCACGCTGTCGAGATCCAGATCGCGGTTGAGGGTGACCTCGATCACGCCGTCCTGGTTATCACCCGTCTGGGCAATGGAGATGTTCTGGTCGCCCTGGAAGTCCACCGAACCGTTCGGCCCGATGTTCACCTGGTCCTCGCCTTCGCCACTCAGGTTCCAGCCCGCATTGGCGGTCTGGTTCACCAGGTCCAGCTGCTCCTCCGTCGCCGCGCGGCCGGTGCCGTCGGCGAAGTCCGGGGAGTCGATCGTCTGGTTCTGCAGCCCGCCGATCACGCCGGCGTTGCCGTCGATCACGATCGGACTGGTGCCGCCGACCGAGATCGTGCTGCCGCCGATCGTCGTCGTGCCGGTCCCGTCGGTCACCTCGAGCGTGCCCGCACCCACCGTCGTCGCGAGATCGCCATCAACCACCGTCAGGCCGCCCGCATCCAGCGTGCTGCCGTCCGTGCCGTCGCCGATCGTCAGACTGCCGTCTTCCGTCAGCGCGATGTTGTCGGCCAGCTCGACGATCAGGCCGTCCTCGCCGTCATTCCGGGTCACGCCGATGTTGCCGCTGGCGCCGCCTTCAATGGACAGCGTCTCACCCAGATCGCGATGCACGACCTCGCCGTCGTTGCCCACGAAGTTCAGGCCGGCACCCGTCAGGTCGTTGCCGACCTGGGCCAGCTGGTCCTCGGTCGCGGCCTGGCCGCTGGTGAAGGCGTCCGGATCGAACGCGGTGTTGGTCAGGCCACCGATCGTGCCGCTGTCGCCACTGATCACGATCGGATTGTCACCACCGACCGAGATCGCGTTGCCGCCGATCGTCGTCGTGCCGGCGCCGTCGGTCACCGTCACCGCACCTGCGCCGATGGCCGTGCTGTTGCCGTCGGCATCCGTCAACGCCACCGTAGCTGCACCCACTTCGGTGCTGTTGCCATCTGCATCGGTCGTCGTGGTGCCGGTCGCAGCCACCGTGGTCGTGTTGCCGTCTGCGTCCACGACCGCCACGCCCGCGTTGTCCACCACGGTGTTGCCCGTGGTCAGGCTGCCGTTCTCGCCCAGATCGATGTTCTCGGCCAGGTCGAAGCTCACGTCATTGCTGGTGTCGCTCTTGGTGACGACGATGTTGCCGTCGGCACTGCGGAGGTCGACGCGGTTGCCCGTCGGGCTGTTGACGCCGACGTTCGTGGCGTTGGTGCCCTGTGCGCTGACGTTCCAGCCTGCATTGGCGACCTCGTAGACCTGACCGAGCTGCTCCTGGGTCGCTGCCACGCCGCCGGTGTAGGTGGCGCCGGGATCGAACGTGGTGTTGGTCAGGCCACCGATCGTGCCGCTGTCGCCACTGATGACGATCGGGTTCGCGCCGCCGACCGAAACGACGTTGCCGCCGATGGTCGTGGTGCCTGCGCCATCCGTGACCGCCACCGTTCCTGCGCCGATGGCCGTGCGGTTGCCGGCGTTGTCGTCCACCACCAGGCCATCGGTGTCGAGCACCGCATCGCCAGTGGTCACGCTGTCGAGATCCAGATCGCGGTTGAGGGTGATCTCCACCACGCCGGTCTGGTCTTCACCGGTCTGTGCAACGCCGAGGTTCTGGTCACCGCTGAAGGTCACCTGCCCGTTCGGGCCGATGTTCGCCAGATTGCCGTCCGCATCGGTCACGTTCCAGCCCGCGTTCGCGGTCTGGTTCACCAGGTCCAGCTGCTCCTCCGTCGCCGCGCGGCCGGTGCCGTCCGCGAATTCCGGATAGTTGATGTCCTGGTTCTGCAGCCCGCCGATCACGCCGGCGTTGCCGTCGATCACGATCGGACTGTTGCCGCCGACCGAGATCGTGCTGCCGCCGATCGTCGTCGTGCCGGCGCCGTCGGTGACCGCCACCGTACCTGCGCCCACTGCCGTGCTGTCGCCTTCGGCGTTGGTCACCGTGGTGCCGGTGGCCGCGACCGTGGTCGTGTTGCCGTCTTCGTCCTCGACCGCAACGCCCGCGTTGTCCACAACGGTGTTGCCGGTGGTCAGGCTGCCGTTGTCGCCCAGGTCGATGTTGTCGGCGAGGTTGAACGCCAGATCCGTGCCGTCGCGCGCGATGACGATGTTGCCGTCGTCGTTGCTGAAGTCGACCGAAGCTCCCGGGGTCACGGCTGCGCTGTCGCCGCCGTTCGCACTGATGTCCCAGCCGCGATTGGCCACGGCTTCGACGTCGCGCAGCTGGCCGAGGTTGACCGCATGATCATCGGCGCTGCCATCTCCCAGGCCGGTGATCTGCTGGCCGCCCATGTCGATGCCAGTGCCGTCGATGACCGGACCGCCATTGCTGATGGTGATGCTGTCCACGTCGGTCAGGTCACGCGCCATGACCAGGTTCAGCTGGTTGCCGTCGCTGTCCACGCGCAGATTTGCGCCGGAACTTGCCGCGCCTGCAGCCAGACCACCCGAGACGGTCAGCGGCGTGTTGTCGCCGAGCGCCTTGCTGATGGTGGTGCCGGTGTTGCCGGCGAAGCCCAGGCCATCAGCGCGGGTGGCGATTTCCGAACCGTTGTAGGTGACATCGCCCGCGTTGTTGACGACGAAGTTGTCGCCCAGGCGGGTTTCGCCCGCCACCGTCAGGTTGCGGGTGACGATGCGATCGCCGTTGATGACGGTGTCACCGACGGTGATGCTGTTGCCGATCTCGAGGTTGTCGGCCAGATCGAACGTCAGGTTCGTGCCGGTACGTGTGATCTCGATGTTGTTGTCGGTGTTGCTGAAGTCCACCGCGCCGCCCGGTGCGACATTGGCAACCGCGCCACCTTCGGCGCTGACGTTCCAGCCCTGCCCCACGTAGTTCAGCGCGCTCTGCACGTTGTTGTAGGTGTTGCCCCGGACCGAAAGGCTCGCGGTGACCGCATGCGTGTCCGGGTTGTAGGTCGAATTGCCGCCCAGCGCAGCGGCGACGCTCCTGCCGGCGGTATCGAGGTTGTCAGCAAGCGCGTTGACCGCCTGGTTGGTCCCGAACAGCTGGCTGCCATTGATGGCATCGGTACTGGTCGCGTCGACGCGACCCGCTGCCACGTTGGTGATGGTGCGCTCGGCGCCGGGCGCGCCCACGCTCACCGTGGCCACGGGCGACGTGCCGGCGTAGGTGTAGGTCACCTTGTCGACAACCGCATTGGGGGTACGGATCGCGAGCGCGGTGATGGCATCGCTGCCCAGCGCAACCGAGCCTGCATGCAGGGCCCGCGCACCCTGACCGAACGCGGACGCGTTCTGGGCCGAAGCCTCTGCACCGCGGCCGAAAGCAGCAGCATTCAAAGCCGACGCATTCGCACCCGAACCGACCGCAAGCGCGTCGGTGGCGGTGGCGGCTGCGCTCTGGCCGATTGCAGCTGCGTTCAATGCGGTGACGCGGGCGTCGGCGCCCACTGCCAGTCCGTTTTCCGCGGCGGCCGTTGCTGCCGCGCTCTCGCCGATGGCGATGGCGGATTGCGCGCGGGCCTGGGCTTCGACACCGAGCGCCAGTGCGTTGAGATCGTCTGCCCGCGAGTTGTCACCGATGGCGATGCTGCCATGGTTGCGGAACGCGTTTTCGGGCACATCGACGACGAAGCCGGACACCGCGCCGGTACCGATGGCGACGCCGTCGATGGCGTAGCCGCGCGAGTCGGTACCGGTGGCGATGGCGTTGTTTCCGGTGGCCTGTGCACGGGTGCCGCTGGCCTGGGCATTGACGCCGGTGGCTGCGGCGTCCGTACCGCTGGCCTGGGAGCGCACGCCGCCGGCGTAGGCACGCGTGCCGAAGGCCTGGGCGTCGTCCGCATCACCGTGCGCCTGGTAACCGTGGGCGACCGCACGCACTTCGGACGCGAGCGCGTCTTCACCGATGGCAATGCCGTTGTCGGCCGTGGCTTCCGCGTCGGTGCCGATCACGATGGCGTTGTCCACGGTCTGCCCCGTCTTGGGATCGGCTTCGGCGCCGGTGCCCATGACGATGGAGTTGCGGCCCTGGCTGACGGCCTGCTGGCCGATCGCCACGCCGCCGGCATCGTAGGCATGGCTGCGATTACCGAGCACGGTGGTGTTTTCCGCGCGGGCGCTGACGTCGTAGCCGATGGCCACACCGTTGTGCGCACCAGCGTTCACGCGCGCCGCGTGCCCCACCGCCAGCGACGAATTGGCGCTGGCGACTGCGGCCGGACCGATCGCCATTGCGTCGTTGCCGGTGGCGCCGTCGTTGTCCCGGTTGGCGGACACGGTGGTGTTGGCGCTGACGTACTTGACGCCGTTTTCCGCGACGGCCTCGTTGAGTTGCTGGACGTTGACCGCGTCGGTCGCACGGGAGCCAGCCGCAACGTTGCTGATACCGCCGTCCGTGTTGTAGCGCACTGCATCGACCGGAAGAATGTCGACCTCGCCACTGGTGACCGCGCCAATCGCCTCGACGATGGTGGCGAAGCTGGCAGTACCTCCTCCTGCAACGTTAACGACGATGGGGCTGTAGGTACCGTCATCGTTGAGAGTGACGCCACCACCAACGAGAGTTGCAACCGACTGTTGTGCGCCTTGCAGCTGCCGCACGTTGACCGCATCGAAACCCTGCGCACCGTCCGCGACGTTGACGATGCGACGCTGGAACGCTTCGCCCGGATTCGAATTGCCGACGGACACGGCCGTGCCGGTCGCTGCGGAGCCGGTCAGGTAACCGCTGCCGGTCACGTCGGAATTCCGCGCCGCCGAATTGCGGCCCAGCGCGATGTGGCTGCCTTCGGCCGTGGCGTGTGCGCCGAGCGCAACGCCGTTTCCGCCAGCGTAGGCGTCCTTGCCCAGCGCCAGGGTCTCGCTGCCTTCAGCGTGAGCGCCGCTGCCCAGCGCGACCGAGTCACTCCCCGCCTGCGTCCTGTCACCGATTGCGATCGCCTGCGCACGTTCCCCGGCGCCGGAGTTGGCGTTCACGCCAACGGAGATGTTGTTGTTGCCCGCAAGTCCAAGCCCGGACTCGGAGCCGATCGCGATGTTCTTGTCGCCCACGACGCCCGACCCGGCGCTGTAGCCGAGCGCGGTGTTCTGGTTGCCGGTGACGTTCTGTCCGGCCCGGGTACCGATGGCGACGTGATCCGTACGGTCACCGGCAGCGTTGCCCTCCGTACCGACGCCCGCGCCGGTACCCAGGGCGATGCTGTCCGCCGTGCCGGCATAGGCACCTGCGCCTGCGGCAATCGCATTGCCGGCAATCGCCCGGGCCTGGCCGATCGCGATGCTGCTGCCGCCGGAGGCGCTGGCGCCATGGCCCAGCGCAGTGGCGCTGCCGCCGCCGGCGAAGGCGCTGGCGCCGACGGCCGTTGCATTGGCGGCACTGGCATGTGCCGCGTGGCCCGCCGCGATCGCACCGCTGCTTTCCAGACCGCTGATCTGCGCGTCGGTACCGATCGCCATCGCGTCGCGCACGCGCTCGTTCTCGACACGTGCGCCATCGCCGATCGCCAGGGTGCTGTTGCCGCTGGCCTGGCTGTCGCGACCGATGGCAATGGCGCCGTCACCGTCGGGGACCGCGCCGGCATCGGTGCCGGCCGTTGCGCGCTGACCCAGGGCAATCGCGCCCTCGGCAGTCAGCGCGGTGGTGGCGCCGTCGCCGGCAGCGAAACTGCTGACGCCTTCCGCCACGGTGTTGGGGCCGATGGCGACGGACTCGTCGCCCAGTGCCCGGGAATCGGGCTGTGCCGAACGCGCGCGGAAATACCGGACGCCGCCCGCACCCTCCTCGATGAACAGATCGAAGATCTGGCTGCCCGTCACTGCGTCAGTGCTGGTCGAGGTCAGCGCGCCCTCGGCGATGTTGGTGATCCTGTTGCCACCGGCATCGATGCCGGTGCCGGTCACGCTGACGGGACCATTGGCACCGCCGGTGATGGTCAATCCGTTGGTGTCGAGCCTCGCGTTGCCGGTGGTGATGCTGGTCACCGTCAGATCCGGGGCAAGGGTGACCGTCACCGCGCCTGCATCGTCGGGGCCGGTCAGCGCCACGCTGATGTTGCCGTCGCCCGCGAAGGTCACCGTGCCGCCGGGGCCGATATCGGCCGTGTCGCCGTCCGCGCCGACGGTCCAGCCGGCGCCGGCTGCGACGGCTGCGGCCTGCGCGATCGCCGCGGCATTGGCAGCGGCGTCAGCAGTGGACTGCGCGCCGGACGCCGCCGTGCGCACCACATCGAGCTGGCCGAGGTTCACCGCGTGGCCGCTGGCGGTACCGTCGGCGACGCCGGTGATCACACGATTGCCGGCGTTGATGCCGCCCAGCGTCACGCTCGGGCCGCCGGTGATGGTCAGGCCGTTGGTGTCGAGCCGGCTCTGGCCGGTGGTGACGCTGTCGACGGTCAGGTTCGGATCGAGCGCGATCTCCAGCCTGGCGTCATCGGCCCCGCCGGTCAGCGCCACGGTGATGTTGTCGCCTCCCACCACCGCCACCGTGCCGCCGTCGCCGATCTGCGCGGCGGTGTCGCCGTCGGTCACGGTCCAGCTGGCGTCCTGCGCCCATGCCGCCGATCCCGCAACACCTGCCAGTGCCATCAGCGAAGCGAACGCTGCGACCATGCGCCTTCTACGCAGCGGAGCGGCAGCGCCTGCACCCTGCACGACGCCGCTGCTGTCGCTGCTCGCGAACTCCGACGCCACGACCAACTGGCCCAGCGCTTTGTTCCAGACCTTGCTGTGGATTCTGTTCATGTGTTGCGGACTCCTGATGACTCTGGGATAGGTGGGACGACGATCAAAAGCGACCCGTGTTTTCCGACGGACATGGGTCGTCGTCGGAACCCGACGACGACCGCTCGAACTTCTGTCTGGAATGGCGCTCCGCAGGCCGCCGCACCCGTCGCGACGACAGGGTTGATGACCGGCAATTCCAGGGGGGCAGTCACCTGGGTGACCGCGGATGCTGCTTGATACGTCACAAGGTGACGCGATCAGACGGCGCGACGATTCGCACATCCACGCGCGCGTTTACGCACGCGGCGTACTGCGCCACGTCACGACTGGGGGCGGATCTTAGTCACACTGCAGGTGTGATACACGCACTTGAAATCACCGAAACTCACGCGCGGTGAGGATTCGCGGGTCCTGTCGTATCCGTCGGGTCGCGGCTGCCGTCGCGATGTCGCATGATCGCCGGCTCCCGACTGCTGCCCTGCATGCCACATGCGCGACAGACTCTGCTCTGCCTGGCGCCGTTTGCGCCGCTGGCTTGATGTTCCCTCGATTGTCGATCCGGTCGACCGTCGCAATGCACCGATGCTGCAGCTCGTGCTGGGCCTGCTGGGCACCCTGCCTCCGCTGCTGTGGCTGTTCCGGATCGTGGCGGTCGATCTGCCGTGGCGTGCGGGCGAAACGACCGCCCTGCTCCTGAGCTTGGCGATCAGCGCAAGCGCGCTCTCCACGATGGCGCTGGTGCGTGCAGGGCGATTCCAGCTGGCGGTCCGCCTGCTTCTGGCGGTCGTCGCGATCGTGATGCTGGTCAGCTATACATCGGCCGGGCTCGAAGCCCAGACGTTCGAACAGCCCATCCAGGTGATGTGGCTGTTCGTGGCCGGCGTGATGGTGGGCCGTCGGGCCCTGTGGGCGATGTTTGCCGCCCTGGTACTGGCGATGGCACTTGGCGCCGTGACCGACGCCAACGACAGCGGCGATCTGAAGCTGCTCCTGGGCGACGTGACGATCCGTGCGGTGATGTTCCTGATCATCTCGGTCGTGATCGACCGCTCGGTCCGCGCACTCCGGACGAGCCTGGACGAAGCCACCGCCGCGGCGGCAGCGTCGGCTGCCGCGCACGCACGTCTCGCCGACGAAGTCGTGGCCCGCGAGCAGGCCCAGTTGCGCGTCCTCCACGCGCAGCGTGTGGAAGCGGTCGGACGCATGGCCAGTGGCGTCGCCCATGACTTCAACCATCTGCTGGCGCTGATGCTCGGCTACACCGAGCAGGCGCGCATGGCCGCAACGGGCGAGGCGCGCACCGCCGCATTGCAGGGGCTGGAAACGGCGCTGGATCGCGCGCGCGCCACCACAGGAAAACTGCTCCAGTTCGCGCGCGACGATGTCCGGCACATCCAGCGTTTCAATGCCGTCCAGGCAATCAGGGATGCCGAGCCGATGCTCCGCCAGACGCTCGGCCGCCGGACCGCATTGAAGATTTCGCTACCGGACGCGCCGGCCCCGGTCGCATTCGATCCGGCCCAGTTCTCACTGGTGCTGCTGAATCTGGCCGCCAACGCGGCACAGGCGATGCCTGCGGGTGGCACGTTCGAAGTGTCCGCACGCGTGTCCGATGCACGCGATCTGCAGCTGTCACTGCGTGACACGGGGCATGGCATGGACGGCGCGACGCTGGCGCGCGTGCTCGAACCCTTTTTCACCACCCGCCCCCCGGGACAGGGCACAGGCCTGGGGCTTCCCGCAGTCGACGGACTCGTCCGGGACGCAGGCGGCCATGTCGCCATCGAAAGCGCGCCCGGCGCGGGCACCACCATCGTGATCACGCTGCCGCTGGCGGAGGCTCCGGCTGACGCAGGTACATCGAGCTACCAGACCAGCGCGTAACCGACGCCGCGCACCGACCGCAGCGGAAGCGCCTGCCCGGCGGCCGCCTCGCATTTGCGGCGCAGGCGGTGGATCAGCATGTCCAGACGGTGGGGATCGAAGCCCTGCACATCGTCAGTCAGGCGCGCGATCAGCGCTTCCCGGTGCACGGGTGCGCCAGGGGTCGCGGCGAGCAGGCGCATGACCTGGCGCTCCTGCAGCGACAGCGCGATCGTCGCACCGTCCGGAGCGTGGAGATGCCAGCCGCGTCTGTCGAGCTCCCAATGCCCACCCTTGGGGCGTTGCTCGAGCACCACTTTCAGCGTGCGGATCAGCGTGACGCGGTCGACAGGCTTGGCCAGGAACGCCGCGGCACCCGCTTCATGTCCCTGCCGCCGCGCTTCCCGGGACGCATCGCCCGTCAGCATGACGACCTGTGGCGCATCGGGTTGCGCGCTCAGATGACGCGCGATGGCGAAGCCGCCTTCATCGGGGAGGTCCACATCCAGCAACACCGCATCGAAGCGGTCAGTCATCAACGCGCGGTACAACGCCAGCGCGGTCGCCATACCGGCGACGTCGAAGCCGGCATCGGTGAGCATCGGCAACAGAATCGCTTCACGGAATTCCCTGTCGTCTTCGACGACCGCTACTCGCTGTCTTGAAAGCACACGCCTCCCATCCACTGACCGCTTCATGCGCGAGGGGAGCGCCGAACGCGGCCGGCAACATTAACAAAATACGTTGCCCCCCTCATTCCGCTGACAGTCCGTCACGAAGCGCCCCCGCGTCACGCGCAAGACCGGCGTCCGACGCGACGCCGCGCATCGCCTGAAAGCCTGATCCGGCACGTGGCACGCACCCGCACAAAAACGCACCGCGTCCCTGGGCTGCAGCGTTCTGGACAGACCTGGAATTCATCCGGATGCCGGGGATGGCCGGCCGCGCATGTAGGGCGGGCAGTGGCGTCAAAGTTCGCACGTGGAGGTGCGCGTTGCACCAGCGGTCACTGTGAGACCCGGTTGGCGCCGGTCTCCACGGCCGGTTGCGCGGGTCGCACGCCTGCGCCCGGTGAGTGGGGGTCCGCCCGGCACGATCGCCAGGGCGATGGCAGACGGAGCGCGACGATGCTCGAGACCATGCCCGACGCGCAGCACCCGACCGGAACCCTGTCCGGCCGGGCAGGTGTCGCGGGATCAGCGTCCGGCGAAACCGCGTACTTCGACTTCGACACGACGATCCGGTGCCAGACACTCGACCAGAGCCGCGTGCGAGAGCGTGTCCGCGCAGTCCGTGGTGACCGGCGCCGTCTTGCCCTTGCCGAGCGCGACGATGGAATCCGCCGGCACACCTTCGGCGACCAGCAGACTGCGCACCGTATCCGCGCGGCGCTGCGACAACAGCTGGTTCGCATCGGCGCTGCCGATGCGATCGGTGTGACCCACCACCGTGACGACCGACTGGCCTGCATCGCGAAGTTCGGTCGCCAGTTCGGTGATCATCTCCTTGCCACGCGGCAGGATGTCATCGGCTTCATGCCGTGCGAACGCGAACAGCGCATCGGCGGACAGGTTCACGCGACGCACCTCTTCCGCGGTGCGAGCGTCGTCCGCCAGCAGATCGGCGCAGGTTGCCGGGCTCCAGTGGAAGCTCTGGCCCAGCTGGTTCCGGTCGAAGATCACCTTGTACTGGCAGGTCTGCACACCTTCCGCAGTGCGGAAATGGAAGAGATAGTCCCACTCGCGCACACCGGCGAAACCTTCGCGGAAGTGGGGACGGCCCAGCGCCTGGTAGAGCTGGTCCTTGGTGACGCCCGGACCGATGCTGCGCAGGTCGGCGACGTTGGGGAACGTGCCTTCGGTCAGCACAGCGCGGTCCCGGTCCGGGAACACGACCTCGCCGGCAACGCCTTCGGGCGAGATGTCACGGCTGACGTGACGCGTGCCGCATGCGCTGAGCAGAGCGGCTGCCAGGCAACCGGCGACCAGCCAGCGGGTGCCGCCTTCCATGTTGAACTTCATTTCGATTCTCCTTCTGTTTCGATCGGATCTGTGACCCGTGGACCCGCGTGCCGTCACGTCGGCGCAGGATTGCCCGGCCGGGCGCTCGATGCGCGCCCGGCGGGAGTCATGGAATTCGGTGACGCAGGCAACACCTGGGACACCTGGTCGTACCCGTGGCCGACAGGAACGCAGTGCGCCCCGACGGCATGCACGATCTGCGAAGCGGTTGCCGACGCTCGCCGGCAACCGCTTCCTGCACGATCAGGGACGACGTGCCACGCACACGCGCGTTTCAGCCAGCTGCACGTTGTTGAGCAGACCCTGGCTGCGCATGGCGACCGTGTGGTCGGTCATGCAGCGCTGGTACTTCGACTTGCTGCCTGCCGAAGACGCTTCGCAGACCTTGTTGTAGGCGATCACGTTGGCGCCCGGAATCAGCCCGCCTGCCTCGATCAGCGGCACCTTGGTGTCGCAGCCGTTGATCTTCGCGGTCCCGGTGTTGAGCGTCCAGCCGATGTCCTCGTAGATGCCCGGGGTCACGTCGAGACGCGCGTGCGCATCCAGCGTGCGGGTTTCGAACGGTTCCATCACCGCGTTCGGCGTCAGGCTGATGTCGACGTGCGAGAAGGTCGAGCCCGTGGCGACGACCGTCGGCGCGTAGAGCAGGATGCGGTTCTGCGCATCCGTGCCCGCCAGGCGACTCGGATCTTCGCCGATGCTGTTCGACACTGCCGGCGCACCCGCCTTGAGTGCGGCACCATTGCTGCTGGAGATCAGAACCGTGGGAATGGTGATGGTCGGATCCGCACCCGCCATGCCGGCGGTTTCGTTGACGTTGTTGGCGATGACGACGCCGATGGCGCCTGCATCCTGTGCCAGCTTGGTCTTCAGGGCGAAGGCGCAGGTACCACGATCGATCAGCGCGATACGGCCTGCGATCTGGGCCGCGTTCGCGAACGCGGTACCGCAACCGAGCGATGCACCGCCGACCGCATCGATCGCCTGCACCACCGGACCGGTCGGGAAGGACGAGGTGACCAGCGGACCGAACTCGGCCGTGCCGAACGCCCAGACCGGCTGCGTGCCGTTGGCCAGGGTGAACTTGAGACCGCTGAAGTTGTCGAGGATCAGCCCGGCAGTGGTGTTGGCCGACGCGCCGGTCCATGCAGTGCGGCCCGGCGTGCGCATAGCCGTCGCACGCGTGGCATTGGTCATGGCCGTGGCGTTGAACGGCAGATTCAACACATTGTCGATCGCCTTGGCGCCGTACGTGTCCGGGAAGTTCTGCAGCCACGCACCCGAGGTCTTGTTGATGAAACTGCTGACACCGAGACCGTGTCCGATCTCATGCATGATGACGTTGAGGAAGTTGGCCTTGTTCGGATTCTGCGCGTTGCCGTTCAGACCGTAGTACCAGCCACTGTTGGGCGAACAGTTCGGCGTGCCGAGCGCGCCGTTGAACTGCGTGACGATGTGGTTGCCGGTGGGATTGGTGTCCTGACCCGAAATCGCGCTGGCCAGTGCGGTGTGATACCAGGTGTTCGCGAGCGGCGCATTCGGAAAGTTCCGGCTGACCGTGGTGGCACCGGCCGAGCCGAGCACGACACCGTTGGCATCGCACTGGAGTGCGGCAAATGTCGCCGAGACCCGGATCTCGACATCGCTCTTGAGCAGCGCGCCCCACAGGTCAGCGGCGTACTGGTAGGCGATCTGGCGTTGTTGACCGACCGTGGTGCCCGGATTGCCGCCGATCGGTGCAGCCGGCGTCGGATCGTTGAGACCCACGCCCGGCTGGTCCACGTTGATCAGGCGGATGGTGGCCGCCGAGGCCGGCGCGGCGAAGGCGAGTGACGCGAGGATGGCCGAGGCCAGAAGTGCGGTTTTCATCGGCTCATTCCTCGGTGGCTGCAGCGGTGGGCGCAACGTGGTCTGCGTGGCCTTCGTGATCGCCATGGCTGATCACGAGATTGCCGTCGGCGTCGAACTGGCCGACGACGTTGCTCAACAGATCGCGGGGCACCTCCATGGTCACCGTGCCATTACTGCTGCGACGCATGGTGCGTACCGCATCAGCCTCGGTCGCCGGCTGAAGGTCCAGCTGCGAACGCACACCCGCACTGCGGGCCGTCGCGGCCGGCTGGTTGGCGCGCGAGGCTTCGAAACGCTGGATCTCTTCCGTCGTCGGCGCGCGCAGCTGGCCCGTCTTCTCGTCGTAGATCGCCCACATCGCATTGCCCTGCGCTGCGGTTGCAGCCGCGTCGGGCTCGGCCTGCGGCTCGACGCCGCCGGCAAACACCGCTGCACACGGCAACATGGCCAGTGCAACGAGCACCTGTCCCATCATTTTCGTCTTCATTTCGCTTCCCGGTAATGAATGACCCACCGTCGCGCGGATGCGTCGACGGCCTACGCCAATACGTTCAGAACACGAATCGACCGCACTTGCTGTCCACTTCTACCGCGATGCCCTGACGGGCACCTTCCGCAGAAGGTGCCCGAACGGAACGCGTCTTACCACTGCCAACCCGCACCGACCGAGAAGCCCCAGTCGCGCGCCGTATTGCCGCTGGCCTGGGCCCGGTAGACGTAACGACCGTTCTCGGTGATGCCCGAGAGGCCGACCGCCATACCGTACTCGCTCTGGTAGCCGCCGAAGCCCACCGCCAGCATGCTCTTGCCCGGCAGGTAGGCCTGCGGGAGGCCCGCCATCGCCATGGCCGAGGACGTCGCGCCGCGGTAGCCGCGCTCGATGTTCCACATGTCGCCTTCGAGCTGGCCGATGCGGTTGTCGGTGTACTGGTTGGAGACGCTGATCGCCTGGTTCACACCACCGTTGAGCTGGTTGACGTTGACCGCATCGGTGCCGGCGATACCCGGTGCGAGACCGGTGATCGTGCGACCGCCGATGTTGACTTCACCGGTCGAGCTGCTGGTGCCCACGTAGGCGGCGTTGTAGCTGGCCTGCGCACCGACGGTGGTCGCCGAGCCCGCACCCAGCGCGACGCTGTTGGCATGGGTCGCACGTGCGCCCTGGCCGACCGCCGTGCTGTTGGCTGCCGACGCGGTGGCACCGGTGCCGACGGCGGTGCTGTTCGCGCCGCTGGCCGTGCTCTGGTTGCCGAGCGCCAGCGCGTTGGTGCCACTGGCGACCGCACCGCTGCCACCGGCCGAGGCATTCGTGCCGGTCACCGTCGGGGCGACCGTGGCCGCGTCCTGGTTGACCTGGAACATGCCGCTGGCGCCGTTCTCGATGTCGGTGATGCGACCGTCGAACTGGTCCACCGTGACGTTGATGGCCGCGATGTCGCCTTCCACTGTGGTCACGCGGCCATCCAGATCCGTGATGTCGCCACGGATGTCGACGATGTCGCCCTGGATGTCGGTGATGTCGCCGCGGATGTCGACGATGTCGCCTTCGATCGCGGTCACACGTCCGTCGATCACGTCGATCCGGTTGTTGACCGTGGTGATCTGACCGTCGGTGTACAGGTTGGACTGCTCCACCGCGCTGGCCACGCCGCCCTGCAGCTGGCTGACGTTGACCGCATCGGTCGCGGCCGAACCTGCTGCGACGCCCGTGATCTGACGGCCGCCCAGGTTCAGTTCACCCGTGGAGCTGCTCTCGCCGACATAGGCACCCTGGTAGCTGGCCTGGGCACCGACCGTGGTGGCCGAACCCGCACCGAGCGCGATGCTGTTGGCATGGCCCGCCACCGCGCCGGTACCGAAAGCCAGGCTGTCGAGTTCCTGTGCCCGCGCGCCCGAGCCGATGGCCACGCTGCCATTGCCCGCTGCGGACGCCGCCAGACCCATCGCCACCGCTTCGTCGCCCTCGGCTTCCGCATCCTTGCCCGCTGCGATCGCGTCGGCACCGGTGGCGCCATCGTTGTCGAAGTTGCCGCCGCCGGTCGAGTTGACGCTGTAGTACTTGGCGCGCGCCGCTTCCGCCGTCTCGTTCATCTGGTCGACGTTCACCGCGTCGGTGCCGGCCACACCGGCCGCGACGTTGGTGATGACCTGACCACCGGCGTCGATGCCGTTGATCGTCACGCTCGGGCCACCCACGATCGTCAGACCGGTGTTGTCGATCCGCGTGCCGCCGACGGTGACGCTGCCGGCAACGTTGAGATCATCGGCCAGGTCGAAGGTGACGTCGTTGCTGTCGTCCGACTTCGACACCACGATGTTGCCGTCCGCGTTGTTGAGATCGACGTTGTTGCCGGTCGGGCTGTTCAGACCGACATTGGTGCTGTTCGCACCACCGGCGCTGACGTTCCAGCCCGCGTTCGCCACTTCGGCCACTTCTTCCAGCGCCGTGTTGGTCGCGTGCAGCTGCGAGCCGTTGATCGCATCGGTGCTGGTCGCGCTGATGCGACCCGCGGCGACGTTGGTGATCGTCCGCTCGTTGCCGACGCTGCCCACGCTGACCGTGCTCGTCGGCGCAGTGCCGGCGAAGTCATAGGTCGTGCCATTGAGCGTGACGTCGGTCGTCGCGACCGCCGCATCCGTCACCGAGCCTGCACCCAGTGCAACCGCGCCGTCGTGGTCGACCGTTGCGCCGTTGCCCAGTGCCAGGCCATTGGCCGCGCCCACCGTTGCATCGTTGCCGACCGCCGTGCCGCCGTCACCCGAGACCACGTTGCCGCTGCCGAAGGCGTTGGCGTTGTTGCCGGTCACCAGGTTCAGGCTGCCGACCGCCGTGCTGCCCGTACCCGTCACCAGGTTGAGGCTGCCGACTGCCGTGCTCTCGTCACCCTCGACGATGTTGAGGTTGCCCACCGCCGTCGACGACACACCGCTCGCGGTGTTGTTCGCGCCCACCGCCAGTGCATCGTCGGCAAGCGCCGAGGCCTCGTAGCCCACTGCGATGCTG
>NZ_JBDGKS010000002.1:74699-439651 GCF_057656255.1 Luteimonas sp. Soil_N_1
CACGATCGTCAGACCGGTGTTGTCGATCCGCGTGCCGCCGACGGTGACGCTGCCGGCAACGTTCAGATCATCGGCCAGATCGAAGGTGACGTCGTTGCTGTCGTCCGACTTCGACACCACGATGTTGCCGTCTGCGTTGTTCAGATCGACGTCGATACCCGTCTCGCTGTTCAGGCCGACGTTGGTGCTGTTGGCACCATCGGCACTGATGTTCCAGCCCGCGTTCGCGACTTCGGCCACCACGTCCAGCGCGGTGTTGGTCGCGTGCAGCTGCGAGCCGTTGATCGCATCGGTGCTGGTCGCGCTGATGCGGCCCGCGGCGACGTTGGTGATCGTCCGCTCGGCACCCACGCTGCCGACGCTGACCGTGCTCAGCGGCGCGGTACCGGCGAAGTCGTAGTCGACGCCGTTGAGCGTGACACCGCTCGTGGCCACTGCGGCATCGGTGATCGAACCCGCGCCCAGGGCCACGCTGCCGTTCTGCTGGGCAACGGCATTGGCGCCCAGCGCGACGGCATTCACCCCGTTGGCCACCGTATTGACGCCCATTGCGATCGAACCGGTGTTCGACGCGACGGCGCGCACGCCCTGCGCAACACTGAACTGGCCGTTGGCGATTGCGAGCTCGCCGACTGCGATCGCGCCCGTGGCGAGTGCCCGCGTGCGGTTGCCGATCGCGATGCTCCGGTCTGCAGCGGCCTGCGAGTCAGCACCCGCCGCGTAGCTGCGGACGCCAGCGGCAGTGCTGCCGACACCGCTGGCCACCGCGTTGAGTCCAGTGGCGCCATCGTTGTCGAAGTTGCCGCCCTGCACACCGCCATCGTTGACGCTGTAGTACTTCGTACGTGCGTCTTCGAGCTGATCGACGTTCACCGCATCGGTGCCCAGCTGACCCGCTGCGACGCCGCTGATGACCTGGTTACCTGCATCGATGCCGTCGATCGTCACGCTCGGGCCACCCGCGATCGTCAGACCGGCGTTGCCCAGCTTGACGTCATCACCGACCGCCACACCGTTGCCGTCGATCAGTGTGTCACCCACGCTGATGCTGCCGGCAATCGCCAGGTCGTCCGCCAGATTGAAGGTGACATCGTTGCTGTCGTCCGACTTCGTGACCAGGATGTTGTTGTCGGTGTTGTTGAGGTCAACGCTGTTGCCCAGCGCGCTGTCACCACCGACCTGGGTGAGGTTCTCGCCGTTGGCGCTGACATTCCAACCCGCGTTGACGACTTCGGCCACGCCGTCCAGCGCGGTGTTGGTCGCGTGCAGCTGCGAACCGTTGATCGCGTCAGTGCTGGACGCCTCGATGCGACCCGCAGCGACGTTGGTGATCGTGCGTTCGCTGCCCAGGGTACCGACGCTGACCGTGCTCGTCGGCGCAGTGCCGGCGAAGTCATAGGTCGTGCCGTTGAGCGTGACACCGGTCGTGGCGACCGCTGCGTCCGTGCGCGAGCTGGAGCCCAGCGCAACGCTGTTGTTGTGCGCGGTCGACGCGTTGGAACCCAGGGCCATCGAGTGAACGCCAGTAGCGGTCGCATTGACGCCTGCCGCAACGGCACCCGTCGTCGACGCGGTCGCACGCTGACCCAGCGCAACGCCGAAGTCACCCGCGGCTGCACCGTTACCGACAGCGGTCGCACCCGTGTTGAAGGCCTGCGCCTGATTGCCCAGGGCCACTGCGTTCGCCCCGCTCGCGGCCGCATTCGCGCCGCCCGCATAGGTGTTCGCACCGGTTGCACTGGCGTTCGGGCCGATCGCGACGCTGTTGCTCGCACCCACCCGCGCCGACTGGCCGATGGCTACCGAGTTGGTGATCGCGACCTGGTTGGTGAAGGTCGGCACGTAGTACCGCATCGTGACGCCGTTCTGCACGACGGTCCGCTCTTCGAACGTCGCCGCGCTTGCGCCCAGCTTGATGTCGTTGCCGAAGGCGACGTTGTTGGTCGACGTGCCACCGATCAGGTTGCGGTTACCGACCGCGAAGTTCTCGGTACCACCCACGATGCTGAAGATCGTATCGGCCTTGGCGGCCCCTTGGATACGCGCGGTGTTCGGATTGATCGCCGCCACCGAACCGGAGCCGTTGCCGAACACGAACGCGCCGGTACCGATTGCCGATGCGCCGGTCCCCTGCGCGGCGCTGTAGACGCCGATCGCGGATGCCGAGTTGATCGAGGTGCCTGCCGCATTGCGGCCGGCAGTTGCGTCAGTGCCCAGTGCAACACTGTCGTAGCCGGAGGCCTGCGAGCGCACGCCAACCGCCGCCGCAGTATCGCCAGACGCAATCGATTGGGCGCCGATTGCGGTCGTAATGTTGCCTCGGACTACGGCGTTGGCACCGATCGCAGTCAACAGATTGCCGCTGTCGGCAGAGGCGCCTCGACCGATCGCCATAGCGCCCGTGCCTGCACCGGGACCGGTGA
Source organism: Luteimonas sp. Soil_N_1 (assembly GCF_057656255.1). Classification (NCBI taxonomy): domain Bacteria; kingdom Pseudomonadati; phylum Pseudomonadota; class Gammaproteobacteria; order Lysobacterales; family Lysobacteraceae; genus Luteimonas; species Luteimonas sp. Soil_N_1. The sequence goes on from NZ_JBDGKS010000002.1 coordinate 77,123, forward strand.
CCGCGCCGCTGCCGATCGCGATCTGACCGGTAAACGAGTTGGCCTGCGCCGTGCCATCCCATTGCACCTGTGCGTTCGGGCCGATCGCGACCGAATCCTGACGGTTGGCCTGCGCACCGATGCCCATCGCCAAGGCATTGTTATTGCCCGAAATTGCGCTGAAGCCGATCGCGATGGAATTGGCAGCGGTGTTGTTGGGAGCGTTCGCAACGCCGTTGGGCTGCGGACGCACCTGTGCGTTCAATCCCATCGCGATGCTGCGTGCACCCTGCGCACTCGCATTCTTGCCCGATGCGATCGCATCGGCACCGGTGGCGCCTTCGTTGTTGAAATTGGTGCCGGCGGTTGAATTGACGCTGTAGTACTTGGTGCGGTTGGCTTCGACCGTCTGGTTCATCTGACCCAGATTGACGGCATCGGTCGGGTTGACGCCCGCCGCCACACCGGTGATGGCCAGGTTGCCGGCATTGACGCCGCCGGTGGTGATGCTCGGGCCATTGCTGATCGTCAGGCCATTGCCGCCGATCGTCGTGCCGCCGATCGTCACGCCATCCAGGTCGAGCTGGCGGTTCAACGTGATCTGGACTTCACCGGCATCGTTCACGCCTGCCTGGGTGACGGCGATGTTGCCGTCGCCCACGAACGTGACTTCGCCGTCCGGACCGATGTTGGCCGTGTTGCCTTCTTCGTCGGTGACGTTCCAGCCGGCGTTGGCAGTGGTGTTGATGGTGTTGAGCGCGGTCTGCACGTCCGGGCTGGCGACGCCGCCGACCGTGAGGCCGGGCGTCAGGACGCCGGTCGCGGCGTCATAGGCAGAGGTGCCACCCAGTGCGTCTGCAGTGCCGTTGCCCAGCGCGGTCACCCGGCTGTCGACGGCCACGAGATTCTGGTTGACGACACCGACCGCCTGGTTGGTGGCGTGCAGCTGCGAGCCATTGATCGCGTCGGTGCTGGTCGCACTGAGGCGACCCGCCGCCACGTTGGTGATCGTGCGCTCGTTACCCGCGTTACCCACGCTGACCGTGCTGCTCGGGGTGGTGCCGGCGAAAGCGTAGTCTGCGCCGGCGATCGTGGCACCTGCCGTGCCGACAGAGGCGGCAGTGACACTGCCGCTGCCCAGGGCCACCGCTGCGGCCTGGCCTGCCTGCGCACCGCTGCCCAGCGCGACTGCCTGGTTGGCGAGTGCGCGGGTGTTGCGTCCGATGTTGATCGCCTCGTTGTAGGAAGCGAGGCCAGCGGAAACGGGGTTGCCATTGTCATCGAGCGCCAACAGCGACCCGGCCTGCGAGCCGATGGCAACGTTGTCGTCACCGGTGACCAGTGCGCCTGCGCCACTGCCCTGCGACACATTCCGGTTGCCCGCAGCGCCCGCACCTGCCAGATGACCGCTGGCAACGTTGAGGCTGCCCGCCGCCGACGTGCCCGCCAGATAACCCGTGTAAGTGTTACGGCTGCCGTTGCTGCCGCTGCCCGCTCGCGCGCCGATGAACGTGGATTCCACTGCGTTCTGTGCATTGGCACCCGCCAAAGCGCCGATCGCCGTCGTTTCCTGGGAGTCGTCCGAGCCTGCGAGCGCACCGGCACCGATGACCACATCGTCCTGACGTGCAATCGCGTCATTGCCGAGCGCGTATCCGCGGTTGCCAAACACCTTGGCGCCCGAACCGATCGCAACGCTGTACTCGCCCTGTGCTTCGGTCGCGAAACCGATGGCCGTGGACGTCAGGCCCGTCGCAGCTGCACGGTCACCGACCGCAACCGCCGAACTGGTGGTGGCCGTCGCATTCGTGCCTGCGGCCAAAGCGTTGATGCCGGTCGCGCCGTTGTTGGTGAAGTTGCCCTGGGTGGCGCCGTTTCCGTTGACGCTGAAATAGTGGGTCTGGCCCGCCACCTGGTTCGCATTGAGCTGGGTCAACGCGCTCTGCACACTCGTATGCGGCGTGTTTCCGACGGTCAGGCCGGGGGTCACTGCACCGGTGGTTGCGTTGTAGGCCGACGTGCCGCCGATCACCTGCGCCACGCTGGTGCCCAACGCGGCCTGCCGGGTGCCGGCCGCGTTCACGGCCATGTTGGTCGCATTCAACTGCGAGCCGTTGATTGCATCGGTGCTGGTCGCGCTGATGCGGCCTGCGGCGACGTTGGTGATCGTGCGCGCGTTGCTTGCGCTGCCAACACTGACCGTGCTGGTCGGCGTTGTGCCGGCGAAGGCGTAGTTAACGCCATTGAGCGTGACAGAGGATGTCGCCGCCACAGGCGCGGTCACCGAGCCTGCACCGAGCGCAACCGCGCCCTCATGAGTGACGAGTGTGCTGGCGCCGAACGCCGAGCCATTGCTGGCCTGCACCTGCGCACCCGCGCCGATTGCCGTGCCGTTGGCCGTGACGCCACCGCCAGAACCGACGACGCTCGCCGCCGAACCGATCGCGATCGCGCGTGTGGTCTCGTTGGCGGTGCGCGCCGTCGGACCGATCGCAACGCCGCCGTTTGCCAGGACCTCGCCGATCTGGTCCGCAGCGGCGCCCGCACCGATTGCAGTGCTCCCGGCCCATGAAGCGGCCGCATTGCCGATCGAGATCGCATCCGTTTCGGTCCCGGTACCGGCTGACGCAGCACGACCGATCGCGATCGTGTTGGCGCCCGGGGTCGTCGATTGGCCACCCAGCGCAATCGAATCGGCTCCGGCTGCCTGCGCGCCACGTGTACCGTTGGCACCGATTGCGATCGCGCCGAGACCGCTGGCGCGCGTGACGTCGCCAGCGGCAAGAGAAGCGGCTGCAGTCGCGGAGCCACCGATCGCGACGGCATTGAGCGCAGTTGCCTCAGCGCCATAGCCGATGGCGGTGCTGCCCGTGCCCGTAGCCCGGCTTTCTACACCCACACCAACGGCAAACCGGGCGGCCCGCACGTTGAAACCGATCGCAGTACCGCCCGCGCCAGTGACCTGGCTGAAACCGCCCATCACCGTTGCAGCGAGTTGCGCGTTGCCACTCGCGTTGCACCCGATGATGTTCGAGTACTGGCCTGAACCATCAACGGGCAGAGTCGTCGTGCTGCCTGGATTGATCCGGCCAACGGTCGAATTACTTGCGGAATCGCAGTTGGGGGGCGCATAGACATGCGCGGCCGCAGATGACGCGAACAGGATCGTCAGAAGCGCCAGCGCCAGTGCGCAAGGGGCCGCCCCGACCGTACCGGCCTGCCGTCCACCCGTCGAAACGTCGCTGCTGGCGAGCTCCGATGCCACAACCACCTGCCCAAGCGACTTGCTCCAGACCTTGCTGAAAATCCTGTTCATTCAATTGTCCCCAGAGAAATAGTACGTGGGCGGGCAGCGTCGGCCGGCTCACAGGTAGGCGCTCTGCCTTGACAGAACGCAGCATCCCGATGCGGGACGCGCGTCGATGATCACGCACAGACCGTGCCACTGTCACGTTTTATATGGGCATCTATCCGAAATGACATTTAGGGTCACAAACTGACGCTTGAGGGCGTGCCACAGGCGAAATTGGATCGGGTTTCTGAATAGACGCACTGCGGAGAACGCCGAGAATCGGCACATCTCGACCCGGCACGTCCAGTTCGGTGGACGACCACGGACTTCCGCAGAGGACTCGGACAAAGTGCGCCGGGATTCACGGATGCAGCGCGCGATTCGGCGATGCGGACCCGCTTGCGTCGATGCATCGACCGCTCGGGAGATCCACGGCGGCACTCCTGCGCGCACCCCATGTGTCGCAGTTCGCAGGCCCGAAGTCGACGGCGATGTGCGGTCAAGGCGCGTCCGCGCTCCGGCGGTGATAGCCCGCTCACAGATGGCGCCGCGCCCTCACATGCGCGGTCATCAGAGCTTGCAAGGACGGAGCACCCGCGCCTGATGCAACCCCGTGTTGGGGACCTGACGCGCACCCCGGCACAGGTGCCCAGCGCCGACGCACGCGTCCGCTCGGCGGCTGGTATAAAGGCGCCATGAAACGCCTACTTCCTGCAGTGCTGGTGCTTGCGATCGCAGCCTCGGCTTCGACCGGCGCCCAGACCCCTCGCGCACCCGGTGCACCCCAGTCCATCTACGCGATGAGCGCAGCCGGCCTTGGCAGTGCGATGACCTACTGCATGACGAAGTACGGTCCGCTCCGTCAGGGCTCCCCCGCGGCGCAATGCTATTCGCGGGCGCGCGCCATTCTCGGAGCCGCCGACGCACGCCGACACGCGGCGGATGCGGATGCACGCTGTTCCGATCTGCAGACGTTCAACGAGTGCATCACGCCGGAAGTCGGGCGCTTCGTCTATGCGCTCAATGCGGAATTCGCGAAACAGGCGCTCTGATCGATCGCGTCGCCCATCGGGCAGGACCGGATCCGCTGTCTGGCGCGGACGACGCAGGACGCATGCAGCGGATTTGCGGATCGCAGAGGCGTCGCGTCAGGAGACTTCGGCCGCGCCTTGCTTGCAGATGGTGGGTCGTGATGGATTCGAACCATCGACCAGCGGATTAAAAGTCCGATGCTCTACCGACTGAGCTAACGACCCGTCTTTCGACAGTCACCGGCAACGGCCGGCGCAGGGGGCGCATTCTAACGCAATGCGGACGAAACGTCGGCCTCAGCCCGTTGTTTCGAGATAGCGCGTGGGATCGGGAACGCCCGCGGCGGCAAATCCATCCGCGCGCAGGCGGCATGCATCGCAGTGACCGCACGCCAGGCCCTGCGTATCGGCGTTGTAACAGGAGACGGTCAGGCCGAAGTCGACGCCGAGCCGCACGCCTTCGCGCACGATGTCGCCCTTGCCCATGCGCTGCAGCGGGGCATGCACACGGATACCGGCGCCTTCGACGCCCGCCTTGGTCGCCAGGTTGGCCAGGCGTTCGAACGCGTCGACGAACTCCGGACGGCAATCGGGATAGCCGGAATAGTCGACCGCGTTGACGCCGCAGAAGATGTCCGCCGCACCGAGCACTTCGGCCCAGCCCAGCGCCAGAGACAGCATGATCGTGTTGCGCGCCGGCACGTAAGTCACCGGAATGCCTGCGCCGCCCGCTTCCGGGACGTCGATGTCGTCGGTGAGTGCCGAGCCGCCGATGCTGCGCAGGTCGACGTCGACGGTCTTGTGCACGGTGACGCCCATCGCGTCCGCAACGCGCGCGGCGGCATCGAGTTCCGACGTGTGACGCTGGCCGTAGCGCACGCTCAGCGCATGCACATCGAAGCCCTGTTCCCGGGCGATGGCGATGACGGCGGCGGAGTCCATGCCTCCGGACAACAGGACGACAGCTTTTCTCATGGGGCGATCTGGATGCGGTACGGGAATTCGGATGTCGCGTGACAGGCTAGCGCAGCCTTCGGGCGGATGCCGGGCTCAACGCCCCGGTTCGTCGTCCCACAGCAACTTGTGCAGCTGCATCTGGAACTTCACCGGCAAGCGGTCGGCGACGATCCAGTCGGCCAGTTCGCGACCGGTGATCTCGCCCTTGCTCGGCGAGAACAGCACATCACAACGATGCGGCAGGCCCTTGGTCAGCACGAGATCGCGCGCCCATTCGTAATCAGCGCGCGAGCACACGACGAACTTGATCTGGTCATGCGCGGTCAGCAGCGCCAGGTTGTCCCAGCGGTTGCGGTGCGCTTCGTCGGAGGCAGGCGTCTTGATGTCGAGCACGCGACTCACGCGCGGGTCGACCGCGGAGATGTCGATCGCGCCCGAGGTCTCCAACGACACCTGGTAGCCGGCATCGCACAGACGCCGCAGCAGCCCGATGCAGCGCTTCTGCGCCAGCGGCTCGCCGCCGGTCACGCACACATGGCGGACGCCATGTTTCGCGACCTCGGCCAGAATGTCGTCGACCGTCCACCAGTTACCGCCGTGGAAGGCGTACGCGGTGTCGCAATAGGTGCAGCGCAGAGGGCAGCCGGTCAGACGCACGAACACCGTCGGCCAGCCGGCATCGCGGGCTTCGCCCTGCAGCGACAGGAAGACTTCGGTGAGCTTGAGCCGGTCGGCCGCGGATGCGGCGACCGCATCGGGCGCGACGGCGGTCATGGATCAGCGCAGGCGCGAGAGCTGGATCGCGCGGAGCCGGTCAGCGGCGGTGCGTGCCGCATCGGTGCCGGGATACTGCTTGCCGACATCGGCGAGCGTCGTCTCGGCGCCGTCGAGGTCTTTCAGTCCGTACTGCGACAGGCCGACCTTGAGCATTGCGCCCGGCGCCTTGTCGCTCTGCGGATACCGCTGCATCAGCGACAGGAACTGCTCCTGCGCCAATGCGTAATTCTGGGTGACGTAATAGCTTTCGCCGAGCCAGTACAGCGCGTTCGGCGCGTAGCTGCCCTGCGGGTGCTGCTGCAGGAACGCCTGGAACAGCCTTGCCGAATCGGCGTACTCGCCATTCCTCAAGGCGGCGAACGCCTCGTCGTAGGCGCCGCGCTCGTCTGCGGGCGCAGCCGTCGGCGCCGCTGGCGCATTACCGCCTGCAGTACCACGCGCGGCCTGAGCAATGGTGCCGGCCGCGGGTGCCGGCGCTGCATCGCCGGTGAGATCGGGCAGTTCGAGTCCGCCACCGCCCTGTCCGCTCTCGAGCCGGTTGAGCCGGCCGTCGATGTCCAGATACTGGCTGCGGCTGCTCGACTTGAGCTGCTCGTTCTGCTGCTGCAGTTCCTCGACCTGCGAACGCAGGGACACGATTTCCTGTCGCAGCTGGTTGACCTGGTTCAACAGATCGACGTTTGCGCTGGTATCACCCGCACGCGCTTCGAGCGAGGCCACGCGATCCGCGAGGCTCGCCCGTTGCGCCCAAGCGGGCGCGGCGACCACCAGGGTCGCCGCGAACGCTACTGGAAGCACCAGCCAATGACGCATCGAACGCATCAGCGGGCGGTGTAGATGATCTCGACGCGACGATTGCGGGCCCAGCAATCTTCGTTCGAGTCATTGCAGACCGGACGCTCTTCGCCGTAGCTGACGACCGCAACCTGCGCAGCCGAACCACCGTTGGCCTGCAGCGCCGAGGACACGCCATTGCCGCGACGCTCGCCCAGGCCCTGGTTGTACTCGCGGCTGCCGCGCTCGTCGGCGTGGCCTTCGAGCGAGATGCGCGAAGCAGTGCGGTCACGCAGATACTTGGCGTGGCAGGCCATCACAGCCTGGAACTCCGGACGCAGCGAATCCTGGTCGAGATCGAAGTAGACAACGCGCTGACGCAGACAGGCATCGCTGTCGAGGTCGGCGGGGGTGTAGGCGCCTGCAACAGCCGGGCCGGTCGGCGCGACAGTGCCGGTCGACGGACCCGGAGCGACCGGTGCCTCTTCCTTGACCTTCTTGGAACACGCGACAGCGGCGGTGCAGAGCATCGCGGCCAGCATCAAACGGGTGGTCATCTTCATCTCGTCGATCCTTGGGTTTCTATGGCAACAGGGCAATTGTTATTGGACGGGACGTGCAGGCAGCGTCAGCGCTGTTCCCGGAACGGACCCCATGCCGGCTCGCGCACATCGCCATCGGCGAGGACGAGGCGCTGACGCACACGGCCATCCGAGGACACCGCATACAACACACCCCTGCGCCCCTCACGCGCCGCGTACAGGACCATGCCGGCGTTCGGGGCGAAGCTCGGCGATTCGTCGAGCGACCCTGGCGACAGCGTGGACCAGCGGGGCGACCCCAGGCTGCGATCCAGCAGTGCAATACGGTACACGTTGCCTGAACCTTGCGCCACGACGATTTTCTTGCCATCGAAGGACACCGACGGGTCGGCGTTGTAGCTGCCCTCGAAGGTCACGCGGGTGGCGTTGCCGCCCGAGGCTGGCGCCTGGTAGACCTGCGGGCGTCCGCCGCGGTCGGAGATGAAGTAGATGCTGCCGCCGTCAGCCGCCCACGAAGGCGAGGTGTCGATGGCGAAGTGGTTGGTGACCTGGGTCAGCGCCTTGCTGCCGAGGTCCATGACGTAGATCTCGGGGTTGCCACTGCGCGACAGCGACAGCGCCAGACGACGGCCGTCGGGCGAGAACGCCGGGGCGCCGTTGATGCCGCGGAAGCTCGAGACCAGTTCGCGACCGCCACTGGTGATGTCCTGGATGTAGATCGCCGAGTTGCCGCTCTCGAAGCTCACGTAGGCGACGCGGCGGCCGTCCGGGCTCCAGCTCGGCGACATCAGCGGCTCGTTGGAGCGCACCACCGTCTGCGGGTTGTGGCCGTCCGAATCCGCGACGATCAGTGCATAACGCGCACTTTCGCCGACGCCGGTCTGGGTGATGTAGGCGATCCGGGTCCAGAACGCGCCACGCACACCGGTGATCTTTTCGTAGATCGCATCCGCCATCTGGTGGGCGACGTCGCGCATCGCGTTGGGACGTGCGGTCATCGCAAGGCCAAGCACGCGCTCCTGCTTGGCGACATCGAACACTTCGTACTCGACGCGGTAGCTGCCGCCGCCGGCATCGACCACGCGGCCGACCACGAGGAAGTCCTGACGCAGCGCGCGCCAGGTCGGGTACTGGACCTCGCTGCCGCGGGTCGGGCGCTCGACGATGTCGCGCTCGGGCAGCGAGCGGAACTGGCCGGACCGGTCGAGGTCGGCGCGCACCACGGCGGCGACATCGGTATCGGGCGCGGCACCGCTGCCCTGGTAGGGCATCGGCACAACCGCAATGGGCATCGCCTGGGCGCTGCCGCCGGTGATGTCGATCTCCAGGCCCTGCTGCTGCGCGCTGGCAAGCATGGGCAGGCCGAGTGCGAACAGGGCCAACAGGCAACGGATCAGGATGGGTTTCATCGGTCTACCGGTTTGAAGAGAGTGAACCCGGGCAGCTTGGCCGCTGGAGCGGGGAACAGGATGAATACCAGCGCAATCATCGCGCCGGCGGGGTGAACGTGAGCGTGAGGCTGGCCGGGAGCACCGGTCCAAGCCGACATACGGGAGCGCCATGACGCGAACAGAGCGCATCAGCGCCACGCCCCTGCCCCGGGAGCAGCACTGCGCCGGCCCACAACCTGCTGGATGACACGGCCAACGGCACGCGTCCGGGCATCAGTCCTGCGCCGTGAAGTTGAGGTTGAGCCTGCGGTTGAAGACGGACTGGAACCCCTCGTACGGCAGCGGCTCGGCAGCGCGCACCGCGGCCTCGACCGAACGGCGGCCCTGCGCGTCGTAGGGACACGACGCGTCGAACTCGACGTTCATGACCTCACCGCCCGGCAACTGGGTGATGTAGAGCCGGCAGCGCTGGCCCAGCGCCACATTGTCGGGACGGCGCCAGTTGCGACGGATCGCTTCCTGGATCGCCGCCGCGTACTTCGCGGCCAGGCCGCTGTCGCCATCCGGACGGCCCGGCGGCGGGCTGGCGGCGGATGCGGCAGCGCGTTGATCGGACGCCTGCTGGGCATTGCGCTCGGCGATCTGCTTCAGGCGCTGCTCGGCCTGCCGCGCGTCACGCTCTGAACGTTCGCGCTCGGCGCGCAGCTTCTCGAGTTCCTGCCGTGCGAGGCGTCGCTTCTCCTCGGCTTCCTGCTGCTTCTGCTGTTCGGCGAGTTCGATCTGCGCCTGGCGGCGCTTTTCTTCCTGTTCCCTCTCGCGCTGCTCGGCGGCCAGCGCATCACGGCGCACGGCCGCCTGGGACACGGTATCGGGTTCGGGAACCACTTCCTGCGGTGCGACCTGGCGCTGCTCGGCGGCGTCTTCGGGACGCGGCTCGGGCAGCGGCTGCGGCGGCGCGACCACGGGTTCTTCGACCGGCTCGGGCACCGGATCCGGCACGGGTTCGGGCGCCGGATCAGGCACGGGCTCGGGGACCGGATCGGGCAGCGGCTCGGGACGCGTCGCCAGCGCACGGCGGTCGGCCGCGCTCAGTGCATTGGGATCGATGATGTCGGCCGATACCGGCGACCCCATCGCGGACTGCGGCCGCGACGATGCGCTCCACAGCGCGCCCAGGAAGATCAGGCCGAACAGCAGGATGTGGACCAGGAGCGCCAGTCCGATCGACACCAGATTGTCGGAACGCGACTCGCGCATCTCAGTTCGCGCTTTCCGCCGGACGGCTGATCAGGCTCACCTTGGTGATGCCGGCCTCGTTGATGAGGTCGATCGCGTTCATGATCCGCTGGTAGCTGGCCGTGCCGTCACCGCTGACGAGGATCGTCGCGTCCGGGTTCTGGGTGTGGATGCCACGCAGGCGCGCGACCAGATCCTCGCGGGAGACCGAAGTGTTCTGCTGCTCGACCATCAGGGCCAGCGCACCGTCGGGATAGACGCTGACGATGACCGGATCCTGCGGCGAACCCAGCGACATCGCACGCGAGTCCGGCAGATTGATGTCGGTGCCCAGATTCATCAGCGGCGTGGTGACCATGAAGATGATCAGCAGCACCAGCATCACGTCGATGTAGGGCACGACGTTGATTTCGTTCTTGAGCTTGCGCCGCTTGGAACGGCGAAGGGAGATCGACGACATGGCGGAATCCGGATGCGGGAACGGTCGAACGAGACTGGGCCGGCGCGCCTGGGCGCGCCGCGGGGATCACTCGGTGCCGGTCTGGCGTTCGAGGATCGAAGAGAACTCGTCGGAGAAGGCCTCGAAGCGCGTGGCGACGCGCTCGACCTTGGTTGCGAAGCGGTTGTAGGCCCACACCGCCGGGATCGCGGCGAACAGGCCCATCGCGGTCGCGATCAGCGCTTCGGAGATACCCGGCGCGACGGTGGCGATGGTCGCCTCCTTGACGCTGGCCAGGCCGTGGAACGAGATCATGATGCCCCACACGGTACCGAGCAGACCGACGTAGGGCGCGATCGAACCGACGTTGGCGAGGTATTCCAGATTGCGCTCCAGGCCGTCGAGTTCACGCGCACCGGCGACGCGCATGCCGCGCTGGGCGCCTTCGAGCTGCATACGGCTGTCGATGCCGCGGCGCTGCCGCTGGCGCGAGTACTCACGGTAACCCGCCTCGAAGATCGCTTCGAGACCTTCGATCTCGCGGTTGCGCTCGGTCGCCGAGGCGTAGAGCTTGCTGATCTCGGCACCGGACCAGAACCGCTCTTCGAAGCGGTCGGCTTCCTTCTCGGCGCGGTCGAGCAGGCGCTTCTTGCGGAAGATGATCACCCACGACGACACCGACGCGAACAGCAGCAGCAGCATCACCAGCTGCACCGGAATCGACGCGTGCAGGATCAGCTCGAGAATGCTGAGTTCGTTGGCCATCGGCGCGGTGGCGGCCGCAGCGGCGCCCGCGTTCGCGAGCTCGGTGGCGCCGGCAGCGGCGTCTTCGGGCAACGCCTGCACCTGGGCGGCGGACTGCAACAGCACGGGCATGAGACTCATCCAGGATTACTCCGCTGACGTTTCGAGTGACTTGAGTTGTGTGTAGAGCGCGTCCGGAATGGCACGCGGCCTGAAATCGGATGCCGACAATGCCGCAACGCGCACTTCGGCATCGAGCAGCAGTTCGCCATCACGGCGCACCTCCTGCACGAACACCGCGCTCGCACGCCGGCACTGCCGCAGCGCCACGCTGACCTCCAGCGCATCGTCGAGCCGCGCCGGACTGCGGAAGTCGATCCGCATCGCGCGCACCGCGAACACCGTACCGTGCGCATCGCGCAGCGATGCCTGTCCATGACCGTGGGCGCGCAACCACTCGCTGCGCGCGCGTTCCATGAAAGCCACGTACTGCGCGTGGTAGACGACGCCACCAGCGTCGGTATCTTCCCAATACACGCGTGTCGGCCAACTGAACACACCTGACACGCGGGTGATGTCTGCGGATCCGGTGCTCATGCGCGCTGCCTCATGGTGCGGGTTGCGGGGCCCATCAGAACAGCGCTCCCGATCCCACGCCGGGTTCACGCGTGACGGGCGTCAGACCGAGATGCAGGTAGGCCTTGCGCGTCGCCATGCGGCCACGGGCCGTGCGGACCAGGAACCCCTGCTGGATCAGGTAGGGCTCGATGACGTCCTCCAGCGTGCCCCGCTCTTCACTGAGCGCCGCCGCCATCGACTCGACACCCACCGGACCACCATCGAAGTTCTCGATGATCAGGTGCAGCAGGCGGCGATCGAGTTCGTCGAACCCTTCGGGATCGACCTTGAGCATCTGCATGGCGGCATTGGCGACGTCGCGGTCGATGTGCCCGCCCGCCCTGACCTGCGCGTAGTCGCGGACGCGCCGCAGCAGGCGGTTGGCGATGCGTGGCGTACCCCGCGAGCGCCGGGCGATTTCGCCTGCACCATCGGCTTCGCAGGCCATGCCGAGGATCTGCGCCGAGCGGCGCACGATGCGGGTCAGTTCCTCGGCGCTGTAGAACTCCAGCCGCTGGACGATGCCGAACCGGTCTCGCAACGGTGCGGTCAGCAGCCCGGCGCGTGTGGTCGCGCCAATCAGGGTAAAGGGCGGCAGGTCGATCTTGATCGACCGCGCGGCGGGACCCTCACCGATCATGATGTCGAGCTGGAAATCCTCCATCGCCGGGTACAGCACTTCTTCCACGATCGGCGACAGGCGGTGGATCTCGTCGATGAAGAGCACGTCGTGCGGCTGCAGGTTCGTCAGCAGCGCGGCGAGATCCCCGGCCTTCTCGATCACCGGCCCGGAGGTCACACGCAGCGCGACGCCGAGTTCGTTGGCGATCACATGGCTGAGCGTGGTCTTGCCCAGGCCCGGCGGCCCGAAGATCAGCACATGGTCGAGCGCCTCGCGGCGCTGCTTGGCGGCCTCGATGAAGATTTCCATCTGGTCGCGGACCGGCTGCTGGCCGAGATACTCACCCAGCCGCTGCGGCCGGATGCTCGCCTCCACGGCGTCGTCGTCACGGGTGGCGTCGGCAGCGATGATGCGGTCCTGTGTCATCCGAAGATGATCGCACGTCCCCTGCGGAAAACCGGATCCGCATGGATGCGCGACTGCACATCCATGCGATTGCCACCGCGCAGCTCGTCAGGCGCGCATGGCCCCGGCGGCCAGCGCGAAACTGTGCCGGCGCGCGTCGTGGTCGAAGATGTTGGCCGTGAGCATCAGCTCGTCAGGGCGGTGGCGCGCGACGAAGTCGGCGATGCCCTCGCGCACGTCGGCGGCATCCCCCACCACCGTACACGCCAGCGACTGCGCGACCATCGCCTTCTCCGCAGGCGTCCAGAACGCCTCGATGTCATCGATCGGCGGCGGGATCAGGCCCGGCGCGCCACGACGCAAACGCACGAAGCTCTGCTGCTGGGTGGTGAACAGACGCTCGGCTTCCGCCCGGGTGTCGGCGGCCACCACATTGAGTGCCAGCATCGCGTGCGGCTGGCGCAGGTGCTTCGACGGCCTGAAGTCGCGGTGGTACAGCGCGAGGGCTTCGGACATCGCGCCCGGTGCGAAATGTGATGCGAACGCGTACGGCAGGCCCAGCGTCGCCGCGAGACCGGCGCCGAACAGGCTGGAGCCGAGGATCCACACCGGCACGTCGAGCCCCGCACCCGGCACCGCCTGTACCGGCTGCCCCGGCTGGGCCGGTTCGAAGTAGCGCAGCAGTTCCATCACGTCGGACGGGAACGCATCCGCGCCGGCGTAGTAGCGACGCAGCGCCTTCGTCGTCGGCTGATCCGTGCCCGGCGCGCGGCCCAGGCCCAGATCGATCCGCCCCGGATACAGCGATGCCAGCGTGCCGAACTGCTCGGCGACCTGCAGCGGTGCGTGGTTGGGCAGCATCACGCCGCCGGAACCGACGCGGATGGTCGACGTGCCACCGGCGATGTGCCCGATCAGCACCGCCGTCGCGGCGCTGGCGATGCCGGGCATGTTGTGGTGCTCGGCCAGCCAGTAACGCGTGTAGCCGTGCGCTTCCGCATGCCGGGCGAGATCGAGCGAACGCGCGAAGGACTCGGCCGGCGTACTGCCTTCGGTCACCGGGGCAAGGTCGAGGACGGAGAACGGAATCTGGGAAGCGGGTGTCTGTGTCATGCCCATCAGATGGGGGCGTACACGACGAAACCCAGCGCGAAAAGGCTGAACGGATGCCGCACGCAGTCGACCCGCGTGACATCGCGCGCGCCGGCCAGACGTTGAACGGTCAGGCACAGGCGCAAGGAGCGGCACATGACCGGACGCATTCTGTTGACTCTCGTGGCGGCAGTCGGCCTGTCCGGCTGCGCGAGCCTGACACCGCAGCAATGCGCCACGGTGGACTGGCACACCCTGGGCACCGCTGATGCAGCACGCGGCGCCTATCCGCAACTCGACCGGCATACCCGCGCCTGTGCCCGCGCCGGCCTGCCCAGCGATCCCCTCCGCTACGGCCAGGGCTACCACACCGGCCTTGCGCTCTATTGCCGACCGGAGGCGGTCATGGGACAGGCCCTGCGCGGCACGGGCACGCCCGACATCTGTCCGATCGAGATCCGCGCCGCCCTGTTGCCGTACTACCGGGCCGGGCGCGGTGTCTACGACGCAGGCACGACGCTCGACCAGCTGACGGCCGAGCATCGCCGCCTGACCGGCGAACTCGAACGCGGCCAGTGGACCGACGAGCGTCATGGTGACCTGCGCCAGCGCCTGTACGAGTTGCACTACGAGCTGGAGCGCGCGACGCAGGCCCGCTGGATGGCCGAACAGCTGCTGGTGCAGTACCAGGCACTGGCGCGCTGACTCGCGTTGGCCGGCTCCGCAGCGGCGGTGACGAGTCCGGTTCCGGCACAGGCCTGCGCGTCAGCAGGCCTGTGGCCTCAGATCTGTACCTGCGACCCCAGCTCCACCAGCCGGTTCCCTGGAATCCGGAAGAACACCGTCGCCGGCGCCGCATTGCGGTGCATGAAGGCGAACAGCTTGTCGCGCCACACCGGCATGCCGCGCCGCGGACTCGCCACCACCGTCTCGCGACTGGTGAAGTAGGTCGTGTCCATCGGATCGATGACGATGCCGCGCTCGATGTCGCCGCAGCGCATCAGCGCCATCGGCACGTCGGGTGTTTCCATGAAGCCGAAACGGATCGTGATGCGGTGGAAGTCGTCGCCGATCGAATCCATCTTCAGACGCCGGTCCGGCGCGGCATACGGCAGCGTCAGCGTTTCGACGGTCAGGAACACGTTGCGCTCGTGCAGCACCTTGTTGTGCTTGAGGTTGTGCATCAGCGCGTGCGGGACGATGCCGCGGTCGCTGGTCAGAAACACCGCCGTGCCGGGCACGCGCACCGGCGGGGCGAGCATCAGGCCCGGCAGGAAGGTGTCGAGACGGATACCGTCTTTCTGGATTTCGGCGTGCAGCAACTGGCGGCCGCGGCGCCAGGTGCGCAGCAGGGTGAACAGCGTTATGCCGAGCACCAGCGGGAACCACGCGCCCTGCAGCACCTTGGCGCCGTTGGCGACGACGAACGCCACGTCGATGAAGATGAAGACCGCGCAGCACGGCAGCACCCAGCGTCGCCAGCGGGGCCACAGCGCGCGGGCGACGACGATCAGCAGCAGGGTGTCGATCAGCATCGTCAGTGACACAGAAATGCCGTAGGCCGCGGCCAGCGCGGATGACGTCTGGAAGGTCAGCACCAGCGCGATCACGACGATCGCCATCGCCCAGTTGATGCCGGGAATGTAGATCTGGCCAATGGTGTCGCTGGAGGTGTGGCGCACGTGCATGCGCGGGATGTAGCCCAGCTGCATCGCCTGACGCGCGACCGAGAAACCACCGGTGATGACCGCCTGCGAGGCGATGACGGTCGCGCAGGTGGCCAGCACGATCATCGGCCAGCGTGCCCACTGCGGCACGCCGATGTAGAACGGGTTCTGGATCGCGGCCGGATCTTCGAGCACCAGTGCGCCCTGCCCCAGATAATTGAGCATCAGCGACGGCAGCACGAAGAAGTACCAGGCGTAGCGGATCGGCTTGGCACCAAAATGGCCCATGTCGGTGTAGATCGCCTCACCACCGGTCACCGCCAGCACCACCGCGCCAAGGATGAAAACGCCGCCCCAGCTGTGCTCGAGGAAGAAGCGTCCCGCCCACAGCGGATTGATCGCGTTGAGCACTTCCGGCTCGTGCAGGATGTTGAGCACGCCGAGCGCCGCGAGCGACAGGAACCACAGCATCGTGATCGGGCCGAACACGCGACCGACCTTGGCGGTGCCGTAACGCTGGGTGGCGAACAGCGCCGTCAGTACGACGACGGTGATCGGGATGATCCAGGCGTGCAGCCCGGGCGCCACGACCTCCAGACCCTCGACCGCCGACAGCACCGAGATTGCCGGCGTGATCACGCCGTCGCTGAAGAACAGCGACGCGCCGAAGACGCCGAGGATGCCGACCAGATACGCGGATTTTCCGCCCTTGGCGAGACAGCGCTGGGCCAGCGCCATCAGCGCCATGATGCCGCCCTCGCCGTCATTGTCGGCGCGCAGGATGATCGTGACGTACTTGAGCGTCACCACGATCATCAGCGACCAGAAGATCATCGACAGCACGCCGAGCACGGTGTCGTGATTGGCGACCAGCCCGTAGTGCGGCGAGAACGCCTCGCGCAGCGTGTACAGCGGGCTGGTGCCGATGTCGCCGAAGACGACACCGATCGCGCCGGCGATCAGCCCGGCGAGCCCCACCTTGCCATGCCCCGGACCGTGGGTACGCGGGCCCGTGCCGGGCTGGCTGCTGGCGTGTGACATGTGGTGTCGACCTTGCCGACGGATGTGGGGGTGGGGGTCAGCGAAGCGCGGACTGTAGCGCTTTCCGGATGATGATTTCGGGCGGGTCGCCTTCACTCGCCGCGGCCTTCGCCATCTTCTGCGCATCGGCCGGTTTGTAGCCCAGCTGCTGCAGGGCGACGGTGGCTTCCGACAGCGGATCATTGGGCACCGCGCCGCCGTGGATCGCGCCACCGGCGCCGGCCAGATCGGCCGCACGATCGCGCAGTTCGACGACCATGCGCTCGGCGGTCTTCTTGCCGATGCCGGGAATCTTGGTCAGGGCGATGACGTCCGCGGTCTGCACCAGCCGCGCGAACGCATCGACACTGACGCCCGACAGCACCGCCAGCGCGATCTTCGCGCCGATGCCGGTGACCTTCTGCACATCACGGAACAGCCGCCGCTCGGACTCGTGCAGGAAGCCGTACAGCGACACGCTGTCCTCCTTCTGCGCGTAGTGCGTGAACAACGCGACCTCGCGGCCGACCTCGGGCAGGTCGTAGAACGTGCTCATCGGCGCTTCGAGTTCGTAGCCGACACCGTTGACGTCGATCACCAGCCAGGGCGGTGCCTTGTGCGCCAGCGTGCCGCGCAGTCTTCCGATCATCGGCTGTGCCTCTCCGGGCGGATGGAACGTGTGTAGTGAAGTGCGGAAGACACGCAAGCAACGGGCCAGAACCCGGCGGACCCGGCATTGCGCAGGTTCGTGACCGTGATTGCGTTCATCCCTTGCGCCCCCAGGCCTGCTTCACGCCGACGCCCAGCCGCTTGGCGGTGGCGCTGACGTGCGCATGGGTGATCGCGACCGCCAACGCATCGGCGGCGTCGGCCTGCAGCTTGCCCGACAGGCCGAGCATCAACCCGACCATGTGCTGGATCTGCGCCTTCTCGGCGCTGCCGCGACCGACCACCGCCAGCTTGACCTCGGTGGCCGCGTATTCGCTGACCGGCAGATCGCGCAATACCACCGCGCCGATCGCGGCGCCGCGCGCCTGGCCGAGCTTCAGCGCCGAATCCGGATTGCGCGCCATGAACACTTTTTCGATCGCGACCTCGTCGGGCCGGTGTTCGACGATCAGCGCGGTCAGCCCGTCGAGCAGGCGACGCAGGCGCGCGGGAAACTCGCCCGCGGTCACCAGCACCAGCGGCGCATGGAACACATGCGTGACCTTCCCGGCCGCATCGACGTCGATGATGCCGACCCCCGTGCGCTGCGAACCGGGATCGATGCCGAGGATGCGGGTCACGGGGGTCTTCAGCCCTCGAACTGCGCGTTCGAGTAGACCGCCTGCACGTCGTCCAGATCCTCGAGCAGATCGAGCATCTTGCGCACCTGCTCGGCCGTATCGCCGTCGACGGCGATGTCGTTGTCCGCGCGGAACGTCACTTCGGCATGGCCGGCGACGATGCCGGCAGCGGCCATCGCGTCGCGCACGGATTCGAATGCGTCCGCGCTGGTGACCACGTCGATCGCGCCGTCCTCGGGATACACCACGACATCGTCGGCGCCGGCTTCGATCGCTGCCTCGGTCACCGTGTCTTCGTCCAACCCCTCGAAACTCAGCACACCCAGACGCTTGAACATGAAGGCGACCGAGCCTTCGGTGCCCATGTTCCCGCCGCATTTGCCGAACGCGTGACGGACTTCGGCCACGGTGCGCACGCGGTTGTCGGTCAGTGTGTCGACGATCACCGCGACGCCGCCCGGGGCGTAGCCCTCGTAGCGGATCTCTTCGTATTCGACGCCTTCGAGCTCGCCGGTCGCCTTCTTGATCGCGCGCTCGACCACGTCCTTGGTCATGTTCTGGGCCATGCCCTTGTCGATCGCCGTGCGCAGGCGCGGGTTGTTCGACGGATCACCGCCGCCGGCACGCGCCGCGACACCGATTTCGCGAATGATCTTGGTGAAGATCTTGCCGCGCTTGGCGTCGGTCGCGTTCTTGCGGGCCTCGATCGAAGGTCCTCGTCCCATGGGTGTCAGGTCTGTTGGCGTTGGAAGCCGGCGATTTTACTCCGCATGCCCGGGCCGCGCGTGTTCGAAGCGGCCGTGGCGGAGGAATCCGACGGTCTGGCGCACCGCGTCGGCCGACAGCAGCAGGCCACTGTGGCTGGCCTGCACCACGATGTGGTCGGCCAGCGCCGGCGCGCGCGTTTCCTCGACCGACACCGTGCCGTCGTGCGGCCCTTTGAACCGCGCCAGCAATGCACCCAGTCCGCGCGGCACGCAGCCGGCGACCATGCCCACCTCGAGGCCGGCCGGCCATTCGACGCAGCCGGCGTGCAGGATGTCGGCGCTGCGGCCGAAGTACAGATGCGACATCGGCACCCGAGACAACGCATGCGCCGCGCCGCTGCCACAGACCGGCGAGCCCAGACAGACGATGCGGCCCACCGGCAGCCCCGGCGTCGCGCCCGCTGCCTGCAGCGCCGACAGGCCGCCCAGACTGTGGCCGACGACGTGCGCCGGGCCTTGCGCAAGTGCGTCGACCAGACGTTCGGCCGCCGCATCCGGACCGCCGGCAATGCTGGGGTAGCCGATGATTTCGGTCTCGAATCCGGCCTCGGCGAGGCCGCGCGCAAAGCGGCGCATCGTCAGACCGACCATCCAGATGCCGTGCAGCAGCAGCACGCGCCTCGGCCCGCCACTCATGCGACGGCCTCGCTCGCCACGCGCGCCTGTCGCCACGCCCGCGGCGATATGCCGCTGTGGGCCTTGAACGCGCGCGAGAGCGCCGCCTCGCTGCCGTAGCCGACCTCGTCGGCGATCAGTTTCAGCGGCCGCCCGCGACGCAGCGCGCGTTGCGCGAGGCCGATGCGCCAGGCCTGCAGATATTGGCCCGGCGTCTGCCCGATCGCCTCTCGGAACGCATCGGCGAACGCGCTGCGCGACATGCCGGCCACGTCCGCGAGTGTTTCCAGCGACCATGGCTGCGCGGGCGCTTCATGCATCGCGACCAGCGCGCGCCGCAGCCGCGGATGCGCCATGCCAGCCAGCAATCCGCTCTGCAACGCGCCAGCCTGCATCTGCTGGCGCAGCACCTGCACCAGCAGCGCTTCGACCAGCCGCTCGATCAGCGCGGTGCGGCCGCACCGTCCGTCGAAGGCCTCTTCGAACAGCAACGCCAGCAGGCCCTGCGAACCCGGCAGCGCATCCGGCGAGACCCACAGCGCGCCCGGCAACGCCGTGGCCAGCGGACTATCGGCGCCGCCTTCGAACAGGAGGCGCACGCGCATCCACGCCGCACCGGCTTCGGGAATAACCGCGTCGCGGGCTTCCATGCGTGGCAGCAACAGCAGACCCGGGCCCGTCCACGCGCCGCTGCCCGGCAGCGCGATGCCGCCATCGCGCAACAGCCACAGTGCAGCGCCCGGCGCGCCATCGCCGAGCGGATCGACGCGCGCGGCGATCGGAAAACGGTCGAGCAGTGCCGCGAGACGATCGACCACGACAGGACTCCGGGACAAGTTTCATGGACTTTGTATCACCAATCGTCGTCCGAGACCGTGCACGATGGCCACCTCGCCGGCGCATTCCGTGACCGGTCCGACAGGAGATTTCCGATGTCCATCGAAACCGTGCTCTACACCGCCACCGCCAGTGCAACCGGCGGCCGCGAAGGCCGCGCCACCTCGTCCGACAACGTCCTCGACGTCACCCTGTCGACCCCGCGCGAGCTCGGCGGCGCCGGCGGCCCCGGCACGAATCCCGAGCAGCTGTTCGCAGCCGGCTATTCGGCCTGCTTCCTCGGCGCGTTGAAGTTCGTCGCCGGCCAGCACAAGGTCGCGCTGCCGGCCGATACCACCGTCACCGGCAAGGTCGGTATCGGCAAGATTCCCACCGGCTTCGGCATCCAGGCAGACCTCACCATTTCGGCGCCGGGCGTGGATCGCGAGCAGCTGCAGACCCTGGTCGATGCCGCGCACATCGTGTGCCCGTACTCGAATGCGACCCGCTGCAACATCGACGTGACGCTGTCGATCGCCGAGTAATTCGCAGATGGGTGGGACGCGCCTGACGCGTCCCGCTCAGCCCTGCGCCGGACGGCGCAGGATGAATTCCAGATCGTTGATCGAGCCGACCGGGAAGATGTAGTCACCGACCTGCTCGAAGCCGTGGCGCGCGTAGAAGCGTTGCGCGCCGAGGTTTTCCGACCACACGCCGACCCACAGCGTGCGCGGGCCATCGCGCAGCAGCCAGTCCATCGCGGCGTCCATCATCCGCGTGCCGTTGCCGCCGCCCTGGTGGCCCTGCACGAGATAGAGTCGCTTGAGCTCGCCATCACCCTTGGCGACAGCGGCGTGCGGCAGGCCACAGGGACCGGCAGCGGCGTGGCCGATCGCCTCGCCCTCGTGTTCCAGCAGCCAGACCGCGTAGTCGGGATGCGCGAGGATCGTGCGCTGCTTCTCCACCGCGTAGGCATCGGCGAGAAACGCCGCGAGATCCTCAGCCGGATACAGATGGCCGAAGGTCTCGGTGAACGTACGCGCGGCCAGCACCGACAGCGTCTGCGCGTCATCGACGGTGGCGCGGCGGAGCGTCGTCATCGCGGGATCAGACCGCCGGCTTCGGCGCGACAGGCCTGACCTGGATGTGCACTTCGGCCAGCTGCGCATCAGCGATCGGCGACGGCGCATCGGTCATCAGGCACTGCGCGCCAGTGGTCTTCGGGAACGCGATGACGTCGCGGATGGATTCCGTGCCAGCCATCAGCGCGGCGATGCGGTCGATGCCGAACGCGATGCCGCCGTGCGGCGGCGCGCCGTACTTCAGCGCGTCGAGCAGGAAGCCGAACTTCGCCTGCGCTTCTTCGGCGCCGATGCCGAGCAGTTCGAACACTGCCGACTGCATCGAGGAGCGGTGGATACGGATCGAACCGCCGCCGATCTCGTTGCCGTTGAGCACCATGTCGTAACCGCGCGACACGGCCGTCGCGGCGTTCGCGCGCAGGTCGGCCTCGTCGTCGACCGACGGCGCGGTGAAGGGGTGATGCAGGGCGACGTAGCGCTGCGCCTCGTCGTCCCATTCGAACATCGGGAAGTCGGTGACCCACAGCGGCGCCCAGCCGTCGGCGACCAGACTGAAATCCTTGCCGGCCTTCAGGCGCACCGCGCCCATGAAGTCGCTGACGGTCGAATACTTGCCGGCGCCGAAGAACACGAGGTCGCCGTTGCCGGCGCCGACGTGCGACACCAGCGCGGCGAACGCTGCCTCGTCGAAGAACTTCTGGATCGGCGACGAGACTTCGCCCGCCTCCGAAATCTTGATGTAGGCCAGACCCTTCGCGCCGTACTTCCCAGCGTGCGCGGCGTACTCGTCGATCTGCTTGCGGCTCAGACTCGCGCCACCCGGAATGCGCAGCGCGCAGACGCGGCCGCCGGCTTCGTTGGCTGGGCCGGTGAACACCGCGAACTGGCTGTCCTTGACCAGATCGGCAACGTCGACCAGTTCAAGCGAGATACGCAGATCCGGCTTGTCGGAACCGTAGCGACGCATCACCTCGGCGTAGGTCATGCGCGGGAATTCGGCGGCGAGTTCGACGTTGGCGACATCGCGGAACACGTCGCGGATCATCGCCTCCACGAGATCCTGCACGTCACGCTCCGACACCCACGCGAACTCCATGTCGAGCTGGGTGAATTCCAGCTGGCGATCGGCGCGCAGCGCTTCATCGCGGAAGCAGCGCGCGATCTGGTAGTAGCGGTCGAAGCCCGCCATCATCAGGATCTGCTTGAACAGCTGCGGCGACTGCGGCAGCGCGTAGAACTCGCCGGGATGCATGCGCGCCGGCACCAGGAAGTCGCGCGCGCCTTCCGGCGTCGCCTTCGTCAGGATCGGCGTTTCGATGTCCTGGAAGCCCTTGTCATCCAGCCAGTGACGCAGCGCGCTGACCAGCTTGGTGCGCGTGCGCATCTTGCGCTGCATGTCGGGGCTGCGCAGATCGAGATAGCGGTACTTCAGGCGCGTTTCTTCGCCCGGGTTCTCATGATGGTGGAACGGCAGCGGCTCGGCCTTGTTCAACACTTCGATCTGCGTGGCGACGATCTCGACCTGGCCGGTGCGGATCTTCGCGTTGACCGAATGCCGCGCGCGCACCGTGCCGGTGATGCGCAGGCAATCCTCGTAGCCCACCTTCTCCGCGGTCGCGACGACGGCGGCATTGCCGTCCGCCTCCGACGATTCGGCGACCACCTGCACGATGCCTTCGTGGTCACGCAGGTCGATGAAGCAGACGCCGCCGAGGTCGCGGGCGACATCGGCCCAGCCGCACAGGGTGACGGTCTGGCCGATCAGCGATTCGTCGATCAGGCCGCAGAAATGGGTACGCATGGAAACTCCGGACACGGGGGGCACCGGCGTGCGTGACAGGCAGACCGGTGGCGCGGTGCATCGCGCGGGTTTTGACAGCCCGCTAGTTTAAGGCGTCGCGTGGCGACGCGCCGGGCGCGGCGGCCCGGTGCAGGTCAATCCGTCGAAGCGGGCTTGGCGGCCGGCTTGGATTCGGTCGCTGCAGGCTTCGCATCCGCCTTCGGGGCAGAAGCCGGCGCGTCACCGCCGGACGTGGCGCCACCACCGCTGCTCTCGACCAGATTGCGCTTCTTGTCGCCGTCCTTCTTGAAGTCGGTCTCGTACCAGCCGCTCCCGGCGAGCCGGAACGACGGCGCGGTCAGCTGCCGCTTGACGTCTGACGCGCCGCACTCGGGGCACGCGGCGGGGTCGGGATCGGACATCTTCTGCAGACGGTCGAAACTGTGGCCGCATTCGGCGCACTGGAAGGCATAGATCGGCATGTCGGGAGGCTGGCTGGAAGTTGCGGGAAAGTGCGGACGACCGACTTGCGGGCGCCACGGGCCGCTTCAAGCCGGCCGGGCGCGATTGTGCTGGATTTTTGCAGGGTGGCGGCCGTTTTCGGCCGCACATTCCCCATTACCGGCGAGCAGAGGGGGGCGAGTCCCCTCCCTCATGCGCCGGCGCACTCGTGAAGCGACTGATCGCTGGATGCTTCAGACCCGCCAGCGCCGGCCGCCGGACGTGCCTGCGCCAAACTGTCCTGAGACCGGAGCGTGCGCCGCCGGCTTTCAGCCCGGTCTCCCGCAACCTGGCTCAGCCCGCGTCGATCACCTGCTGGGCCAGCATGGACGCGCGTGCCAACACCGCATCGCGTGCCGCGCTGTCAATGCCCGCTGCACCCTGCAGATAACAGGTCAGTACCCAGGGCGTCCCGCCTGCCAGTGGCCACAGCACACCGATGTCATTGCGCGTGTCCACGCCATTGCTACCCGTCTTGTCGCCCACCCGCCAACGCGCATCCACGCCTGCGCGGATGCAGGCATCTCCGGTCTCGTTGTCGATGAGCCAATCGGCCAGTTGCTGACGTGACGCGGGTGACAGGGCATCCGCGAGCACCACCCGCTGCAGGGTCAGGGCCATCGCCGCAGGGCTGGTGGTGTCGCGCGGGTCGCCGGGCGTGAAGCGGTTCATTTCCGGCTCCAGGCGGTCACTGCGCGTCACCGCATCGCCGCTCCCACGCAGCCACGCGGTCAGCCCGGCCGGCCCACCGACCACGCCGAGCAGAAGATTGGCCGCTGTGTTGTCACTGGTCACCATGGTGGTGCGGCACAGATCGCGCACTGTCATGTCCTTGCCGAAGTGGCGGGTGGTACCCGGCGAATGCGGCACGCGCTCGCGCGCGTCGACCGGCAGGCGCGTGTCCAGAGACATGGCAGCGCTGTCCACCTTTGCGAGCACGGCGGCAGCGAGCACCGCCTTGAACGTGCTGCACATCGGAAAGCGCTCGTCCTGTCGATGCCCAACCCGACGCCCGGTGGCCGTGTCGAGCAAGGTCACGCCCAGACGTCCACTGCTCGCTGCTTCCAGCGCTTGCCAGTCCTGTGCGGCGGCCACCGCGGCCGGGGTACCCGCGCTGGCCGTCGCGCGCGCCACCACCGGCAACGCCGCCAAGGAGATGGAGGCAGCTCCCGCCCAATGCAGGAAATTCCGTCGTGATGGCATGAAAGCGTCCTCGCAGATTCGGTATACCCAGGCTAGGCGCCAGCCGCGCAGGCCACCAGCGCGTTGTTTCGGCACCAGCCCCCAGTAAAATTCATGCCGTGAAGAGATTGGAGGCAAGTTGCGCGCCCTGATCGCTGCAGTGCATGCGAAACACTAATATCGGCGCATGTCCCGACCGCCTCTGCCGCTCAACGCGCTGCGCGCCTTCGAGGCCGCCGCCCGCCACCAGAACCTCACCCGGGCAGCGCTGGAACTGCATGTCAGCCAGGCCGCGCTGAGCCATCAGATCCGCAAGCTCGAAGACGGTCTGGGCATCCGCCTCTTCCACCGGCTGCCGCGCGGTGTGGCGCTGAGCGACGAGGCGGTGGCGCTGTATCCGGTGCTCAACGAGGCCTTCGACCGCATCGCCGCGGCGCTCAACCGCGCCAGCTCGACCGCCGAGCGCGAGGTGGTCACGCTCGGCGCAGTGGGCACCTTCGTCAACGGCTGGCTGCTGCCGCGCCTGCCCGGGTTCGAAGCGGACCATCCCGGCGTCGATCTGCGCCTGTCCACGCACAACAACCGCATCGACCTGGCCAGCGAGGGGCTGGATGTGGCGATCCGGTTCGGCCACGGCGACTGGCAGGGCCTGCAGTGCACGCCGATCGCAGACACCCGGTTCGCACCGGTCTGCGCACCGTCGGTCGCCCATCGCCTGCGTACGCCGCAGGATCTGGTCGCACTGCCGCTGCTGCGGTCCTACCGCGAGGACGAATGGCCACGCTGGTTCCGCGCCGCGGGCGTCGAAGGCATCGAGGCGCGTGGTGCGATGTTCGATTCGTCGCTGGCGCTCGCCGGGGCGGCCGCGACCGGGGTCGGCGTCGCCCTCGTGCCCCTGGCGATGTTCGAGCGCGAGTTGCGCGAAGGCCGGCTGGTGCAGCCGTTCGGGACCGGGATCGATCTGGGCCGCTACTGGCTGACCCGGTTGCGCTCGCGACCGGAACGCGAGCCGGTGAAACAACTGCGCCTGTGGTTGCAGGCGCAGAACGGGCTGACCCCGGCCGGCGCGCCCTGAGGGCGCGCGACCGTGGTGGCCGTCAGTAGCCCCAGGGTGTCGGCGGTGCGGCGACGGTCCTGGTCAGGTCGAACTCGACCTGGAACTTGCGGCCGCCCGGACGGGCCAGCTCGTAGACGAAGCGCTGGCCGGGCTCGATTTCCATCGCCCAGGTGTTGGTGACCGAGGCGTTGAGCCCTTCCTTCTCGAACAGCGCGATGGACTCGGCGTCGACCGGGAATTCCTGGCGCTGCGCGGTGCCGGCGTTCTGCGATTCGCCGCCGTACATGGTCACCGGATCGTCGCTGCCGTCGGGCATGCGGTGGTCGTGCTTGAGACGCAGGCCGTGTTCGGTGCGGGTCAGGATCCAGGTGCGCGAATGGTCGTCACCGACGTGGAACGGGATGCGCAGCTCTTCCTTCCGGTTGCTGCAGTCGCGCACGTGCATGACGAGTTCCTTGCCCTCGAACGGATCGGGCTCGGCACCGGGCGCGGGTGCCGGCTCGTTGGCGACGATGCGACCGGCGAAGGCTTCGCCGCAGTGACGCGAGATCGCCGCGAGGAACTCGTCGGCAGGCACGCGTTCGGTGGCAGCGTCGACCGCCGCAGCAGCAGCGGCGGCATCGGCGGTGGGATTGGCCGCGGCAGGACGCGCGGGTTCGGCGGATTCGTTGCCACCACAGGCGGCGAGCGATACCACGGTGGCGATCAGGGCGAGTCGGAGCGGATTCGTGTTCATCGCATCACCCTAACCGCCACCCGCAAGGGCGGCAACCCGGGCACGCCCGGGGATCGCGGTCATGCAGCCTCGTACAGCGCCAGCAGATCGCCCTCGGCCTGTTCGAGTTCGGCACGCAATACGGCCTGGCGCTGGCCGAGCGTCGTGGCCTTGTCGGGATCGGCATACGTGCCCGGATCGGCAAGCGCGCCGTCGATGTCCGACAGCGCCTGCTCGAGTTCGGCGACGCGCCCTTCCGCCTTCTGCAGCTTGTGCGGATTGGCCTTCGGACGCGACGCGGCCGGCGCGGCGGCAACTGCGGGCGCGTCGGCTTTGGTCGGCGGTGGCGTGCGCAGTTCGCCGGCATTGCCACGCGCGCGCAGCCATGCCGCGTACTCGTCGAGATCACCGTCGAACGGAATCACCACGCCGTCGGACACGCGCCAGAAGGTGTCGCTGACCAGGCCGATGAGATGGCGGTCATGCGAGACCAGCACGATCGCGCCGGCGAAGTCGCTGAGCGCTTCGGCCAGGGCCTCGCGCATTTCGAGATCGAGATGGTTGGTCGGTTCGTCGAGCAGCAGCACGTTCGGCTGCAGCCACGCGATCAGCGCCAGCGCCAGACGCGCGCGTTCGCCGCCGGAGAAGCCGTCGATGCTTTCGAACGCGCGATCGCCGGGGAAGCTCCACTTGCCGAGGAAGTCGCGGAACGACTGGATCGACGCGGTCGGCGAGATCTCGCGCAGATGGTCAATCGGCGAGGTGCCGGCGACCAGCGATTCCACCGTGTGCTGGGCGAAGTAGCCGATGCGCAGGTCCGGGTGCGCGTAGCGCTCGCCGGCCAGCAACTGCAGTTCGCCGACCAGCGTCTTGACCAGCGTCGACTTGCCGGCGCCGTTCGGGCCGAGCAGGCCGATGCGGTCGCCGGCTTCGAGACCGAAGCCGACGTTGTCGAGAATGACCACCCGCCCGTCCGCGGTCGGATAGCCGCAGGTGCCGTGATTGATGCGCAGCAACGCGTGCGGCAGCTTCACAGGCGCCGGGAAATCGATCTGCACCTCGCGCTCGGCGCGCACCGCTTCGGTGTCGGCCATCTTGGCCAGACGCTTGACCCGCGACTGCGCCTGCTTGGCCTTGGCCGCGCTGGCCTTGAAGCGGTCGATGAACTTCTGCAGATGCGCCTTCTCGGCCTGCGACTTCTCGTGCGTGATCTGCTGCAGGCGCAGCTGCTCGGAGCGCTGGCGCTCAAACGAGGTGTAATCGCCGGAGTACAGCTTGGCCTTGCCACCGTGCAGATGCAGCGTGTGGGTGCAGACGTTGTCGAGGAACTCGCGGTCATGCGAGATCAGCAGCAGCGTGCCCGGATACTTCAGCAGCCACTGCTCCAGCCACAGCACCGCGTCGAGATCGAGATGGTTGGTCGGCTCGTCGAGCAGCAGCATGTCGCTGGGCGTCATCAGCGCGCGCGCGAGATTCAGACGCACGCGCCAGCCGCCGGAGAACGTCGCGACGGCGCGCTGGTGGGTCTCGGCCGGAAAGCCCAGACCGTGCAGCAGCTTGCCCGCGCGCGCGCCGGCGTCGTAGGCGCCGACTTCGGCCATGCGCATGTGCACATCGGCGACGGCTTCCCAGTCCTCCGCAGCCAACGCATCGGCCTCGGCCTTGAGCACGGCGGCCACCGCGGCGTCACCGCCGAGCACGAAGTCGATGGCCGGGTCCGGCAGCGACGGCATTTCCTGGGCGATGCTGGCCAGACGCAGGCGGTTGGGCAGGTCGAGATCGCCCTTGTCGGCCTCGACTTCGCCGCGCACGGCCGCGAACAGGGAGGACTTGCCGGTGCCGTTGCGGCCGACGACGCCCACGCGCCAGCCGGCGTGCATGGTCAGGTCCATTTCGGACAGCAGCAGCCGTTCGCCGCGCCGCAGGGCGAAATTCTTGAAAGAGATCATGCCGCAGATTCTACCGGACGCCGCCTGTCGGGCGGCTTTCCGGGACCGGAACCGAACGCGGATCGCCAGAACGCGGAAGCGGTTGGGGGGCGGCCATCGATACCGATGAAACCTTTGACCGGTTTGTTACGTGCGTGTTAAAGCCGAAGGGCAGTCGTTTCGCATCGCATCGCTCTCCTACCCCACAAGGACCGCCGCATGACCCGACACCCGCTGCATCTCGCCCTGCTCGCATCGCTCGCCGCAGGCCCCGTCCTCGCCCAGGACACACCCACCGGACAGAGTCCGCGCACGCTCGACACGCTGATCGTCACCGGCACGCGGGTCTCCGACCGCACGGTGGCCGAATCGCAGTCGCCGATCGACATCCTTACGCCGGAAACGCTGACCGCCACCGGCACGCCGGAACTGGCCACCGCGCTGTCGCGCGCGTTGCCGTCGCTGAACTTCCCGCGGCCGGCGATCAATGACGGCACCGACGCCGTGCGACCGGCACAGATCCGCGGCCTGTCGCCGGATCACGTGCTGGTGCTGGTCAACGGCAAGCGCTATCACTCCGGCGCCCTGGTCAACGTCAACGGCTCGCAGGGCCGCAGTTCGTCGCCGGTCGACCTCAACACCATTCCGATCTCGGCGATCGAACGCGTCGAAGTGCTGCGCGATGGCGCGTCGGCGCAGTACGGCTCGGACGCGATCGCCGGCGTGATCAACATCGTGCTCAAGGGACGCGCCGGCAGCGGTGGCGTGTCCGCGCGCTACGGCCAGTACAGCGCCGGCGACGGCGAGCAGTACCAGGTGCTGGCGGATGCGGGTTTCGGCATCGGCACCGACGGCTTCGTGCACCTGTCCGCGCAGGGCGCGCACCAGGACCAGACCAACCGCGCGCGGCCCTACATCGGCGCGCCGGGCCCGACCACCGCGCCACTCGGCCAGGTGGTGCAGCGCCAGGGCGATCCCGAGGTCGACCACGGCTCGGTGACGTTCAACGCCGAACTGCCGGTCACCGAGTATCTGCAGTTCTACGGCACCGGCATCTATACCAAGCGCGATTCGCTCTCCAACGGCTTCTTCCGCCCGGCCGGCGACCCGCGCAACATCCCGTCGATCTATCCCGACGGCTTCTTGCCGCAGATCAACAACGTCACCACCGACCACCACTTCACGGCCGGCTTCAAGGCCGAGACCGCGGGCGGCACCGCGATCGACTTCAGCTACACCTACGGCGACAGCGAGATGACGTTCGACATCCTCAACACGCTCAACCGGAGCCTGGGGCCGACGTCGCCGACCGAGTTCTACGCCGGCGCGCTGGAAGTCCGCCAGCACGTGCTGAACCTCGATCTGAGCAAGCAGCTCGAATGGGGCCTCGACTATCCGGTGACCTGGTCCTACGGCGCCGAGTGGCGCGGCGACGGCTTCATCCAGTCGCCGGGCGCGCCGTCGTCCTACGCGAACGGTGGTGTCGTCGCGCCGGGCCAGACCACGCCGCTGCCGGGCGCACAGGTGTTCGCGGGCTTCCGTCCCGGCGACGGCGGCGATTTCGATCGCAATGCGCTGTCGTTCTACACGGGTCTCGAAGCCGACCTCACCGACAAGCTGTCGCTCGGCGTGGCCGGTCGCTATGAGGACTTCAGCGATTTCGGCGACACCAGCAACTTCAAGATCTCCAGCCGCTACGAGTTCACCGATGCCATCGCCCTGCGCGCGACGGCTTCGACCGGCTTCCGCGCGCCGTCGCTGCAGCAGCAGTACTTCCAGTCGACGGCGACGAACTTCATCGCGACGCCGCAGGGCACGCTGCCGTTCGACATCGTGACCTTCCGGGTGACCAACCCGGCGGCAATCGCGCTGGGCGCCGAACCGCTGCGCGCCGAAGAGTCGACCAACTACAGCCTGGGCCTGGTGCTGCAGCCGGTCGACAACCTCTACGTCACCATCGACGCCTACCAGATCAAGGTCGATGACCGCATCTCGCTGTCGGCCAACCTGACCTCGGCGCCGGTCCGCAACTACCTGCAGGCCAACGGCTTCGCCGGTGTCGGCGGCGGTCGCTACTTCACCAATGCCATCGACACCACGACCAAGGGCGTGGACCTGGTCGGCACCTACGGCTGGGCGCTGGCCAACAGCCAGCTCGATCTGACGCTCGGCTACAACTACAACAAGACCACCATCGACCGGGTGGCCGAGAACCCGGCCACGCTGACCGCGATCGATCCGACCGCGGTGCGCTTCGACCGGGTCGAACGCGGCCGCTTCGAGGTCGGCGCGCCGCGCGACAAGATCCTGCTCGGCGGCACCTGGACCGTCGGCGGGTTCGAAGCGACGGCCAATGCCACGCGCTACGGCGACTTCAGCGTGCTCGGCAGCACCGCCGCGCTCGACCAGACCTTCGATGCGGCCTGGACGCTGGATCTCGCGTTCTCCTACGCACTCGACAAATGGAAGTTCACCGTCGGCGGCGACAATGTGCTCAACGAGTATCCCGACGAAGTGCTGTTCGCGAACTCCACCGGCGGCCAGCTGCCGTGGAGTGGCAGTTCGCCGTTCGGCTTCAACGGCGCCTTCGTCTACGCGAACGCCGCCTACCGCTGGTAAATCCCCGCGTCACACCGCGAGTCCTCGACGCCCCGGCCTGCCGGGGCGTCGTCGTTTACGGTCGATACCTTCGTTCCACCAAAGGAACGATTGGATCGCATTTTTATGATCATTGACGGTTTCAGGACAACGCGCTCCAATCGTCTTTACGAATTTCCAACAACAGGCCTCCCCCGATGCTTCGCCCCCACCGTTTGACCCTCGCCGTCGCCGCGGCGCTGGTGTTCCCGACCGCCGCATTCGCCCAGCAGGCGCCCGCCGACACGCAAGCGCGCACCTCCACACTCGACACGCTGATCGTCACCGGCACCCGCGTCAGCGACCGCACCGTCGCCGAATCGCAGTCGCCGATCGACATCATCACGTCCGAGACGCTGACCGCCTCCGGCACGACGGAACTGGCGACCGCGCTCGCCCGCGCCCTGCCCTCGCTGAACTTTCCGCGCCCCGCGCTGACCGACGGCACCTCGGCGATCCGTCCGGCGCAGCTGCGCGGCCTCGCACCCGACCAGGTGCTGGTGCTGGTCAACGGCAAGCGCCGCCACACCTCGTCGCTGCTCAATCTCAACGGCACGATCGGCCGCGGTTCGTCGCCGGTCGACCTCAACACCATTCCGATCTCGGCGATCGACCGCGTCGAAGTGCTGCGCGATGGCGCGTCGGCGCAGTACGGCTCCGATGCGATCGCCGGCGTCGTCAACGTGGTGCTGAAGGGATCGTCCGAAGGCGGCAGCCTGTCGGTGAGCGCGGGCCAGTACTCGGCCGGCGACGGCAAGCAGACCCAGATCGCCGGCGACACCGGCCTGGCGCTCGGTGAGCGCGGCTTCCTGCATCTGTCGGCGCAGGTCGGCCAGCAGGAAGAGACCAACCGTGCGCGTCCGTTCGCCGGCACGCCCGGCGTCACCCAGCCTGCGCTCGGCCAGAAGGCCTTTGTGATCGGCGAGCCGGAAGTCGATTTCGGTGCGGTCGGTTTCAACACCGACATCGCCCTGACCGACAGCATCAGCGTCTACGGCTTCGGTACCGCGAGCAATCGCGACATCACCTCGTTCGCGTTCTTCCGCGCACCGGGCAATACCGCGCAGAACATCCGCAGCGTCTATCCCGACGGCTTCCTGCCGGAGATCAACAACATCTCCAAGGACCGGTCGCTGGTCGCCGGCGTCAAGGGCCACGCGGGCGAGTGGAACTGGGACCTGAGCTACAACTACGGCTACAACCACCTCGAGTTCTATACGCGCAACACGCTCAACGCGAGCCTGGGCGCGACCTCGCCGACGTCGTTCTACGACGGCGCGCTGGAGACGACGCAGAACATCGTCAACCTCGACATCAGCCGTCCGCTGGAACTCGGCCTTGCCTATCCGGCGACGCTGTCGTTCGGCGTGGAAGGTCGCAACGAGAAGTGGAACCAGTCGCCGGGCGAGTTCGGTTCCTACGCGAACGCCGGCCTCGGCGCGCCCGGTGCGGGCGCAGGTGCACAGGGCTTCGGCGGTTTCGCGCCCGAAGTCGCCGGTGCGTTCGACCGCGACAGCCACGCGGTATACGCGGGCCTGGAAGCGGACCTGACCGAGAAGTTCTCGGCCGGCGCCGCGGCGCGTTACGAGGACTACGACGATTTCGGCAGCCAGGTCTCGGGCAAGCTTTCGGCGCGATACGCGTTCAACGATGCGATCGCGCTGCGCGGCACGGTGTCGAGCGGCTTCCGCGCGCCGTCGCTGGCGCAGCAGTATTTCCAGACCGTCAGCACGACCTTCATCGCCGGCATCACCACGCCGTTCGAGATCCGCACGTTCCCGGCCAGCAGCCCGGTCGCGCAGGCCTTCGGCGCCGAGGCGCTGAAGCCCGAGGAATCGCTGTCCTACAGCCTGGGTCTGGTGCTGCAGCCGGTCGACAATCTCTACGTCACCGTCGACGCCTACCAGATCGATGTCGACGACCGCATCGCGCTGTCGTCCAACCTCACCGGTGACGCGGTGCGTCGCCTGCTCGAATCGCAGGGCATCTTCGGCATCACCGGCGGCCGTTACTTCACCAATGCCATCGACACGCGTACGCGCGGCATCGACGTCGTCGGCAGCTACCGCTGGGATCTCGCCGCCAGCAGCCTCGATCTGACCGCCGGCTACAACCACACCAAGACCGAGATCACCCGCATCGCGGCCAACCCGGAAGAACTGGCGCAGAACGGCCTGAACCTCGAGCGCATCGACCGCGTCGAGATCGGCCGCATCGAGGACGGCTTCCCGCGCAACAAGCTGCTGCTCTCGGGCACCTGGAACGTGGACGACTGGGCGCTCGCGGTGTCGACCACGCGCTACGGCAGCGTGCGCACGACGCCGAACAACGCGGCGCTCGACCAGAAGTACGGCGCCAAGTGGCTGCTCGATCTGTCGGCGACGTTCAAGCCGGGCGACAACTGGGCCCTGACGCTGGGCGCGGACAACGTGCTCAACGAGTACCCGGACGAGAACATCTTCGGCAACTCGACCAACGGACAATTCCCTTACAGCAACCTCTCGCCGTTCGGCTTCGGCGGCGCGTTCGCCTACGCGAAGGTCGCCTACAACTGGTAATCGGCTTCGTCGATTGCGCTTCGATGCCCCGGCTTGCCGGGGCATCGTCGTTTCGGGGTTCTGGATTTCTTCCGGACGCTCGGCGAGCTTGGATCGAACCGACATTGACTTCGGAGACCCAGCGGCCGGGCGGGTGCGGACCGCTCGTCCCTCGGTCAGGGCATCGTGCCCTGACTCGGGCGCGCACCCTCCATGGCGCGCTCGACGCGGCCCGCGCCCGCCCGTCCGCTGTCGGATCGTCAGGTTCTGCTGCTTCGGATGCTTGCTTCCACCGATCGCCTACGGATGCCGAAGCGGACTCTGCAGAATTCGCACGTCGAAGCGAACACCTGCGTTCGATGCACCTCGATACCCGCCGTTTGACCGTCACATTCCCGCCCGTTCGCGGCCTTTGCCATCGCCAACACCGGAAATCGACGAAGAACGCACACATTGCTGCTTGCCCCTGTCGCAATGCGTCGGCGACACTGCAAGACCAGTCCAGCGCGAAGCCTCGATGCCGCACAACACCGACCTGATCAACATCGTCGCCGTCGGCCTCGGCATGGCCTTCGTGTTCGGCGCGCTCGCCAACAAGTTGCGGCTCTCGCCGCTGGTGGGCTATCTCGTCGCGGGCATCATCGTCGGACCATTCACGCCCGGCTTCGTCGCCGACCAGGACCTCGCCAACCAGCTCGCCGAGATCGGCGTGATGCTGCTGATGTTCGGCGTCGGCCTGCACTTCTCGCTCAAGGATCTGATGGACGTGAAGTCCATCGCGATTCCCGGCGCCATCGCGCAGATCACCGTCGCGACCGTGCTCGGCTGGGTGCTGGCGTGGCTGATGGGCTGGCCGATGGTCAGCGGCTTCGTGTTCGGTCTCGCGCTGTCGGTCGCCAGTACGGTGGTGCTGCTGCGCGCGATGGAAGAGCGGCGATTGCTGGATACCCGGCGCGGCAAGATCGCGGTCGGCTGGCTGATCGTCGAGGATCTGGTGATGGTGCTGGCGCTGGTGCTGCTGCCGGTGCTCGCCGATATCTACACCGATCGCGGTGGCGCGACGCCGCCCGGCGCCGGCGCGATCACGCTGATGATCCTGTGGACGCTGATCAAGGTCAGCGCCTTCGTCGCGGTGATGCTGCTGGTCGGCCGCCGGGTGATTCCGTGGGTACTCGAGCGCATCGCCGGCACCGGCCAGCGCGAGCTGTTCACCCTGTCGGTGCTGGCGATCGCGCTGGGCGTGGCCTTCGGTGCATCCGCACTGTTCGGTGTGTCGTTCGCGCTCGGCGCGTTCTTCGCCGGCATGGTGCTCAACGAATCGGAATTCAGCCACGAGGCGGCGAACGATTCGCTTCCCTTGCGCGATGCGTTCGCGGTGCTGTTCTTCGTCTCGGTGGGCATGCTGTTCAATCCCAACATCCTGATCGAACATCCCTGGCAGGTGCTGGCGACGTTCCTGATCATCGTGGTCGGCAAGTCGATCGCCGCGTACTACATCGTGCGGTTGTTCAAGCACCCGCGTTCGACCGCGCTGACGATCTCGACCAGCCTCGCGCAGATCGGCGAGTTCTCCTTCATCCTCGTCGGGCTCGGCGTCGCGCTGAAGCTGCTGCCCGAAACCGGGCGCGATCTGGTGCTGGCCGGCGCGTTGCTGTCGATCGTGGTCAATCCGCTGCTGTTCGGCTGGCTCGACCGCTGGCAGGCGAAGCAGGAACTCGCCGCGCGCGCCGCATCGGCCGCGCACGAAGCGCCGCTGCCGCCCGAGCACGGCGTGCCGGACGATCTGCACGGGCACGCGATCCTCGTCGGCTACGGCCGCGTCGGTCGCCAGCTGGCCGATCTGCTCAAGCAGCGCGGCGTGCCGCTGGTCGTCGTCGAGGACGACAACGAACTCGTGCGTCGCGGCCGCGAACGTGGTTTCACCGTCGTCCGCGGCAATATCGCGTCGGAACCGGTGATGCTCGACGCGGCGCCTGATCGCGCGGCGCTGGCGATCTTCGCGATTCCGCAGGCGCTCGAAGCCGGCGAGGCGATCGAGCGCATGAAGGCGGTCAATCCCGCGCTCACCGTGCTGGCGCGCGCGCACAGCGATGGCGAGGTCAAACATCTGCTGCAGCACGGCGCCGACGGCGCGGTGCTGGCCGAACGCGAGCTGGCGTATTCGCTGGCGGAGATGGTGATGTCGACGCCGCCGTTCCGTCCGGTGCGTCCGGGATCGACGCCGGTCGAGGCGATCCAGCCCGTTTGACGATGCGCCTGGTCGTGCTCAGCGGCGCCGGCATCTCGGCCGAGAGCGGCATCCCGACGTTTCGCGATGCGCTGACCGGCCTGTGGGCGCGCTTCGACGCCGAGCGCCTCGCGACCGAAGACGCGTTCCGCGCCGATCCCGCGCTCGTCTGGGGCTGGTACCGCTGGCGCGCGGCGATGGTGGCCGCGGCCGCGCCGAATGCCGCGCACGTCGATGTCGCCGCGCTCGTCGGCGACGGTCACGCGCTGACCGTGGTCACCCAGAACGTCGACGACCTGCACGAACGCGGCGGCGCACGCGACGTGTTGCATCTGCATGGCCGGCTGCTGGCCTCGCGCTGCATCGGCTGCGGTGCGCGCATCACGCCTGATCCGATCCTCGCGGCGCCGTCGCCACCCGAAGGCGGCACGCGCGAAACGCCGCCTGCGTGCGTGATCTGCGGCGCAGCGTTCCGGCCCGATGTCGTATGGTTCGGCGAATCATTGCCGGCAGACGCCTGGGACGCAGCCGAAGCGGCTGTCGACGCCTGCGATCTGCTGGTCGTCGTCGGCACCTCGTCACTGGTGTGGCCCGCTGCCGGCCTGCCCGAACGCGCGTTGCGCACCGGCACGCCGGTGCTCGACATCAATCCGCAGGCGACGCCGCTGTCGTCGCGTGCGACTGCGCACTGGCCATTGACCGCGACCGCCGGCATGGCGCAGCTGCGGACGCGACTGCAGCAGACGCCGGACGATCCAGTGCGCGTCCTCGCGGGCTAAGCGCCGCGCCTCAGTCGTCCAGCGGCAACAGGATGTCGGCGCGCAGATCGGCCTCTGCCACCTGCTCGGGATCGTCGAGGAAGTGGTAGTGCAGCGGCGCATCGCGCAGGCCTTCGCCGCTGCCCGGCCACCACTGCGCCAGCAGACGATCTGTCATGTTTTCCAGGCCCGAATACGGACCGACGTGGCGCACGCGGGCGTGGCGACCACCGCCGATCGTCAGCCTGCGCAGCGGCCGCGGCACACTCGCCGGAATCGACAGCCGCACCGCGGCATCGAACTGCAGCGCGTGCGGCGGCAGGTCGCGGTGATCGCCCAGCGGCACGCCGATCAGTGCATCGATGCCGTCCACCAGACCGGCCGTTTCGGCCCAGCCGAACAGACGCCCGAACGCATCGTCGAGATCATCGAACGCGCCGCGCGCACGCAGGGCCACGACGTCGAACGGTGCGATCTCGACCAGCTCGACGGCCAGCGGCTCGAACGTCTGCGGCGAGGGCGGTTGCAGCCGATCCAGCAACGCAGTCGCCTGTGCCGTCCGGCCGCGCAACCCGGCAGGCGTGACGTCGAGCGTTTGCCGGAACGTGCGGGCCAATGCCTGCGGACTGGCATAGCCGACCGCGAGCGCAGCCTGTGTGACCGTCTCGCCCGCGGCCAGCAACTGCAGCGCGCGCGACAGGCGCAGTCGCGTCAGGGTGCGGCCCAGCGTTTCGCCGGTCGCCGCGCGCCACACGCGATGGAAGTGGAACGGCGACAGGCTGGCCTGGCGCGCAAGCGTCTCCAGCGGCGGCAGCGCCGCGCCCTTGGCGACGATGTCCTGCAGGTGCCCGGCGACGGCGGCGATGCGCGGTGCGAGACGGGTCCGGGTGTCTGCTTTCATGGCGGCACTCGCGATGGGCTTGCCGCGAGTATCCGGTTCCGACGGCCGGTGCGCGTACCCGATCTTGCGCAGCGCGGCCTCGGCGCAATGTGGATCAGCGCAGCACGGATTCCAGATACGGTTCCAGCGTCGGCCAGGCGAACGCGTGGCCACGCTGTTGCAGGCGCGCAGGCAACACGCACTGGCCATCGACGAGCAGCGTCGCCATCTCGCCCAGACCGAGTTCCAGCGCCTTCGCCGGCACCGCCAGCAGTGCCGGACGCCGCAGCGCATCGGCCAGCGCGCGGGTGAAACGGGTGTTGGCGACCGGCTCGGGCGCGGTGAGATTGAAGGCACCGGTCGGCGCGTCGGCAGCGCCATCGAGATGCGCGCGCAGCAACGACACCGCCGCGTCGATCCAGTCCTCCCGCGCGATCCAGCTCAGCACCTGGCGACCATCGCCCAGACGCGCACCGAGTCCGAACTGGAACGGCAGCCGCAGGCGCTGCAGCATGCCGCCCGCCGGATGCAGCACGACGCCGGTGCGCAGCAGCACCACCGGCACGCGGTCCTCGGCCGCACGCGCGGCGTCTTCCCAGTCGGCGCACAGGCGATGCTGGAATTCGTCGTGCGGCGCGCTGTCTTCGTCCAGTGGCGCATCGCCCTGTGCGCCGTACCAGCCGATCGCCGAACCGCTGAGCAGAACTTTCGGCGGCGTGTGCACCGAGCGGATCCAGTCGGTCAGCACGCCGGTCGGAATCAGACGGCTGTCGCGCAACGTCTGCTTGCGCGATGCGCTCCATCGCGTGTCGGCAATGCCCGCGCCGGCGAGATTCACCACCGCGTCGAAACGGTCATCGGCCCACAGCGAGGCGTAGTCGCGCACCTCGACGCCCTCGGGCGAGGGCGTGGACGCGCGCCGCGACAGCCAGGTGACGTGTGCCCCGTCGCGTTGCAGACGGGCAGTCAGCGCGCTGCCGATGAAGCCGCTGCCGCCGGTGATCAGGATGCGCATGGACGTGCCTCGGGCCGCGGACGAACGCCATCGTGGCAGCCGCCGCGTGAGCATGCGTCAAGGCGCTGTGCTTCCGATGACGCGATCGCATCGCGACGCCGGCCACCGCGGCTGCGGTGGACCGGCGTCATTGCGGCGGGTGTCAGCCCTGCTCGAACGCCAGCTGGCCACCGGCGGCGTCGACCTGGATGGTGTCGCCGCTGACGAACGCGCCCGACAGGATGCGTTGCGCCAGTGGGTTTTCCAGCTGCTGCTGGATCGCGCGCTTGAGCGGACGCGCGCCGTAGACCGGATCGAAGCCAACATTGCCGAGCAGATCGAACGCGGCATCCGACACTTCGATGCGCAGCCCGCGTTCGGCCAGACGCTTGTCGAGACCGCGCAGCTGGATCTTCGCGATCTCGCGGATCTGCGCTTTCTGCAGCGGATGGAACACGACGATGTCGTCGAGCCGGTTGATGAACTCCGGGCGGAAATGCGCCTGCACTACGCCCATCACCGCCGCCTTCATCTGCGTGTAGCCCTCGGCGCTGTCGGCATCGGTGCCGCGCTCGCTCATTTCCTGGATCTGGTGCGAGCCGAGATTCGAGGTCATCACGATGACGACGTTGCGGAAATCGACGGTGCGGCCCTGCCCGTCGGTCAGACGGCCGTCGTCGAGCACTTGCAGCAGGATGTTGAAGACGTCCGGATGCGCCTTCTCCACTTCGTCGAGCAGGATCACGCTGTACGGGCGACGGCGCACGGCTTCGGTCAGATACCCGCCTTCCTCGTAGCCGACGTAACCCGGGGGTGCGCCGATCAGGCGCGCGACCGAGTGCTTCTCCATGAACTCGCTCATGTCGATGCGCACCATCGCGTCCTGGCTGTCGAACAGGAATTCGGCCAGCGCCTTGCACAGCTCGGTCTTGCCGACACCGGTCGGGCCGAGAAACAGGAACGAGCCGGTCGGGCGATCGGGATCGCTGAGCCCGGCGCGCGAGCGGCGCACCGAATCGGACACGACCTTGATCGCTTCCTCTTGGCCGATCACGCGCGTATGCAGCTGCGATTCCATCGCCAGCAGCTTCTCGCGCTCGCCCTCGAGCATCTTGCTGACCGGAATGCCGGTCCAGCGCGCGACGACCTGGGCGATTTCTTCCGCCGTCACCTTGTCCTGCAGCAGGGTGAAACCCTGGGTCTCGGCTTCCTGCGCGGCCTGCAGCTGCTTCTCCAGTTCCGGAATGCGTCCGTACTGGATCTCGCTCATGCGTGCGTAATCCTGCGTGCGCTGCGCGGATTCCAGATCATGCTTGGCCGCTTCGATCTGCTCCTTGATCTTCGTCGCGCCCTGCACGCTCGCCTTCTCGGCCTTCCAGATTTCCTCCATGTCGTTGTAGGCGCGCTCGAGCGTGGCGATCTCGGCTTCGAGATCGGCCAGGCGCTGCTTCGATTCGGCGTCCTTCTCTTTCTTCAACGCTTCGCGCTGGATCTTGAGCTGGATCAGGCGACGTTCCTTGCGGTCGAGCTCCTCCGGCTTGGAGTCGATCTCCATGCGGATGCGCGACGCCGCCTCGTCCATCAGGTCGATGGCCTTGTCCGGCAACTGGCGGTCGGCGATGTAACGGTTCGACAATGTGGCCGCGGCGACGATCGCCGGATCGGTGATCTCCACGCCGTGGTGCACCGCGTAACGCTCCTTGAGGCCACGCAGGATCGCGATCGTGTCCTCGACGCTCGGCTCGCCGACGAACACCTTCTGGAAGCGACGCTCCAGCGCGGCGTCCTTCTCGACGTACTTGCGGTATTCGTCGAGCGTGGTCGCGCCGATGCAGTGCAATTCGCCGCGCGCGAGCGCCGGCTTGAGCATGTTGCCGGCATCCATCGAGCCTTCGGCCTTGCCGGCGCCGACCATCGTGTGCAGTTCGTCGATGAAGAGGATGATCTGGCCCTCGTTCTTCGACAGATCGTTGAGCACGCCCTTGAGGCGCTCCTCGAACTCGCCGCGGAACTTGGCGCCGGCGATCAGCGCGCCCATGTCGAGCGAGAGCACCCGCTTGCCGCGCAGGCCTTCGGGCACTTCGTTGTTGATGATGCGCTGGGCCAGGCCTTCGACGATCGCGGTCTTACCCACGCCCGGCTCGCCGATCAGCACCGGATTGTTCTTCGTGCGCCGCTGCAGCACCTGGATCGTGCGGCGGATTTCCTCGTCGCGGCCGACCACCGGATCGAGCTTGCCGCTCTCGGCACGCGCGGTCAGATCGATGGTGTATTTCTCCAGCGCCTGGCGCGCGTCCTCGGCGTTCTCGTCCTTCACGCTCTCGCCGCCGCGCACCTTCGTGATTGCGGCTTCGAGGCGTGCCTTGTCGGCACCGGCCGCCTTCAATGCCTTGCCGGCATCGCCGCTGTCGTCCAGCG
Source organism: Luteimonas sp. Soil_N_1 (assembly GCF_057656255.1). Lineage (NCBI taxonomy): Bacteria > Pseudomonadati > Pseudomonadota > Gammaproteobacteria > Lysobacterales > Lysobacteraceae > Luteimonas > Luteimonas sp. Soil_N_1. The sequence continues at coordinate 117,892 of NZ_JBDGKS010000002.1, forward strand.
CCGCAAGCACGAACAGCTCGGAGGCGATGAACGCATCGCCGCGCTGCTGGGCCAGCTTGTCGGTCACGTTGAGCAGGCGTGAGAGATCGTTGCCGACCGACAGCTGTCCGGCCTGGCCGGTGACCTTGGGCAGCCGGTCCATGGCTTCGGTCAGGCGCTCGCGCAGCACCGGCACGTTGACGCCGGCCTGGCCGAGCAGCGGGCGGGTACCGCCGCCCTGCTGGTCGAGCAGCGCCAGCAGCAGATGCACCGGTTCGATGAAATTGTGGTCGCGGCCCACGGCCAGCGACTGCGCGTCGCTCAACGCCTGCTGGAAACGCGAAGTGAGCTTGTCCATCCGCATCGGGAAATCCTCGGGAGATCGGGGCCGGCCGCGCCGGCAATGTCCAACAGATGCGGTCGAAGCGGCGTGTTGCAAGCGGGTCGGGGCCGGCACGGCGTCCGGAGCGCAACGGAATCCTGCCGAGGCCCTCACCCGCCGCTTGCGCGGGCGGTCCTACGGTGGCCGCCTGCCCGCTCGTGGAACCGCACATGACCTACCAGCTCTATTACTGGACCGGCATCCAGGGCCGTGGCGAGTTCGTGCGCCTCGCGTTGGAGGACGCCGGCGCCGATTACGTCGACGTGGCCCGCGTGGACGGCGACGACGCGATGCAACCCTTCCTCGACGGCGACCGCACGGGCGCCCACCCGTTCGCGCCGCCGTTTCTGGTGTCAGGCGACCTCGTCGTCGCCCAGGTCGCCAACATCCTCCACTTTCTCGGGCCGCGACTCGATCTGGTGCCCGAGGACGAAGCCGCGCGACTGCAGGCGCTGCAACTGCAGCTCACCATTGCCGACCTCGTCACCGAGATCCACGACAGCCACCATCCGATCGCCAGCGCCGCGTACTACGAAGACCAGAAGGACGCCGCGAAGCGACGCGCCGCCGATCTACGTGAGAACCGGCTGCCGAAGTTCCTCGGCTACTTCGAGCAGGTGGTGACCCGCGGAAACGGGTATGCCCTGGGCGCGCATTCCTATGTCGACCTGTCGCTGTTCCAGATCGTGCGTGGGCTCGACTACGCGTATCCGAAGGCGATGCAGGCGCTGGGGCCGAAGATTCCGCAGCTGCGCAAGCTGGAAGCGCGGATCGCGGCGCGGCCGCACATCGCCGCGTATCTGGCATCAGAGCGCCGGCTGGCGTTCAACACCAACGGGATCTTCCGGCATTACCCGGAGCTGGATGGTGGGATTGCGGCGGACGACTGACAGCAAGCGGGCTGTGACTTCCTCGCCGATCGCTTCATCGGTTCCGGCAGACCGCCTGCTCCGGCCTACAGAAACCGCGCGCGCACCTCGGTCGGCGGCACCATGCACGTCTCCCGGCGCCCGAACACGCGATACCGGTTGCGCGCAAGCAGGCGATAGGCCGGGTCCCGCCACGCACGCGGCACGACGCGCAGCACAGCCGCAACGCGCCACACGCCACCGAGACGCTGCAGCACTTCGATGACGCCGTCGCTGTCATGCCAGCCGGCGTCGCCATCGACCAGCAGGAACGACACCGGATCGGCGGGATCGATCCCGTGCGCGACCAGCAAGTCGTGGCCCACGCGGTCCTGCATCGCGGCGAAGCGGAAACCGGCGCGTCGATCGTGGCGCAGCAGGAAGTGCACCCAGCCGCTGCACAGCGCGCAGACGCCGTCGAACACGACGATCGGACCGTCGTGCGACGCAGTGGATGACGCGGTCGGGCGGGCAGGGTTCACATCGGTTTTCCGGACGCGTGGCCATGATGCTGCAATGCGCCAATCACCGGAAGCCACCCCACCCTTCCTGACGCCGGCCGCGACCGCGTTGCCCCCGCCGCCCACGCTGCCGGCGAATGCGGCGTTGTTTCTCGATGTCGACGGCTGCCTGTTGCCGTTCGCGCCGCGCCCCGACGCGGTCGAAGTCCCGCCAGCACTGCTCGCGCGTCTGACCGTCCTGCAGCAGGCCTTGGGCGGTGCGCTGGCGCTGGTCAGCGGTCGCAATCTCGCCACGCTCGACCAGTTGTTCGCGCCGCAGGTGTTCGCGGCTGCCGGCCTGCATGGCGTGGAGCGACGCCGTCTCGGCCACACCGGCACCGCCGGCGACGTGCCGCCTGCACTGCTGCGCGCACGGGATGCGGCGATCGCCTTGATCGACGCGCATCCCGGCGCACTGGTCGAAGACAAGGGCGCGGCGCTCGGTCTGCACTGGCGGATGGTCGCGCCCGCGCACAAGGCCGCCGCCGAACTCGCGCTGCGCGCGTTCGCTGCCGGTGCACTCAGCGGACTGCCCGACTACCAGCTGCAACCCGGCGATCACGTGATCGAACTGCGCCCGCGCCACGCCGACAAGGGCAGCGCGATCCTCGCGTTTCTCGAAGAAGCGCCGTTCAAAGGCCGCGTGCCGGTGTTCGCCGGCGACGATCTCACCGACGAACCCGGCTTCTCGGCCGTCAACGCCCATGGCGGCATCAGCGTGCTGGTCGGTGATCGCGCCGGCAGTGCCGCCCGCTTCCGTCTGGCCAATCCCGCTGCGATCCATGCGTGGCTCGGCGTACCCGCAGACCCGAATCCGGAGACTTCCCGATGACCCAACCGCTCGCTCCCAGCCTCGATCTCGGCCTCGTCGGCAACGGCAGCTTCGGCGCGCTGTTCGACCGCAACGCGCGTCTGGTGTGGTCCTGCCTGCCCGCGTTCGACGGCGACCCCGCGTTCTGCGCGCTGCTGTCGCCGAAGGAGGGCCACGGCGACTGGTCGATCGAACTCGACGATTTCGAACGCAGCGAACAGAGCTACGTCGAGAACACCGCGATCCTGCGCACCGTGCTCTACGACCGGCATGGCGCGTCGCTGGAGATCACCGATTTCGCGCCGCGCTGGCGCCAGCACGACCGCTTCTACCGTCCGGTGATGCTGATGCGGCGCGTGCGCTTGCTGTCGGGCAGTCCGCGCATCCGCGTGCTGCTGCGCCCGCTGGCCGACTGGGGCGCGCGCGCGCCCGACAGCACCTGGGGCAGCAACCACATCCGTTATGTGCTGCCCGGTTTCACGCTGCGTGCGACCACCGATCTGCCGATCCGCCTGTTGCGCGACGGCCTGCCGTTCGTGCTCGATCGCGACCTGCACTTCCTGCTCGGCCCCGACGAGACCGTGACCCAGCCATTGCCGGAATTCGTACGCGACGGCCTGCATCGCACGACGAACTACTGGCGCGAATGGGTGCGCTATCTGTCGATCCCACTCGACTTCCAGGAAGCGGTGATCCGCAGCGCGATCACGCTGAAGCTGTGCCAGTACGAGGACAGCGGCGGCATCATCGCGGCGATGACGACCTCGATCCCCGAGGCCGCTGACACCGAGCGCAACTGGGATTACCGCTACTGCTGGATGCGCGATTCAGCGTTCGTCGTGCGCGCGCTCAACCGTCTCGGCGCGACGCGCACGATGGAGGAGTACATCCGCTACATCTTCAACCTCACCGTCAGCGACGACGGCGACATGCAGCCGCTGTACGGCATCGGCTTCGAGCACACGCTCACCGAAGAAACGATGCCGGCGCTGGACGGCTATCGCGGCATGGGGCCGGTGCGCCGCGGCAATCTCGCCTATGTGCAGCGCCAGCACGACACCTACGGCAGCGTCGTGCTCGCATCCACGCAGCTGTTCTTCGACCGTCGTCTGGAGCATCGCGGCGACGAGGCGACGTTCCGCAAGCTCGAACCGCTGGGCGAACTCGCGTTCAAGCTTTTTGATCAGCCCGACGCCGGCCTATGGGAATTCCGTGGCAAGGCGCATGTGCACACGTATTCGGCGGTGATGTGCTGGGCAGCCTGCGACCGGCTCGCGCGGATCGCCGGACAGCTCGGCATCGACGAACGCATCGGCGTCTGGCGCGAACGCGCCGACGGCATGCGCGAGCGGATTCTCGGCGAAGCGTGGAATGCCGAGCTCGGCCATTTCGCCGATGCCTTCGGTGGCGACCGGCTCGATGCCTCGCTACTGCTGCTCGCCGATCTCGGCTTCGTGACGCCGGAAGACCCGCGCTTCATCGGCACGGTCGAGGCGATCGGCCAGTCGCTGCGCCACGGCGACGGCCTGTTCCGCTACGTGACGCCCGATGACTTCGGCACGCCGGAAACCAGCTTCACGATCTGCACGTTCTGGTACATCGACGCGCTGGCATCGATCGGTCGCACGCATGAAGCGCGGCAGCTGTTCGAGACCCTGCTGTCGCGTCGCAACCACCTCGGCCTGCTGTCGGAAGACCTGTCGTTCGAGACCGGCGAGGCCTGGGGCAACTTCCCGCAGACGTACTCGCACGTCGGTCTGATCATGGCGGCAATGCGGTTGTCGCGGTCCTGGCAGGAAGCGGCATGAGCCGCCTGGTCGTCGTCTCCAACCGTGTCGCGTTGCCGGGCGCCAGCCAGAACGGCGGCCTCGCGACCGCGCTCGACGCGGCGCTCAAGGAGACCGGCGGCCTGTGGTTCGGCTGGAGCGGCAAGGTCGCGCGTGCACACTCGGGCGAGCTGCACCATCAGCAGGCGGACGGCATCGAGTACCTCACCGTCGATCTGTCGCGCGAGGATTACGAGGGCTACTACAACGGCTTCTCCAACCGCACGTTGTGGCCGCTGCTGCACTTCCGCCTGGATCTCGTCGACTACAACGCGCTGACCCAGGCCGCCTATCGCGGCGTCAATGCGCTGTTCGCCGAGAAGCTGTCGAAAGAACTGCGCGACGACGACATCGTCTGGGTGCAGGACTACCACCTGTTTCCGCTCGCGCAGGAGCTGCGCAAGCGCGGTGTGCGTGCACGCATCGGCTTCTTCCTGCACGTGCCGTTTCCCTCGGCCGACATCGTCGCCGGCCTGCCCCATCACGAGAAGACCTTCGGCGCGCTGTCGTCCTACGACCTCGTCGGTTTCCAGACCGAGCGCGATCTCGAACGCTTCCAGGATTACATCCGCCTGTTCCGCGGCGGCCAGGTCGCGGGCCAGGGCGACCTGCGCGACCACGACGGCCGTCGCTTCAGCGCAGCAGCATTCCCGATCGGCATCGACGCCGGCGTGATCGAATCCCTGGCCGAGACCGCTTCACGCAGCGCGACGACCAAGCGCATGCACGCCAGCCTCAACGGCCGCGCACTGGCGATCGGCGTCGACCGGCTGGATTACTCGAAGGGTCTCCCGGAACGCTTCCGCGCGATCCAGCGGTTCTTCGAGCGCCATGCCGACCAGCGCGGCAAGATGACCTATCTGCAGATCGCGCCCGTCTCGCGCGGCGGCGTCGCCAGCTACCGCACGTTGCGCCGTGAACTGGAGCAGTACGCCGGCCACATCAACGGCGCGCATTCCGAGCCCGACTGGACACCGGTGCGCTACGTCAACCGGACGTATCCGCATCCCGCGCTGACCGGCTTCTACCGCCTGTCGCGCATGGCGCTGGTCACCCCATTGCGCGACGGCATGAATCTGGTCGCCAAGGAATACGTGGCCTCGCAGGATGGCGACGATCCCGGCGCGCTGGTGCTGTCGATCTTCGCCGGTGCCGCGCGCGAACTCGATGGCGCGCTGCTGGTGAACCCGTTCGACAGCGACGGTGTCGCCGACGCGATCGCCGCGGCGATGGCGATGCCGCGGGAAGCACGACGCGAGCGCTGGCAATCGATGATCACGCGGATCCGCGAGTACGACATCCACGCGTGGCGCAAGGATTTTCTGTCGCGGTTGGCGGCGACGCGGGGCTGATCTCTCGCGTTGCGCGGGATGGGGTTAGCGCGAAGCGAAACCCCTCGCTACTCGCGCGCAGGCTGATCGCCCGGTTCGCGATGCCGCGAATCCTTAGGCGTCGCAGCTGACGTTCCGCCCTCACCCGACGCACTGCGTGCGTCGACCTCTCCCGGAGGGAGAGGTGCCAGTTTCGCTGCGTAGAAGGCGGGGTCGGGGTGGGCTACCAGGTGAGTCGCTCCTGCTCTTGAGCCCCTCTCCCTTCGGGAGAGGGGTTGGGGTGAGGGTGCTCCTCGCGCGCTCTGCAGAAAAAACTCAACAGATCGGCAAAGCCCTGCCCTCACCCCACCATCGGCATACGCCGATGGTCTTCCCCTCTCCCGGAGAAAGAGGGGCCAACGCGTCATCCGCCTACGGCGCAAGACATCACATTTTCGTGGGCTGGATGATCTCCACCCAGTACCCATCCGGATCCTTGATGAAGGCGATCGACTTCATCGTGCCGTCGGTCAGGCGCTTCTGGAACGTGACGCCCAGTTCCTCGAAACGCGCACACGCGGCGCGGACGTCGGGGACGCTGACGCAGATGTGGCCGAAGCCGCGCGGGTCGCTGTTGCCGTCGTGATAGACCGGGCCGTCCTGCGATTCGGTGCCGTGGTTGTGGGTGAGTTCCAGCACGCCCGGCTGGCGCGCCAGCCATTCGCGACGGGCATCTTCGTCGTCCGGGATGTTGGCGGTGTCGTCGACCAGCGAGAGGAAGAACAGCGAGAACTTCGCCTGTTCGAAATCGGCCTTGCGCACCAGCGTGAAACCGAGCACGCGGGTATAGAAGTCGAGCGAAGCTACCGGGTCCTTGACCCGCAGCATGGTGTGGTTGAACACGAAATCGCGGGTCGCGGCATCGCGCGGCGCTACGCCCGGGACGTTGGCGAGATCGGCGAGGGTCTGTGCGGTCATGGCACGGCTTCCTGAGACGGGCCGTCCATTATCGGCGAAGCCGCCGCAAGGACGCGGTCACGCGGCGCCGGTGTCGTCCGGCAGCAGCCAGCCGTGGTAACGCACCACTTGCCCGACGAGCGGCAGCGCGGCTTCGACCTCGAACGCATAGCGCCCGTCGATTTCGCGCTCGTTGCAGCGCACGTCGCGGAACAGTGCGGCCGGCAGCGGCAGCACACCGAGCAGGCGCGCGCCGGCGACGTTCCAGAAGATCGTGCCGTCCCAGGTGTGCAACACGAACCGGAACTGCGCCGGGCCGAGCCGCTCGCGCAGCTTGCCGTCGTGATGCGACAGGCGCGAGCGCATGCGCGAGGCCTTGGGCGGCGTGCCGAACACGCGCGACCAGATCTCGCCCTTCGGCCCGCTGGCGAAATCCACCGTCACCGGTGCATCGGTCATCGCACGCGGCAGGCCTGCAAGGCGTGCGCACAACCGCGACAACAGCCCCGTACCCCGTACCACCGTGACCTGTCCTCTGTAGCGCGCCGTGCCGTGCGTACCGTGCAGCGCGCGCAGGGCGTCGGGCAGACGGAAGAACGCGGCGCCGAGCAGGGTCTGGTAGAGGGTCGGCGTCATCGCACGCAGGTCATATCCGGGCGGCGCAGGATAGCGCCTGCGCGCCCGCTTCGATCAGTCCGGGGTCGGCGACTTCGGCTGGCGTTGCATCGACAGCAGGCCCACCAGCACCGCGAGCACCGCATAGGCGGCCGCGAACTGGAACGCGATCGCCTGGCGCAGGCCGTCGAGTTGCCACGGCAGCACCAACGCGCCGGTCGGATGGACCGAATGGATCACCCCGAACAGCGTGGCCACGGCGGCCGCCAGCAGGGTCGCGACCGCAACGCCGGTGCGCCGGTCCACCAGTGCGACCAGCGCGGTCGCCCACAGCATCGCAGTGATGATGAAACCGTTGCCGAGCACGACGATCGTCGCCATCTCCGGCAGGCCGTGACCGGCATCGACCTGCGCATACAGCGCGGCCATGCGCTCGGGATCAATCCAGGCCGGATTGCCGAACTTGATGTTGAGCAGGTAGGCGATCGCCGGCAGAAATGCCAACGACACCGCGATCGCGTGTTCGCGCTTCGTGCTGTGGAAGGCCTGCACGGTGATGTCGATGCCGACGAAGACGATGATCGGCGCGAGCACCGCGACCGGCAGCCACTGCACCAGGCCGGAGACCAGACCGAGCATGCCGCCGATGCCGATGAAAAGGCCCGTCAGCAGCGTGTAGCCGGTGCGCGCACCCATGTGCTTGTAGGCGGGCTGGCCGATATAGGGCGTGGTCTGTGCGACGCCGCCGCAGACGCCGGCGACCAGCGTCGACACCGCTTCGACCAGCAGCACGTCGCGCGTGCGGTAGTCGTCACCGGCCGCGCGCGCGCTCTCGCTGACGTTGATGCCGCCGACGACCATCAGCAGGCCGAACGGCAGCAGCAGCGAAAGATAGGGCAGCGTCGCCGGCAGTCCATCCACGAAGCCGAGATTCGGCCACGGCAGTGCGGGCGCCGGCCAGCTGGCATCGGGCAACGCGAAGCCCGGTGACAGACCGGCGAGACCGAGGCCGTAGTACAGCGCGAGACCGACCAGCAGGGCGAACGGTACGCCGGGCAGGCGCAGCGGCACCGGCCCACGTGCGACCAGCACGTAGAGCAGCAGGCCGAGCGTCGCGAAACCGGCGACCGGCGAGCGCAGCGTTTCGATCAGCGGCAGGAAGCCGAGCAGCATCAGCGCCGCGCCGCCGATCGAACCCAGCAACGCCGCACGCGGCACAACGCGGGTAATCCAGTCACCGGCGAACGACAGCACGAGTTTCAACACGCCCATCACCACCAGCGACGCCATGCCGAGCTGCCAGGTCGCGATGCCCGCGGCGTTCGCGTCCATGCCCTGCTGGCGGAACGCGACGAACGCGGGACCGAGCACTAGCAAGGCCATGCCGATGCTGGTCGGCGCATCGAGGCCGAGCGGCATCGCGGTGACATCGTCGCGGCCGGTGCGCTGCGCGAGACGCCGCGCCATCCACGTGTACATCAGGTTGCCGACCAGCACGCCGAATGCGGTGCCCGGGAACATGCGCCCGAACACGATGTCGGCCGGCACCCCGAAGATCCCGACCAGCGCCGCGGCGATGAAACCGAGGATGGACAGGTTGTCGACGACGAGGCCGAAGAAACCGTTGATGTCGCCGGGGACGAACCAGCGGGGGCGGTGGGTAAAGGTTGCGGGGGTGGACATCGGCTTCCCGAAATTGGATGGATTCGTTACACCGTCATTCCGGCGGACGCCGGGCCTTTAACGGACGAATGTCCGGTAATCCATTTTGATCTTGCTTCAACGCGCCTCTCGCAGAGCAGCATGCAAAAGCGAAGATCAAAATGGGTTCCAGCTTTCGCTGGAACGACGGGGTCGGGCTTTGGCGGGTACGGACGCATGACCGCCTGCTCCGGCGGGAGCGAAAAGCCCGCCACGGAAACTCGTGACGGGTGTATCGACGACCCTCAGAACTTCGCCGTGAACTCCACACCCCAGGTCCGCGGTTCGTTGATGAAGCCGGTCAGGTTGTTGAAGTCGATACCGCCGACGATGCGCGTGCTGTCGGTGATGTTGCGGCCGAACACGGCGAGGTCGTAGTTGCCCTGGTTCCAGTTCGTGCCGACACGCAGGCCGCCTTCCAGCGTCGAGCGGCCGCGGAATTCCGGCGATTCGTACAGGAAGAAATTGACCTGACCGCGGTACGCCCAGTCGGTGTAGACGTAGAACTCGGCGTCGTCGCCGACCGGCTTCGCCCAGCGCGCGGTGAGGTTGTGGATCCACTTCGGTGCCTGCGGCAACGGGTTGCCGTCGACGAGGGCGAAGCCGTTCACGGTGGGATCGGTCACGGTGCAGCCGCCGCCGCAAACCGCGACCGCGAGGTTCGGATCGCGGATCTCGGTGTCGTTGTAGCTCGTGCCCCAGGTCACCAGCAGCGTGTCGGTCAGCCAGGCCTGCAGATCGAGTTCGGCGCCCTGCCCGATCGACTTGTCGGCGTTGAGCAGGATCGCCTGGTTGGTCGCGCCGCCGACAGCGATCAGCTGCTGGCCGTCGACGTTGTAGCGGAACAGGTTGAAGCCGATGCGGCCGCGGCGGTCCCACAGGTCGGCCTTGATGCCGACTTCGTAGGAGATCACTTCCTCGGAATCGGCGACCGAGATGCCGCCGAACGCGAGACGTCCCTGGATCGACGGTGCGCGGAAGCCCTTGGCGACACGGCCGTAGACGTTGACGTCGTCATTGAGTTCATAGACCGCGCTCGCGTCCCAGCTGATGTCGTCGACATCGGTGTTCTCGAAGAACGGGCCGCCGACCGGCGTCCCGAACGGCACCGCCTGCAGCACGCTGGCGCTGAAGTCCTTCTTGTCCTGCGTGTAGCGCAGGCCGCCGCGCAGCTTGAGCTTCTCGTTGACGTCGTATTCGCCGGATGCGAACAGCGCCCATGCGGTGTTGCGCTGTTCCTGCACGGCGTGGCCGGTCTGCGGATTGCCGGGCGCGAGCGAGTCGTAGTTGAGGCTGTCGACGGTCAGCTCTTCGCGGAACCAGAACGCGCCGGCCTGCCAGTCGAAGGGGCCGTCGAGATTCGACTCGATGCGCACTTCCTGGGTGATCTGCTTGTGGTCGGGAATGCCGTCGGCCGACTCGGCCGCGAACGGAATGAAGCCAGGGCCGGAATCGGGCAGGAACGCGGCACCGTAACCACCGTCGATGTCACCGCGGTTCAAGGATTCCAGCGTTTCGTAGCCGGTGATCGAGTACAGGCTGTACTGGCCGAAATCCCAGCGCAGGCGGGCGCTGCCGCCCCAGGTTTCGAGGTCGGAGAAATTGACGCCGTCGACCGAAACCGTATCGCGATCGAAGCCCGGCACGAACCGGTTGCTGCCCGGCTCGACGAGGTTCGCGCGGAACAGGCGCGCGGTGCCGTTGAGATCGCGGCGGTGCAGGTTGAACAGACCTTCGAAACCGTCGCCCTCGTACAGGAACTGCACGCGCGCGGCGGATTCGTCGTAACCCTCGAAGCCCTCATTGGGCGCACCGGCCAGCGCGTTGCGCACCGAATCGTCGCGGCGCTGGTACAGCGCCGACACGCGCGCCGACCAGCGCTCGGTCAACGCGCCGCCGACCGCGCCTTCGAAGTTCCACATGTTGTCGCTGCCGTAGGCCAGCTTGCCGTAGCCCTCGAACTCCTGGCTCGGACGCACCGAATCGAACTTCACGACGCCGGCCGGCGTGTTGCGGCCGAACAGCGTGCCCTGCGGGCCGCGCAGCACTTCGACGCCGGCGATGTCGAACACCGGGAAGCCTTTCAGCAACGGGTTCTCCAGCACCACGTCGTCATAGATCAACGAGACGGGCTGCGAGGCATTGAGATCGAAGTCGGTATTGCCGAGGCCGCGGATGTAGAAGCGCGGAAACGCGCGGCCGTAGCTCGATTCGATGTTGAGGCTGGGCACGCGACCGCTCAGGAACCGGATGTCGGTGCCGCCGCTGCCGAGCACGCCGAGCTTCTCGGCATCGAGCGTGGTGATCGACACCGGCACGTCCTGGATGTTCTCCACGCGGCGCTGCGCGGTGACCTGCACCGCATCAAGCGTGGCGGCGCGTTCCTGCGGCGCGGCGGCGGGCGTGGCCGCGTCCTGGGCGAAGACCGTCGCCGGCAGGGCGCACGCGAGTGCGAAGGCAAGGCGGGCGGGACGGAGCACGGTCTGGCGGGCGCGGCTGGACGACATGGGGAACACCTCGGCGGGCAGGTGACGCGGGATGATCAGAACGAAACGTCGGCGTGCAGTTGCGAGCGCAGCACCGACAGATGACCGGTTTCCTGCTTCCATGCGGTGCGGATGGCCTCGATCGCGGCGGCCTGCTCCGGCGTATCGGGATGATGCACCACCAGCTCCTTGGAGCGCAGGCGCGACGGCGTGCTGGCGCCCGGCGGCAGCCACTGGCCGTAGACGTCGATCACGCTCAGGCCTTTGGGAAAGCGTGGCGTGACTTCGCGATCGAGGAAGTCGAGCCAGCGCTGTTCGGAAGCCGCGGTCTCTTCGGGCGAAGCCACCCACTGGCCGGTCGCGAAGTACAGCTCGGTGCGCACCCAGCCGATACCTTCCGCCGGCCGCGCTGCATCGCCGTGATAGGCCGAGGTGACGACCTTCTCCGGCACGCCGGGCGCGGACGTGGGCGCACTGGTGGCGCAGGCGGCGAGGGCCGACGCGGCGAGGATCGACAGCAACGGACGGAACAGGGACATGGCGACGGCCGGGAAGTGCGGGGCCGCCATGCTAGAGGCGTGGACGGCCGGGAATTGTTGCAGTGCCGCAACACTGTATCGCTCAATCCGGATGGACGTATGAATTCGAAGCGTGCCCAATGGCGGACCGGCCGCGCCCTGCGCGGTCGCGGTGCCGGGCGTCACGTCGCCCTCCCCAGGTCGGCGCCCGGCACCGCCCCTATCCCCGCCTACGCCAGGAAATTCCATGCCCATGTCGTCCGCCCGCCGCCTCGTCTCCACCCCTCTGGCGCTGGCCATCGCATGCGGCCTGGCCCTGCCCGCCGCCGCGCAGACGCCTGCCGCCGACGGCGCGACCCGTCTGGATGCGGTGATCGTCACCGGCACCCGCGCGACCGATCGCACGGTGCTCGAATCGACATCGCCGATCGACGTGCTCGACGAAGACGACCTGCGCCGCGCCGGCGCAGTCAACGGTGAACTCGGCGCTGCGCTGCAGGCGCTGCTGCCGTCGTTCAACATCCCGCGCCAGTCGAACTCCGGCGGCGCCGATCACATCCGCGCCGCACAGTTGCGTGGCCTGTCGCCGGATCAGGTGCTGGTGCTGGTCAACGGCAAGCGCCGGCATGTGTCGTCGCTGGTGACCACGGGTTCGAAGGTCGGCCGCGGCACCACGCCGGTCGACTTCAACGCGATTCCGCTCAGCGCGATCAAGCGCATCGAAGTGCTGCGCGACGGCGCGGGCGCGCAGTACGGCGCCGATGCGGTCGCCGGCGTGATCAACATCATCCTCGACGACGGCGGCGATGGCGGTGCGATCGAAGCCAGCTACGGCGCGCACCACACCAGGTTCGAGCCCACCGACCAGCGCATCACCGACGGTCAGAGCGCCTCGCTCGCGGCGAAGGTCGGCACCGCGCTCGGCGACGACGGCTTCCTGCGCGTGGGCCTGGAATACAAGGAACTCTCGCCGACCAACCGCGCCGGTTTCGACCAGATTCCGCCGTGGGACCAGACGCCGCGCAACCTCGCCCTGCAGGGCCAGCGCAACTACCACCACGGCAACGGTGCGGCCAAGGACATCAACGGCTGGCTCAACACCGAGATCGCGCTCGGCGAGTCCGCGACCTTCTACGCGTTCGGCACCTACAACCAGCGCGACACCGAAGGCGCGAATTATTTCCGCTATCCCGACGGCGAAGCGAACTGGCTCGAGGTGTATCCCAACGGTTTCCGCCCGGTGTCGATCGGCGAGAACCTCGATGTCGCCGGCGTCGCCGGTGTGCGCACGCAGTGGGGCGACTGGGATGTCGACGCCAGCCTCAACCACGGCCGCAACGCGTTCACCTATCGCCTGCGCGATTCGATCAATGCCTCGCTCGGCGCCTCGAGCCCGACGCGCTTCAAGACCGGCGACTACGCGTTCGACCAGACGCTGGCCAACGTCGACGTCAGCCGTCTGTTCGCGCAGGGCGACAACCTGCACACCTTCGCCACCGGCGTGGAATTCCGCGTCGAGAACTACGAGACCGGCGCCGGCGATCCGGCGAGCTATGCGGCCGGTCCGTTCACCGATCGCCCGACGGGTTCGCAGGCCGGCGGCGGCCTGACCCCGCAGGACGAGGCCGACCTCGACCGCGATGTCGCCAGCGTCTACGCCAGCGTGTCGAGCAGCTTCGGTGAGAAGCTCAGCACGGATGCCGCCGTGCGCTACGAGCACTACAGCGACTTCGGCGGCGAAGTGACCGGCAAGCTCGCTGCGCGCTACGAGTTCGTGCCGGCGTTCGCGCTGCGCGGCGCGCTGTCGAAGAACTTCCGCGCGCCGTCGCTCGGCCAGATCGGCTACGAGTCCACGGGTACCGGCTACAACGCCGCCGGCCAGCTGATCCAGAGCCGCCTGCTGTCGGTCAACAACCCGATCGCCCGCGCGCTCGGCGCGACCGACCTCACGCCCGAGCAGTCGATCAACGCCAGCCTCGGCTTCACCAGCCGCGTCGGTGAGAATTTCGACTTCTCGCTGGACCTGTTCCAGATCGACATCGACGACCGCGTCGCGCTGTCGGAAGCGATCACCAGCGATGCGCTGACCGACTTCATCGACGCCGAATTCGGCGTGCCGGGTGTGCAGAGCGTCAGCTTCTTCACCAACGCCGCCGACACGCGCACGCGCGGCGCCGAGGCCGTCGCCAACTGGCGTCACCCGCTGGCCGGCGGTTCACTGCTGCTGACCGGTACCTGGAGCTACGCCGACACCGAGATCAAGCGCATCGTCGCGACCCCGGCCGCGCCGTCGGCGGTGGTGCCCGACGCAGTGCTGTTCGGCGTCGAGGAAAGCAATACGCTGACCGACGCCGCCCCGCGCACGCGCTCGGCGTTCACCGGTAGCTGGTCAAACGACCGCTGGAACCTGCTCACGCGCGTGACCCGCCACGGCAGCACCAAGCGCGTCTTCAACTTCGGCGGCGGCTTCGAGCCCGAGCAGGTCTACGGCGCGAAGTGGCAGCTCGACGCGGAAGCCGAAGTACGCCTCGGCGACAAGTGGACGCTCGCCATCGGCGGCCAGAACCTGACCGACGAATACGCGGATCTCTCGAACGAAGACATCTTCTACTTCGGCAACCTGCCCTACGACGTGCTGTCGGGCATCGGCAGCAGCGGCGCGTACTACTACACGCGGGTGCGGTACGCGTTCTGAGATCCCGCACCGCCGGGCTCAGCCCGGCGGTGCGATCCACGCGAGTGTCGCGATGCGGCCCGTCCGCGCGTCGCGGCGATGCGAGAAGAACGCATCGGCTTCGGCGATCGTGTCGCGGTCGCCACCATGGATCGCATCCACCCGGACTCCCACCGCTTCGAGATGCCGACGCGCCAACGCGTACAGATCGACGCGCCAGTGACCGTCACGCGTGGCGACGAACGCGGCATCCGCGCCCGGATCGCCCGCAACGAACGCATCGCGCACCTCGGCCCCGATTTCGTACGACGCCGGTCCCGCTGCCGGGCCGAGCCACAGCTGCAACTGAGACGGCGACGTGCGCATCGCCGCGACCGTCGCTTCGAGTACGCCCGCTGCCAGTCCACGCCAGCCTGCGTGCGCGGCGGCGATCTCGCTGCCGTCATCGGCGGCGAACACGACCGGCAGGCAATCGGCGGTGAGGATCGCGAGCACGACGCCCGCTTCCGACGTCACCGACGCATCGGCCTCGACCAGCGCCTGCTGCGCAGCGCCCGCCGGCGCAACGAAACGTGCGACCTCGACGCCATGCACCTGCTGCAGCCAGTGCGGCGGCGATGGCAGGCCGGCGATGTCGACCAGTACGTCGCGATTGCGCGCGACCGCAGCCGGCGCGTCACCGGAAGCGCTGCGGTGGTTGCCGAGGTTGAAGCTGTCGAACGGCGCCTGCGACACGCCTGCGCCGTGGCGCAGCGTCGTCAGCGCCCGCACGCCACGCGGCGCGGGCCAGGCGGCGTGCAGCAGCGCGCTCACCGCTGCCCCATCTCCGCGTGCTGGATCGCGTCCGCACGCAGCACCTTCAGCAGGGCCTGCATGTCCTCGGGCAGCGGCGCTGTGCAGCGCACGGCCTCGCCGGTGACCGGATGCTTGAACTCCAGCGTTTCGGCATGCAGCGCCTGGCGGCGGAAGCCGCGCAGCATCGCGATCATCTCGTCCGACGCGCCCTTGGGCAGCTTCAGCGAGCCGCCATAGAGCGGGTCGCCGAGGATCGAATGGCGCAGATGCGCCATGTGCACACGGATCTGGTGCGTGCGGCCGGTCTCGAGCCGGCATTCGAGCGCGGTATGCGCGCGGAAGCGTTCGCGCAGACGGTAATGGGTGACGGCTTCGCGGCCGTCCTCGCGCACGCCCATCCGCAGGCGATCGCGCGGGTGGCGGTCGATCGGGGCATCCGCGGTGCCGCCCGAGACCAGCGCGCCGACCACGACCGCCAGGTACTGGCGATGTACGTCACGCGCCGACAGCTGCTCGACCAGCGCGTTGTGCGCCTCGAGCGTGCGCGCGACCACCATGACGCCCGAGGTGTCCTTGTCGAGCCGGTGCACGATGCCGGCGCGCGGCAGCGTCGCCAGCGAAGCGTCGCGGAACAGGAGCCCGTTGACCAGAGTGCCGTCATGGTTGCCGGCCCCCGGATGCACGACCAGCCCGGCCGGCTTGTCGATCACGATCACCTGGTCGTCCTCGAACAGGACCGACAGCGGGATGTCCTGCGGCTCGGCGGTGGTCTGGGTGTCGAGCACGACGTTCAGGCTCACGGTCTCCCCGCCCACCACCGCGTCGCGCGGGCGCGGCACCGCGCCGTCCAGCAGCACCTCGCCGGATTTGATCCAGGTGGTCAGCTTGGAGCGCGAGAACTGGGGGAACAGTTCGGCGAGCACGGCGTCGAAACGGCGCCCTGCCGCGGCATCCGGCACCGTGGCGGTGCGGTGGTCGGGGTGGTCGCTGGGGTCTTGCTGCATCGGGACGGCTCGGGTTCAGGCGGGGAAAGCCGGGCGATCCACCCGGACTGTTATTATCCGCGGTTCGTGCCCATACGCCCAATCGCCCTCATGACCTCACCTCCCGCCTCGCCGTTCCGCGCCCTGGCCCGCACTTCGATGCTTCTGCTGCTGGTCGTCATGGTCGCCGCGGGCTGCTCCCGCAACACCAGGGACGACGAGAACGAGGGCGTCCCCGTCGCCGAGCTCTACCAGAAGGGCCACGAGTCGATGCGCAAGGGCAACTGGAGCAACGGCGCCACGTCGTTCCGTCGCCTGGTCGCCCAGTACCCGTACGGCCCCTACACCGAACAGGCGCTGGTCGAGACCGCCTACGCCAACTACAAGATGGGCAACAACGAGGAAGCGATCTCGGGCATCGACCGCTTCATCCGCACCTATCCCACGCACCGCAACATCCCCTACATGTACTACCTGCGCGGCCTGGTGAACTCCAACCGCGACACGGTGTTCCTGCAGCGCGTGTGGAGTCTGGACAGCAGCCGTCGCGATCTCGCCTCGCCGAACCAGGCGTACGCGGACTTCAACACCGTCACCGACCGCTACCCGAACAGCCGCTATGCCGCCGACGCGCGCCAGCGCATGGTCGCGCTGCGCAACACGTTCGCGCGCCACGAGATCGAAAGCGGCCTGTACTACCTGCGCCGCGGTGCCTACGTGGCGGCCGCCCAGCGCGCGACCTATCTGCTGGAGACCTATCCGCAGAGCGAGTACCAGAACGATGCGGTCGCCCTGCTGGCGATCAGCTACACGGAGCTGGGCAACGAGACGCTGGCCGCCGATGCCCGCCGCGTGCTGGAGCAGAACGAGCCCGACCATGCCGCCCTCACCGGCAAGTGGCCTGACGAGCCGTGGCGCATCCGCCGCCTGAACCCGTTCGCGACCGAGCGCACCGCGATCGACACCGATCGCGACTGAGTGCCGGACGTGCTTCACGGAACGCCGCCTTCGGGCGGCGTTTTCCGTTGTGGACGTCCACAGACGCAGCCTGGACGCTGCCGTCCGCCGCGTGACCCGATGACCGTGGAGACAGGGGTCGCAGCGATCCGCCAGCGGCTTTCGACCTATCCCCACCCGCGCGACACCGCCTAGACTTCGAGACATGCCGGACCTCACCGCACGACTCCTCTATCTGCTGGCCACGCTGGCCGGGATGCTGCCGGCACCGGTGCAACGTGGCATCGCCGGGATGGTGGCCGCGCTCGGGCGCGCCGCCGGCAGCCGCGAGAGCCGGGTCGCGCTGCGCAACCTCGAACTCGCCTATCCCGAACTGACCGGCGACGAACGCGATGCGCTGCACAGGGCGGTGTTGCGCACTACGGTGCTGCAGACACTGGAAACGCTGCGCCTGTGGACGCGGCCGCATGCGCGCAACCTGCAGATGCTGCGCGAGCAGCACGGCGTGGGCCTGTTCGACGCGGCACTGGCCGATGGCCGCGGCCTGATCGTCTGCGCACCGCATTACGGCAACTGGGAACTGCTCAACCAGTGGCTGGCCGCGCGTACGCCGATCTCGATCCTCTACCGCGCGCCGGACTCGGCGGTCGGTGAAGCGTTCCTGCGCCGCGTGCGCGCCGGCGCAGCCGATCGCGTGCGCCAGGTGCGCGCCGAAGGCCCGGCCGTGCGCCAGCTGTGGAAGACGCTCAAGGACGGCGGCGTGGTCGGCATCCTGCCCGACCAGCAGCCCAAGGCCGGCGACGGCGAGTTCGCCCCGTTCTTCGGCATGCCCGCACTGACGATGACGCTGGCCTCGCGCCTGGCCGAGCGCACCGGTGCGACCGTGTTGTTCGCATACTGCGAGCGCATCGGCAACGGTCCGGATTTCGCGTTGCGCATCGAACCTGCGCATCCCGCGATCGCCGATGCCGATCTGGTGCGCGCGACCACGGCGCTCAACGCCGGCGTCGAACACATCGCGCGGCGCGATCCGGCGCAGTACCAGTGGACCTACAAGCGCTACAAGGCGCGGCCGTCGGGCTCCCATGACGACAACCCCTATCTCGACCTCGAACGCCGCCGATGAGCACGCGCCGATGACTGCCAGCGACACCGAAGCCTCCCTTCCGCCGCCGCTGCCCGCGGTGCCGGCGTCGCCCGCACCGCAGGTCGAGACCGACGTCTGGCAGCCACTGCCGGCCCGTGCGCGCACGCTGGCGACGATCACCGCCCTTGCCGGCACGCTGGTCCCGCTGGCGATCGCATTGGGTGTCGGTCTGATCGCCGCCAACCGCCAACCGCTGTCGTTCGCGATCGCGGGCGCGCTGCTGCTGGTGATTCCGGCATGGGCGGTGTGGATCGCGCGCCGGCGCTGGCTGCGCACACGCTGGCGGCTCGATGACGACGGCTTCGGCGTGCGCCGGGGACACCTGTGGCGCAGCGACACGCGCGTGCCTGGCAACCGCGTGCAGCATCTCGACGTGCGCCGCGGTCCGCTGGAACGCGCGTTCGGACTGGCGACGCTGATCGTGCACACCGCCGGCACCCGCAACAGCGCGCTGTCGCTGTCCGGTCTCGACTTCGAAGAGGCCGAACGCCTGCGCGACACGCTGGCCGCACGCGCCGCACGCGACGACGACCATGACGACGCCTGAGCCGGCCGCGCCCGAGGCGCTGCTGCCCGAGGACCACGAGCGTCGCCTGCATCCCGGCTCGTGGCTGTTCGTGCTGCTGCAGAACCTGCGGCAGTTCATCGTGCCGCTGGCGGTGCTGCTGTTCGCCGGCGGACGCCGCGACGACGGCTGGCCGTGGTGGCTGCCGATGATCGGCGTGGGCGTGCTGGTCGTGGTGTCGGTGTGGCAGTACCTGACCTTCCGTTACCGCATCGACGACGACCGCCTGATCGTGCGCAGCGGCCTGTTCGAGCGCAGCGTCCGGCAGATCCCGTACTCGCGCATCCACAACGTCGCGATCCACCAGACCCTGCTGCATCGGCTGATGGGCGTGGCCGAGGTGCGGCTGGAGTCGGCCGGCGGTACCAAACCCGAAGCGCAGATGCGCGTGCTGCGCATGCCCGAAGCGCTCGCGCTCGAACAGCTGATCCGCGATCGCAGCCACGCCGATGCCACGCAGGACGCGCCCGACGGCACCACCGTCGCCACGCCGGCAGGCACCACGCTGCTGGCGATGTCGACCTGGGAAGTGGTCAAGCTGGGGCTGATTTCCAACCGTGGCCTGATCGTCGTCGCCGGCGCAGTGGCAGTTTCGTTCCAGATCCTGCCCGAACGCACCATGGGTCGGTGGCTGTTCGAGTACGGCCGCGAGGCGTTCGGCTATGCCAGCGGCTTCGCGACGACCTGGATGGCCAAGGGCCTCGCGCTGATGGGCGTGCTCGCGGTGGCGCTGCTGCTGATCCGCGCGTTCTCGGTCCTGCTGGCACTGATGCGCTACCACGGCTTCCGGCTGCAGCGTCAGGGCCGCCGCCTGACCGTGGAACGCGGCCTGCTCAACCGCTCCCGCAGCAGCGTGCCGCGGCGACGCATCCAGGCATGGACACAGCAGGAAGGCGTGCTGCACCGTCTCTTCGCACGGCGCACGCTGGAGATCGACACCGCCAGCGCGCGCGGCGGCGACGGCCAGGGCAATGCGGACGCGCAGCGCGGGCTCGATGCCCTGGCGCCGATCGCACCACCGGACACCTGCGATGCGATCGTGCGCGACATCGCCCTGCTGCCGTCATGGCCGCCGGTGGACTGGCAGTCCCTGCACCCGCGCGCCTGGCAGCGGTTGATGCTTGGCGATCTGTTCGCGACCGTCGGTCTGTGCGCCGTGCTGGCCTGGTTCTTCCAGTGGTGGGGCGCGCTGGGCCTGCTGTGGCTGCCGTGGTCGATGTTCGTCGCGCGCCGCCACGCCGCACGCGCCGGCTACGTGGTCGACGAAGCGGTCGTGGCGGTGCGCGAAGGCTGGTGGACGCGCACCTGGCGGTTTGCCGAGCTGGGCAAGCTGCAGGCCGTCGAATTGCGACAGTCGCCGCTGGACCGCCACTTCGGCATGGCCTCGGTCTGGCTCGACACCGCCGGCGCCAATGCGCTGACTACGCCCCTGCGCCTGCGTTTCCTGTCGCTCGACGATGCCGAGCGCATCCATGCGACGCTGGCGCGTGCGATCGCGCGGCGACCGCTGCGCTGGTGATCCGGACCCGGAATCCGGCCAGCCACTCTTCAGCTGCCGCTGGATAACTTGAGGCCTGTCTGTCCCATCACTGGAATCCGCATGTCCATC
The DNA here is from genome assembly GCF_057656255.1 of Luteimonas sp. Soil_N_1. Taxonomy (NCBI): domain Bacteria; kingdom Pseudomonadati; phylum Pseudomonadota; class Gammaproteobacteria; order Lysobacterales; family Lysobacteraceae; genus Luteimonas; species Luteimonas sp. Soil_N_1. The sequence continues at coordinate 138,615 of NZ_JBDGKS010000002.1, forward strand.
CGCCTGCTGCCTGCATTGACCCTTGCCGCATTCGCGCTGTCGATGGGAGGCGTCGTGCACGCCGCGCCCCAGGACCACGACCGCCGGAATTCCAGTCACGACCGCGACGGTCGATATGACCGTGATGGCCGCTACGACCGCGAACGGGATCGCGGGGGCCGTGGCGACCGCAACAGCGGTTCGATCACGGTCTACGAACATGCGGACTTCCGCGGCCGTTCGCAGTCGTTCGATCGCGGGATCCGCAACCTCAAGAGCGTGGGCATGAACGACATGATCAGCTCCGTCCAGTTGCGGGGCACCTGGGAGGTCTGCGAGCACGAGGATTACAACGGCCGCTGCGAAACCCTGTCGCGCGACGTCCGCAACTTCGAGCGCGGCGGCTTGAACGACCGCATTTCCTCTCTGCGCCCGGTCGAAGGGCGTCGCCGCGGTCGCTGATACCCGTGGTCGTCCGAGGGCCGGCCCCCAACGGCCCTCAGGCAGCGGCGATCGCCAGGCACTCGGGCACCAGTCTGCTCCGGAAACGCCTGTCGCCATCGACGAAACGCGCCCGCGCGGCATCGGACATGCGTGCGACCGCCGCCGCGTCGAGTGCGAGCGCCTGTTCCACGCCCGCCTCGATACCGGCGACGTCGACGATGAAGCGCTCCACCAGCCCTTCACTGCGACGGGCGGCAGGCGTCAGCAGCACGCCGCACTCCGGCGTCACCAGTTCGTGCATCGGTGCGCCGTCCGTCGCCAGCACGATGGCACCAGCTGACAGTGCTTCGTTGAGGTAGTGGCCGAAGCCTTCCATCTCCGATGGACACAGATGGAAGAGGCTGCGGTTCTGCAGTCGACGCAGCGTGCCGGCATCGATGTACTCCAGCCTGTGCGCGACATTCGGGCGCTCGACCCGGCGGGTCGCCGTCTTCGGGTTCTGGACGACCGTGAGCCGCGGCCATTCGGGATGCTTGGCCCACGCGTCGAGTACCGCCTCGGTGCCTTTGGCGCTGCTGCGCCCGGCGAGATGGAAGAACTCGGGTACCCGCTCGACCGTCGGGTCGTAGATGTCGTCGCTGGTGAACCCGATCTCACGCACGTCGCAGCCCAGCGACGAGAAGATGCCCGCGCCATGCCGGGTCTTGCAGAGCACCGCGTCGAAGCGGGGCAGGAACCGGCGCCACCCGTCCTGGAACCACTCCGGGTTCGGTATCAGCAGATTGCAGCGGGCGAGTGGCAAAAACCGGGGGTATACGCGCTCGAGGAAGATCTGCACGTCCACCCGTTTGCCCGTTGCATGCCGCAGCCGCTGCCCGAACTCCATGCACCGGTCGAGCATCCGGTTGCCGCCGTAGGCGATGACGTCCACATCGTGTCCGGCGTCAGTGAACAACCCGGCGACCAGCGCCATGTCGCGGGTCAGCCCGACGCCGTTGTCTCGGGAAATGATGCGGATGTGTGCCATTGGCCGATCGTCGCGCAGGAAGTTCTTGCCGCGCAGGATGCACGATGCGTTACGTCATGGCGATCAGCGACGCCCCTGCGCCTCCGATATCATCGCGCCCATGTCCCAAGCGCTTCCTATTTCCGGCGTCGTCATCACGAAGAACGAGGGCGACCGCATCGGCCGCTGCCTCGATTCGATGCGCGCGCTGTGCGCCGAGCTGATCGTGGTCGATTCCGGTTCGACCGACGACACCGTCGCGGTCGCCACCGCGCACGGCGCACGTGTCGTGCAACAGGACTGGCTGGGCTACGCGGCGCAGAAGACCTTCGCCAATACGCTGGCCGTACATGACTGGCTGCTGCTGCTCGACGCCGACGAATGGCTGTCGCCTGGCACTGATACAGAGATCCGCGCGCTGTTCGCGGACGGGCGTGTCGAGACCGCCGACGCCTGGCTGCTGACCCGTCGCAACTGGTTCCTCGGCCATCGCCTGCGCGGCGGCGAGCCGATGGAGCGGCTGGTCCGCGCGGGCTGGCGCTACCTGCCCTCGCAGGTGCACGAACGCCCGGATCTCGCAGGCAAGACGGTCGCGAAGCTCGACGCGGATTTCGAACACGACACCTCGCGCAGCCATGCCGAGCACGTCGCCAAGCTGTCCAAGTACGCCGCGCTCTGGGCGCAGCAGCGTCGCGATGCGGGCAAGCGCGCCAACGGGCTCGATGGCCCGCTGCATGCGGCCGCCTATCTGCTCAAGCAGTACCTGCTGCGCAGCGCGTTCCTCGACGGCGCGCCGGGCTGGCGCTTCCACAAGGCGCAGGCCGATTACGTGCTGGAGAAGTACCGGCGGTTGCGCGAGCTGTCCTGACGCCGCGCTTCAGCCAATCCTCAATCGCGAATCGCCTGGCGCTTCGGTCCGTGCACCAGACCGAATTCGGTCCACGTCAGCCGCCCGGCCGCGACCGCATCGCGGATCGCCTGGTTGGCCGCCTTCATTTCCGGCTTCACGTAACCACGCGCGTGGTCGAGGTGGATGCACACTGCGGAGAAGCGGATCTGCTTCCCGGTCACGCCGGCATTCGCGAGCCGCTCGCCGAGTTCGAGATCCTCGCCGCCGTAGGTCATGCGCTCGTCGAAACCGTTGACGCGCACGAGGTCCGCTTTCCAGCCCGACGCATTGTTGCCGGCCCATCGCGGTTTCGTCGGCGTCGTTGCATTGAGCACGCGCTCGCGCCAGCCGGGGCGCGCCCAGAGTTTCAGCGAACGCTTCTTGCGCGGCAGACCATTGGCCTTGAGCCAGTCGAGATCGGTGTGCAGGCCGCGCACGATGACGTCGTGGTCGATCTTGAGGCTCAGGTCCATCGGCAGCTTGCAGTAGCCACCGCCGAGATAGCGCCCCGCCTCGCGCAGGCGCAGATGCTGGCTGACGAAGTCCGCGCGCGGCACGCAGTCGCCATCGGAGAAGACCAGATAATCGGACCGCGCATCCTCGATGCCGCGATTGAGGATCGTGCATTTCCGGAACCCGGCGTCCTCGTGCCAGACGTGCCGTAGCGGATACGGCAGTTCCGGCGTGATCGCCGCGAGCATTTCCCGCGTCGCCGGACCGGAACCATCGTCGGCAACGATCAGTTCGAAATCCTGCCGGTCCTGCTGCGCATAGCCCCACAGACACCGCTGCAGCCAGTCGGTGTTGTTGTAGGTGCTGATGATCAAGCTGGCGGCGGGTGTCTGCATGCCGGTGATTCTAAGCGCGCGCTCCGTGGGCGGACGTGCTCAGCGCAGGCGCTTGAGCCGCGCGTAGAAGAAGCCGTCCATGCCCGACTCGCCCGGCAGACGCTGGTGGCCGGCGCCGGTGTCCCGGCCGAAGCGCGCATCGAGCGGTTCGAGCGCGAAGTCCGGGTGGCGCGCGAGGAAGGCCTCGACCTGCGCGGCATTCTCGCGCCGCAGAATCGAGCAGGTCGCGTACAGCAGCGTGCCGCCCGGCGCGACGACGGTGGCCAGTGCATCGAGCAGTTGCGCCTGCAGCGCGGCGAGCGCTTCGAGATCGGCGGGGCGCCGGTGCAGCAGCACGTCGGGCTGGCGGCGCACGATGCCGGTCGCCGAACACGGCGCGTCCAGCAGCACCGCATCGAACGGTGTGCCGTCCCACCAGCGCGCGTGATCGAGCGCATCGGCAGCGCGCACGCCTGCCTGCGCGCCGATGCCCAGCCGCCGGAAGGTCTGATCGATCCGCGCGACACGCGGCGCGGCGATGTCGATCGCCAGCAGCTGCAGTGCAGGATCGCGTTCGAGCAGATGTGCACTCTTGCCGCCGGGTGCGGCGCAGGCGTCGAGCAGGCGTGCACCGGCGGCCGGCATCAGCGCATCGGGCACGCGCTGCGCGGCGCCGTCCTGGATCGACACATCGCCATCGGCAAAGCCCGGCAATGCATCGACCGGCACCGGCGTCGCGAGCCGCAGCGCATCCGGCATGCCGTCCGGCACATCGGCCGGCAGGCCCGCCTGGACCAGGCGCGTGTAATAGGCATCGCGCGTACCGCGGCGCGTATTGACCCGCAGCCATTGCGGGGCTGCGGCGGCGCTTGCAGTGAGGATCCCCTCGATATCCAGCGGCCAGTCGGTGCGCACTTCCTGCAACAGCCACGCCGGCCACGCGGCATCGGCGCCCGCGGTCGGCAGGCCTTCCTTCTGTGCACGCCGCAGCAATGCGTTGACGAGGCCGGCCTGGTGCGCGCGCCCCAGCAGCCGCGCCGCGTCGACGGTGGCATTGAGCGCGGCATGCGCCGGGAGTTCCATCGGGTCGAGCTGGGCGAAGCCGGCATACAGCACCGCGCGCAGCAGCGCGTCGCGCTGCCCCAGGGGCCGCGGCATCCAGTTCGACAACGCGGCGGCGTAACGCCCCTGGTGACGGACGGCGGCGAAGGCCATCGCCTCGACCAGCGCGCGATCGCGCACATCGTCGATGCCGGCCAGCGCCGTCGCCAGCTCGCCCTTCAGCGAGCGCCCGTGCTGCAGCACCGCATCGATGACGCGTGCTGCCGCCGCCCGGGCCTGTGCGCCGTTGTCCATGTCAGACGCCCGCGCTGCGCAGATCACTGCGCGCATTGAGGTAGTCGGCCACGTCGATCACACGGCCGCCTGCGCGCTGCACGCGCTGCAGACGCAGCGCACCTTCGCCGCAGGCGATGACGATGCCCTCGCGACCGGCGGCCAGCACGCTGCCCGGTGCCCGGCCGTGGACCAGCGGTGCAAGCTGCGCACCGTGGATGCGCAGGCGCTCGCCGGCGACATCCGCTTCCGCCACCGGCCAGGGACTGAAGGCACGCACGGTATCGGCCAGCGCACGCGCCGGGCGCGACCAGTCCAGACGCGCCTCGGCCTTGTCGAGCTTGTGGGCATAAGTCACGCCGGCCTCCGGCTGCCGGGTCGGCCCCAGACGCATCCCCGCGCGCAGCAAGCCCAGGCCATCGGCCAGCACCTGCGCGCCGAGGTCGGCGAGCCGGTCGTGCAGGCTGCCGCCGGTGTCTTCGGGCGTGATCGGTGTGCTCTGGCGCAGCAGGACGGGGCCGGTATCGAGGCCTTTCTCCATCTGCATCAGGCACACGCCGGTCTCGGTGTCGCCAGCCTGGATAGCGCGCTGGATCGGCGCGGCGCCGCGCCAGCGCGGCAGCAGCGAGGCGTGCACGTTCCAGCAGCCGTACTTCGGGATGTCGAGCACCGCCTGCGGCAGCAGCAGGCCGTAGGCGACGACGATCATCAGGTCCGGCTCCAGCGCGCGCAGCGTGTCGAGCACGTCCGCGCCCTTCAGGCGCTCGGGCTGGTGCACGGTCAGACCGCGCTCGAGCGCCATCTGCTTGACCGGCGAGGCGGTCAGCGTGCGGCCGCGCCCGGCGGGGCGATCGGGCTGGGTGTAGACGGCGACCACTTCATCGCGCGCATCGGCCGCGAACAGAGACGGCACGGCGAAATCGGGGGTGCCGGCAAAGACGATTTTCATGAGGCGTTGTGTCCTGGAAGGCGTCCCGCGTGGGCGGGCCGCGTGGCGCGGCGACGGCGCGCGATGATGCGGCGCGCGCGGGTCGGATCCATCGGCGCCGCGTGCGCCGGACGGCTCAGTCGCGCTCGCCCTTGCGCAGCTTTTCGAGCTTCTTGAGCGCGCGGTCGCGCTTGAGCGGCGAGAGGTAGTCGATGAACAGCTTGCCGTCGAGATGGTCGATCTCGTGCAGCACGCACGTTGCCAGCAGGCCGTCGACGCTCAGCTCGAACGGCTTGCCGTGGCGGTCGAGCGCGGTGACCGTGATGCCGTCCGCGCGGGTCACATCGGCGAACACGCCGGGGATCGACAGGCAACCCTCGGTATGGACGCGCAGGTCTGCCGACCGATCACGGATTTCCGGATTCACGAACACCAGCGGCTGGTCACGGCCTTCGGTCACGTCGATGACCATGAAGCGCTCGTGCGTGTCGATCTGCGTGGCTGCCAGACCGATGCCGGGGGCTTCGTACATGGTCTGGAACATGTCGTCGAGCAGACTCTGGAACGCAGGGTCGGCGAAGCGGTCGGCCGCGACCGGCTCGGCCAGCTTGCGCAGGCGGGAATGGGGGTATTCGAGGATCTCGAGCAGGGCCATGGCGTCGAAGCGTTAAAGCGGTCACAGCCGCGGGGACGAAACGACCATTGTAACGTGCCGCACACTTGCGTCTGCGCGGACCTTTCAGGCTATATTGCGCCGCTGCAAGGGGAAAAATCCAAGGGGAGCAGGTAGATGGCCGGCAAGCTTCAACGCCTTTCAAGGTCGTTCCGCACGGGCTGCGCCGTCGCGTTGCTGACTGTCACCACGTTCGCAGCTGCCCAGCAGATGCGCGGCGATCATCCCGAGACCTATGTCGTGGTCCGCGGCGACACCCTCTGGGGCATCGCCGGCCGGTTCCTCGACAAGCCGTGGCTGTGGCCGGAGATCTGGCAGGCCAATCCGCAGATCGCCAACCCCCACCTGATCTATCCCGGCGATGTCATCAGCCTGGCCTATCTGGACCGCGTGACGATGACCACACGACCAGGTCCGCGCCCGGTCGACGCCTCGCCGATCAATGCGATCCCGCTTTCGGATGTCGAGCCGTTCCTGAAGAACCGCCGCGTCGTGTTCGACTTCCACGACCTGCCGCACGTGCTGGCCCTTGAAGACGGCCGCATGCGGGGCAGCACCGACCGCAACGTCTACGTCAAGGGACTGCCGGACGCGCGTCCCGGCGAGCGTTACGCCGTGCTGCGTGCGGCGACCGAGTTCTACGGCGCACGCCGCAACCGCGACCTCGACTTCCGCGGCCGCCGGATCCCCGGCGAGTCCCACCTCTGGTCGCAGACCCAGCCGCGCTCGCGCCAGCAGGACGCGTTCCTCGGGTACGAGATGGTGCAGATGGGCGTGGGCACGGTCGTGAACGGGCCGAGCGCACAGAGCGAGGCGACCACGCTGGCGCTGGACAACGACGGTTACGAAGCGCGTGCGGGCGACCGCATCGTCCCGGTCAATCCGCAGCCCTACGACCTGCAGTTCTTCCCGCACCCGCCCAGCGCCGATGCGCTGTCCGCCGACGCGCGCGTGATCGCCGTGGCCGACATGCTGACCACCGGTGGCCCGCGTGACGTGATCGCGATCTCGGCCGGACACCAGAACGGCGTGGACAACGGCACCGTGTTCTCGGTCTGGAACAGCGGTTCCCATGTGGTGGATCGCGTGAACCACCCCAACACCTCGCGCATCACCGAGTCGCCGAATGCAGGCACGCGACGCGACCGCCTGCCCGACGAATATGCCGCGCACGCGATGGTGTTCCTGACCTTCGACTTCGTCAGCTACGCGCTGGTCATGGAAGGCGAGAAGCCCACCCGCGTCGGCTACACGGTCAAGCATCCGGACGCCGAACAGTAAGGGCCGCCCGCCCACGCGGGCTTTCCCGACGGTTTCAGACGACGGCACCTTCGGGTACCGTTTCCATGTGCGGCCTAGGCTGCGGACATGGACGACGATGCCGACCAGCACGCGCTGCTGCGCCTGATCCACGCCGGTGGCGCTGCCGCGCCGCGCCGCCGGCTGCTCGAACATCCTTCGGGCCCGGCGGCTGCTTTGGCGGGCGGTGCCGCCGACTGGCGCAACGCCGGACTCGATGCCGCGCAACGCGCTGCCCTGTCAGGTCCGGAAGCAGCGGTGGCGCGCTGGCAGGCGTGGTGCGCAGCGGCACCGGCCCGCCAGGTGATCGGCTGGCAGCATCCCGATTACCCCGCCCTGCTGCGCCGGATGCCCGCCCCACCTCTGGCGCTGTTCGTCGAGGGTGATGTCTGCCTTCTGTGGCGCGCCGGCATTGCGGTGGTGGGCAGCCGGGCGCCGACCGCCGGCGGCCGCGATATCGCCACGGCCTTTTCGCGCCGGTTCGCTGCAGCCGGCTTCACCGTGATCAGCGGACTGGCCAGCGGTATCGATGCGGCAGCGCATCTGGCCGCACTGGACGTGGACGGCCCCACGATCGCCGTGCTCGGCAGCGGCATCGACGTGCCCTACCCACGCTCGAATGCCGGACTGCACGCCCGGATCGCGCGCGCCGGCACGCTGGTCAGCGAGTACCCGCCCGGGACGCCGCCGCGCCGCGAGCAGTTCCCGAGCCGCAACCGCATCGTCGCCGGACTCGCGCTGGGCACCCTGGTGGTCGAAGCGGCGCAGCGTTCGGGCGCGCTGATCACCGCGCGCCTGGCGGCCGACGCCGGTCGCGAGGTGTTCGCGGTCCCCGGCTCGATCCACAACCCGATGGCGCGCGGCTGCCACCGGCTGCTGCGGGATGGCGCCACCCTGGTCGAAACACCCGACGAGGTGACCGGGGCCCTGTCGGCGATCGCCGGCGAACTGGCCGACGCCTTGCGTGGCCGCCTGCACGCCCCCATCCAGAGCCCCGACACGATACTGAACACGGCTGGCGCGGGTGCTCCGCCCGATCCCGGCAGCGTCGACCCGGACTACAACCGGTTGTGGCAGGCCCTCGGGCACGACCCAACCGGTATGGATGCACTGGTCGCGCGCACCGGATTGACGGTCGCCCGGGCGTCGGCCATGCTGCTGTCCATGGAGCTGGATGGACGTGTGGCCCTGCTGCACGGTCGGTATTCCCGAAAGTCCTGAAACGACGCGCCCAAGGGCGCAGGCCGAGGGGAAATGAAAGAAAGCATCCTGGATGTCCTGCTGTACCTGTTCGAGCACTATTTCACCGAGGATGCGGACCTCGTCCGCGATCGCGACTCCCTCCAGAGCGGCCTGCTCCAGGCCGGTTTCAGTCCCGCCGAAGTCAGCAAAGCCTTCGATTGGCTCGACGCCCTGGCCGACCAGCGTCCGGCTGTGTCGGTGGTCCGCGCCAATGGCCCGACCCGCGTGTATTACGGCCCGGAACTCGACCGTCTCGACGTCGACTGCCGGGGTTTCCTGTTGTTCCTCGAGCAGCACGGTGTCCTCGACGCCGACCAGCGTGAACTGGTGCTCGACCGGGCGATGGCGCTGGACCAGGACGAGCTGGACCTCGACGACCTGAAGTGGGTCGTGCTGATGGTGCTGTTCAACCAGCCCGGCAGCGAAGCCGCCTATGCCTGGATGGAAACGCAGATGTTCGTCGACGAGCCCGACCCGGTGCATTGACGCCGGCGGGTCCCGCTTCGACGCTGCTTCACGACAGGCGCCCACCGGGCGCCTGTCGTGTATCTGGCGCCTTGGGCCGGCGGCGACCGCACGGTAGGATGCCCGCGGGGAGCGGCCGGATCACCGGCCCGACAGGATCACCGATGTCTGAAACCTGGTTCCATGCGACCACCGGCGGCGGACGCAATGGTCCGATGCATGCCGACGATCTGCTGCGCCTGTTCCAGGCGGGCCGTATCGGTGCGACCACGCCCGTCTGGCGTGAGGGCATGCCCGACTGGGTGCCACTGGCATCGGTCGCGACGTCGCTGGGCCTGCCGCCGATGCCACCGCCGCTGCCCCACGTGCCGCAGCCGGCGCCGCGCCGCGGCATGCACTGGATCTGGATCGTGGTGACCGTGCTGGCGGTCGTGCTGGTGCCGACGGTCGCGATCCTCGCTGCGATCGCGCTGCCGGCCTACAACGATTACCGCCTGCGCGCCGGCGTCAGCGAGGTGTCCATCTCGACCACGCTGACGCGCCTGGCGATGTACGAGGCGGTCGCGGACGGTCACGACTGTGACGTACCGCCGGAAGCCGAGACCGGCACGCAGACGGCTGCCACGCTGCACACCGCCTTGTCCGATCTGCGCGCCCATCGCCACGTGGCAGGTGTGCAGGTGAACACGGATGCCGCGCCGGGTCATTGCCGCTTCGATGTCACCCTGCAGGGCTTCGATCACGACCAGATCGACGGTCGAAAGCTCGTCTGGGCCCTCGATCCGTCCTCGGGCACGTGGACCTGCTCGGGATCCGTCGCGCCACGCTTCCTGCCGCCCTCGTGCCGGACCTGATCCCGGCCCGCAACCGCCAGCCTCACCCCGACCCACGTTGCGTTGAAAAGGACGCCCGATGATCCAGTGGTACTACGCCGACACCAGCCATGCCCGCCAGGGCCCCGTCACACCGGCAGACCTGCTGCAGCTGCGCGAGGACGGTCGCGTCGATGACGCCACCCTGGTGTGGCGCGACGGCCTGTCCGACTGGATGCCCCTGCGCGAACTGGCCCACGAACTGGGTGCCACGGCCGCACCGACGGCGCCTGCCGCACCGGTAGCGCCTGCGGCCAGCGCCTCCGATGCCTGGGCCCTCGAGCCGGTGACGCCGCCCGAGACGGACGCCGGGACGGTGGTCACGCCGGATGATGGCTGGCGCCCGCTCACCGAGGGCGCGGCCACGCCACCGGGCGGCGTCATCCCGCCCGACAATCGCGCCGGCAGTTCGCCCTACGCCCCGCCGGCGGCCAATGTCGCGCGTCCCGACACCGTCGTGCACGGCGGCGAAGTGGTGCTGGCAGGCTTCTGGAAGCGGGTGGCGGCCTATCTCATCGACAGCGTCATCGTCGGCATCGCCGGCATGATCGTCGGCGGTGTGATCGGCGGCGTCATCGGTGGACTCTGGCATGTCAGCGGCGCGGCGGGCAGCACCATGCTGGCGGTGATCCAGGTCGTCGCCAACCTCGCATCGCTGCTCATCACCGCTGCCTACTACGCCTGGTTCCACGCATCCCAGTCGATGGCGACCCCCGGCAAGATGGCGATCGGCATCAAGGTGGTCCGGACCGACGGCGCGCGCATCTCGCTGCCGCGCAGCATCGGGCGCTACTTCGCGACGATCCTCAGCGGCCTGATCCTGGGCATCGGCTTCCTGATGGCCGCGTTCACCGAGCGCAAGCAGACCCTGCATGACATGATCTGCGACACGCTGGTGGTCGACCGCTGGGCGTTCACCGACCGTCCCGAACTGCAGCGCCACGAGCTGGGTACGGTGACCGTGGTAGTGCTCGCAATCGGCGGCATCCTGGCCGGACTGGTCGCTCTGGCGATCGTCGTCGCGATCGGAATCGCAGTGCTTTCCTGACCGGCAGCCGCCGGGGCGGCTTGACACACCCCCCTGCCCGTGATTCCACTATAAAAGCAACCGACGCCCGGGGCCCGTCCCCGGGCGTCGTCATCTTCACCTTTTTTGTTGGGCCGCCCCCCCGGCGTGCCCCGGACCCCGCCGCCATGGCCAAGCACCTTCTCATCGTCGAATCGCCCGCCAAGGCGAAGACGATCAACAAATATCTGGGCAAGGATTTCCACGTCCTCGCCTCCTACGGCCATGTGCGCGACCTGATTCCCAAAGAGGGCGCCGTGGACCCGTCGCAGAACTTCGCGATGCGCTACGACCTGATCGAGAAGAACGAGAAGCACGTCGAGGCGATCGCCAAGGCTGCCAAGAGCGCCGACGACATCTATCTGGCGACCGACCCGGACCGCGAGGGCGAGGCGATCAGCTGGCACATCGCGGAAATCCTGAAAGAGCGCGGCCTGCTCGAGAACAAGACCCTGCAGCGCGTGGTGTTCACCGAGATCACGCCCCGCGCGATCAAGGAAGCGATGCTCAAGCCGCGTGCGATCGCCGGTGATCTGGTCGATGCCCAGCAGGCGCGCCGCGCGCTGGACTATCTCGTCGGCTTCAATCTGTCGCCGGTGCTGTGGCGCAAGGTGCAGCGCGGCCTGTCGGCCGGCCGCGTGCAGTCGCCGGCGCTGCGCATGATCGTCGAACGCGAGGAAGAGATCGAAGCCTTCAACGCGCGCGAGTACTGGTCGATCGACGCCGCGTGCGCGCACCAGGTGCAGCCGTTCACCGCGCGCCTGACCAAGCTCGACGGCCAGAAGTTCGAACAGTTCACCGTCACCGACGGCGACACCGCCGAATCGGCGCGTGCGCGCATCCAGGCCGCGGCCCAGGGCGCACTGCACGTCACCGACGTGGGCGCGAAGGAGCGCAAGCGTCGTCCGGCCGCACCCTTCACCACCTCGACGCTGCAGCAGGAGGGCGCGCGCAAGCTCGGCTTCACCACGCGCAAGACCATGCAGGTCGCGCAGAAGCTCTACGAGGGCATCGCGCTCGGCGACGAAGGCACCGTCGGCCTGATCACCTACATGCGTACCGACTCGGTCAGCCTGTCGCAGGACGCGGTCAGTGAAATCCGTGACGTGATCGCCCGCGATTACGGCACCAGCTCGCTGCCCGACCAGCCGAATACCTACCAGACCAAATCCAAGAACGCGCAGGAAGCGCATGAGGCCGTGCGGCCGACCTCCGCGCTCCACACGCCGGCACAGGTCGCCCGCTTCCTGACCGACGACGAGCGTCGCCTGTACGAGCTGATCTGGAAGCGCGCCGTCGCCTCGCAGATGATCCCGGCCACACTCAACACCGTGTCGGTGGATCTGGCCGCGGGCAGCGAGCACAGCTTCCGCGCCAGCGGCACCACCGTCGTCGTCGCCGGCTTTCTCGCCGTGTACGAAGAAGGCAAGGACACCAAGGGCAAGGAAGACGAGGACGAAGGCCGCAAGCTGCCGGCGATGAAGCCCGGCGACCGTGTGCCGCTGGACCGCATCATCGCCGAACAGCACTTCACCCAGCCGCCGCCCCGCTTCACCGAAGCGGCGCTGGTCAAGGCACTCGAGGAGTACGGCATCGGGCGCCCGTCGACCTACGCCTCGATCATCCAGACGCTGCAGTTCCGCAAGTACGTCGAAATGGAAGGCCGCAGCTTCCGCCCCAGCGACGTCGGCCGCGCGGTGTCGAAGTTCCTCTCGAGCCACTTCACCCGCTACGTCGATTACGACTTCACGGCAAAGCTCGAGGACGAGCTCGACGCGGTGAGCCGCGGCGAGGAGGACTGGATTCCGCTGATGGAGAAGTTCTGGGGTCCGTTCAAGGAACTCGTCGACGACAAGTCGGAATCCGTCGATCGCAACGAAGCGACCGGCGCGCGCGAGCTGGGCACCGATCCCAAGACCGGCAAGCCGGTGAGCGTGCGCCTGGGCCGCTTCGGACCCTACGCGGCGATCGGCAGCACCGCAGAGGACGCCGAGGACAAGCCCAAGTTCGCATCGTTGCGTCCGGGCCAGTCCATGCACACGATCTCGCTCGAGGACGCGCTGGAGCTGTTCCTGATGCCGCGCGCGCTGGGCACAGACAAGGACGAGGACGTCAGCGTCGGCATCGGCCGGTTCGGGCCGTTCGCCAAGCGCGGCAGCACCTATGCGTCCCTGAAGAAGGAAGACGATCCGTACAAGATCGATCTCGCGCGTGCGGTGTTCCTGATCGAAGAGAAGGAAGAGATCGCGCGCAACCGGATCATCAAGGAGTTCCCGGACAGCGACATCCAGGTGCTCAACGGCCGCTTCGGCCCCTACATCAGTGACGGCAAGCTCAACGGCAAGATCCCCAAGGATCGCGAGCCGGCGTCGCTGACGTTCGACGAAGTGACCAAATTGCTCGAAGAGACCGGCAAGCCGGTGCGCAAGGGCTTCGGCAAGAAGGCGCCGGCCAAGAAGGTCGCCGCGAAGAAAGTCGCGGCGAAGAAGGAACCTGCCGCGAAGAAGGCCGCGACCAAGAAGGCACCTGCGAAGAAGGCCGCAAAGAAGACTGCGAAAAAGGCGACCAAGAAGACCACCAAGCCGGTCGCGCCTGCGGTCGAGCCGGCGAAGTCGCTGCTGACCGCGTCCAAGGTCGCGCCGGGCAAGAAGCGCGTGATCAAGGCCGGCAGCGACAAACCGGTCACGGACGACGCGCCGTTCTGACGCACCGCGCATGATCGCGCCCGTGCTCGACATCCCCGCCGCCGCCGCGCTGCTCGCGCGCGGCGGCGTGGTCGCCTACCCCACCGAAGGCGTGTGGGGCCTGGGCTGCGATCCTTTCGATCGTGACGCGGTCACCCGGTTGCTCGATATCAAACAGCGCCCGGTCGACAAGGGCGTGATCGTCATCGCAGGCGCGCTTGCGCAACTCGACCCGTTCGTCGACTGGACGCAGCTGTCCGACGCCGCGCGTCAGCGCATGACCGACAGCTGGCCCGGGCCGAATACCTGGGTGGTGCCCGCCCGCACCGACGTTCCCGCCTGGATCACCGGCGCACATGACAGCGTCGCGGTACGCGTCACCGCACATGCCGACGTCGTGGCGCTGTGCGCAGCCTTCGGTGGCGCCCTGGTCTCGACCAGCGCCAACCTGACCGGTGAGCCGGCAGTCGCGGATCCCGACGCGCTCGACGCCCGTCTGCTCGCACGCATCGATGGCGTCCTCGTGGGTGCGACGGGGGGGCGCAGCGCGCCGTCGACGATCCGCGATGCGATGACCGGTGATGTGCTCCGGGCCTGACCGGTGACCGGTTACAGACGCCGCGCTGGCGTGCGGTCGGACGTCATCCGGTCTGCGACTGGCGCAGCGTTGGCAACACCCTGAATCCGCGTCATTCGCGTGCGTTCGCACCCGTTGGATTGCGGTTGCATTCGCAACTGAAATCGCGTGGCGTACCGGGTTGCCGCACTGCACAAACTGTGATCTAGTCGTGACCCGGTGTGGATGCGTTGTCGCGATGCAAGGACCTTGGCGCTCCGATCCCCGCGCCGGGCCATGCACCTCTCCACGGACTGCGATGACGACGATGCGGGAACTCCCGGGTCGGGGTCTTTACGACCCCGCTGACGAACGCGATGCCTGCGGTTTCGGCCTGATTTCGACGATCGGCGGCAACGCCTCGCGCGAAATCGTGGACGGTGCGCTGCAGGCGCTGTCCCGCATGGCCCATCGTGGCGGCATCGCCGCAGACGGCCTCTCGGGCGACGGTTGCGGTGTATTGCTGTATGCCGCCGATGCCTTCGTCGACACGCTGGCGGCCGAAGCCGGATTCGAATTCACCGGCGCGCGCCGCGCCGCCGGCATGGTGTTCCTGCCGCACGAGCCCGATGCCGCTGCGCAGTGCCGCGAGACGCTCACGCAGCTGCTGGGCGATGCCGACGTGCGCGTCGCCGGCTGGCGCGAAGTGCCGCTCGACGATGCAGCGCTGGGGGCACTCGCCCGCAATTCGAAGCCGCGCATCGAACAGGTGTTCGTGACTGCCGACGGTGACGACGCGCAGGCCTTCGAACGCGTTCTCTATCTCGCCCGCCGCCGCGCCGAACAGGCATTGCGTGCGCATGAGCATTTCTACGTCGTCGGTCTGACGCCCGGCCTGCTCGGCTACAAGGGCATGGTGCTGCCGAGCCATCTGACCCAGCTGTTCCCGGATCTCGCGCGCGAAGATCTCGCAGCGAAGACCGTCGTGTTCCATCAGCGTTTCTCGACCAACACGCTGCCGCGCTGGCCGCTGGCGCATCCGTTCCGGCGCCTGGCGCACAACGGCGAGATCAACAGCATCGAGGGCAACCGGCGCTGGGCGCAGGCGCGCCGTGGCGTGTGGGCGTCGCCGCAACTCGACATCGGCGAGTTCGAAGAAACCGTGACCATGCACGGCTCCGATTCGCAGGCGCTCGACAACATGCTCGAGTGGATGCTGCTCGGCGGCATGGACCTGCTGCAGGCGATGCGCATCCTGATGCCGCCGGCCACGCAGTCGCTGGAATACAAGGACGCCGATCTCGCCGCGTTCTACGAGTACTACGCGATCAATTCCGAGCCGTGGGACGGCCCGGCGGGCGTGGTGATGTGCGACGGCCGCCATGCCGCGTGCACGCTGGACCGCAACGGCCTGCGCCCCGCGCGCTGGACGCTGTCGCAGGACGGCATCTTCGTCATCGCCTCCGAAGCCGGCGTCTGGGACGTCGCGCCCGGGCGCGTCAAGGCCAAGGGCAAGCTCGGCCCGGGCGAGATGATCGCGATCGATCTGACCACCGGCACGCTGCTCGACAACGACGCGATCGACGAGGTCAATCGCGCGCGCGCGCCGTACAAGCAGTGGCTCAAGCGCGGGATGAGCTATCTGCACACCGAACTGATCGATCCCGCGCTCGCCGCCGAACCGTTCGCGCCCGACACCCTGCTTGCGTTCCAGAAGCTGTTCCAGCTCACGCGCGAGGAACAGGAATCGGTGCTGCGGCCACTGGCCGAGACCGAGCAGGAAGGCATCGGTTCGATGGGCGACGACGTGCCGATGGCCGCGATCAGCCAGCGCGTGCGTCCGCTCTACGACTGTTTCCGCCAGGCGTTCGCGCAGGTCACCAATCCGCCGATCGATCCGCTGCGCGAAGGCGCGGTCATGACGCTGTCCACGCAGATCGGCCGCGAGGGCAACATCTTTCTCGACCGCGCCGAGAACGTGCACCACGTGCTGCTGAACTCGCCGGTGCTGTCGCAGCGCAAACTGCGTCAGCTGCTGGCGCTGCCGCGGTTCGCCGAATCGAACCTGCTGCTGGATCTGTACTTCGACGCCGATACCGAAACGCTCGAAGGCGCGCTGCATCGTCTGTGCGCCGAGGCCGAGGCCGCGACGCGTGCGGGCGTCGAGATCCTGCTGCTCAGCGACCGCTATCCCAAGCGCGGCACCGTGCCCGTGCACGCGCTGCTCGCGACCGGTGCGATCCATCTGCATCTGGTGCGCGCGGGCCTGCGCTGCGACGTCAATCTGGTCATCGAAACCGGCACCGCGCGCGACCCGCATCACTTCGCCTGCCTGATCGGCTTCGGCGCGACGGCGGTCTATCCGTATCTCGCGTTCCAGACCCTGCATGCGCTTGGCCGCCGTGGCGTGCTCGCGACCAAGGTCGGCAACGAGCATCTGCAGCTCGGCCGCAGCTACCGCCGTGGCATCCGCAAGGGCCTGCTGAAGATCATGTCCAAGATGGGCATCGGCAGCATCGCCAGCTATCGCGGCGCGCAGCTGTTCGAGATCGTCGGCCTTGCGCCCGAAGTCGTCGACCTCTGTTTCGAAGCGACCCCGTCGCGCATCGGCGGCGCCGGTTTCGCGCGCCTGGAAGCCGATGCGCGCCATCTCGCCGAACAGGGCTGGGACGATGCCGCCCTGCCCGAACCGGGCGGCCTGCTGCATTACGTCCACGGCGGCGAATACCACCAGTTCAATCCGGACGTGGTGACCTCGCTGCAGCGCGCGGTGCTGACCGGCGATCGCGAAGACTGGAAGCGCTATTCGGATTTCGTCGACACGCGCCCGCCTGCCGCGCTGCGCGATCTGTTGCGCCCGAAGGCGGCGACGCCGATCTCGATCGACGGCGTGGAACCGGTCGCGTCGATCGTGCGCCGCTTCGATTCGGCGGCGATGAGCCTCGGCGCGTTGTCGCCCGAAGCGCACGAAGCGCTGGCGATCGCGATGAACCGTCTCGGTGGCCGCAGCAATTCCGGCGAAGGTGGCGAGGATCCCGAGCGCTACGGCACCGATCGCCGCAGCAAGATCAAGCAGATCGCGTCGGGCCGTTTCGGCGTCACGCCGGAATACCTGATCAACGCCGAGGTGCTGCAGATCAAGGTCGCGCAGGGCGCCAAGCCCGGCGAAGGCGGCCAGCTGCCCGGCAGCAAGGTCAATCCGCTGATCGCGCGCCTGCGCTACGCGAAGCCCGGCATCGGCCTGATCTCGCCGCCGCCGCATCACGACATCTATTCGATCGAGGATCTCGCGCAGCTGATCTTCGACCTGCGCCAGGTCAATCCCGATGCGCTGATCTCGGTGAAGCTGGTCAGTCATGCAGGCGTCGGCACGATCGCCGCCGGTGTGGTCAAGGCCGGCGCGGATCTGATCACGATTTCCGGCCATGACGGCGGCACCGGCGCGAGCCCGCTGGGTTCGATCCGCTACGCCGGTGCACCGTGGGAGCTCGGCCTGTCGGAAGCGCGCCAGGCGCTGCAGTTCAACGACATGCGTGGACAGGTGCTGCTGCAGACCGACGGCGGCCTGAAGACCGGTCTCGATGTCATCAAGGCCGCGATGCTGGGCGCCGACACCTTCGGCTTCGGAACCGCGCCGATGATCGCGCTGGGCTGCAAGTACCTGCGCATCTGCCATCTCAACAACTGCGCGACCGGCGTGGCCACGCAGGACGAGCGCCTGCGCGCGAACCACTACAAGGGTCTGCCCGAGCGGGTGGAAACGTTCTTCCGCAACGTCGCCGAGGACGTGCGCGAACATCTGGCCGCGCTCGGTGTGCGCTCGCTCGACGAGATCGTCGGCCGCACAGATCTGCTCGAACAGCATCTGCGCCACACCCGCGATGCGGTCGACATCGACCTGTCGATGCTGCTGCGTCGCGATCCGGACAAGCCGCTGTCGTATTGCGGCACGCCTGCGCTGCAGTCGCCGCCCGATGGTCTGGCCGCGGCGCTCGATGCGCGCGTGTCGAAAGCAGTCGAACGCGGCGACGGTGGTGAATTCGATTTCGAGATCCGCAACACCGACCGCAGCATCGGTACGCGCCTGTCCGGCCTGATCGCGCGTCACCATGGCAATACCGCGATGAGCGATCGCCCGGTCACGCTGCGCCTGCGTGGCACTGCCGGCCAGAGTCTCGGCGCGTTCAACGCCGGCGGCCTGCACATTGATCTGGAAGGCGAAGCGAACGACTACGTCGGCAAGGGCATGGCTGGCGGTCGCATCGTGCTGCGCCCGCCTGCGGGCAGCGTGTTCGAATCGCGCAATACGCCGATCCTCGGCAACACCTGCCTGTACGGCGCGACCGGCGGCGAAGTCTATGCCGCGGGTCGCGCGGGCGAACGCTTCGGCGTGCGCAACTCCGGCGCGGTCGCGGTCATAGAAGGCGCCGGCGATCACTGCTGCGAATACATGACCGGCGGCGCGGTCGCGGTGCTCGGCCGCATCGGCCTGAATTTCGGTGCCGGCTTCACCGGCGGCATCGCTTACGTGCTCGATCTCGATCGCGATTTCGTCGACCGCTACAACCACGAACTGATCGACATCCTGCGCGTCACGCCCGAGGCCTTCGACAATTACCGCTCGCACCTGCGCGATCTGATCGAGACCCACGCGCGTCTGACCGGCAGCGCGTGGAGCGGACGCATCCTCGACGAGTTCCGCGATTTCGTCGGCAAGTTCTGGCTGGTCAAGCCGAAGGCCGCGAGCCTCGAAGCGCTGGCCGAAGATCTGAGGAGAGCCGCCTGATGAAGCGCGATGTGTTCCGGTTCTTGAACGAACCACGCGAGATGCCCGACAAGGTGCCGCTCACCCTGCGCACCGATGGCGACTGGAACGAGCTCTACGGCAGCTTCGAAGACCGCGAGGCGGCCCATCAGGCCGATCGCTGTCTCGACTGCGGCAATCCCTACTGCGAATCCAAGTGCCCGGTGCACAACTACATTCCGAACTGGCTGAAGCTGGTGCAGGAAGGCCGCGTGCTCGAAGCCGCGGCGCTGTGCCACGAGACCAATCCGCTGCCCGAGATGTGCGGCCGCGTGTGTCCGCAGGATCGTCTGTGCGAGGGCGCGTGCACGCTTGACGACGGCTTCGGCGCGGTGACCATCGGCGCGGTCGAGAAGTACATCGTCGACACCGCGTTCGCACAGGGCTGGCGGCCGGATCTGTCGAAGGTCGTCGCAACCGGCCAGCGCGTGGCGGTGATCGGCGCCGGGCCTGCGGGCCTGTCGTGCGCGGACCGTCTGGCGCGTGCCGGCATCGCCGCGGTCGTCTATGACCGCTATGAACAGATCGGCGGTCTACTGCAGTTCGGCATCCCGAGTTTCAAGCTCGACAAGTCGGTGATCGCGACGCGCCGCACCGTGCTCGAAGGCATGGGCGTGGAGTTCCGGCTCGGCGTCGAGATCGGCAAGGACATCGCGATCGACACCCTGCTCGAAGAATTCGATGCGGTGTTCGTCGGCACCGGCGCCTACCGCTACACCGATGGTGGTCTGCAGGGCCAGGATCTGCCGGGCGTGCTGCCGGCCCTTCCCTTCCTCGTGCACAACGGCCGCATCGTCACCGGTGGCGATACCTGGGGCCGCCCGGTCGCCGGCTGGGAAACCTCGCTGACGTTGCCGAAGCTCGAAGGCAAGCGCGTCGTCGTCCTCGGCGGCGGCGACACCGGCATGGACTGCGTGCGTTCCGCGGTGCGCCTCGGCGCGGCCAGCGTGACCTGCGCGTATCGGCGCGATGAAGCCAACATGCCCGGCTCGGCGCGCGAAGTCGGCAACGCGCGCGAGGAAGGCGTGCGTTTCCTGTTCAACCGCCAGCCGCTGGGCGTCGACGCCAACGACGCCGGCGATGTCGCCGGCGTGCGCGTGGTCGAGACGAAGCTCGGCGAGCCGGATGCGAACGGCCGCCGCGCCGCGGTGCCGATCGACGGCACCGAATCTCTGCTCGACGCCGACGTCGTGATCATCGCGTTCGGCTTCTCGCCGGTGGTGCCCGAGTGGCTCACCACGCACGGCGTCGAAGCCAAGGGCAACGGCCGCATCGGCGTGGGCGGCGAACGTCGCCTGCCGTACCAGACGGCGCACCCGAAGCTGTTCGCCGGCGGCGATGCGGTGCGCGGCGCCGATCTCGTGGTCACCGCGGTGCAGGAAGGCCGCGACGCCGCGGCCAGCATCGCGCGCATGCTGCGCAAGGCCACGCGCCCGACCAGCGCGGCGCTCGACGCCGCCTGAGGCGCGTCCGGCGGCATCGGAGGTCCCGCGGGCTGCCTGCAGACGCGCACGGAGGCCGCTGCAATCACCGTCGCTGCTGCGATCGCGATGCGACCTCGAAGGGCGCGGAGGCGGGTTGAATCCCTGCCTCCAGATAGCTGCACCCGGCAGCCGCGATCGTCCGGGCGATCCGATCCGCCATCTAGGTGACACATCCTGGCGTTGGTCCGGATCCGGTCCGCAGGAGGCGCCGATTTGCGTTGCGCCGGCAAAGTCCCATGATGGGAACATGCACGCCGCCTACCGCCCGCGCGCCCTGATGAGCCTGGCACTGTTGCTGTGCGCGTCCGCGCTTGCACCGGCGGTGGTCGCCCAGTCCCAGCCCGGGGTGACGGTCTATCGCTGCACCGATGCCAGCGGACGCGTGTCCCTGCGCGATTCGCCCTGCGCCGACGGCCAGGCGCAGGAGGTCCGCAGCATGCTGCGGCCGGTGGATGGCGCTCCGGTGCCCCGCCCTGCCCCGCAGACCCCCGAGCCTGCGGCAGCGCCTGCATCGCAGGTGATCGTCATGCGGCCTGCGCAACCGATGTACCGCTGTGTGCGTCCCGACGGCAGTCGCTACACCAGCGATTCGTCGCAGGGCAATCCGCGCTGGGTGCCGTTGTGGACGCAGGGCTATCGGCCGGCGCGTCGTGGACCGTCGACCCGCGTCGAGGCCGGGGCGGGCAGCGACGGTGCCGGTATCGAGATCGACACCCGCACCGGACGGCGTCCGCAGGGCGGCTACTACGGCGCGGGCACGTGGGTGTACGACGAATGCCGCCCGATGCCCCAGGAAGAGATCTGCGGGGTACTGACGGACCGCCGCGGGGAGATCCGCCGCCGCTTCTTCAATGCACAACCGACCGAGCGTGCGGAACTCACCACCGAAGAGCGCTCGATCAACACGCGCCTCGCGCAGGACTGCGGCCGTTGATGCGTCGGCTGCTTCTTTGGGCCGCGTTCGCCTGCATGCTCGCGAGTGGTGACGGCCACGCCGCGACCACGATCATCTATCGCTGTACGGACGCCGCCGGTGCGGTCACGTTCCAGAACGGCACGGCCTGCCCGGCGGGGCACCGCCAGGAGCGGCGCGTCGTGGAGATGGCGACGCCCATGCCGACCTACGAGCCGCCACCTGCCCGTCCGGTGCGCGCGCCGCAGGTGCCGCTGATCTCGCAGTTGCAGGCAGTGGAGACACCCGACGGAACCGGCGGGGATACGTCGTCCGGACCGCCACCGCCCCTGTTCGCCTGCCGCGTATTCGACAACAGCACCTACTGGCGCGAGGACGACACGCCGCCGCTGCGCTGTCGGCCGATGCAGACCGTCGGTATCGGCGGGCTGCCGGGACTGGGCGCGGGCGAAGCCTGCGAGCAGGTCACCGATGTCTGCGAAGCAGTGCCCGATGACGCCTTGTGCCGCAGCTGGGAGACACGGGTGCGCGAGGCCGAGTTCCGTTGGCGCTACGCGCAGGGACGTGCACAGGACCCGTTGCGCCGGGAGTACGAAGACGTGTTCGCCACCTGGCGCGACAGCAGTTGCGGCCCCGCAGGCGACGCAGCGTCTGCTCAGAACCAGCGCGGTACCGACGCGCGGTAGTCCGCATAGTCGGCACCGAAGCGCGCATCCAGACACGCTTCCTCGAACGGGATGATCGCCTTGCGCAGGATCGCGAGCGGGATCGGCATCAGCGCCAGCGCCCACGGCACATCGAGAATCGCGGCCAGTCCCGCGTAGCTCAGCAGCAGGCTCAGATAGAACGGATTGCGCGTCCAGCGATACGGGCCGCGCACGATCAGACGTGCCGGCATGTGCGCTGGCATGATCGTCGTGCGGCGCAACGCGAACAGCGCGATGCACCACAGTGCGAGCGCCAGCCCTGTGTTCGCGAGCGCAGTGCCTACCAGATGCACGGTGTCGAGCGCAGGACCTGTGGGGATCGGCAGGCCCAAAAGGGTCTGCAGCAGCGCGGCCACCGCGAATGCCACACAGAAATGCAACGGTGACGTCGAGCGCACCAGCCAGGGTGCGCGCTCAGAAGCCATGGCGCAGAAATCCGCCGTCGACCGCGATGCACTCCCCGGTGATGTAGGCCGAAGCCGGCAGGCACAGGAACGCGACCGCCGCGGCGACTTCCTCCGGTTCACCGATGCGGCCCATCGGCGTGCGCAACAGCACGTCGTCGAGATAGTCGGGGTCCGACAGCGGACCCGAGGTCCGCCGCGTGCGGATGTACCAGGGCGCGACCGCATTGACGCGGATACCGTCCTCGGCCCATTCGACCGCGAGGTTGCGGGTCATCTGGTGCAGCGCCGCCTTGCTCATGCCGTAGGGCGCGCCGCTGCGTACATGGGTAATGCCCGACACGCTGCCGACGTTGACGATCGCCGAACTGCCGCGACTCGCGAGCAGCGGATGCGCGTAGCGCGCGAGCTCGAAGGCGCTGAACACGTTGACCTCGAAGATCTCGCGCCATTCGTCTTCGGCGTAATCGTTCGTCGCGCGGCTGAGATTGCCGCCGGCGTTGTTGACCAGGATGTCGAGGCCGTCGCCCTGGTCCTCGACCCAGTCGAGAATCTCGCGTCGCTGCTCTTCGTCGACGACGTCGGCGATCATCGCGCGCACGTCTGCCTGCGGAAACTCCTCGAGCAGTTCGTCGCGCGTCGATTCCAGTGCGTCGCCGTTGCGGCCGACGATCAGCACCGTCGCCCCGAAGCCGGTCAGTTCGCGTGCGATCGCGCGGCCAATGCCGGCGCTGCCGCCGGTGACGAGGGCCAGTTGTCCATCCAGGCGCCAGCGGTGCGGATCCATCGACATTCCCCAGTCTGCGTCGGCGTTAGGATAGCGCCGAGCCCGCCCGTCGGAGTGCCGCATGTCCAGTCCACGCGTGTTTCCGTTCGTCGCCACCGTCCACCGCTA
Organism: Luteimonas sp. Soil_N_1; assembly: GCF_057656255.1. NCBI lineage: Bacteria > Pseudomonadati > Pseudomonadota > Gammaproteobacteria > Lysobacterales > Lysobacteraceae > Luteimonas > Luteimonas sp. Soil_N_1. The sequence goes on from NZ_JBDGKS010000002.1 coordinate 162,087, forward strand.
CGCCCGTACCGGCGTCAGCGCACTGCTGCTGATGGCCTGCGCGGCCTGCATGCCACCGCCGGACGCGCCGACCGAAAAGCCGACCGAGCCGCAGGCCATGCAGGTACGCGACGCGATGCAGACGCCACGCGACGCCGCGCATGCGACGCATTGGACATCCGACGACAGTGCGTAACGGCAGCGCTGCGCGCCTCGAGGATGCGGGGGGTCCGAGTCGCCTGCGAGCTGACGGACGCCTGCACTGCACGCGTTCGGTTGTCCTGATGCATGGCCGCGTTGCTGCATGCACTGACCGCTTCCGTGCTGCGATGCGCACAGACGCGCGCTGACGTCGCGAACCCGTGCGTCCACAGATTGCACGTGCCATGTCGCATTGCAGACGCGGCTCCTGACCTGCGCGAAACAGCTGAAATGAAGCGATTTTTCGCCCGATGATCGGCGCCGGACATCGAAACGATACGGCGTGCACCGATGGTGATGTCAAAGGCCGTTCGAGCACGGATGTTATGATGCATCCCAGTTGGACCGGTTTTCCGGCGCGGTTTCCGCGTTTCCGATGTCCGGTCCACACCTGCGCTGCCCCGCCGATGACCGGCACCGCCAGCGTGTTCTGTCTGGTATGCGCCCTTTGCCGACCGCTGTCGGCACGGCGCACTGCGTGTCTGCATCGATGACCTGGGCGCGTCCACTTCTCCAACGACGAGGACCCCGTACACGATGTCGCATCCTTTTCCCGAACAACCTCTCCCGAACTGGCGCCGCGCCGTCATCAAGGTCGGCAGCAGCCTGTTGACCGATGGCAAGGGCCGGCTCGGCAAGCGCAATGCCGCAGCGCTCGCCGGCCTCATTGCCCAGTTCCATGCGCAGGGCCGCGAAGTCCTGCTGGTGTCATCCGGCGCAGTCGCCGCAGGCCGCGGCCTGATGGCTGGCACGCGTAACGGCTTGGTCCAGCGCCAGGCACTGGCTGCCCTCGGACAGGCGCCGATGCTGGCGCTGTGGCAGGGCATGGTCGAGCAGCCGGTGGCCCAGGTGCTGCTGAGCCACGATGACCTCCGCAACCGTCGGCGCTATCTCAACGCGCAGAAGGCGCTGCTCGAGCTGCTGCGCATCGGCGCGCTGCCGATCGTCAACGAGAACGACACCGTCGCCGTCGATGAGCTCAAGCTCGGCGACAACGACAATCTGGCCGCAGCCGTCGCGACGCTGGTCGACGCCGACATCCTGCTGATCGCGACCGATACCGGCGGCCTCTACAGCGGCCATCCCACGCACGATCCCGACGCGCGTCCGCTGTCGCGCATCGACGCGATCACGCCCGAGATCATGCGCATGACCCAGGGCGGCGCCGGCACGCTGGGCACCGGCGGCATGTACACCAAGCTGGAAGCGGCGACCAAGGCCGCGGCCGCCGGTGTGCACACCGCGCTGTTCTGCGGCCGCGACCCCGCCGCGTTGTCGGCCCTGGGCAACGACCGCCTGCGCGGCACCTTCATTCCCGCGCATGGCGAACGCCTGGTGGCGCGCAAGCTGTGGCTGCGGCATACGCCGCCGAGCGGCGGCGTGCTGCGCGTCGATGCCGGCGCATTCGAGGCGATGACCGAGCGCGGCGCGTCCCTGCTGCCCGGCGGCGTGGTCGCGGTCGAAGGCGACTTCAATCCCTCGGCAATGGTCGACGTCATCTGCGTCAAAGGCCGCCGCCTGGCCCGCGGACTGGTCCAATATCATTCGGCTGACCTGCAGCGCATCGCCGGTCGGCACAGCCGCGAGATCGAAGGCGTGCTCGGCTTCCACAACGGCCGATCCGTCATCCGCCGCGAAGACCTGGTGCTGCTGAGCCCGGCCGCGTCGGTGTTGCAATGAACCTGAAGGAGTCCCCCATGACCGGTTATGTCCGCCCCCTCGCCGAGCGCGCCCGCGCCGCTTCGCACGTCATCGCCAGCCTGGAGCCGGCGCAGCGCGCTGCCCTGCTGGTCTCGATGGCCGACGCTGTTGCTGCAGGTCGCGACACCATCCTCGCCGCCAACGCTGCCGACATGGCGCGTGCGGAACAGGCCGGCACCGTCGGCGCGATGCTCGACCGCCTGCGTCTCGACGCCGACCGCGTCGACGGCATCGTGACCGCGATCCGCGAGGTCGCCATCCTGCCCGACCCGGTCGGCCAGATCACCCGGACCGAGACCCACGCCAACGGCATGGTGGTCGAGAAGGTGCGCATCCCGCTCGGCCTGATCGCGATGATCTACGAAGCCCGTCCCAACGTGACCGCCGACGCCGCCGCGTTGTGCGTGCGCGCCGGCAACGCTGTGCTGCTGCGCGGCGGCTCGGAGGCGCGCGACAGCAACGCCGCGATCGCCGCGTGCCTGCATGCGGCGCTGCGCGCGCACGGGCTGCCGGTCGAAGCCGTCGCGCTGATCGAGGACACCGCGCGCGAGCACGTGCTGGAACTGCTGCAGCTCAGCGATCTCGTCGACCTGGCGATCCCGCGCGGCGGCGAACGCCTGATCCGCTTCGTCGCCGAGAACGCGCGCGTACCGGTGATCAAGCACTACAAGGGCGTCTGTCATCTTTATGTCGACCGCGCGGCGGATCCGGCGCTCGCCCTGCAGCTGGCAATCGACGGCAAGCTCTCGCGCCCCGGCGTGTGCAACGCCCTGGAAACGATGCTGGTCCACACCGAAATCGCGGACGGCTGGCTGCCCGGTGCACTGGCCGAACTCAGCGCGCGCGGCGCCGAGATCCGTGGCTGCGAGCGGACACGTGCGCTGTTTCCGGGCGCAAGCGCGGCCACGGAAGAGGATTACGCGGCTGAGTTCCTGTCGCCGATCCTGGCGGTGCGGGTGGTCGATTCGATCGACACCGCCATCGCGCACATCCAGACGCACGGCTCGGACCACACCGAAGTCATCGCCACTGGCGACACCGCCGCGGCGGACCGTTTTGTGCGTGGCATCCGCAGTTCGGCGGTGATGGTCAACGCCTCGTCGCGCTTCAACGATGGCGGCAGCCTCGGCCTCGGCGCGGAGATCGGCATCTCGACCACGCGCCTGCATGCCTACGGCCCGATGGGTCTGGAATCGCTGACCATCGAGCGCTACGTCATCCGCGGCGCCGGCCAGGTCCGGCATCCGGAATCGGCGCTCGCCGCCGGTTGAGTGAGGCACGCGTGCCGACGTCCTGCGTGGATGCCGGCACGCTCTCCGCTGAAGCGGGTCGCGCGCAGACGCGCGTGCAAGGCGCCCGCCCTCGGGACGTCGCGGGCGCAGCGCCTCACAGCGTGCGCCCGGCAGCGCCTTACCAGTCCGTCGGCTTGTAGTCCTTGAGGAACTGGCCCCAGACGTGGGTGCCGGTGTTGATGCCGTCGATGATGGGATCGACGATGCGCGCCGCGCCGTCGACGATGTCGAGCGGCGGATGGAAGCGCTCCTCGACGATCTTGCGCTCGGCGATCTCCACCGGATCCTCGTCGGTCACCCAGCCGGTGTCGACGGCGTTCATGTGGATGCCGTCGCCGTGGTAATCCGCGGCCGAGGTGCGCGTCATCATGTTGAGCGCGGCTTTCGCCATGTTGGTGTGCGGATGCTTGGTGGTCTTGAAGTTGCGATAGAACTGCCCCTCCACCGCGGACACGTTGACGATGTGCTTGTCGCGTTCGGGCGTACGCACCATCAGCGTCTTCAGACGCGCGTTGAGGATGAAGGGCGCGACCGCATTGACCAGCTGCGTTTCCAGCAGTTCGACCGCCGGCACTTCATCCATCTGCAGGCGCCATGAGTTGCGCCCGCGCAGGTCGACCTGCTGCAGATCCTTGTCGACGCGGCCTTCGGGGAACAGATGCGCCTGGCCGACCAGTTCGTCGGCGAGCAGCGGCACCTGCGACAGTTCCGCGGCGCGTGCGAGACCGGCGCGTCCTGCACTGCTCTCGACCAGCGACTGGCTGCCGCCCGGCAGCAGATCCGCCGCGCGCAGGCCTTCGTAACCACCGACCAGCTTGCGCACGTGTTCGGGCAGTTCGTGCAGCGCGGCGGTTTCGCCGGCCATCATATGCGCGTAGAACGCGGGCGGACGGCGCACCGTCTGGCAGGCGTTGTTGACGATGAAGTCGAGCCGGTCGCGCGTGGCGACGAGTTCGGCGCAGAACGCTTCGACGCTCGGCGTGTGGCGCAGATCGAGGCCGAACACTTCAAGCCGGTCGCCCCACTCGCCGAAGTCCGGCTCCTGCGCGTAGCGCTGCGCGGAGTCGCGCGGGAAACGTGTGGTGACGATCAGCGAACAGCCCGCGCGCAGCAGCTTGAGACCGGCCTGGTAACCGATCTTGACCCGGCCACCGGTCAGCAGCGCGACGCGACCGGTGAGGTCGGCCGTCTCGGTACGCTTGAGGAAATTCAGTTCCGCGCAGGTCGGGCACAACTGGTCGTAGAAGTGATGCACCTGCGTGTACTTCTGCTTGCAGACGTAGCAATGCAGCAGCTCCGGCGATTCCGAGTAAGGCAATGCTTCCGGCGCGGCGTTGTGTGGATCGTGCTGGCCCGGCGGCTGCGGCGGGAAGTAGTTCGGCGTGGTGAACACCGGCTTGCGGCGCAGCGTGCGAATGCCGGTCTGGTCGAGCAGCGCCTCGGTGCGGCGCACCTTCTCGCGGTTGGCCTCGCGCAACGCTTCCTTGGCCTGCTTGCGACGCGCGCGCGGCTCGGGATGGTGCACGAGCGCGACCGCCTGCAGCAGGCGGATGCGGTCTTCGTCCGGCAAACCGTCGAGCACGCTGCGGTCGTCGCGGATCGCCTCGAGCAGTTCGAACGCGATGCGTGCGCGCTGCGGCAGGGAATCGTCGGCGTCGGAGGCCGGAAGCGGAGCAGAAGTCGAATTCAAGAGCATGTCCGTGGGCGTGCGCGACTAGTCGGACGCGGGGCGCCGGTGTCGTGCGGGGGAAGCGTGCAGTGCATCGGCGGGTCGGCCGTCGCGGGCGTGGAGCGGTCACGACAGTGACGCGAGGCGCCTGGTGCATGGCCGTGCCGCCGATCGTTCGGGATCAGCGACGGCCCCATTTTCGCCGATCGGCGGGGGCTGTGCCATCGGACCGCGTTCCTGCCCGGTTTCCAGCCGTCCGCGCCCTCGGGCGCGATCGTTCAAGCCGCGGCGCGGACCCGACGTGAACGGGCCCGCGTGGTGACCGGCGCATGCCGTCCGCGACCTGCAGCGGATCGGTCAGCGCTTCACCGGCTGATAGACGATGAAGATCACCAGTTCCTCGTCGCCGATCTGGTCGAGCGCATGGCGGTCGCCATTGCGGGTCAGGATCGCGTCACCCGGCCCGACCTCGCGGACCGTGTCGTTCAGCGTCAACCGGCCACGTCCCGACAGCACGTAATAGATCTCGTCCTTGTCGTTGACGTGATCGCCGATGGTCGCGCCGGGGTGAAAGGCGCGCTTGCGGAAGATCAGGTCGAAGCCGGTGGCGTCGGAGAAGAACGGATACGCCGTCGTCTTGCCCTGCCCCTCGTGCGGGCCGGGCTGTTCGATCGCGATGTCGCGTTCCTGCACGACCACCGACGGCGACACCGGCGCTGCAGCCGGCGCAGGCAATGCGTTGCACTCGGCCGCGCTTGCGGCCTTGACCGGCGCCTCGACGTCGATGCCGCGCCAGCCGGCGGCGACGAGACAGGCGACCGCATTGGCGCCGGCCTCGCTGAAATGGGTGCCATCGGTCTTGCCCTGCGCAGGCACATGCATGAAGTAGGGCTTGGCTCCCTCTTCGCCGTGCGCGCGGATCCAGTCGCTGGATGTGGCGTTGAGATCGATCAGCGCAACGCCTTCGCGTTCCGCCAGCGCCTGCATCGCCAGCGTGTAGCGGCCATGCGTGTCGACCAGTGAGCGGAAGTCGTAGAGCAGGCGCGCGACCGGGGTGATCAGGATCGGCGTGGCGCCGTGTGTGCGTGCGACTTCGACATAACGCTGCAGCTGCTGCGGGTAGTCGGTCGCGGGATCGGTGTAGCGCGTGGCGTCCTCGCGCTTGGCATCGTTGTGGCCGAACTGGATCAGCAGCACGTCGCCTGCGCGAATCTCGCTGGCGATCGCGTCGAGCCGGCCTTCGTCGATGAAGCTGCGCGTGCTGCGCCCGCCCACCGCGTGGTTGCGGACCTCCCAGCCTTCGGCGGTCCAGTCCGGAAATTTCTGGCCCCAGCCGGCCTGTGGCGCGCGCTCGGCGCCGTAGGTCGCCGCGGTGGAATCACCGGCGATGAAGATGCGGTGCGGTGCGGGCGATGCGGCGAACGCGGTGCCCGCGGCACCCAACAGCAGCAACAGATATTTCATCGTGAGGGCGCTCCGCAGGAATCGGGGTTGGCACCACAGGCCGCCGCACTCTGGCGGCGGCCTGCGTCGTGCAACGGTGTCGCGCGGGGCTTACTTGCCCAGCACACCCTTGACGTAGGCGACGATGGCGTCGTCCTGGGCGTTGTCGAAGAACGCCTTCTGGAAGCGCTCGCCGCCGACGGCCTGCTTCACCAGCTCCTGGTCGATCGCCTTCAGGCCTTCGACGAAGTCCTTCGACGCGCCCTTCTTGACGTCGGCCAGGATGCCGGCGTTGGTCATCTGCGATTCCTTGCGCTCGGCCGGGTAACCCTGGCCGCGCTCGCCGTCGAACGCCTTCTCGAAGATGTAGCGGATGTTGATTTCCGCGCCCCAGCCGTAGCCCTTGGCGAACGGCAGTGCCAGCGCGTTGCCGTTGTTGACCTGCGCGAACAGGAACGCGTCGGTCGGCTCGATGCAGTAGCCGCAGTACACGCCCGGCCATGCATTGAGCGACATCAGCGCGCCTTGGCCCGTGCCGCAACCGGCGACGACGAAATCGACGGCCTTCGAGTTCAGCAGCAGCGAGGCGCAGATGCCGAGGTGGATGTAGGTCAGGCGGTGGTCGTTGTCGCCGTCCATGCCGACGTTGAAGACGGTGTGGCCCTTGTCCGCGGCGACGGTGTTGAGCTGCTCCAGCACGACCGGGTTCTTGGCGGCCTGGCTGAATTCCTGCATCAGTGCGATTTTCATTGCGTGTCTCTCTTGCGTGTTCGAAGGGGAAAGAAACGACAGGCCCGCCGATAGGGCAGACCGGTCGGAAAACGTGCGTGGATCAGCGCGCGAGCCAGCCGCCGTCGACCGGGATCACCGCACCGTTGACGTAATCGGACGCGCGGCTGGCGAGGAACACCGCCGTGCCGCCGAGATCCGAAGGCTCGCCCCAGCGCGCGGCCGGGATGCGATCGAGGATCGACTTGTTGCGGGCTTCATCGGCGCGCAGCTGCGCGGTGTTGTCGGTCGCCATGTAGCCCGGCGCGATGGCGTTGATGTTGACGCCCTTGCCGGCCCACTCGTTGGCGAGCAGGCGGGTGATGCCGGCGATGCCCGACTTGCTGGCCGTGTACGACGGCACACGGATGCCGCCCTGGAACGACAGCATCGACGCGATGTTGATGATCTTGCCGCTGCCCTGCGCGATGAAATGACGGCCGACGGCCTGCGACAGGAAGAACGCGGACTTGATGTTGACGTTCATGACGTCGTCCCAGTCCTGCTCGCTGAAATCGACCGCGTCGGCGCGGCGGATCAGGCCGGCGTTGTTGACCAGGATATCGACGCCGCCGAGGCCGTCGAGCGTTTCCTGCAGCAGACGCGCGACCGGCTCGATGCTGGTCAGGTTGGCTTCGATCGACACGAACCTGCGACCCAGCGCCTTGACCTTGGCTTCGGTCTCGGTCGGCGGGCTGATGCCTGCCGCAGCGATGTCGGCGCCGGCTTCGGCCAGTGCCACTGCGATGCCCTGTCCCAGGCCGGTGTTGGCGCCGGTGACCAGCGCGACCTTGCCTTCGAGACTGAACGGATTCGTCATTGCGTTGCTCCCTGTTGCGATACGGGTGGTGGCCACGTGCGGCCGGTTACTTGAGCTGGCAGATGTCCAGCACGTGCATGTCGGTGTAATCGAGGTTTTCGCCGCCCATCGCCCAGATGAAGCAGTAGTTCGATGTGCCGGCGCCCATGTGGATCGACCACGGCGGCGAGACGACGGCCTCGTTGTTCTGCACCACGATGTGGCGCTGCGCGTCGGGCTCGCCCATGAAGTGGTAGACGCGATCGGCGTCGCCGAGATCGAAGTAGAAATAGACCTCGCTGCGACGGTCGTGGAGATGCGGCGGCATCGTGTTCCAGACGCTGCCCGGCTTGAGGATCGTCAGGCCCAGCAGCAGCTGCGAGGACTGGCAGGTGGCCGGCACGATGTACTGGTAGATGGTGCGTTCGTTGCTGGTTTCCAGCGCGCCACGCTCGAGCGGCACCGCGTCGGAGATCGAGATCTTCTTCGTCTCGAAGCGCGCGTGCGCGGGTGTCGAGGCGAGATAGAACTTCGCCGGTGCGGACGCATCGTCGGACGCGAACACGACCTCGGCACTGCCCATCGGCACATACAGACCGTCCTTCGGCGCGAGTGCATACGCGGTGCCGTCGACGGTGACCGTGCCGGCGCCTGCACCGACATTGACGATGCCGAGCTCGCGACGCTCCAGAAACGGACGTCCGGCAGCGGATGCGGGCTCGGTCTGCGTCGGAAGCGAAAGCGGCCCTGCGACCGGCGAGGCGCCGCCGATGACGAAGCGCTCGTAGTGCGTGTAGCTCAGACGGATTGCGTCGTCGACGAACAGACCGTCGAGCAGATACAGATCGCGCAGCGCGTCGTTGTCGATGCCCTGCATCACACCCGGATGGGTGGCGTAGTAGGTCTTCCCGTACATGACGGCTCCGGAGCGGCTGACACAACGATCGGGACCCCATTGTAGGCCGTCCGGTAACCGGTGTCATACCGCGCCGCGGCATTCGCCGGAGCGCCGCGCCGACGCCCGGCGGAACCCGTGCGCGTGGCGCGGGGATCAGGCTTTGGGCGGCTGGCAGGAGTCGCGCAGGATCAGGTGCGGACGCACGCTCGCCAGCGGTCGCGGGCCGTCGACCGGCTGGATCAGCATCGCGGCGGCTATGCGGCCGGTATCGCGGGTGTCGCGGCGGACCGACGTCAACGGCGGCCACAGACGGGTCGCCAGCGGACTGTCGTCGTAGCCGACGACCGACAGGTCGCGCGGCACGTTGATGCCTTCCCGCATCGCCACGCGATAGACGCCTGCCGCCATCTCATCGTTGCCGCAGAAGATCGCGGTCGGGCGCTTCTTCGCCAGCAGCAGTTTTTCCGCCGCGGCGACGCCGGATTCGAAGGTGTAGCCCGCTTCCACGACGCGGGCCTTGGGCAGCTCGATGCCACGCTTCTGCAGCGCCGACAGGAAGCCGCCGGTGCGCTCGATCGAGGAGCGGTAATCGCGCGGACCGGTGATCAGGGCGATGTCCCGATGGCCCAGCGACTGCAGGTAATCGGCGACTTCGGAGGCGCCGTCGTGGTCATGGGTCACGACCATGCGCTCGGGCTTGTCCATCGACACGGCCGCGATACGCACGTAGCGCACGCCGATCGAATCGAGCATTTCGGCCAGCGCCGGGTCCTCGGACACGCGGGGCACCAGCATCACGCCATGCAGCTTCTGCTGCTGCACGAAGCGCCGCACGCCGTCGACGTAGTCGGGCTTGCGGCTGTCGCAGGGGTGCACCACCAGTTCGAAGCCCGAACCGCGCAGCGAATCCAGCGCGCCGTACTGCATGTTGACGATGAACTGCGCGGTCGGGTTGTCGTAGACCATGCCGATCAGGAACGAGCGGCGGAACGCCAGGCCGCGCGCCAGCGGGTCGGGCACGTAGCCCACCTCGCGCATCAGCGTCTCGACCTTCTCGCGCGTGTCCTGACGGACCAGCGGCGAGTGGTTGATGATCCGCGACACGGTCTTCTTCGACACGCCCGCGAGCCGGGCGATGTCGTTGATCGTCGCCGGGCGCTTCAGATCCGCCGGGACCGTTGCCTTCGTTGTCTTCGTCACTGCGGGCATCGGTCGTTCCGTTGGTCGGGTTGTCGCGCGGTTTCCATTCTAGCGGTACATCCCGGAGCGTCGTGTCGTCGACGCCCCGGCCACGCGGGCGGACCGCTCAGTCGACCGCGCGGTACTGGAAGTTCCGGAAATGCACCTTGCCCTCGCCGGCCGCATAGATCGCCGGCTTCACCGCGAGGAATCGGCCGGCCACGTTGTGGTGATAGCCCGAGATTTCCATCTGCACCGGGTATTTGGTCCAAGCCTCGCCGTCGGTGCTGGTATGGATGGTCACGATGTGCTGGTCGTTCTTGACCCGCATCCAGAGCTTGCCGCCCGTGGCGCTGGGCGCGATCTGGCTCGGTCGTTCTTCGCCGTAGCGATGCATGATGAAGCGCTCGCCGTTGCTGCCCACGCCGACGTAGAGCTTGTCGCTGTAGAACAGCAGCGCCCCGCCCTGCGCGCCCGGTTCGATCTCCATTTCCACCTGGAATTCGTAGGATTTGTCGCCAGCGATCACCGTCAGCGGCGAACTGTCGCGCGGCTGCGTGCCCTTGCCCTGCAGCGACAACGTGCCGTCGCCGAAACCCAAACGCGTGTACTCGGTCTGCGTCGGGTTGTAGAACGACCACTGCGCGCCCAGGGTGCTGCCCCTGAAATCGTCCGACAGCGCCATGCCGTGCTGGCCCACCGATTCGCCGGCAGGCTTGGCCAGCGGCTGGCCGAGATCGCCACCCTTGCCGACGAACCAGCCGTCGTCGGTCCACTCGATCGGCTCGAGCAGCGCCTGGCGGCCGAGCGTCCAGTAGCCGTTTTCGTAGCCGTGATAGATCATCCACCAGCGGTCGTCGATGCCTTCGACGATCGTCGCGTGGCCGCGCGACCACCACGGCTCACTGCGATCCACGGTGCGCACGATCGGATTGTGCGGCGAGTTCTCCCACGGCCCATGGATCGAACGCGAGCGCGCGGTGATCACCATGTGTCCGGTCGGCGGACCGGCCGTGCCGCCGACGGCAGTGGTCATGTAGTACCAGCCGTCGCGGAAGTTGATCTTCGGGCCTTCCTGCGCGTAGGCCTCGACATCCCACTCTTCGGGGTACTGCCAGCCGTCGTAGACATGCTTGGGCTCGCCCACGACGCTTAGTCCATCGTCGGACAGCTGCACGTACCCGCCGCCACTGAGGAACAGATAGCGCTTGCCGTCCTCGCCGACCGCATGACCGGGATCGATGTAGCGGCCGAGGCCGATGTCGACCGGCTCGCTCCACGGGCCCTTGATGTCGTCGGCCCAGACCACGTAGTTGCTGCGTTCGCTGCCTTCGGTGCCGCCGGTGCGCGCGGGGAAATAGATGTAGTAGCGCTCGCCGTGCTTGATGATGTCCGGCGCCCAGATCGAACCGACGTTCTTCGTGATCGCGTGGCCCAGCGGCTGCCAGTTCACCAGATCGCGCGAATGCCACAGCGGCAGGCCCGGATAGGCGTCGAACGACGACAGGGTGAGGTAGTAGTCGTCGCCGTCCTTGAGCACCGAGGGATCGGGGCGGTCGCCCGCGAACACCGGATTGAGAAAGGTGCCGTCACCCAGATCCGCCTGGCGCTGGTTCTCGATACCGCGCGCCCATTGCGGCGTCGGACTGCCTGCCACACCGTCCGCGGTCTGCGGGGCGGCCAGGGCGACAGCGCCCGATGCGAAAAGGACTGCGCAGGCAGCGGACAGACACAGGGCGCGTGGGATGGGCATGGTGCTCCGGAGGCTTTAAAGGCGGTTGGAAAGCGGTGATGACACCGCTGGTCATCGGGACCGTACCAGAGCGTGCGCGGGCGGACATCCTGCGTCGCAGCACGATGTGCATCCGAAACCGTCGCTGGCAGCGTCGAGCAGCCACAGCGTGCGGCGGCGCACGCCACGCAGGTCCACCAGATGCCGGCATCACCGGCGGACGATCGCATCGACACGCACGCGGATGCCACCGATGGACATGCACCCTGCGATCGCCACGCCATTCCGCCTACCCTAGGCGCAGACGCCCTTGCGGGCATGCCGGAACACAGGACAGATGATCCGATTGGGACTCGCGGCGAATCGTCGCCACCACGCCGACGCGGATGCGGCGCTGTTCCGCTGGCTTCGCAGCAGCGGCGACGGGCTGCGCGAACTGGGCGTCGCGTTGCATGCGGTCGGCCGGACGTTCGACGCCATCACCCATCATGCGCTGGACGCACCCGACGGATTGCAGCGCTATCCGAACGGTCGCGACGGCGGCCTGATGAAGCTGGTCGCCGAAGTCGTGGGCATGGGCGCAGGGCGCACGCTCGATGGCGTGGTCTATCTGATCGACCCGGTCGATCCCTCTTCGATCTTCCCAGAGGCGATCGCACTCAAGCGACAGTGCGTGATCCAGGGCAAGCCGTTCCTGTCGACGGTGGCCTCGGCGCGCGACTGGGTGGAATCGGAACGCATCCATGCCGGCGGCGCAGCGGACCCCCGGGCCGATGACCTGCATGCCTTCGCGGACCAGACCGTGGCACTGATCGCACATGACGCGATGAAGCCGCACATGCTCGATTTCGCAGACCGCCATTTCGAACTGCTGTCGCGCTTCGCGCATCGCGTCGCCACCGGTACCACCGGCCAACGTCTCAACGAACTGGCCTGGCGCCGCGGCTGGCCGCAGGACACGGCGTGGACGCAGCGGTTCCAGAGCGGCCCGCTGGGTGGCGACGCACAGATCGCCGATCTCGTCCTCGACGGACGCTGCCATCGCGCGGTGTTCTTCGAGGATCCGCATGTCGCGCGGCAGCACGAGGCGGACATCCAGTTGCTCGAGCGGGCGGTGACGACGGTGACCGATACCGTCGCGTGCCTGACGTCGCCCACCGTGGCGGACCGGTGGGCGCAGGCAGCGCGGATCCGGGCCGGAATGACCTGAGACGACGGGTCCACGCGACACCCGCCGCCATCCGCGGCACAGCAACGGAAACGGCCCCGCAAGCGGGGCCGTTTCTTCATGCGATCAACAGTCTGCGGATCAGGCGCGCAGCACGCCCGGCAACCACAGCGACAGTCCCGGGAACAGCGCGACGATCAGCAACACGCCCAGGCCGGCGAGCCAGAACGGCCAGATCGTCCGCATGCTCTCGCCGACGGTGATCTTGCCGATCGCGGTACCGATGAACAGCACCGAGCCCACCGGCGGCGTCACCAGGCCGAGACCACCGGTCAGCACCAGCACCAGGCCGAAGTGGATCGGGTCGATGCCGTAGGCGCGGGCGACCGGGAGGAAGATCGGGGTGCAGATCAGGATCAGCGGCGCCAGATCCATGAAGGTGCCCAGCAACAGCAGCACCACGATGATCATCAGCAGCACCGCAAGCTTGCTGTGCGCGAACGACTGCAGGAAGTCGACCGCCGCCGACGGCACCTGCAGGTACGCCAGCAGCCAGCCGAACACCGATGCGGTCGCGATCACGAACAGGATGACACCGGTGCTGCGCGCGGCATGCACGATCGTCGCCTTGAACTCGGTCAGGCGCAGCTGCCGGTACAGCACCACCGTCACCAGCAGCGCGTAGACCACGGCGATCGCCGCACTCTCGACCGCGGTGAAGATGCCGGCACGGATGCCGATGAAGATCAGCGCGACCAGACCCAGACCCGGCAGCGCCGACACCAGCCGCAGCAGCACCGCACGCCAGCCCGGGAAGATCTCCACGCCGTAGCCGCGATGCCGGGCAACGAAGTAGCCGGTCACCATCAGCGCGGCGGTCATCAGCAGTGCGGGCATGATGCCGGCCGCAAACAGGTCGGCGATCGACAGGCCACCACCGGCCGCTGCGGTGTACAGGATCAGGTTGTGCGACGGCGGCACCAGCAGCGCGACGAGCGCTGCGGTGATGCTGACGTTGACCGCGAAGTCGCGGTCATAGCCGCGCTTGACCATCTGCGGAATCATCGTGCCGCCGACCGCCGACACGTCGGCGATCGCCGAGCCCGAGACGCCGCCGAAGAACAGCGACGACAGGATCGACACCTGCCCCAGACCGCCGCGCATGCGGCCGACCAGCGACGAGGCGAGTGCGATCAGACGCTCGGAAATGCCGCCGCGCATCATGATCTCGCCGGCGAAGATGAAGAGCGGAATCGCGATCAGCGAGGCCGATCCGATACCGGCCGACACCTGCTGCACCAGCACGATGGACGGCAGATCGAGATAGAGCAGGGTCGCCAGTGCCGCGGCCGCGAGTGCGAACGCCACCGGCACGCCGAGAATCAGCAGCAGTGCGAAGACGATGAAAAGAAGCGCGATCGCCATGTCAGAGGCCCTCCCCGGCCGGCGCGGCGCGCAGCACGCCCACGAATTGATTGAGTGCGAACACCACCATCAGCGCACCACCCACCGACAGCGGCAGGTAGTTGATGCTCTGCGGCAGCGCGGCGCCGGCGGCCTTGATGTGCAGGCCGTCGAACAGCAGCACCGCGCCCCAGTAGGCGATGACGACGCCGATCGAGATGATCACGAGCGGGATCACCAGATACACCAGCTTGCGGATCGCCGGACGCATGTGGTCCTGCAGCAGGAAGAAGCCGAAATGGCGCTTGGTGTGCACGCCGGCTGCGGCACCCAAGCTCATCGCGATGCTCAGCAGCAGCAGGGTCACCGGCTCGGTCCAGCTCGGCGAATCGTTGATCACATAGCGGGCGAACACCTGCCAGCCCTGCACGATCACCAGCCCGAACAGGGCGGTGGCGGCAATGGCGATGACGGCATCGGCCAGGCGATCGAGCGCGCTCTTGGGCGCATCATCGGGCGCGAGGGTCGTGTCTTCGGACATCGTGGATTCCCGTGTCGGATTCTGTCGGATCAGGCGAGGTCGCGGATGCGACGGTAGAGGGTCTGCAGTTCCGCCTGCTGCAGATAGCGGTCGCGGATCGGCTGCGCCGCGGCACGGAACGCGTCCATGTCGACATCGTTGAACTCGATGCCGTAATCGGCGACCTGCTGGCGGGCTGCGCCTTCGGACTCGTCCCACATCTTGCGCATCACCGGCACCGACGCACGCGCGGTATCGATCAGCAGGTCGCGATCGCCCGGACGCAATGCATCCAGCGAACTGCGCGAGATCAGCAGGATGTCGGGCGCATACGAGTGCTCGCTCTGCGACCAGTAGTGCGCGGCCTCGAAATGACGGCTGGAGTGGAAGCTGCGCATGTTGTTTTCGGCGCCGTCGATCATGTGCGTCTCCATGCCGGAGAACGTGTCACCCAGCGACATCGGCGTCGGGTTAGCACCCAGCAGACGCACCAGATCGATGAACATGTCCGACGAGGCCACGCGCAGCTTCAGGCCGTGCAGGTCCTTCGGCGTGACGATCGGATGGCGCGTGTTGTAGAAGCAGCGCGCGCCACTGTCGTAGACCGCCAGACCCACGAGATCACGCGTGCCGAAGCCGTCGAGCACGGTCTGTGCGACACCACGGTCGAGCGCATGGCGCATGTGCGCGACGGAGTCGAACGCATACGGCAGGCACAGCGCGGTAGTCAGCGGAAATGCGTTGTTGAGCGCGCCGGCATAGACGCGCGTCATGTCGATCGCGCCGAAGCGCGCCATGTCGATCGCCTCCGACTCGCGGCCCAGCTGGCCGGAGTGGTACTGGCGCAGACGCACACGGCCACCGGTTTCGCGGTCCATCGTTTCGCCGATCCACTTCACCGCGTTGACGGTGGGGTAATCGGCGACGTGGACATCGGTGGCGGTCAGGACCGTGTTCGCCTCGTCGGCGCGCAACACGGACGGGAGCAACGGCGCGGCGCAGGCCGCGCCGAGTCCGGCGAGGAAGGCGCGCCGTGTCGTCATGCCGCGCTCTCCTCCGCCTGCGGTGCCGCGGCGCGCGCCGTCAGCACCAGCTCGCCGTGACCGGCGAACACCACACGGGCACGCTGGCCCGGCAGGATGTCGTGGATGCCGGTGGCGTTGCCGGTCGCGATGAGCTCGCCGCGCTTCAGCGGACGGCCGCGACGCGCCGAGCGCGACAGTGCGAAGGCGAATGCCGCGCGCAGGCCGCCGGGTAACGTCGTCGCGCCGCCGGTGCCGACGCGCGTGTCGTCGATCCAGCTCTCGGCGGTCAGCGTGGTTTCGTCGAGCGACGTCCAGTCGGCGATTTCGCCGCCGACGACCAGACCGTTGTTGTTGCCGAAATCCGACACCACCACGCGCGGGCCGAGCTGGTTGATCGTGGCCAGCGGGCTGCTCGCGACTTCCAGACCGATGAACAGCGTCGCCGGCAGTGCAGCGGCCTCGTCCGGCGTCCAGTCGATCTTGTCCACCGGTGCGTCAGCGTCGAGGCGCAGCACGAATTCGGCTTCGATCGCGCCGAAGCCGCCTGCGAAGACGTGGAACTCGGTGGCCTCGCCGGCCTGCTGCAGGCGGTTGCGGAACACCGGGCCGAGCAGACGCTCGTCGCCGGAGGCGTCGCGCTTTTCCGGCGCGATGTAACCGACCTTCCAGCCGACCAAGGTGTCGGGCCACTGCGCGATCGCAGCGTCCTGCACCGCATAGGCGGCGACGAGGTCGTCGGGAATGTCACCGGGGAAACCGGGCAGCGACTGCCCGTTGCGACGCGCGTCGAGAAAGGCGTCGACGATGCCGCGGGTGGCGTCGCTCGACGTCGGATTCGACGTCGACGGATGCGCGGAGGCGTTGTTCAAGCGGGTTGCTCCTGGCCTGGGTCCGTTTGCTGCACCGCAGATCGCGGTGCCTGGGGGTGTCTTGTATGGTAAACCGGTGTCATCTTCAATGTGCAGTGCGGCAAAAACACGAAGAAGCACTCGGACGAGGAAGCGGTTGCAATGCGGAAACGCGGATTTACAGCGCTCCTGTGCGGATTCCTGCTCGCATTGCCTGCAGCTGTTCATGCTGCACCTGCACGCGACGATGCGGTGCCCAAAATCGTCCTGTGGACTGCTGAAGAAAGCGCACCGGCAGGCCGGATCACCGAGCGCAGTGACGATTCCGCGGTGCCCGATCGCATCATCGAGGACGTCCGCGCACCCTACCTCGCCGTGTATGCACCCGAACGTCCGAACGGCACGGCGCTGCTGGTGACGCCCGGTGGTGGCTACGCGCGCATCGTGCTCGACAAGGAAGGCACCGCACTGGTGCCGGCGTTCGTGGACGCGGCCCGCATCACCCTGTTCGTGTTGCGCTATCGGCTGCCGGATCGCGCGCATGCCGAAGGCGCGGATGCACCGCTGGCCGATGCGCAACGCGCGATGCGACTGATCCGCGCGCATGCATCCGATTACGGCATCGATCCGGCACGCGTCGGGGTCATGGGGTTTTCCGCAGGCGGCCACGTCGCTGCACGACTGGCGACGACGCCGGTTGCGGTCTACACCGCCGTCGATGCTGCCGACACACAATCGCTGCGGCCCGACTTCGCCCTGCTCGTCTATCCGGTGATATCGATGCACGCGCCGCTGGCGCATGCCGGCTCGCGCACGCGTGTACTCGCCGCTGTCGACACACCCGAAGCGACCGCGCTCGACCGATACTCGCCGGATCTGCATGTCGACGGTCGAACGCCGCCGCTGTTCCTGCTGCATGCGCAGGACGACGACGTCGTGCCGGTCGGCAATGCCCTGGCGATGCATGCCGCCGCCATGCGCGCTGGCGTACCGGCCTCGCTGCATGTCTTCCCGCATGGCGGGCACGGCTTCGGCACACGCGGCGCAACGGGCGCCCTCGCCCGCTGGCCGCAGCTCGCGCTCGACTGGATCCAGGAACAGACCATCTCTCCATGACCGACTTCCCGACCGATCCCGGCCGCCGCCACTGGTTGCGCGTCGGCGCCTGCGTCGCGGCCCTGTCCGCGCTGCCCGGCGCATTCGCCGCCACATCGCCCCGCACCACCATCGCGCGCGTGCGCAGCGGCCGGATCGGCGGCAGCGTCGAGAACGGTGTGCACGTCTTCCGCGGCGTGGCCTACGGCGCCGATACCGCGACGCGGCGCTGGCAGCCGGCGCTGCAGGAAGCCGCGTGGCGCGGCGTGCGCGATGCGGTCGAGTACGGCCCGTCCGCGCCGCAGCGCGGCAGTGACGGCCCCGGCAGCGAGGACTGCCTGCGCCTCAATGTCTGGACGCCTGCGTTGCGCGATGGCGCGAAGCGCCCGGTGCTGGTCTACATCCATGGCGGCGCGTTCAACACCGGCTCGGGCAGCGATGCGCTCTACGACGGCGGCGCGTTGTCGCGCAGTGGCGATGTCGTGGTGATCACGGTCAATCACCGGCTCAACGCGTTCGGATATCTGCATCTGCGCGATCTGGGCGACACCTCGTTCGCGCACGCGGGCAACGTCGGCCAGCTCGATCTGGTGCAGGCGCTGGAATGGGTGCGTGCGCACGCGAGCGAGTTCGGCGGCGATGCCGGCAACGTGACCGTGTTCGGCCAGTCCGGCGGTGGTGCAAAGATCGCAACGCTGATGGCGATGCCGGCGGCGAGCGGCCTGTTCCACCGCGCGTGGACGATGAGCGGCCAGCAGGTCACCGCCGCAGGACCGCGCGCCGCCACGCAACGCGCACAGATCTATCTCGATGCGCTCGGCATCGCGCCCGGCGATCTCGACCGGCTGCGCACGCTGCCCGTGCAGGCCCTGCTCGATGCGCAGCGCGCGCGCGACCCCTCGCGCGTGGAAGACAGCGCCCTGTATTTCGGCCCGGTCGTCGACACCGTGCATCTGCCGCGCCATCCGTTCTGGCCGGATGCGCCGCCGCAGTCGGCCGGCATTCCGATGGTCATCGGCAACACGCGCGACGAGACGCGCGCCTTCCTCGGCAATGATCCGGACAACTTCACGCTGACCTGGGACGCGTTGCCGGGCAAGCTGCGCACGCAGCAGTTCGTCGATCTCGATCCCGCAGTCGTCGTCGCCGAGTACCGGCGGCTGTATCCGGATTACACGCCGTCGGAGGTGTTCTTCGCCGCGACGACGGCCGGACGCTCGTGGCGTGGCGCCGTCGAGGAACTGGAAGTGCGCGCCGCGCAGGGCACCAACACCTGGGCCTACCAGCTCGACTGGTATCCGCGCACCGGAGAAGGCGCGCGTCTGCGGGCGTTCCACACGCTCGACATTCCGCTGGTATTCGGCAACACCGCCGTGGCGGATGCGAAGACCGGCAACACCGATGACGCCCGCGCGGTCGCTGCGACCATGCGCGACGCGCTGCTGGCCTTCGCGCGCAGCGGCGATCCCAACCACGCCGGCATGCCCGCCTGGGCGCCTTACTCGATGGCCTCGCGCGAGACGATGGTGTTCGACGCGACGCCGCGTCTCGAGGACGATCCACGCGGCGGCGAGCGCCGGCTCTACCAGCAGGCACCGTTCGTCCAGCGCGGCACCCAGTAAGCGCGGCCTCGGCCTGCGCACTCGCGCTGCAGGCGGCTTACACGCCGCCTGATTCCGCGACACGGACCGTCGCCTCCCGCTCCATGACCGGAACCGTTCCGATGCGTCGATGTCTTGCCACCGCCCTCGCCTGCGCGCTGCTCGCGCCGTGGCCTGCGATCGCGGCCGATGACCCCATGCGGCCGCCGGTCACACCGATCCGCGCGAGCAAGATCGTGCTGGTCGGCGATTCCACGACCGCCGTGCAGGGTGGCTGGGGCGGTGCGTTCTGCGATCGCCACGTCGCCTCGTTCCTCGCCTGCACCAACCTCGCACGCGGCGGCCGCAGCACCTACAACTACCGCGCCGAAGGCTCGTGGGCGATCGCCCTGCACGAGATGCGTGCCGGACCATTCGATGCGGTCTACGTGCTCGTGCAGTTCGGCCATAACGACCAGCCGGGCAAGCCGGGACGTTCGACCGATCTCGCCACCGAATATCCGGACAACCTGCGCCGCTACGTCGCCGAGATCCGTACGGCAGGCGCGCTTCCGGTACTGCTCACACCCCTGACGCGCCGCCAGTTCGAGGACGGTGTGCTGATCGACGACCTGGCGCCCTGGGCGGAAGCGACACGGGTGGTGGCGCGCGAGCTCGACGTGCCCTTGCTCGACCTGCATGCACGCAGCCGTGCGCTGGTGCAGGGAATGGGACCGGTACTGGCCATGCGGATGGCGCAACGGCCCGCCGCGCCCGCACAGGTGACCGCGGCCCAGGCCGGTACGACGATCGGCGCACCGCCCGCTGCCCCGGTCTCCGCGACCGCGTCGGCCGGCACACCCCGCCAGGACGACAACGCCGTCGAACCGATGGGCACGCCCAAGCTTGCGTTCGACTACACGCATCTGGGACCCGACGGCGCCGCGCTGGCAGCGGCGATCGTTGCAGACGAACTCGCACGTCAGGTGCCCGCGCTACGCCCCGATCTGATGCCCTGACGCGGCATCCCTCGAAAGTACGCGCTCCGGCCCGTAGCAGGGCCGAAGCGCGTCCTTGCTCAGGGGACCGGCGCGACGTTGTTGAGCCGCGTCACTTCCTCCGCGTCGCCCGGCAGGGCGATGCGCACATGCCCACCGCGCGGATCGACGCCCGATGCAGGTTCCAGACGCAGCGTGGCAGTGCGCGGTTGCAGATCGCGCGGTGCTGCCAGTGCGGGAATGTCGGCACGCGCAAGTTCGCGGCCACGCGCGTCCTCGAGGATCGCGACGCCGCCCGGCGCATCGGCATGGCCGAGGCTGTGCACGGTCACCTCGACCGCACCGTCGACCACGCGCACGTCGCCGCGACCGATGCCGATGTCGGCGCGCATCTCCACCGGCGTGCCGGCTTCGATCAGCTCGAACTCGAACACCTGGGTCTGGCCGGACGCGAACGACAGCTCCACCGACGTGCTGGACTCCAGCAGCACCTCGCGCGTCTGCGCGCGGCCGTCGATGATCTCGTCGCCGTTGCGGTCCACACCGCTGGTGATGCGCCAGCGGCCGGGCGCGACGTTCCAGCCGGTCATCGCCGCGTTCGCGGTACGCGCGCCGGTGTTGTGCGCGATCACCTTGAACGCCTCGCGCGATGGCGCCGACACCAGCAGTGCGACAGTTTCCGCCTGCGCGTCGTCGGCGAAGCGCCAGCTCACCGTGTGACCGGGATACGTGGTGTTGCGACGCAGGGCCAGACCGCCGAGACGAGCGCGCTGCAGGAACTCGCTCGGCGCATCGACGCGATCCGACCACCAGTGGCCTTCGGTGTTCATGTATTCGCGCATCGCCTTGGCCTGGATGCCGTCGGCATGCAGGGCTTCGAGATACGCCTTGTTGCCGGTCTGCTGCCAGGCGAACACGCTCTGCACGCCGGTGTCGCCCTTGTCGGCCGACTGCTGCAGACGCATGCCCCAGTCCTCGCGCTTGCCGAGCACGTCGACGTAGTTCTCGGCCAGATTCGACAGGCCCGCCGGTCCGCTGCGGTCCACGCGGTACTGCAGCGGCTGCAGGTACTTGTCGTCACCGGTCCAGCGCCACGCGGCCCAGTACAGGTGCATGGTGTCGGCGCCACCGGAGCCGTCGAACAGATCGCCGCCGCGGCGCTCGCCGGTCGCCCAGTTGATCTCGTTCGGCAGCTGCCAGGCGCCCTTCTCGTCGGTGTAGGCGTGTGCGAGATAGCCATCGGCCAAGCCGGTGATCATCGCGCGGCTGGTCGGATCGGCATTGAACACGCCCAGCAGGAACGCCGGATGCAGCACCGGGAACGAATACGGCTTCTGCCACTGCCAGCGCGGCTCGCGGTAGACCTTGTTGCCGCCGAACCAGTTGCTCGAGAACAGCACGTGACCCTGCGGATTGCGCAGCACGATCTTCTCGTCGAGATCGCGCACGGTTTCCATCAGCCGCGTTGTCGTCAGCGGGTCGCCCCAGTTGAGCAGGTACATCGCGCTGTTGGTGTTGATGCCTTCCTCGTAGGCATGCAGCTCGTCGGTCTCGATTGTCGACAGGCCACCGACGAACATGTCGTTCTCGTAGGCCGCATCCGCGAGCGCGGTGATCGAGGCGTTGATCTTGTCCGGGATCACGCCCATCAGCGCCAGACCCGGCCACTGCTGCGACAGATCGCTGTCATCGGAAATGCCGCCACCGAAATCGCCGAATTCGACCTGGCGCTCGTCGATCCACCACTCGATGAAGTGGCGCACGGCCTTGAGGTCTTCGAGCTGGCGGAACGCCCACAACGGCACGCCAGCCGGCGCCTCGGGCTGCTCGAACGGCGGCAGGCCCTGGCTGTTGTAGCTCATGTAGTTCCAGTAACGCCGGCCCAGTTCGTGGCCCGGATCCACCCGCAGCAGATCGCTGATGTCGGCGAATGCGCGCGCATACAGACGCTGACGCTTCGACGTGGTGTGCTCCTCGACCAGGAAGCCCCAGTTGTCGCGGACCTGGTTGAAGCGGTCGGCGACGTGCTCGGCAATGGCCTCTTCGCGCGGCTTGTAGACCATGCGCACTTCGGCGCCGTCGAGCGCGGTCGCATCGAAGCCCGGTGCGGCCGAGGCAATGCTGATCCAGAGGCTGTCCTTGGTCAGGATGCGGTCGCGCATGTCCAGCCACAGCGTGCGCTTCTCGCCCGGCGTCACCGAGACCGACACGTCGATCATGTCGCGCGCCGGCCAGATCGGATCCTTGATGCGGATGTTGAGCGGGATCGCGGCCGCACCGTCCACGCTGTGCGTCGCCGGCAGGTCCAGCGCGGGAATATCGATGGCGATGCCGTCGAGCCCGTCGTACATATTCTCCCAGCTGTGCGCCCAGCTGCGGATCAACGGCTGCGCGGCAGGCGCATTGCCGATGCCCGACGGAATCAGCACATGCACGATCGGTTGCTTGGCCTCGCGCACCGGCGACGTGGTCCGTTCGCGGAACGCCGCGCGTCCCGGCAGCGCCAGCACCATGCTGCGCTCCTCGGGGGCGTAACGGCCTTCGATGAACTCGCGCAGATCGGCAAGGTTGGTGTAGTCGATCTCGGCATTGCTGCGGATCGTGTAGGCCTGCTTCACCGAGCCCTCGGGCTCGGCAGCATCGCTGACGTGATACGCCCAGATTTCCTGGATCGGGGTTTCCTGCGCGGTGTTGGCGAAGCGCAGATGCCCGCCCTGGCGGGTCTCGAAATCATCGACGCTGCGCACCACACCCTGCGGCCGCGCGAACAACGGCTGCTGGGTGTCGGCATCGGCGCCGTAGGTCGCTTCGCCGTAGGCGGCGCCGCGCAGTTCGATGCGGTTGAAGGGCTCGTCAGGCAGGGTCAGATCCAGCGCCTTGCCGCCGTCGACATAGGTGTTCCAGTCGGGCAGCTGGAAGTAGTCGTCGCGCCCGCGCAGCCGCGAGCGGTTATAGACGCCCGGCCACGTCGTCTCGGCGATGCCGTCGGTGGCCTTCCACATCCACTGCTTCAGGTCCTTGGTGTCGGCGAACTCGACCTTGCGGATCGTCGTCACCGGCGCGTCGAGCACCGGCGGCGCGGCGCCGTTTTCCCAGCCGTGGCGGAACAGCCACGCGGCATGGCGATCGTTAGGCGCGACCGCAGCGGTCGGCGCGCGGAAGCTGCGCACGGCCTGCACGCCGCTGGCGTCGAGCATGCGGTCGTGCACGCGGATGTCGTCGAAATCGCTGCCGCGCAGGAAGTTGTAGCGGCTCTGCACCTGGTGCGGCGCAAGAATGCGCGCGGCGAGCCCGAACTGGTCCAGGCCCGCGTCGTAGTCGAAGCCCGCCTGCGCATTCGCCGGGCGTTCTTCGCGCGCGACCTCGCGGCCGTCGATGTACAGGCGCACGCCGATGGTCTCGTCCCAGGCAAACGCCACATGCGTCCACGCATCGGCGGCGGGGGCTGCGTCCATCTTGAACGACACGCGCGTACGCGCCAGGTTGGCGTCGGTCACGAAGGCGTCGAAGCCTTCGCCGTTCCAGTCGATGCGCAGCCAGGCCATGTCCCAGCTGGAGTGGTCGGCATAGCCGACGCGGAAGATCACGAACGGCGCCTCGCCGACCGGATCGCGCGAGCGCCAGAAGAAGCTCAGCGTGCCGCGCGCGGCGTCGATGTTGCCGGGTGCGTTCCACGACAGCACGCCGTCGTCGTCCCATTCGATCGCGCGGCCGCGCACGCCATCATCGACCAGGCGCACCTTGTCCTTGAAGTTCGGCACCGGATCGCCGGCCGCGGTATCGGCGACGAAATCCTGATCGGCCGACACGTGGAACAGCAGGCGGGGCGTATCGTCCGCATGGACGGCGGCGGACAGGCCCAGCGCACAGGCGACGGCCAGGACTCGCTTCGACATCTGGTTCAAACCTTTCTCCTCGACAGCGACGCGCCGGCAATCGCCGGCACGTGGGTTACGGATTGTCGGCCCGGGGGCCCGCCAGCGCATGGCGTCGGCGCCACTGCGGCAGATCCTTTTCCAGCAGCGCCTGCGGCCAGATGCCGTACCAGGCATAGCCGGTGCGGCGTTCGTCCGACATGTCAGCGAGCGACGCGACCACCGCGCCGCCGCGATCGACCAGCAACGGCTGTTGCCGCTGCAGATCGTAGAACCGCGCCCAGGTCGTGGTGCCCGGTTGCGCGACGAGGCGGACGTCACGCGGGCGCGTGCCGTCCTGCCCGATGCGTTCGACCGCGGTATCGGTGAGGCCATGCGCCTCGAACCATGCGGTCGCTGCGTCGATCGCCCCGGTGATGGCAGGCGACGGCGCCTGACGCATCAACAGGCGCACGATCGTCACCGACTCGGCGGTCGCCAGCGACGCCAGCTCGTAACTGCGCGCGGTCGCCGGCTGCAGGGTCGTCTCGTCGTACTGCGCGGCCCAGATGGTCGGCGTGCCGTCGATGCGCACCTGCAGGTCGAGGATCAGCGCGATCGCACGCCCGGCGGCCGCCGCGGCGGCGTCGCCACGCAGCGGCTGCAACGGCGCGACGGCGCCCTCGCCCTCGGCAATGTCCTGCAGCAAGCCGACCACCTGGGTCATCGCGTCGTCATTGAAGGTGACCTGGCCGCGATAGCCGGAACGGTCGGGATGGAACTGCGGCCAGCCGCCGTTGGCGTACTGCGCAGCCAGCAGATAGTCGACGCCACGCAGTGCCGCATCGCGGTAGCGGTCGTCGCCGTGCGCGCGCCAGGCCTCGGCCAGACCCACGATCTCGCGCGTGGTCGCATCGTTGTCGATCGTCGCGTCGTCGGCCCGATCGGCCTGCGCGAGTGCCGCAGTCGCGGCGGCGTCGAAGGGCTTCGCGTAATCGATGGCCTTGCCGGCGAGATGCTTCGGCCAGCCCCCCGATGCAGTCTGCGCCTGCAGCATGCGCTCGGCGACCGGATCCGCCCCGGCGGCGAGCGCGGCGCTGACGACGGCCAGACCTGCCAGCAGCACGGCGCACTGCATCGCGCGCATCGGAATTCTCATTCGAACGGTCTCCAGTCCTGCATCAGCGTTGCGGTGTCGGCCGCGGTGGCGGTGTCGTGCAACCACGGTACGCGGCCGCCCAGCGCGCTGCCCCGGCCGGTGTTCCCGTACTCGACGAAACGCGCGGTCGCCCGGTTCTCCGGCTTGCCCCAGTCGTGCCAGCCCTCGGCCGGCACCGGTGCATCGATGCGGCAGCGTTCGAAACGCGTGGCACCGTGCGGCCGCCAGGGCCGTCCGAGATACACGCGACGCACACCGGGCGCGGCGCTCAGCGTGCAGTCGCGGAACACGAAGCCGTCGGCCTGATCCGCCGGTGTAGACGGTGCGGTCACGTAGCCATCGCCCACCGAGTGCAGCGTGCAGCGCTCGAACAGGGCGGTGGCTGCGCCGAACACGTAGTCAACGGTGCCTTCGATGCGGCAGTCGCGGAACCATGCACGCGTGCCGGCCTTGCGCAGGTACAGCGTGTCCTGGTGGCCGAGCAGATGGACGCGGTCGAAGGACGCGCGCGTGCCATCGACCACCAGCGCGACCGCCTGCCCGACCGGGCCGGCGTCGTTGGCGATGGTCAGTGCCTCGGCATGGAAGTCATCGGCGCGCACGAACATCGTCGCCGAGCCGTAGGTGCCGAAGGCGTTTCCGGTGCGTGGATCGATCCGGCTGGCGTAGTGGTCGTGGACGATACGTGTCTGCGCCGCGCCCGCACCGACGAGCCGCAGTGCCGGTGCGTCCGGCGGCACGTCGACGACGCCGCGCCACGTCCCTGCGGCGATACGGATGGTGGCGGTGTCGCCGGCCGCGACCGCGGCATCCACCGCGGCCTGGAGCGTGCCGAAGGCACCGTTGCCGGTGCCGACATCGAAGGTGCGCGCGGCCATGGCGGCCGGCGCGAGCATCCACAACGCAAGCGCGAAGCAGATGCGTTGCCGCCGCCGTCGTGCGGACGGCGGCGGTGGGCGACGCCGGGAGACCTCAGAAACGATAGCGGGCACCGACGTAGTACTGGCGACCGGTCACGGTGTAGCGGTCGGGCAGCATCAGATCGGAATCGACATAGCGGCGGTCCGGCGTGTCGAGCAGGTTGATCGCCTCGAACGTCAGGCTGAGCTTGTCGTTGACCTTGTACGAGGTGTTGAAGTCCACGTTGCGCACGCTGTGCTTGCCGGTCACGTCGGCAGTGCCGAACTGGTTGCCGTCCAGGTCCCACACGTTCTCGCGGCTCAGCACTTCGCCGATGTAGCCGTCGCGGTAGCTGGTCGACACGCGTGCGCTGAAGCGGCCGTCGTCGTAATACAGCGTGGCGTTGTAGGAGTTCGGCGACAGGTTCACCAGCTGGTTCTCGGTGATCTGGGTCACGACCGCGGTGTTGTTGCTGGCCGCGGTGCTGAACATGTACTCGATGTCCGAATCGACATGCGTGTAGTTCATCTGCACGCCGAACTTGCTCCAGATGCCCGACAGGAAGGTGAAGGGCTGCTGGTAGGTCAGCTCCCAGCCCTTCAGCGGACCACCCGGCGTGTTGTAGTAGCTCTGCACGTTGAAGATGGTGTCGGCGGTGAAGCCGGGCGGCAGCAGATCCAGCGAGTAACCCAGGTCCGACCACGTGCTCAGCAGGCGTGTGCGCTGCACGTAGCTGTCGATGTCCTTGTAGAACACGGCAGCCGACAGCAGGGCGCCCTCGCCGAAGTACCACTCGGCGCTCAGGTCGTAGTTGGTCGAGCGGAACGGATCGAGCTTCGGATTGCCGAGGTTGATCGAGTAGAAGCGTCCGTCGTCGAAGAAGTTCGTCGGGCCACCGGTGACGCTCGGCGACATGTAGGCCAGCGTCGGACGCGCCATCGTCTTGGCGGCGCCGAAGCGCAGGACGAAGGTGTCGGTGAGATCCCAGGACAGGTTCAGCGACGGCAGCACGTCGGTGTAGTTGTGGCCGACCACACTCTCCACGACGAAGCGGTCGCCGGCGGCCGTGGTCGCGTTCGCGACGCCGAACACGCTTTCGCAGTTCGCCTCGCCACCGGTGGGACACGGCGCGTAGCCCGAGGCGTTGATCTGGGTCTTGACCAGACGCACACCCAGGTTGCCGCGCAACGGACGGTCGAACAGGTCGCTGTTGAAGTCGAGCTGGGCGTAGGTCGCCATGCTGCGTTCGTTGACCGAGAAGTTGTTGTTCGACGCACCGAAATGGCCGACGCCGGCCAGGCGATAGTCGCCGCCCGGCACGCCGTTGTCGGCATCGCTGTAGATGTTCAGCAGACCGGCGATCTTGTCGAAGTCCGGAATCAGCCACGCGGCGGGCATGCTGCCCGACAGGTTCTTGCCGAAGCCCTCGAGCGTGGTGCTCAGGTCACCGATGGTCACGCCGGCCGGCAACGCCTGCGGCAGACGGCCGTAGCTGATATGCCGGTACTCCTCGCTGCGCATGTCGTAGTCCTTCCACGCCAGGCCCGTGCGGAAGGTGAAAGTGGGATTGATGTCGAACGAGAGGTCGACCTTGGCAGAATCGAAGGCGTTCTTCACGTAGCTCGGATTCAGACGCACTTCGCTGATGTTCGCGCCGCGGGCGGTGCCGTTGCTGTTGACCGGCACCGCGCCGTAGCCCAGCCACTGCCACGCGTCGGCGCTGCCGGTGTCGAACGGGAACGTCATGCTTGGCATCTCGGGATCACCGCGCAGGTCGAGCACGAAACCGTCGAGGTTGGCGTTGTCGAAGCTGACCATCGAGAACACCGGACGGCCGTAATCGGACGACGAGTGGCCGATCGTGGCATCCAGGCGCACCGCGTCGTTGAAGCGGTGTTCGAGCTGCAGGCTGAACTGCTTGAACTCGGTCGACTCTTCGATCTGGCTGGACTCGGTGCGGAAGTCGACGTTGTCGAACACGCCGTACTGCAGCCGGTTGCGGTCGTCGACCTGCGCCTCGCGCACGATGATCTGGGTCTTGCCGCCGAGGTTGGCGGCACGGTGCAGGTTGGCACCGAGCGAATCCTCGCGCTGGTCCTTCTCGAGCCTGGAATACAGCGCGTCGAAACTCAGCAGCGTGTCGTCTGTGATGCGGAACTGGAACGCGCCGGTGACACCGAGGCGTTCAATCTCGTGCTGTGTACGCACGTAGCGCGGATAGCGCGGGAGCCAGGCGTTGGTCGCGGTCTCGTAGGCCGCGATGTTCTCCGGCGTCGCTGCCGGGCGCGGCAGGCCGATGCCACAGTTGGCGGCATTGATGCCGTAGCTGCCCCAGCCGTTGTTGCGGTCCTGGTTGGCCTGGCTGCCGGTGCCGATCGGCGTCTCGTTGGCCAGCGGGTTACGCGGCGTCTGCGGGTTGTAGCCGGCAGGCGAACAGAAGCCGTAGGTGCCGTTGTTGTTGGCGTTGGACTGGTTGGAGTTGCGGTGGTTGCCGTGCTCCCAGCGGATCGGGTTGTAGCCTTCCTCGTAGATCGTGCGCTGGCTCCACGACGCGGACAGCAGCGCGCCCACGCGGCCGTCGGCCCAGGTGTTGCTGACCAGGCCCGACACGCGCGGATCGTTCTCTTCGGACAGTTCGTTGTAGCCCATCTGCGCGCTGGCGGATGCGCGGAAGCCCTTGAAATCGAACGGGCGCGAACCGCGCAGGTCGACGGTCGAGCCGAGCGAGCCCTCGTCCATCTGCGCCGACTGGGTCTTGTTGACCTTGACCTGGCTGAAGAGTTCGGAGGCGAAGGTATTGAAGTCGAAGCCGCGCGAGCGGTTGACGCCGGCACTGCCGCTGCCGGCGGTCGCCAGCGCTTCGAGGCCGTTGAGGCGCACACGGGTGAAGTCGGAACCCAGACCGCGCACCGAGATGCGCTGGCCTTCACCGCCTTCGCGGTCGATCGAGATGCCGGCGATGCGCTGCATCGACTCGGCGAGGTTCTGGTCGGGGAACTTGCCGATGTCCTCGGCGAAGATCGCATCGACCTGCTCGACGCTGTAGCGCTTCTCGTCCAGCGATTTCTGCAGGCTCTCGCGATAGCCGGTCACCGTCACCGCGGCCATGTCCACCGCACGCTGCTCGTCATTGGCCTGCTGCGCCATCACGGGCGCGGACAGCGCCATCGCGATACCCGCGGCCAGTAAGGTAACCGGTGTCTTCCGGCCATCACGGATCCGATCCATTCGCGCTCCACTCCCCGAAACGTATGTGCTGCTTGTTTGACGGGAGGTCGCGTTGCGCGCCTCCTCTGGTTGATCAATGACACCGATGGCCATCGAGGGTGCGTACGCTACCAGCGCACCTCCGGGCCGGCATCTTGCAACGCAGCAAGACGGTAGCGAATGCAATAAATCGCGCTGTTGAAAAGCGCTGCCGGTCACAGACCCTGCGTGACCGGACAACAAAAAAGGCCGGGGCGTTGCCGCCCCGGCCTTGTCAGATCCAACCCCGGTTTGCGGTCAGAACTTGTAGCGGAACCCCACCATGTACTGGCGGCCGGTGTGGGTGTAGGCGATCGGCAGGTCGCGATTGCTGTCGATCCACATGTCGTTCCACTCGTCGGTCAGGTTCAGGCCTTCGAGCGAGATCGAGAAGTTGTCGTTGAAGTTGTAGGACACCGACGCATCGACAGTGGTGGTCGCCGCCGTGCCTTCCATGTCCGTGCCTTCGCGACCGGGGATGCTGTTCGCATACTCGTCGCGATACGCCGCGGACACGCGGGCCGACAGGGTGCCGTTGTCGTAGTACAGCGTGGCGTTCCATGCGTTCTGCGACAGGCCGACCATCGGGCCCTTTGCAGACGGCGCACCGGTCGAACTCAGGTACTGGATCTCGGAGTCGACCCAGGTGTAGTTGAGCTGCACGCCGAAGTCGCTCCACACGCCCGGCAGGAACGTGAAGGGCTGCTGGTAGCCGACTTCGATGCCCTTGAGGTCGCCACCCGGCGTGTTGAGCGGCTGCTGGAACGTGAAGTCGTCATTGACGGTCGCGCCGGTGCCGGCGATCAGCGATTCGGGCAGGCCCGACGTGAAGTACGGACGCGTTTCGCGCGAGGTCTGCACGTAGCTGTCGATGTCCTTGTAGAACAGACCGACCGAGACCGCCGCGCCCTCGCCGAAGTACCACTCGGCGCCCAGGTCGAGGGTCTTCGCGCGGAAGGGATCCAGACGCGGATTGCCCGTGGTGATCGTGCGCGCGCCGCCTGCGACGCTGACCGATGCGCCCGGATTGAGGAAGCCCAGGTCCGGACGGCTCATCACTTCCGCCGCCGAGAAGCGCACCAGCACATCGGGGGTCAGTTCGGCCACCACGTTCAACGACGGCAGCGTGTCGCTGTACTCGTTGATCACGCGCGTGGCCACCGGACGGCCGCCGATGATCGACGAGCCATCGCTGGTCAGGCGGGTCTCGGCACGACGCACACCGATGTTGCCGCGGATCGGCACCTGGCCGATGTCGAAATTGAACTCGCCCTGCAGGAAGTAGCCCTTGACGCGCTCGTTGACCGAACGGTTGTCGGCAGCGAGATTGTTGAGGTCGTTGCGCACTTCGAACAGGCCGGTGCCGTCATGGATGCCCAGGTAGCGCGCGAATGCCGCGACATCGGGCACCACTGCACTGCCTGCGCCACCGGCGCGGATGTTGTACTGGCGCATCAGGTCGGACAGGGCCGCGCTGCTCACCAGGCCGGCCGGCACGGTTTCGACGCGGTTGCCGCCCGCAACGCCGCGGCCCCAGCTCTGCACGTCGAAGGTGAAATCCTTGTACGACGCGCCACCCTTGAGGCTGAAGAACGGCGACGCGATCCAGGTCAGATCCAGCGACGCATTGTCGTATTCGTTGACCACCCGGTACGGGCGCAGGCGGATTTCCGACAGGGTCCAGCCCGTGGTGTCGGTGGGGTCGAAATTGCCGTAGCTGATCGCGGGCAGACGGCGATCGCCGCGATAGTCCCAGGAATAGCCATTGACGCCGTAGCGGTCGGCGATGACCGTCGTCTGGATCGGGTTGTCGTATTCGGACTTTGCATTGCCGACGAGGGCGTTCAACCGGAACGCATCGTTGAAGTCGTGACGCAGCGTCCAGCTCCACTGCTGGAAGTCGGTCGTCTGCTCGTCGTAGCGACCTTCGGAACGAATGCTCACGTTGTCGAAGACGCCGTAGACCAGATTTCCGGTCGAATCGATCTCGCCCTCACGCACGATCACGTCCGGCTTGCCCGGCACGAAGTTGGCGCTGCCCGGCGTACCGGTGCGGTTGCGGCTGAAGGACAGGCCGTTGATGTTGTCCTGCCAGCGGTTGGAGTCGAAACGCGCGTACAGGCCGTCGAACACCAGCTCGGTGCTGCTGCTGGGACGGAACTGGATCGAGCCGGTGACGCCCAGGCGCTCCTGCTCGCTGCGGTAGCTGTTGTAGCGCGGAATGCGCGGGTGGTAGATGTCCGCACCACGCGCGGCCGCGAACGGCGAGGCGGCGCTGAAGCCGCCGTTGGTCGTACCGCCGGCCCAGCGCACCGAGTCCGAGCCCTCTTCGACGATCGTGCGATCGGTGTACGCCACCGACATCAACGCGCCGAGCTTGTTGTCGGCAAAAGTGTTGCTGACCAGGAACGTGCCGCGCGGGTTGTACTCCTCGGACAGGTCGCTGTAGCCCATCTGGCCGCCGACGACCATGGTGAAACCGTCGAAGTCGAACGGACGGGCGGTGCGCAGGTCGACGGTCGCGCCGAGCGAGCCTTCCTCGACGTCGGCCGACGCGGTCTTGCGCACGATGAGCTGGCTGAAAAGATCGGACGCGAAGGTGTTGAAGTCGAACGAACGGCCACGGTTCACGCCGCCGGAGGTATCGGTACCGCCGGTCGTGGAGATCGCCTCCATGCCGTTGATGCGCACGCGGGTGAACTGCGGCCCGAGGCCACGGACCGAGATGTTGCGGCCTTCGCCGCCGTCGCGGGTGATCGACACGCCCGGAATGCGCTGCAGCGACTCGGCAAGGTTGAGATCGGGGAAGTCCGCAATGTCCTCGGACACGATCGCATCGACCACACCGGCTTCGCCGCGCTTGATGTCCAGCGCGCGTTCCACGCTGGCGCGGTAACCGACCACGCGCACGGCATCCAACTGCGTCGCATCGCTGACCGGTGCGATTTCCTCGACATCGGCTGTCGCCGCATCGACGGGCGTGGACTGTGCGAGCACAGGCAGGGCCGCC
Source organism: Luteimonas sp. Soil_N_1 (assembly GCF_057656255.1). Classification (NCBI taxonomy): domain Bacteria; kingdom Pseudomonadati; phylum Pseudomonadota; class Gammaproteobacteria; order Lysobacterales; family Lysobacteraceae; genus Luteimonas; species Luteimonas sp. Soil_N_1. The sequence continues at coordinate 194,555 of NZ_JBDGKS010000002.1, forward strand.
ATCTGCAATGCGACGGCGATGCCTGCCGCCAACAAGGTAACCGGTGTCTTTTTGCTGCGATGCAACTGCGTCATTTCGTCCCCTCCCAGGGTGCGAAGCTCATTGTGTGGCGCGTCTTGACTGCTTCGGCGCGCTTGTTAAGGTGGCTGCCGGAGGCCCGGATGACACCGCAGGCCAAACGCTATCAGAAGGTCCTGCGCGAAGCATGCTGCGGCGCGACAGACCTCTCCGCCGCCGCATCGGCGGCACCACCCGATGGATGATCCGGAAATGGCCAAATACATACTCTGCTTCGGCGAGCTTCTGCTGCGTCTGGGCGCTCCCGGGCGCGAATTCCTGCTGCAATCGCGGCATCTCGATGTCCACGTGGGTGGCGCGGAAACCAATGTCGCGGTGTCGCTCGCACGCTTCGGTCACAACACCGCGCTGGCCGGTACGGTCGCGGCGAATGCGCTGGGCGACGGCGCATTGGGCGAACTGCGCCGGCACGGCGTGGATGTCTCTCGGGTCATCCGGGCGCCGGGCCGGATGGGCCTGTATTTCTTCGCGGCTGGCGCCGGACTGCGGCCCAGCGACGTGGTCTACGACCGCGCCGATTCGGCCTTCGCACGCGCGGCGCCGGACACCTACGACTGGCCGGCGCTGCTCAACGGCATCGACTGCCTGCACGTCTCGGGCGTGACGCCGGCGGTCGGCCCGAACGCCGCCGACGCGGCACTGACCGCGGTGCGCGCCGCACGCGCCCGCGGTACGACGGTGTCGTTCGACGGCAACTTCCGGCCGAAGCTGTGGGCCACCTGGAACGACGCGCCGGCGCCATTGCTGCGCGGTCTGCTGGCCGAGGCCGACATCGCCTTCATCGATCACCGCGACATCGATCTCGTGCTCGGCGCGGAGGCATCCGAGACCGGCGAGCACGCCAGTGCCGAGCGCACCCTGCAGGCATCGGCACGTGCCTTCGCCGCGTTCCCGCATCTGCAGCGCATCGCATGTACGCAGCGCACGGTGCACAGCGTCGACCGCCATGCGCTGGGCGCGCTGATGGTACGTCGCGACGGCAGCGTGCACCGCATCGATGCCCTGCCCGTCGACGGCATCGTCGATCGCATCGGCGGCGGCGATGCCTTCGCCGCCGGCGTGCTGCACGGCGTGCTGTCGGGTCTGGACGATGCGCGCACGCTCGCGTTCGGTCTTGCGGCTGCGCGCCTCAAGCACAGCGTGCCGGGCGACTTCAATCTCGTCGGCGTCGCCGATGTGGACGCGCTGGTCGACAGCGGCCGGCTCGACGTCCGCCGCTGAGCGTCCCGCGCGGCCGGCTCGCCGCTACCGCCAACTCGAACGGCCCGCCAATGGCGGGCCGTTTGCGTTTCAGGAACCGCGCGGACTCAGAGTTCGCAGAAGCAGTACGCGACCGCCTTGACCGGGCGACCCGGCTGCGGCGTGATCGCGCTTTCGAGCAGCTGCAGGTCCTGTTCGGCACGCGGCGCCACGCGCGCCAGCAGGCCGCGGGCAATGTCGCTGTGGCCGACCAGCGCGCCGCCGAAACGGCCCCCGACGAATCCGGTCAGGAAACGGCCGAACGGCGTCGCGGTCTTCTCGACGTAACGCACGCGCCAGCTGTCGTCCGCCAGCCCGCCGAGTTCGGCGGCCTTGGCGATCGCGGTGCGCAGGCCACCGAGTTCGTCGACCAGACCACGATCCAGCGCCTGGGTCCCGCTCCACACCCGGCCACGCGCAACGGTGTCGATCTCTTCGACACTGCGGCCACGCGCTTCGCCCACCTTGCCGATGAAGTTGGCATAGCCGCGGTCGATGATCGCCTGGATCGCCTGGCCCGCTTCGGGCTGCAGCTCACGCGTCAGATCGAACGCACCCGCGAACGGCGTGGTGCCGACGCCGTCGGTGCGCACGCCGATCTTCTCCAGCGTGCGCGGGAAGGTCGGCACCAGCGCGAAGATGCCGATCGAACCGGTGATCGTCGACGCGTCGGCGTAGATGCGATCGGCGTTCATGCTGATCCAGTAGCCACCCGATGCAGCGACGTCGCCCATCGACACCACCACCGGCTTGCCGGCGGCCTTGAGTGCATCGACCTCGCGACGGATCTGTTCGGAGGCGAACACTTCGCCGCCGCCCGAATCGACGCGCAGCACGACCGACTTCACGTGCTCGTCGTCGAGCGCCTCGCGCAGCAGGGCCGAGGTCGACTCGCCACCGATCGTGCCCGGCGGCTGCTCGCCACCGGTGATGCCGCCTTCGGCGACGACCACCGCGACCTGGTCGCGACGGTCCGCAGCCGAGCTTGCCGGCGAGACGTGCGCGAGGAAATCGCGCATCGAGACCTGGCGGAAGCCGCCCTCGGCATCTTCGTCAGCGACGCCGCGCTCGATCAGCAGGTCTTCGACTTCGCCACGCGTCTTCAGGCCGTCGACGAACTTCTGCGACAGCGCGTACTGCGCCAGGTCGCCCTGGGCGGCCTCGATGCCCTGCGGCAGCGTGGCAACGCCGGCATTGAGCGCCTCGGGCGTGGTGCCACGCACCTTGGCGATGTCGGCGATGTGCCGCTGCCAGATGTCGTTCATCCAGTACAGGTCGGCTTCCTTCGACTCCGGCGATGCGCCGTCGAGGATGTAGGGCTCGGCCGCCGACTTGTACTCGCCGACCTTGAACAGGTGCACGTCCACGCCGAGCTTGTCGGCCAGCGCCTCGCGGTAGTACTGGCGATAGCCGGCCAGGCCCTCGAGCATCATGCCGCCTTCGGGATCGAGGTAGACCTCGTCGGCCTGCGCGGCGAGCAGATACTGCTGCTGGCCGAAATACTCGCCGAACGCGACGACCTGCTTGCCGGCCGCGCGCACTTCGCTGATGGCGTCCGCCACTTCGCGCATCGACGCGTAGCCGGAGAACGTCATGCGGTCGGTGCGCAGCAGCACGCGCTCGATGCGGTCGTCGGTCTTCGCCGCTTCCAGCGCGCGCAGCACGTCACGCAGCTGCACTTCGCCGACGCCACTGCCGCTGTTCTCGGCCAGCGCGCGCATGAAGGGATCGGACTTGTACTGCTCCACCAGCGCGCCTTCCGGCGCGATGACCAGCGTGGTGCGCTCGAGCAGCGGCGACTGCCGCGAACCGCCGCTGACGATCGCGATCAGGATCAGCAGTGCGACCAGGAACAACAGGCCGAAGAACAGGAAATTGAGGATCAACCGGCGGATGAAATTCATCCCGTCCCAGATGCCGACAATGAAGCGCGTCAGCGGCGCGCGTGGCTGCACAGTACTCATGCGGAAAACAGCTCCATCAGAAGAAAATTCGGTTCGCGGCCGCCGGCAGCGGTGCGGCCATAGTCCTACCCATGGCGCAGCCTACCGGGCGCGACAGGCCAATGCATGCGCCGGTCGTCACTGTGCCGTCGGATCCACGGTCGGCGCGGGCACGCGCCGGCTGCTGCGCAGGAAGCGGGTGCCCAGCAGGACGGCAGCGACGGTCAGACCGGCGATCAGGCCGATCCACATGCCCTTCGGCCCCCAGCCCAGCCCCAGACCGAGCGTCGCGCCGAGCGCCATGCCGACGCCCCAGTACGCAGCCGCGGCGAGGAACATCGGCACGCGCGTGTCCTTGAGCCCGCGCAGCGCGCCGGCCGAGAGCGCCTGGATGCCGTCGGGAAACTGGAACGCGGCGGCGTAGAGCAGCAGCGAACCGGCGAGCGCGGCGACCGCGGCGTCCTCGGTGTAGATGCGCACCACGTGGTCGTGCCCCAGGAGCAGCAGCACGCCTGACACCGTCTGCGTCACCAGCACCAGTACCAGACCGGCGAAGCCCGCCCGGCGCACGCCGGCACTGCCTAGGCCGCGCCCGATCGCATTGCCCACCCGCACCGTGGTCGCTTCGGCCAGGCCGAACGGCACCATGAAACACAGCGCGGCGACGTTGATCGCGATCTGGTGCGCGGCGGCCTCGATCTCGCCGAGCCTGCCGATCAGCAGCGCAGTCACCACGAACAGGCTGCCTTCCATCGTCACGGTCACGCCGATCGGCAGACCGGTGCGCAGCAGCGCGTGGATCTCCGCCCAGCGCGGCGGGTCGAAGCGGGTGAACAGCCGGTAGCGCGCAAAACGCTTCGACAGCGCCAGATACAGGGCAAATGCGATCGACTGGGTCCACATCATGATCGCGGACGCGATGCCCAGCCCGCCGGCGCCGCCTTCGGGGAACGGTCCCCAGCCGAACGCGAGCGCATAGCCCATCGGCACCAGCACGACGAGCCCACCGAAGCCGAAGACCATCGTCGGCAACGTCCAGTGCAGGCCGTCGCTGAGGTAGCGCATGCAGAAGTACAGCGTCAGCGCCGGCACGCCCCAGCGGATGCCGTGCAGGAACGCGGTGGCCCCGGGCACGATGTCCGGCGCGATGCCGAACGGACCCAACGCGGCGGCCAGCGCCGTCAGCAGCCCGAACAGCGCCAGGCCCAGACCCGCTGCCAGCCACATCGCCTGCCGGAACAGGGGGCCGACTTCGGCATGGCGGCCTTCGCCGTCGAGCTGCGACACCGACGGCGGCACGGCCATAAGCGTGCCCATCGGCACCATCAGCGGCAGCCAGAAGATCGCGGTGCCCACCGCGACCGCCGCCAGCGTGGCGGTGCCGTGGTGGCCGGCAATGACGGAATCGACGAAGCCGATCAGGCCGGTGGCGACATGGCCGGCGACCAGCGGGGCGGCCAGAACAGCGGTGCGCCGCACCTCATGACCGAAGGGCGGCGGCGTGATTGCGGAAGACATGGGGACGGCTCTGCGACTGCGGCCGCGCGTACGACGGATGCGTGCGCTGGCACCGGGGCGCGAAGGAGGGGCATTCTAGCGCCACGCCGCACACGGGGAGTGACACGCGGCGTTCCAAGGTCCGTCCACCAATCCGGGTTCGCGGCTGCCGTGCCGCGCGCCTGCCAGGAATCCGTCCGCGCATGTCCCACGCTGCCCTGCCGCCGCTGCCGTCCGATGACGCGCATCTGTCCGCCTGCGAGAACTGCGGCACGCCGCTGCACGGCGACTTCTGCCATGCCTGCGGCCAGTCCACGCACAGCCCGGTGCGCCACGTGGCCCACGCGGTGGAGGAAGTCTTCGAATCGTTCTGGCATCTCGACGGCCGCATCTTCCGCACGCTGCGCGACCTGTTCGTGCCGGGCCGCATCGCCAACCGCTATCTCGGCGGCCACCGCGTGCGCTACGTCGCGCCGATGCGGCTGTTCGTGATCCTGACGCTGCTGACCTTCTTCGTCGCCAAGTTCGTGGTCCAGGACGCGATGCAGGATGTCCAGCCCGGCCAGATGGTGCGCACCGACGATGTCGCCACCGAGTTCGCACAGGCGCAGACGGTCGACGAGGTGCGGACGATGCGCGACGACGCGCTCGCCGGCATCGCCGAGACCCGCCGCACCGTCGGCGCACTGCCGGGCGTGACCCCGCAGCTGGACATCGCCGCGGCGGACGTGCGCGCGCAGGCAGACAAGCGGATCGCGGCACTCGCGCCCGACGGCGCAGCGCCGACCAGCACCGGTGCGGTTCCCGCAGACGGTGCGTCAGCCGGTGACACACAGGCCGCGGCGACGCCCGCGCCCATCGATGCCGACATGCCGATGTCCGGCCCGCCGACCATCGGCGGCCCGATCGGCGAGCGCATCGAGCGCAACATCGCACGGTTCAACGACGATCCGCAGATCTTCGTGCGCGCCCTGCTCGGCGTCGCGCCGACCGCGCTCTTCATCCTGGTGCCGCTGTTCGCGGTGCTGCTGAAGCTGCTCTACTTGTTCCGCGCCCGGCTGTATCTCGAACACGTCGTGGTCGGCCTCTACAGCCATGCGGCGCTGATGCTCGCGCTGCTGCTGGTGCTGTGCGGCGCGCTCGCATCGCCCTGGCTGGCGACACACGCGGCGTGGTCGACGGGCATCGTCGGCTTCGCGCAGATCCTGCTGCTGTGGGCGATGCCGGTCTATCTGCTGCTGATGCAGAAGCGTGTCTACGGCCAGTCGTGGCCATGGACGCTGGTCAAGTTCGCGATCATCGGCATGGCGTATTTCGCGCTGTTTCTCAGCGTCGCGATTCCGATGGCGGGCTACGCGCTGTACGCGATGTAGCGGCGCGTCAGGGTGCGCCGGACACGCGTGCGCGCAGCCAGGCGTCGCGCGCGTCGGCCGGCACCGCAAGCCACTCGGCCCGCAGGGCATCACGCTCCTGCGGCGGCGTGCGCTGCGCCAGCGCTGCGAGATCGGTGCGTGCCTGGGCCGACATCGCACGCAGTGCCAGCAGCGCGGGTGCGCGCTCGGACTCGGGCATCGCCGAGAACAGGGGATGCAGGCCCGGCCAGTCCAGGCCCAGCACCGGGCCCAGCAGCCAGCCACGCCGCAGCCCCTGGTCGAGTTGTTCGAACTCCAGCCGGAGTGCCCGCTGCGCGTCTTCGGGCAGCGTTCCGAAATGCACCGCGGCCTGCTGCAGCTGCATGCGCTCGGCATGCGGCAATGCCTCGGCCGCCCCGTACGAGATCCGCCGGCGATTGCGCTCCTGCGGCGGCAATGCATGCCAGGCCGCCACGCGCGCAGCGAATGCGCTGCGGTCATCCGGCGTCATGTCCGCCAGTCGCGCCGCGCGCGCTTCCAGCCGTGCACGTTCGGGCGCCGGCAGCGTGCCGGCCTGCAATGCCGGCGGCAATGCACCCGCGATGCAGGGCGCGCACAACAGCACCAGCGCGGCGGCAAGCCCGGTTCCGCGCAGCGGACGCTCAGAGATCGGCATCGGTGGTCTCCAGCGCGTCGTCCGGGGTGTCCTGCACGCTTTCGAGGTGCGCATCGCGGGTGTCGTCGGGCGGCGTCTCGATCCGTGTCGACAGCCACGCATAGAACGCCGGATCCTCGCGCCAGGCGGCGGTGTCGGATCCGGCCAGCAGTTCGAAATCGGGCTCGGTCAGCAGCGCGACCTCGTCATCGAAGGTCGCTGCCGGCGCCTCGGCCGCGGGCAGGGCCTCGACCCGGATCGGCACCGTGTCCTCGATGCCCGCGCCCGGCCAGACGTCGCGCCAGGTCCACGCCAGCAGCACGAGCATTGTCAGCAGCACGGCGCCCTGCGCCGGCCACAACCAGCGTGCACGCGTCGGCGGCGGCACCACGGCGGCTTCCACCTCGACGGCCCGGCCCACGTCCTGCAGCGGAAACCGCCGCAGCGGCGGCACCTGACCCCGCAGTGCGGCCTCGCGGAGACCGGCCAGACGCGCCAGCCGGTCGGGTGGCAGTGCACGGATCGCCGTCCGCGTCGCGTCGGCAATGTGTTTCCAGGCCTCGGGATCCGGACTGCCGTCTTCGCGATGCGGCAACGCACGCTGCAGCCCGAGGCGATAGGTCGCCCGGGTCACACCCAGGACTGCGGCGGCCTCGTGCTCGGCCAGCCCGGCGACCATCCGCAGCAGCACGGTCACACGCGGCCCCCCGGCCAGACCGGCCAGCGCCGGCAGGCCGTCGCCGTCCTCGGACAGCACCATCGGGGCACGCAGTGCCGGCGAGGCCAGCAACTGCGCCCAGAAGCGGCGCGGCCAGTCGGGGAAGGGCGTGCTGCCAGCGAGTTGCGCAAAGTCGGTCATCGCGACCGCCAACGCGGCGTCACCGGTTTCGATGTCCCCGCTCTGCCACTGCGCGAACGCAGCCGCCCGCCGCTCCACGCCACGCAGGAATGCGGCGACGGCGGCGGACATACCTGGCGGTGGCGGCTGGGAAATGGTCATCGCAGGACGCAAGGGCGGCCGCGCATCATAGCGATCACCCGGCTCCACCCAAGCCTTGACATCGCGGCCCTGCACCATCCGGGACCGTGCAAGTTGTTCACAGGGCTCACATTCCTGTCATGCAGCTGAAGCGAAGCACGGCAGGGTGCTGCATGACAACAATGTTTCACGGATAAGCCTTTGATACGTATGACATTTAACGAAATGGCACTTTTTTGTCCAAGGCACTTTTTCAGCACTGAACACGGCATAACATCGCGGTTGGAGACGTTCATGCACAGGGTTATCCACAGATCGTGTGGATAAGCCGCTTTCCCTTTTATTTCCGACACTTGCAGGAACAACGTCCAAGTCAAGGCAGGTTCGCGCCGCAAATGCCGGTGGGACTTTCCCGAACCGATAAAATGTCGCCGTGACCGCCCCCTCCTCTACCGCCGCCGTGCTCCGTGTCGCCCTGCCGGTGCCGCTGCCGCGCTTGTTCGACTACTGCGCGCCGGCCGGTGCCACCGTCGGGCCGGGCGATGTCGGGCGCCGGGTGCGGGTGCCCTTCGGACCGCGCGAGCTGGTCGGGGTCGTCGCCGGGGTCGGCGCGCCGGACGACCCCGCGCAGGCGCTGCGCGAGGCGATCGAATGGCTCGACGCCGCCCCGCTGCTGCACGGCGAGCTTGCCGCCTCGCTGCGCTGGCTGGCCCGCTACACCCACGCGCCGCTCGGCGAAGTGCTGGCGACGGCCCTGCCCGCCGCCCTGCGCCGCGGCGAGGCGCTGCCCGACACCCACGCCTGGGCCTGGCGGCTGACCGAAGCCGGCCAGACCGCGCTGGCCGGACTCAAAGCCGGTGGCCGCCCGCAGCGGCTGGCCGCCCTGCTGGCGCCGACGCCCAGAGACGAGGACGCGCTGGATCTGGCGATGGACGGCTGGCGCGCCGCCGCGCGCACGCTGGCCGGCCGTGGACTGGCCGAACGTTTCGCGATTCCGGCCTCGCAGCTGGCGCCCACGCCACAGCCCGGGCCCGCCCTGCATGACGAACAGCAGCAGGCGGTCGATGCGGTCGCCGCGTGCACCGGCTTCGCCGCGCTGCTGCTCGATGGCGTGACCGGCAGCGGCAAGACCGAGGTTTACCTGCATGCGATCGCCGACTGCCTGTCGCGCGGGCGACAGGCGCTGGTGCTGGTGCCGGAGATCGGCCTGACCCCGCAGACGCTGGCGCGTTTCCGCGCCCGCCTCGGCGTCCCGGTGCACGCGCTGCATTCGGGGCTGGGCGATGGCGAACGCGCGCGGGTCTGGGCCGCCGCGGCGCGGGGCGAGGCGCGCGTCGTCGTCGGCACCCGTTCGGCGGTGTTCGTGCCGCTGCCCGATGCCGGGCTGATCGTCGTCGACGAGGAACACGACGGCAGCTACAAGCAGCAGGACGGCATCCGCTACCACGCGCGCGATTTCGCACTGGTGCGCGCCAAGGCGCTCGACGTGCCGGTGCTGCTGGGCAGCGCGACGCCGTCGCTGGAATCGCTGCAGAACGCGGTTTCCGGCCGCTACGCGCATCTGCGCTTGACCCATCGCGCGGGCGCGGCGAAACCGCCGACCGTGCGTGTGCTCGATGTACGCAAGCGCCCGCTCGAGGCCGGCCTTTCACCGGAGATGTTCGCCGCGATCTCCGCTGCGCTCGCCGCCGGTGGACAGGTGCTGGTGTTCAAGAACCGTCGCGGCTACGCGCCGGTGCTGCTGTGCCATGACTGCGGCTGGAGCGCGCACTGTCCGCGCTGCAGCACGCCCGATCGCCCGCATCCGATGACCGTGCACGCCGGCGGACGTCGCCTGCAATGCCATCACTGCGGCCATCGTGCGAGCGCGCCGCTGGCGTGTCCGGATTGCGCGAGTCTCGGTCTGCAGCCGCAGGGCGTGGGCACCGAACGCATCGAGGAACTGCTGGCCGCGCGCTTCGCCGATGTGCCGGTGCTGCGCATCGACCGCGGCAGTACGCGTCGTCGCGATGCGCTCGAAAATCTTCTGGGCGAACTCGGCAGTCAGCCGGGCATCCTGATCGGCACGCAGATGCTGGCCAAGGGCCACGATCTGCCGAATCTCACGCTCGTGTGCGTGGTCGGCATCGACGAAGGCCTGTTCTCTGCCGACTTCCGCGCCGGCGAGAAACTCGCGCAGTTGCTGATCCAGGTTGCCGGACGCGCCGGACGCGCGGAGAAAGCCGGCCAGGTGCTGCTGCAGACCCACCACCCCGAGCATCCGCTGCTGCTGACGCTGATCCAGGGTGGCTACCACGCCTTCGCCGCAGGCGAACTGATGCAACGCGAAGCTGCTGGATTTCCGCCGTTCGCACCGCTCGCACTGCTGCGCGCCGAGTCGCAGCAGGCCGAACCGCCGATGGCATTCCTGCAGGCCGCGCGCCGCGTGCTCGCGCCGCATGCCGGCCGCGACGCTTCTGGCATGCCGACGCTCTTACTCGACGGTCCCGTAGTCGCACCGATGCCGCGCCGCGCAGGCGTGTATCGCGCGCAATTGCTGATCGCTGCCGACCAGCGTCCGCGCCTGCACGCGATTCTCGATGCGGCGCTGCCGCTGATCTACGCCCTGCCCGAAGCGCGCCGTGCGCGCTGGTCGCTGGATGTGGATCCGGTCGATCTGTACTGAGTCGGCCCGGACGCGGAAGCGTCAGTCGGCAGCGGCCGGCTTGCGGCGACCGCGGGCACGCGAGGCCTGCTTCGCCGCCGGCTTCTTCGGCGCCTCGCGGATCTCGACCGCCTGCCCGGCCCGGCGCACCTCGAACAGACCCGTCGCATCGATCAGCGCACTGAGGTTGCGATACCCGTAGTTGCGCGCGTCGAACGAGCCCTGGTTGCGCACGTGGCTGCCCACCTCGCCCAGATGCGACCAGCCGGCATCGTCCGCGCCTGCGGAGACCGCGTTGCGCAGCAGCTGCACGAGTTCGCGATCGGCCTGCAGCTCACCGCCCGTGCGCGGTTTGGTCGTGCCGCCGCTGTCGACCTCGTCGGCCGCACGGAGTTTCTCCAGATACAGGAATGTCGAACACGCCTTGACGAACGGCGTCGGCGTTTTCTCCTGCCCGAAGCCGTAGACCGCATACCCGTCGTTGCGCAGGCGCATCACCAGCGGGGTGAAGTCCGCATCGCTGGACACGATCGCGAAGCCGTCGAGGTTGCGCGCGTACATCAGGTCCATCGCGTCGATGACCATCGCCATGTCGGAGGCGTTCTTGCCGGTGCTGTAGGCGAACTGCTGGATCGGACGGATCGCATATTCGTGCAGCACTTTCTCCCAGCTGCCGAGATGCGGGCTTTTCCAGTTGCCGTAGGCGCGGCGCACGTTGGCGACGCCGTGGCGTGCGACCTCGGCGAGGATCACATCGATCTTCGCCGCCGGTGCGTTGTCGGCATCGATCAGTAGCGCGATGCGTTTCTCGTTGTCGATGCGGGTGTGTTCGCCCATGGCGGATCTCCGGTCAGGGCGCGCAGCGCGCGCCAGATGGCGTGGGTGTCAGTCGGCGCCGAACAGTTCGCGGGCCATGACGATCGCGTCCTCGCGGCCGTTGTGCGCCGGGTAGTAGCGCGGCCGCCGGCCGATCTCGTTGAAACCTTCGTCGTGATACAGCGCAACCGCATTCGGATTCGACGGGCGCACTTCGAGAAACACGCGCTGGGCGCCGTGTTGCTGCGCCAGGTCGACCAGCGCGCGGAACAGTCTGCGTCCATGGCCGCGGCCCTGCAGGTCGGGATCGACACAGACGTTGAGCACGTGCGCCTCGTCCGCCGCGACGCTCAGAACGCCATAGCCGCCGAGACGTCCGTCGACATGCAGCACCCACGCCGGATATGCCGCGCGCAGACAGTCGTCGAAGATGCCGCGCGTCCACGGAAACGGATAGGCGCGCAACTCGACTTCCATGACCGCATCGACGTCGGTCGCACGCATCGGGCGCAGCGACCAGTCGCGCGCCGCAGCGGTGGCGCCAGGAACCGGGTGCGTGTCGGGCTCAGCCGCCATGACGGCGCAACTGGCGCAAGCGCGGCCACAGGGCGCGCTTGGCTGCGGCCGAACGCAGCTCCGACAGCGCACCGAGGCTGCGCACGAATGCGAATGCGCCGTCGCCATTGCGATCCAGACCGGCGGCGCGCAGCAGCGGCTCGACCAGCGGATCGTCCGGCAACACCTGGCCGGGTACCTGCACGCGATAGCGGTCATGGCCCAGCGCATCGAGCGCCGCGATCTGCAGCGCATCCCAGGTCACGAGGTGGCCTCCGTGCCTCCGCGGCGCCGCCACAGCCACAAGGTCGGCCCCGACAGTGCGTACAGCACGGCAGCGATGAGCAACGTCTTGGGCGGATCGACCCACATCGCGATCAGCAGGCCGACCGCGACGACCAGCGCCACGAACGGCACGCGATCGGCCTTCGGTCCGGTGCCGCTGCCCTTGAAGCTGGTGTAGCGGATGCGGCTGACCATCAGCAGGCCACAGACCACGGTGACCGCAAGTGCGACGTACCGCAGGGCATCGCCGGTGAAATCGAGTTCGTGGCAGGTCCAGACGAAACTCGCCATCAGGCCTGCCGCGGCCGGACTGGCCAGGCCGACGAAGTAGCGTTTGTCGACGGTCGCCACCTGGCTGTTGAAACGCGCCAGGCGCAGCGCCGCACAGGCGGCATAGAGGAACGCGCCGAGCCAGCCGACCTTGCCGAGCGTGGCACCGTCGACGCGCATCGCCAGCAGCGACCAGTGGTACATCACCAGCGCAGGCGCCAGGCCGAAGCTGATCAGATCGGCCAGCGAGTCGTACTGCACGCCGAACTCGCTCTGCGTATTGGTCAGTCGCGCGACCCGTCCGTCTATACCATCGAGGATCGCCGCGACGAAGATCGCGATGCAGGCGGCGCTGAAGCGACCCTGCGATGCGGCGATGATCGCGAAGAATCCCGCGAACAGGCCGCCGGTGGTGAAGAGGTTGGGCAGCAGGTAGATGCCGCGGCCGCGGCGCGGGGTCGGGTCGGTCTCGCTCATGTATCGCAGTGTAGCGCCTGCTTCGCGCCCGCCGGCACCCGCAGTTGCACCTGCGGCCCCGGAGTGCTGCAATCGCCGCCACATTCGTGCACTGCCGGGGACCGCCATGCGCCGCACTCTCGTGACCGCCCTCGCACTGCTCATCGCGGCCGCACCGCTGGCCGCCAGCGAGGTCTACAGCTGGAAGGACGCCAGTGGAGTGACCCACTACTCGCAGACGCCGCCGCCCGCGGGCACCCGCTTCGAGGTGCGCAACATGCACGGCAACGCCGCTTCGTCCACGCCGGTCACGCCTGCGCCGGTCGCTGCTCCCGCGGCTACGGCGACCACCACGAACGCCGGTGGCAACAACACCCAGTGCGAACTCGCCCGGAGCAACGTCGCCGCGCTCAAGGGCGAAGGCGCGGTGCAGCAGCTCGGTGCCGACGGCAAGCCGCGCGAACTCGCCGGCAGCGAACGCGCCGACCAGCTCGCGCTGTCGGAAGCCGCGGTCCGCGCCTACTGCCGCTGAACCCCGGCGGCACGCCGGGACGCGCGGGGCGCATGGCACACTATCGCCCCCCGTTCCCAGCCAGATGCCGCCGATGCGCCTGTCGCAGTTCCACCTCCGCACCGAGAAAGAAACGCCCGCCGATGCCGAGGTCGCCAGCCACAAGCTGATGCTCAAGGCCGGCATGCTGCGCAAGCTGGGCGCCGGTCTCTACACATGGTCGCCGCTGGGCCTGCGCGTGCTGCGCAAGGTCGAGGGCATCGTGCGCGAGGAGATGGACGCCGCCGGTGCGATCGAACTGCTGATGCCGGCCGTGCAGCCGCGCGAGCTGTGGGAAGAAACCGGCCGCTGGGAGAAATTCGGCGGCCAGCTGCTGAAGATGCAGGACCGCAAGGAGAGCTGGTACTGCTTCGGCCCGACGCACGAGGAAGTCATCACCGATTTCGCCCGCAGCGAACTGGCCAGCTACAAGCAGCTGCCGATGAATTTCTACCAGATCCAGACCAAGTTCCGCGACGAGATCCGCCCGCGGTTCGGCGTGATGCGCGCGCGCGAATTCCTGATGAAGGATGCGTACTCGTTCGACATCGACGAGGCCGGCATGGCCGCCTCGTACCAGAAGATGCATGCCGCCTACACGCGCATCTTCACCCGCCTGGGTCTCGAATTCCGTTCGGTGCAGGCCGATTCGGGCGCGATCGGCGGTGACGCGTCGCAGGAGTTCCACGTCATCGCCGACTCGGGCGAGGACGCGCTGGTGTTCTCGACCGGCTCGGATTACGCCGCGAATGTCGAAGCCGCGCGCGCCGCTGCACCCGCGCCGCGTCCGGCGGCATCGGAAGACCTGCGCAAGGTCGACACGCCGACGCAGAAGACCTGCGAGGACGTTGCCGCCCTGCTCGACATTCCGCTCGCGCGCACCGCGAAGTCGATCGCGCTGATGGCCGGCGAGACTTTCGTGCTCGCGCTGGTGCGCGGCGACCACGCGGTCAATGCGATCAAGCTTGCCAAGGTCGACGGCCTGGCCGATTACCGCATGGCGACCGAAGCGGAGATCGCCGCACATCTGGGCGCTGCGCCGGGCTTCCTCGGACCGATCGGTGCAGCGAAACCGATCCGCGTCGTGGCCGATCTGGAAGTCGCCGCACTGGCCGATTTCGTCGTCGGCGCCAACGAAAGCGGTTTCCACATCGCGGGCGTCAACTGGGGCCGCGACCTGCCCGAGGCCGACGTCGTCGCCGACATCCGTGACGTCGTCGCCGGCGACCGCGCCGAAGACGGCGGTGAACTGAAGGTCGCGCGCGGCATCGAGGTCGGTCACGTGTTCCAGCTCGGCCGCAAGTACGCCGAGGCGATGAACTTCAAGGTCCTCGACGCCAACGGCAAGGCGAGCGTGCCCTTCATGGGCTGCTACGGCATCGGCGTGTCGCGCATCGTCGCGGCGGCAATCGAACAGAACCACGACGCCAACGGCATCCTGTGGCCGGTCGCGATGGCGCCGTGGCAGGTGGCGGTGTGCGTGATCAATCCGAAGAACGAGGCGCACGTGGCCGAGGCGGCGGATGCGCTGTATCGCGAACTCGGCGCGGCCGGTTTCGAGACCGTGCTCGATGACCGCGGCCTGCGTCCGGGCATGATGTTCGGCGACATCGAGCTGATCGGCATCCCGCATCGCGTGGTGGTCTCGGCACGTGGACTGGAGTCCGGCGCGTTCGAATATCGCGCACGCCATGCCAGCGAAGCCGAGAATCTCGATCGCGAAGCGCTGTTTTCGCGCCTGCGCGGCTGAGGGTTTCCGACACGAGACCGGCGGTATTACCGCTGGATAATCGAGAATGCTCACGCGGCCTGCACATACCGGCCGCGCAGCCGTGTACACGGCGTTTGTCGGCCCGGGATAAACAGGATTAAGATGCCGCCCATGCCAATGGACTGGTATTCCCAATAATCAGCCGGAGCCGACTCAAATGGCGTTTGACCTCAATGCATTTTCCCCCCAGCAGCTCGATGCGCTGATCACCCAGGCCAAGGAGCGCAAGACGACGCTCAAGAAGCGCAAGCCGCTGACGGCCGTCCGCAAGAAACTGACCGACCTGGCCGCGGCCGAGGGTTACAGCATTGCCGAACTGTTCGGTGGCGGCGCACCGCGTGCAGCGTCCACCGCTGCCGCGCCGGCGGCGCGCAAGAGTGCGACCAAGGGCCGCAAGCTCGGCAAGGTCGCGCCGAAGTACCGCAACCCGGCGAACAAGGCCGAGACCTGGACCGGTCGTGGCAAGCAGCCGCTGTGGCTGGCCGCGCACACCAAGAAGGGCCGCAAGCTGGAAGAGTTCCTGATCCAGAAGTGAGCCTGGCGGTTCACGCCGCGCAGTGACACTCGACGACGCCCTCCACTAGGAGGGCGTTTTCGTGTGCGGCTCAGAGGTTCTTGCGCGCCGGCAATACGACATTGCCGAACAGCAGGCCGGCGATCAGCGCCAGCACGATGTTCATCACCACCAGCGCGGCTTCCTGGCCGGCCGCCACGTCCTGCTGCTGCACCAGATTCATCAGACCGCGCAGGCTGTTGCTGCCGGGCACAAGCATGATCAGACCGGGCACCCGGATCACCGCACCCGGGCGGTTCGCCCAGCGCGCGTAGCCGTTGCCCGCGGCGGTGGTCACCAGCGCGGCCACGAACAGGCCGATGTTCGGCCCGAGCGCGGCGCCGACCCAGCGCGAGACGAGATAGCCGGA
Source organism: Luteimonas sp. Soil_N_1 (assembly GCF_057656255.1). Classification (NCBI taxonomy): domain Bacteria; kingdom Pseudomonadati; phylum Pseudomonadota; class Gammaproteobacteria; order Lysobacterales; family Lysobacteraceae; genus Luteimonas; species Luteimonas sp. Soil_N_1. The sequence goes on from NZ_JBDGKS010000002.1 coordinate 210,568, forward strand.
TGCGGCGGCGCCCATGACCAGCAGCACGTCGCGGCGCCCGGCACGGAACAGGATTGCGAACGCACCGGCGGCGGTCGCCAGCGCCGCCCACTCCACCCAGTCGGGCTGCGGCCGCAGCGCGCGTACGTTCGGGGTGACGCCGAGCATCTGCATCAGGGTGAGCGCGATGATCGTGCCGATGGTGAGCTTGAGCACCGTCGTGATCGCACCGGCGAATCGCGCGGTGCCCGACACCAGATGCTGGCTGGTCAATTCGTTGATCGCATTGGTCAGCGCCATACCCGGCAGCATCACAATCAGCGAGGCGATGACCACGGTATTGAGGTTCAACGGGGTGACGAAGGCCGACACCAGGATCGCGACCAGGCCGGCCAGCATGCCGGCCAGCGCTTCGTGTGCTTCTTTCAACCGCGTGCCGTTGCGCGTGACCATGTCGAGCAGGCCGATCAGCAGCCCGATGGTGCCCGCCGTCGCGATGTCGGCCCACGGCAACCGCCACAGGCCGGCGACGCCCATCGCCACCATCGCGAAGCCCATGACCTGCAACGCCTTGCCCCAGGCGCGCGGCTCCCGCTGGTCGAGTGCGCGCAGGGCGGCGTAGCCCTCGGCCAGATCCATCTCGCCGGCCATGACCTGCTCGGCGATGCGGTCGGTCTCGCACAGCTTGTAGAGATTCACGTCGCCCGGCGACATGCGGATGACGCGTGTGGTGTCGCTGTCACCCGGCGGCCGCAGGGGATCGCTGAAGGACAGCACCATGCCGGTCGGGTTCACCCACGGCTCGCAGTCGATGCCGAGCTGCTGGGTCACCGCGATCACCGCGCCTTCCAGGCGCTGGGCGGTGGTGCCATAGGCATGCAGATGCTCGGCCAGTTCGACCACGAAGGCGATGCGCGTGGCGTAGCTGGCGGTGGTGAGCGGCGTGGCACCTGACATCGGCACAGGATCGCACGGCCACCCGGCGCCCGGTAGGCGTACCGCCGTGATGCGCGGCGTCACGCATGATTTCGGTATGCTCACCGGCGTTTGCACCTCGACCGACCGATGCCTGCATGACTGTCCCCCAACACGCCACGCCCAGCGCCGAGTCCGGTGACGGTGGGTCGCTGCGGCTGCGCGGACACTGGACGCTGGCGCATGCCGGCGACATCGAGACGGTACTGCGCGCGAATGAAGCGCCGGCGGGTGACGTGGACGCCACGGGCGTCGACCGGCTGGATTCAGTGGGCGTGCTGCAGCTGCTGCGCTTCGCCGAGAAACGCGGCCTGGATTTCTCGACGTTCCGCTTCCGCGACGACCACCACGCGCTGGTCGAGGCGATCGAGGACGTCGCCGACGACCGGCCGAAGAAGAAGCGCGATTACGGCGTGTATGCCGCGCTCGCCCGCTTCGGCGAGACGATGCACGACAACTGGCGCGAGGTTGTGTCGCTGGTCAGCTTTCTCGGCGAAACCCTGGTCAAGCTCGGTCGCCTGCTGGTCTCGCCGCGACGCTTCCGCTTGACCTCGACCGTGCACCACATGGAACAGGTCGGCCTCGACGCAGTGCCGCTGGTCGCGCTGCTGTCGTTCCTGGTGGGTGCGGTGATCGCGTTTCTCGGTTCGACCGTGCTTGCCGAGTTCGGCGCGACGATCTTCGTCGTCGAACTGGTGTCGATCGCATTCCTGCGCGAGTTCGGCGTGCTGCTGACCGCGATCCTGCTCGCCGGTCGCACCGCCAGTGCGTTCACCGCGCAGATCGGCGCGATGGTGAGTCGCGAGGAGGTCGATGCGATCCGCACGCTCGGGCTCGACCCGGTCGACCTGCTGGTGATTCCGCGCGTCGTCGCGCTGATGGTGATGCTGCCGCTGCTGACCTTCATCGCGATGATCGCCGGCCTCGTCGGCGGCCTGACCGTGGGCGCCTTCAGCCTCGACATTCCGCCGCAGGCGTACATGGCGCGCATGTACGAAACCATGAATGTCCGGCATTTCTTCGTCGGCATGTCCAAGGCGCCGATCTTCGCGCTGGTCATCGGACTGATCGGCTGTCTGGAAGGCCTGCAGGTCAAGGGCACGGCGCAGTCGGTCGGCGAGCGCACGACATCGAGCGTGGTGCAGACGATCTCGCTGGTGATCGTGTTCGACGCGTTCGCCGCGATCTGGTTCATGCACGTGGGATGGTGACGATGTCCGAGACGACCATCCGCGATGCGCACGCACAGGATGATTCCGGCGACGGAATCGCCATCCGCGTGCGTGGCCTGGTCAACAGGTTCGGCGCGCAGACCGTGCACGACAATCTCGATCTCGACGTGCGTCGCGGCGAGATCCTCGGCGTGGTCGGCGGTTCGGGCACGGGCAAGTCGGTGCTGATGCGCACCATCCTCGGCCTGCGCACGCCGCAGGCTGGCACGATCGAAGTATTGGGCGCCGATGCGCTGTCGCGCGACCTCGAAGAGCGCCGGCACATCGAGCGCAATACCGGCGTGCTGTTCCAGGACGGCGCGCTGTTCTCGTCGCTGACCGTGGGCGAGAACGTGCAGGTGCCGCTGAAGGAGCATCACCCGGACCTGCGCGACTCGCTGCGCTACGAGCTGGCACTGCTGAAGGTCAAGCTGTCGGGCCTGCCGGCGAACGCGCTCGACAAGCTGCCCGCGGAACTGTCGGGCGGCATGCGCAAGCGCGCCGGCCTGGCGCGGGCGCTGGCCCTCGACCCGCCGCTGCTGTTCCTCGACGAACCCACGGCCGGCCTCGATCCGATCGGCGCGGCTGCGTTCGACCGGTTGATCCGCACGTTGCAGGAAGCGCTGGGACTGACCGTGTTCCTGATCACACATGACCTCGACACCCTGTACGCTATCTGTGACCGCATCGCGGTCCTGGCCGACAAGCAGGTGATCGCGGTGGCGCCGGTGGCGGAGATCGAGCAAATCGACCATCCCTGGATCCAGGATTATTTCCACGGCCCGCGCGGCCGTGCCGCACGCGATGCCAGGGCCGACGGCCCGGGAGCCCACTGATGGAAACCAGAGCCAATTACGTCCTCATCGGCGCGTTCACGCTCATCGCGTCGATCGCCCTGCTGGGCTTCGCGCTGTGGGCGGCGAAGTACTCGTCCGACCGCAGCTGGAACGAGTTCGATGTCGTCTTCCGCGAGCCGGTGACCGGCCTGAGCGAAGGCAGCAGCGTGCAGTACAACGGCATCGCCGTCGGCACGGTCGACAACCTGCAGCTCGCGCCGCAGGACCCGCGTCAGGTCATCGCCCGCCTGCGCCTGCAGGCCAACGCACCGGTCAAGACCGATACCCGCGCGCGCATGTCGATGACCAGCCTGACCGGCTCGCCGATCATCCAGCTCACCGGCGGTTCGCCCGAAGCACCGATGCTGGTGTCCGAAGACAGCGACCGCGTGCCGATCATCCAGACCGAAGCCTCGGCGCTGCAGAACATCTCCGACACCGCGAACCGTCTGGTCGAGCGTCTCGACCAGGTGCTCAGCGAAGAGAACGTCGCGCGCATCTCCAACACGCTGGAGAACATCGAAGGCATGACCGGTTCGGTCGCCGGGCAGCGCGAGGATCTGGCCGCGATCATCGTCAATGCGCGCAACGCCAGCGAACAGCTGGAGCAGACGCTGACCACGACCAACCGTGCGATGACCAACTTCGACCGCGAACTGGTGCAGAAACTGCCGACGCTGGTGTCGAGTCTGGAAAGCACGCTCGCGCGCATGGACTCGGCCGCCGGTGGCGCCGACACCATTCTCAACGAGAACCGCGCGGCGATCAGCAGCTTCGCCAACGACGGCCTGTCGCAGCTCGGCCCGACGCTCGGCGAACTGCGTTCGCTGGTCCGCGACCTGCGCCGCATCAGCGACCGTCTCGACGCCAATCCCGCGCGCTACCTGCTCGGCCGCGACGCGCCGAAGGAATTCGAACCCGAATGATCACGCTCATGACCTCCACGCGACGCGCCCTGCCCCGCCTTGCCGTCGCACTCGCGCTCGGCACCCTGCTCGCCGGCTGCAGCTCGTTGCTGGGCGGCGGTGGCGGCGATCGCGACCGCTCGACGATCTACGCGCCCGATCCCCGCGTGGAGGCCAATCCTGCGTGGCCACGCGCCGACTGGCAGCTCACGCTGAGTCCGCCGACCGCCGCGCGCATGATCGACAGTTTCCGCATCGCCGTGCGCCCGACGCCGTCCGAGCTGCAGGTCTACCGCGGCGCCAGCTGGGCGAAGACGCCGACCGACATGCTGCAGGACACCGTGCTGCGTACGCTGGAAGACTCCGGCCACATCCCGGCCGTCGCGCGCCAGGGCGCGGGCATTACCGCCGACTACAAGCTGGTCATCGACCTGCGCCGCTTCGAGGCCGACTACAACGGCAACGTATTGCCGGCGGCGACGATCGAAGCCAACGTCAAACTCATCCACAACATCGACCAGACCGTCGTTGGCTCACGCACGTTCCTCGTGGCCCAGCCGGCGTCCAGCACCGAGGTCGCACAGGTCGTCGACGCGTTCTCCATGGCGCTGCAACAGGTCAGCAGCGAGATGTCAGGCTGGATTCTGGAGTCTGGCAATACGCACGAATTGACGCACGACCGCAGGCCCTCGGCGTCGGCCACGCCGCGACGCTGATACTGCAGGGCGGGTTCGACGCGGCGCCGGGCGACGTTGTTGCGGCGGACTGATGCGCCGCCCTGCCTTTGCAGGTGAAGGTAGTCGCGGCTGCAACGGTGCATCTGCTGCCGGGTCTGTGGCGTCGCATCCGAGGCATGCGCATCCACTTTCATGCCCCACCGGGTGAGGATGGAGCGCGGCTCAGGCCAAGATCTTCCGGAAGGTCAGATTGATCCGCGGACCGACCGGCCGCGCGGTCCGCGGCAAGGCATGGCGATAGCGCATCTGCGTCTCCCCACGCATCACCAGCAGGCTGCCGTGCGGCAATGCCAGCACGTGCCGCGCGATACGGTCGTCCACATCCGGCGCCCGCGCCTTCAGTACGAACCGCCGCGTCGCGCCGAGGCTCAGCGATGCGATCACCGGTGCAGTGCCGAGCTCGCGTTCGTCATCGCTGTGCCAGCCCATGGCATCCCGGCCATCGCGATAGAGATTGGCAAGCACGCTGTTGAAAGCGACGCCTGCAGCCCCGGAGACCGCATCGCGCACCGCCGCCAATGCCGCAGGCCAAGGCTCGGGCGCGAAGCGCGAACCCGAGTAGCGATACACCGCTCCGGGATCGCCGATCCAGCAACTGAGCCGCGGCGCCTCGACCTCGCGCCCGAAGATGCGCAGGCGATGACGCGTCCACGGAATCTCAGCATGCAAGGCCTCGAACAGTGCGTCCGCTTCGTCAGCCGGCAGCCAGTGCTGCGCCAACTGCACAGCCCCTTCGAGATCCGCGATGTCGCGCAGCGCTTCCATCGCACCAGCATGCCGCAGACGCACGCGGTTTGCGGCATGCGGGCGCGAGCCGCGACAATCATGCGCATGATGATGTCACCGGTCAGAAAGTGTGTCAGTCCCCACGCATGCAGCGCCACGGCCCTGCGGGCAGACGCATGGTGACGCGACGTATGAACGGACTGCTCGGCGCCATCCGCCGCGGCATCGACGTCCGCGGGGGCGGTGTCCGGGGATTGGTCGCACTCGTCGCGCGCGCCTGGCGCATGCTGCGCGCGCTCGGCCCGGGGGGCGTCCTGGCACGCATGCAGGCGGCCGGCCGGCCGCTCCCGGCAGCGCCCGCGCCCGAAGACGATTTCCGCTTCCCGCCGCCACAGTCGCTCGACGGCTCGACGCTGCGGGTCGGTGTGATGCTGCACCTGTTCTATCCGGATCTCGCCGAAGAGTTCGCGCTCGCGTTGTCGCGGATGCCGGTGCCCGTGGTGTTGCTGGTTTCGGTGACCGATGCCGATGCGGCGGCGCACGTGCGGCGTGTCTTTGACGGGGTGGACGCCATCGAGCGCATCGAGATCGCCTGCGTGCCGAACCGCGGCCGGGACATCGCCCCGCTGCTGGTCACGTTCCGCGAAGCGCTTCTCGGACTCGACATCGTCGGACACCTGCACAGCAAGAAGTCGCTGTACACGGGCAGCGTGCAGAACCAGTGGCGCAGTTATCTCGTGAACGCACTGCTGGGCGACCGGGACCGGATCGCGTGGCAACTGGGCATGTTCGCGGCCGAACCCACGCTCGGCATGATCTATCCCGAGAGCCACGAAACGGTGCCGCTCTGGGGCCATACCTGGCTCGGCAATGTGGCCGATGCCCGCAGCCTCGCAAGCCGCATGGGGTTTTCCATCGACCCGCACGCCTATATCGACTTCCCCGCCGGCTCGATGTTCTGGGCGCGGATCGACGCAATCCGGCCATTGCTGTCGCTCGGTCTCGAGCTCGACGCATTTCCGGAAGAGGCGGGACAGCTCGATAGCACCGTGCAGCACGCGCTCGAACGGCTGTTCGTCGCCGTCGCGCGGGCAGGCGGCTATCGCGCCGGCGTCCTGCCGCGTGACGGCACGCTGGCGTTGTCCAGCGAGGGCAACCGGAACTGGCCGACCTACTTCGCGTCTTCGCTGCAGGCCCGGCTCGACGTCGCGGCTGTCGATGCGGCCCTGGTATCGCTCGACGTGTTCGACACGCTGGTCCAACGGCCGTTCCTGTCTCCGGAAGCCGCACGTACCTACCTGTCACGCTTGGTCAACGTTTCACTGGGCGTCGAGAACTTCAGCGGCCTGAGGGCCAGCGCCGAGGCACGCGCACGGCATGCGCTGCGCCGGGACCCGACACTTGGCGAGATCTACACGGCCATGGCAGCGCTCGCGCCTGCCGCGCCTGTCGAAGCGCTCTCCGCGCTCGAGCTCGCGACGGAACGCCGGCTGCTGTCGCCACGCACTGGCGTCCTCGCGGCGCTGGCGTCACTGGGGGCACGCGGGAAGCGCCTGATCGCCCTGTCGGACATGTATCTGGATGCGGCGACGTTGCGCGACGTGCTTCCCGCTGCAGTGACTTCGCTGACCGACGCGTGCTACGTGTCGTGCGAAACCGGCCTGCGCAAGGACGATGGCAGTGTCTGGCCCGTACTCGCGAAACGTGAAGGCATCGCGCCCGCCACCTGGTTGCACGTCGGCGACAACGAGCATGCCGACATCCAGCAGCCGCATTGGCAGGGCATGCTGACACCCGTGCACGTCCTGCGTGCAGCCGCGCTGCTGGATGTCATGCCGGCCTTGCGTCCGTTGCGCACGACGCCGGATGCGCCCTGGTCCGAGCAACTGCGCCTGGGGCTGATCGCCAACCATTTCAGCGCCATTGCGGATACCCAGCCCGAGGCTTTCCATGGCACGCCCGTGATGGCGCCGCGGACACTGGGCTATGTGCTCATCGGCCCGATGGTGCTGGACTATCTGACCTGGCTGTCACGTATGGCGAGCGGTCGCGGCGTCGAAGCGCTGCTGTTCCTGAGCCGGGAAGGCCATCTGCTGAGCCAGGCATTCCAACGCTTGCAGGACGCCGCACCGGCGTTGACCCGCGGGCTGCAAGGCAGCTACTTCCTCGCCTCGCGCCAGGCCACGGGTCTGGCGACGCTGCGAAGCCAGGACGATCTGCCGGCGCTGCTCGACGGCACCTACAACGGCACGCTGGCCGACCTGCTCGACGCGCGACTGGGCACCACCGCCACTGCCGCCGTGCGCGCGCGGATCGGCAACGCGACCATGGAGGACGCCGTGTTCCTGCCGGAGATGCGCGATGCCACCATCGCCCGCCTGGCGCCGGCCCTCGACGCACTGCTGGAGGCCGCCGAAGCGGCGCGGGGCCACTATCAGGCCTACTGGCAGGACACCGTCGGCGTCGCACCGGCACTCGTGGCGGACATCGGTTATGCAGGCACGATCCAGCGACATCTGTCGCGTCTGCTGGCGCGACCGGTTGATGGCGCCTACTTCGCGCTCGACGGTCGCGCGGAGGCCCGGCTGTCCGGCGTCGGCGACGCACAGGCCCGGTATCACGATGCGCGACGCAGTGACGGCCACTCGCCGGTCCTCGCGCACGATCTGTTGCTGGAAAGCATATTGACCGCGCCCCATGCGCAGTTTGCGGGCTTCGAGATGCGCGACGGCGTGCGGTACCCGCGGTATGCCGGCGATATCGACACTACCCGCTGGTCCATCATCGAGGCCGTCCACACCGGCGCGCTGGCATTCATCGACGATGCCCTGGCGGCGGCAGGCCCGCTCGCGGACGAACTGGCATTCGATGCCGCTGCGGTACAGATCCCGCTCGTGTGCATCGGCACTGGCCGTTGGCAGGCGCACTGGCTCGCGGATATCGGCGTCGAGGACGCGTTTACCGGACGCGGCCAGGTCCCGGCGGGTGGTAGACGCGCCGGGACCTGAGGCTCAGTTCGCGTTCGCGAATGCGACACCGGTCTTGGACTTCAACTCTGTTGCATCCACGCCGTCTGCCGCTTCGACCAGCACGAGCCCATCGGCCGTCACATCGAACACCGCCAGATCGGTGATGATCCGGTCGACCACGCCGACGCCGGTCAGCGGCAGGGTGCACTCGGGCAGGATCTTGTGGCTGCCGTCCTTTGCGACGTGCTCCATCAGCACGACGACGCGCTTGACGCCGGCGACGAGATCCATCGCGCCGCCCATGCCCTTGACCATCTTGCCGGGCACCATCCAGTTCGCGAGATCGCCGCTGCCGGTGACCTGCATCGCGCCGAGGATCGCCAGATCGATGTGCCCGCCGCGGATCATCGCGAACGAGTCATGGCTGCCGAAGTAGCTCGCGCCCTTGCGTGCGGTGACGGTCTGCTTGCCAGCGTTGATGAGGTCGGCATCGACCTCGTCCTCAGCCGGAAACGGACCGATGCCGAGCAGGCCGTTCTCGCTCTGCAGCCAGACGTCGACGCCATCGGGGATGTGGTTCGCCACCAGCGTGGGCAGGCCGATACCGAGGTTCACGTACGCACCGTCGGTCAGCTCGCGCGCAGCGCGCGCGGCCATTTCGTCACGGGTCCAGGCCATTACTTCACTCCTCGCACGGTGCGCTGTTCGATGCGCTTCTCCGGCGTCGTGTTGACGACGATGCGGTCGACGTAGATGCCGGGCAGATGCACCTGGTCGGGATCGATCGCGCCAATCTCCACCAGCTCCTCGACCTCGACCACGCAGACCTTGCCGGCCATCGCGCAGGCCGGATTGAAGTTGCGCGCGGTCTTGCGGAACACGAGGTTGCCGGCGGTGTCGGCCTTCCACGCCTTGACCAGCGCGACGTCGGCGACCAGCGCGGTTTCCAGAACGTAATGCTTGCCGTCGAATTCGCGCGTTTCCTTGCCCTCGGCGACGATGGTGCCGTAGCCGGTCGCGGTGAAGAACGCCGGGATGCCGGCCCCACCGGCGCGCAGGCGCTCGGCCAGCGTGCCCTGCGGGTTGAATTCCAGCTCGAGTTCGCCGCCGAGGTACTGGCGTTCGAACTCTTTGTTCTCGCCCACATACGACGAAATCATCTTGCGGATCTGCCGGGTCTCGAGCAGCTGGCCGAGGCCGAAGCCGTCCACGCCCGCATTGTTGGAGATCGCGGTGATGTCCTTGACGCCCGAATCGCGCAGTGCGGCGATCAGCGCTTCGGGAATGCCGCACAGGCCGAAGCCGCCGACCGCGAAGGTCTGGCCATCGGCCACGATGTCGGCCAATGCCGTCGCGGCATCGGGATACTGCTTGCCGCGTCGACCCGCGGCGGAACTCTGCTCGCTCATTTCGATCCTCATGGCGCAACGGCCTTCGATTCTACCGGTTGCGCGTGCACACGGCCTTGGACCTTGGTGCAGTGGCGCAAACGGTCCTGTCCGCGCGAGACGCTAGAATCGGGCTTCCCCACCGCTGGATCGACCATGCCCCTGCCCGCCTTCAAGGCCTACGACCTCCGCGGCCGCGTGCCGGACGAACTCAATCCCGCCCTTGCCCGCGACATCGGCATTGCACTGGCCGCGCAGCTGCCGCCCGGCGCGATCGTGCTGGGCCGTGACGTGCGGTTGAGCAGTCCGGAACTGCAGGTCGCGTTGTCGGACGGCCTGCGCAGCCAAGGGCGCGAGATCATCGACATCGGCGTCGGCGGCACGGAGGAGGTCTATTTCCAGGTCGACCATCTCGGTGCGGCTGGCGGCGTCATGGTGACCGCCAGCCACAACCCGATGGACTACAACGGCATGAAGCTGGTGCGCGAGCATGCGCGTCCGATCAGTTCGGACACCGGCCTGTTCGCGATCTCCGACGCGGTCGAGGCAGGCAACCTGCCTACGCCCGTCTCGACGCCGGGTACCGAGACCGCTGCGACCGACAAGTCCGCGTACATCGATCACCTGCTGGGTTACGTGGATACCACGGCCCTGCGTCCGCTCAAGCTCGTGGTCAATGCCGGCAACGGCGGCGCCGGCTCGATCGTCGACCTGCTCGCGCCCCACCTGCCTTTCAAGTTCGTGCGCGTGTTCCACGAGGCCGACGGCAATTTCCCCAACGGCATTCCAAATCCCCTGCTGCCGGAGAACCGGCAGGCGACCGCCGACGCGGTGCGCGAACACGGCGCGGATTTCGGCATCGCCTGGGACGGCGATTTCGATCGTTGCTTCTTCTTCGACGAGACCGGTGCTTTCATCGAAGGCTATTACCTCGTCGGCCTGCTGGCCGAGGCGATCCTGGCCAAACAACCGGGCGGCAAGGTCGTACACGATCCGCGCCTGGTCTGGAACACGGTCGAGCAGGTTGAAGCCGCCGGCGGCGTGCCGGTGCTGTGCAAGAGCGGCCACGCCTTCATCAAGGAGAAGATGCGCGCTGAAGACGCGGTCTACGGCGGCGAGATGAGCGCGCACCACTATTTCCGCGAGTTCGCGTATGCGGACTCCGGCATGATTCCATGGCTGCTGATCGCAGAACTCGTCTCCACCAGTGGTCGTTCGCTGGGCGATCTGGTGGCCGAGCGGGTCGCGAAATTCCCGTGCAGTGGCGAGATCAACTTCCGCGTCGCAGACGCGAAGATTGCGGTCGACCGCGTGATGGCGCACTACGCCGCGCAGTCACCGGAGATCGACCGGACCGACGGCATCAGCGCCGACTTCGGCGACTGGCGCTTCAATCTGCGCAGCTCCAACACCGAGCCGCTGCTGCGGCTCAACATCGAGACGCGTGCGAATCAGGCTCTGCTCGAAGCGCGTACCCGTGAAATCTCCGACCTGTTGTCGGCCAAGCCCTGAGATTCCCCTATGTCCAAGATTGTTCCTGTTCTGCTCTCCGGTGGCTCCGGCACCAGGTTGTGGCCGCTGTCACGCGAAATGCATCCCAAGCAGTTCCTGCCGCTGGTCGGTGACCACACCATGCTGCAAGCCACCTGGCTCCGCGTCGCATCGCTGGCAGGTGAGGCCGGTCCGATTGTCGTCGCCAATGAAGCGCACCGCTTCGTCGTTGCCGAGCAGTTGCAGCAGGTTGGCGCAACGCCGGCGGCGATCGTGCTCGAACCCGTCGGTCGGAACACGGCGCCTGCGATCGCCGCAGCCGCGCTCGAAGCGCTGCGCAGAACGCCCGATGCGGTCCTGCTGGTGCTGCCGTCGGATCATGTCGTACAGACGCCCGAGGCCTTCCACGCGGCGGTACGCGCCGCGCTGCCTGCGGCCGAAGCCGGCAAGCTGGTGACGTTCGGTGTGGTGCCGCGCGGACCGGAGACCGGCTACGGCTACATCCAGGCAGCAGCCGGCAACGGCAACGGCCCTGTGCCTGTCCAGGCTTTCGTCGAAAAGCCGGACTTGGCGCGCGCCCAGGCCTATGTCGCGTCCGGCGATCATTTCTGGAACAGCGGCATGTTCCTGTTCCGCGCCGATGCCTATCTCGCCGAACTGGAGCGTCACGCGCCGGCCATGCTGACTGCGGTGCGCGCGTCGTGGTCCGCCGCGCGCCAGGACGTGGATTTTACCCGCCTCGATGCGGATGCTTTCGCCGCGAGCCCGTCGGATTCGATCGACTACGCCGTCATGGAGAAAACCGACGCGGCCGTGGTGATGCCACTGGATGCCGGCTGGAGTGATGTCGGCTCGTGGGCAAGTTTGCGCGAGGTCTCGCCGCAGGACGCCGACGGCAATGCCCATCACGGCGAGGTCGTCTCGATCGACTGCCGCAACACGTACGCCTATGGCGAGCGCCTGATCGCGATGATCGGTCTGGAAGACACGATCGTCGTGGAAACGCCCGATGCGATCCTCGTGGGGCGCAGCGACCGCATCCAGCAGGTCAAGGATGTGGTGGCCGAACTCAAGTCGCGCGAGCTGCCGCAGGCAGCCTGGCATCGCAAGGTCTACCGTCCGTGGGGCGCCTACGACTCGATCGACAACGGTCCGCGTCATCAGGTCAAGCGCATCACCGTCAAGCCCGGCGGCGTGTTGAGCCTGCAGATGCACCACCACCGCGCCGAACACTGGATCGTCGTCAGCGGCACTGCCGAAGTCACGCGTGGCGACGACGTATTGCTGTTGAGCGAGAACCAGAGCACCTACATTCCGCTCGGCGTGACGCATCGGCTGCGCAACCCCGGCAAGGTGCCGCTGGAACTGATCGAGGTGCAGTCGGGCAGTTACCTGGGCGAGGACGACATCGTGCGTTTCGAGGACACCTACGGACGCGCCTGAATCCGGTCGACCCCGCCCCAATGCAGAACGGCGCCCGAGGGCGCCGTTCTCACGTGTCCGGCCGCAGCGCCTCAGCGCTGCGTGGCGGCCAGGGTATCGAGCACATCGCCCAGCGCAGCCTGCCAGTCAGGCAACGTGATCCCGAAATCACGCTCGAGCGTGCCGGTGTCCAGGCGGGAATACGCCGGACGCCTGGCCGGCGTCGGATAGTCGGCCGTGGTGATCGCCTCGACCGTCGGCGCACGCGCGATCAGGCCACGTTCGACCGCACCTTCGAAAATCGCCTGCGCGAATCCGTGCCAGCTGGTTTCACCCGCTGCCGTCAGATGCCAGGTCCCGGAAACCGCGACGTCTCCCTGCAGGGCCTGCGCGGTGACATCCGCGATCAGTGCCGCCGGTGTCGGCGTGCCGATCTGGTCGGCAACCACGCGCAGCATGTCGCGCTCAGCACCCACGCGCAGCATCGTGCGCAGGAAGTTCTGGCCGTGTGCGGCATAGACCCATGCGGTACGGAAGATCAGATGGCGGCCACCCGCTGCATGGATCGCATTCTCGCCCGCGAGCTTGCTGGCGCCGTAGACGCCAAGCGGCGCCGTGGCGTCGTCAGGGCGATACGGACGCGTGCCGCTGCCGTCGAACACGTAGTCGGTGGAGTAATGCACCAGCGGCACATCGTGCGCGGCACACCAGCGTGCGATCGCGCCCGGGGTCTCTGCGTTGGCGGCCTGCGCCGCCGCGGGCTCGCTTTCGGCCTTGTCGACCGCGGTGTACGCGGCGGCATTGATCACACGCGTCGGCCGCGTCGCATCGAGCAGCGCCACGACCGATTCCGAATCCGAAAAGTCCGCGGTCCGGCAAGCGCCGCCGTCGGGCAGCGTGCCGGTCCGGGTCGTGCCGACCACAGCGCCCAGCGGCGCGAGCGCACGCAGCAGTTCCTGCCCCACCTGACCGTTCGCACCGAAGACCAGCGAGGTCATGCGGCGAACACCGGCAGACGGTCCTGTGCGATGTCGGCCAGCAACGGTGCGTGCGTGTCCTTGTCGGACAGCAACGGCGCGTCGATCCGCCAGTCGACACCGATCGCGGGATCGTTCCAGCGCACGCCGGCATCGGCCTCTTTCACGTACACGTCGGTGCACAGGTAGCTGAAGACCGCGCTGTCTGAAAGCACCGCGAAACCATGCGCAAAGCCCTCCGGAATCCAGAACTGGCGCTTGTTCTCTTCGCTCAGGATCACGCCCTCCCACTGACCGAATGTCGGCGACCCGCGGCGGATGTCGACAGCGACGTCGAGCACCTCACCGCGCAGCACGCTGACCAGCTTGCCCTGCGGACGCGGCCACTGGTAATGCAGCCCGCGCAGCACGCCCTTGGAGGATGACGACACGTTGCTCTGCACGAAATTCGTCGGCAGGCCGTGCTGACCGAACCGCTCGGAATTCCAGGTCTCGAAAAAGAAACCGCGCGCGTCGCCGAACACGGCCGGCTCGATGACGACGGCACCCGGCAGTTTCGTCTCGATGATCTTCAACGCACGACTCCACGGTGGACGAGTGACATCAGGTACTGACCGTAGCCGTTTTTGGACAGCGGCCGGGCGAGTGCCAACAACTGCTCGGCATCGATCCAGCCGTTGCCGTAAGCGATCTCCTCCGGACAGCACACCTGCAGACCCTGACGATCCTGGATGGTCTGGATGAAATTCGAGGCCTCATGCAAGGACTGGTGCGTGCCGGTGTCGAGCCAAGCAAATCCGCGACCGAGCTGCTCGAGATACAGCGCGCCTTCGTCGAGATAGCGGCGATTGAGATCGGTGATTTCCAGTTCGCCACGCGGTGAAGGTTTCAGCTCGGCGGCATAGTCACTGGCACGCCCGTCGTAGAAATACAGGCCCGTAACGGCGTAGTTCGAACGCGGCGTCTCGGGCTTCTCTGCGATATCGATCACCTTGCCGGCGGCATCGAACTCGGCCACGCCGTAGCGCTCGGGATCGTTGACCCAATAGCCGAAGACGGTCGCGCCATCGCTGCGCGCATCGGCGTTCTTGAGCGTGTCCGTCAGGCCGTGCCCGTGAAAGATGTTGTCGCCCAGCACCAGGCAGCTCGGCTTGCCGCCAACGAAGTCCCGACCGATCAGATACGCCTGCGCCAGACCGTCCGGGCTCGGCTGCACGGCGTACTGGATATCCATCCCCCACTGCGAACCGTCGCCGAGCAGGGTCTGGAACAGCACCTGCTCGTGCGGGGTGTTGATGATCAGCACCTCGCGGATACCGGCCAGCATCAGCACGCTGAGCGGGTAATAGATCATCGGCTTGTCGTACACCGGCAACAGCTGCTTGCTGACGCCCTTGGTGATGGGATACAGCCGCGTGCCGGAGCCGCCGGCGAGGATGATGCCCTTGCGCGCAGTCATGCCTCAGCTCCCATACGTTCCAGACGGTAACTGCCGTCGAGGATGCGCTGTACCCAAGGCTGGTTGTCGAGGTACCAGTCCACTGTCGCTTCGATGCCGGTCTCGAAGGTGTGCTCGGGCTTCCAGCCGAGTTCGCTCTGGAGCTTGGATGCGTCGATCGCATAGCGGCGATCGTGGCCCGGACGATCCGTCACGTAGGTGATCTGCGTCGCGCGCGACTGGCCGTCCTCACGCGGTCGGCGTGCGTCGAGCAGGCGGCAGATCGTCTCGACCACCTCGATGTTCTGACGCTCGGAATCCCCACCGACGTTGTAGGTCTCACCGACGCGGCCCTTCTCGAGCACCGTGCGGATCGCGGCGCAGTGGTCGGTGACGAACAACCAGTCACGGACCTGCTTGCCATCGCCGTAGACCGGCAGCGGCTCGCCGGCCAACGCCTTGGCGATCACCAGCGGGACGAGCTTCTCGGGGAAGTGGTACGGCCCGTAGTTGTTCGAGCAGTTGGTGGTGAGCACCGGCAGCCCGTAGGTGTGGTGGAAGGCACGCACCAGATGGTCGGACGCGGCCTTCGACGCCGAGTACGGCGAGTTCGGCGCGTACGGCGTGGTTTCGGAGAACTTGCCGGTCTCCCCGAGCGTGCCGTAGACCTCGTCGGTCGACACATGCAGGAAACGGAATGCCTCGCGACGGCCGTCAGGCAATACCTTCCAGTAGTCGCGCACCGACTCGAGCAGACCGAGTGTGCCGACGACGTTGGTTTCGATGAACGCGGCCGGGCCGTCGATGGAACGGTCGACGTGGCTCTCGGCGGCGAAGTTCAGCACCGCATCAGGCTGGTGCTCGGCCAGCAGCCCCGCGACCAGATCGCAATCCCCGATGTCGCCATGGACGAACAGGTGATTCGGGGCCGATTCGATCGACGCCAGCGTCTGCAGGTTGCCTGCATAGGTCAGGGCATCGAGATTGATCACGCGGACGCCGCGACGCACGGCCTCCAGTACGAAATTACCGCCGATGAAACCGGCGCCGCCGGTGACGAGCCATGTGGGCACGAATTCACTCCTGTGGACGATCGAAATGCCCCCTTCGGGGCCAGTTGCCAAGGATACCGGCTCACCCCGGGTGATTTCGGCACGAACATGAACACCCGGAAGGCGTAACCCGGAGTTCGCGCGCCGGAGGCCGCCCCGTTAGAATTGACGGATTGCCCCGCGCCAGCCGCCGTGGCCGGGTGATCCGCAACGCACAAGGAATGCCGTACCGATGAAGATCCTCGTCGCCTACAAGCGCGTGGTGGACTACAACGTCCGCATCCAAGTCAAGCCGGACGGGTCCGGCGTGGTCACCGACGGCGTGAAGCTGTCGGCCAACCCCTTCGATGAAATCGCGCTGGAAGAAGCCCTGCGCCTGCGCGACAAGGGCATCGCGACGGAGGTCGTCGTCGCGACGATCGCGCCCGCCGACGCCCAGGCGCACCTGCGCAACGGTCTGGCCATGGGCGCCAACCGCGCCATCCACGTGGTCTGTGACCAGGCGATCCAGCCGCTGACGGCCGCACGCACTCTGCTCAAGCTTGTCGAGAAGGAACAGCCGGATCTGGTGATCCTCGGCAAGCAGGCGATCGACGACGACGCCAATCAGACCGGTCAGATGCTGGCGACGCTGTGGGGCCGCCCGCAGGCGACCTTCGCTTCGAAGGTCGAAATCGCCGACGGCAAGGCCACGGTGACGCGCGAAGTAGATGCCGGCCTGGAGACGCTCGAAGTCGACCTGCCGGCCGTCGTCACGACCGACCTGCGCCTCAACGAGCCGCGCTTCATCAAGCTGCCCGACATCATGAAAGCGAAGTCGAAGCCGATGGAATCGATCCCGTTCGCCGACCTCGGCGTCGAGTCGGTCGACACGCTCAAGACCACGCACTACGAGGCGCCGACCAAGCGCGGCAAGGGCGTCATGGTCAAGGACGCGGCCGAACTGGTCGCCGCGCTCAAGGCCAAGGGCCTGCTCTGAATTCCGTCGCTCCCGCGCGCGCGGGAGCCCAGTGACATCCGGCCCGGGGCCGGATCGCAGGAGAACCTCATGTCCAAAGTCCTTGTCATCGCCGAACACCTCGACGGCACCCTGAACGCCAGCGCGACCGCCAAGACTGTCGCCGCGGCGCAGGCGCTGTCGCCCGACGCCATCGACGTCGCGGTGTTTGCCGCGGATCCCGCCGGCGCCGCCACCGAAGCCGCCACGATTGCCGGCGTGTCGAAGGTGCTCGCCGTCGCCAATCCGGCCAACGCACAAACCCTCGCGCAGGTGCTGGGCCCGCAGATCGCCAAGCTTGCCGCCGGCTACAGCCACGTCTTCGCGCCGTCGACGACATTCGGCAAGGACCTGCTGCCGGTCGTCGCCGCGCTGCTGGGCGTCAACCAGATCTCCGATCTGATGACGGTCGAGAGCAGCCATGTCTTCAAGCGCCCGATCTATGCCGGCAATGCAATCGTCACTGTCGAAGCCCCGGCCGACCAGCCGGTCGTCGCCACGGTGCGCACCGCGTCCTGGCAGGAAGCGGCACGCGGCGGCAGCGCAACGGTCGAAACCACCAGCGTCGACGCCAAACTGCCGACGCACACCCGCTTCATCGGTCTCGCCGCAGGCAGCACCGACCGCCCCGACCTGCAGAGTGCCAAGCGTGTCGTCTCGGGCGGCCGCGGTGTCGGCTCGGAAGAGAACTTCAAGATCGTGTTCGACTTTGCCGACAAGCTCGGCGCCGCGGTCGGCGCCTCGCGCGCCGCAGTCGATGCCGGTTACGTGCCCAATGAGCTGCAGGTCGGCCAGACAGGCAAGATCATCGCCCCCGAGCTCTATGTCGCCATCGGCATCAGCGGAGCGATCCAGCATCTGACCGGCATCAAGGATGCCGGCACGATCGTCGCGATCAACAAGGACGCCGACGCACCGATCTTCGAGATCGCGGATATCGGCCTCGTGGGCGACCTGTTCAAAGTGTTGCCGGAGCTCGAAGCGGCGCTGACCTGACCGTCTAGCTCGCGGGTTTGGTGGATAGGAATTGGAAGCCCTCTCGCGAGGGCCTCTTTTTCTGTCGGCAATCCTAGGACGCCCGGACTGTGTGCCCGTGTGAGGTAGCGCAACACAGCGCCTGCTGCCCAGAAAGTGTCTTGATTCGTCTATCGATCAGCGCAAAAGCTTGTGTACGGCCCGCCGTGGCACCGATGCGATGTCGAAAGCAATGAAGCCGAGCAGTAGCTGCAGCCCCAAAATGAGGGGTAACGCCGAAAGCATCACGCGTCCCGCTGACGCCGTGACACCGGAATTTGCGGCGTCCAGCCAGAAATACGCGCCCGCAGTCGAGCCTGCGGCCAGCAGCACCAGCCCACCAACCAGTTCAATGCTTGCAAGCGAGACATCACGCAAAAAATAGTTATAGAAAACGCGTTTGAACGTGTTCCTCGCATGCTTGTACATAAAGTCAAACAGTATTCGCCCCACCTTCAGCCCACTCTCTTCATCGCCGTACTTGGCGTCCATCGGAATATCCACGACGACAGCGCGCAGTGTATTCAGACGGAACAGAATATCGGTCTCGAAGAAATACCGGCGGCTGATCTTGTCCATCGGCAACTTCGGAACGATGCGCGCATGGATCGCCGTGTAGCCATTCGTCGGATCGAATAGGTCCCAGTATCCGGATGATATTTTCGTCATGAAGGAAAGCGCTGCATTGCCAAAGATCCGGATGGGCGGCATCTTTCCGATTTGCGCAAGATCGTAGAATCTGTTGCCCTTCGTGTAGTCGGCCCCCCCTGCCGCGATAGGCGCAACAAGACGGGGCAGTATCTCGGGATCCATCTGTCCGTCGCCATCCATCTTGACGATGATGTCGCAACCGTCCTCTTCGGCGCGCAGGTATCCTGCCATCACGGCGCCGCCTACGCCGAGATTGATCTCGTTGAGGACCACCGTCACCCGCGGATCCCGGCACTGCTCGCGAACGAGTGCGCCGCTCTGATCCGGACACTTGTCATCGACGACGTAGATCCGCGACACCCACGCAGGAATGCCTGCGATGACATCTAGGATGTGTCGTGTCACTCGATAGGACGGAATGACGATCCCTGTCCGGACATTGATTGGGTATGGGCTTCCGGCTTTTCCGACAACTGCTTCATTGATCATGGATGACCTGCTTCATAAGTAACCGCGCACACGCAGTATGTTGGCGACGCTTGGCTTGAC
Organism: Luteimonas sp. Soil_N_1; assembly: GCF_057656255.1. Classification (NCBI taxonomy): domain Bacteria; kingdom Pseudomonadati; phylum Pseudomonadota; class Gammaproteobacteria; order Lysobacterales; family Lysobacteraceae; genus Luteimonas; species Luteimonas sp. Soil_N_1. Next base: position 229,885 of record NZ_JBDGKS010000002.1, read on the forward strand.
GCTTCGGCTGCAGCCGCTGCCATCACAGATGGCTGATAGCACCGCTTCTCAGCCCCGGCATGGTATAGGCGAAGGGCCACCCCGCGAAAGCGCTTGCATTCGCCACAGCAGCTGCGTTGTGCGAAATCCAATGCTTGCCTGTCTGAAAGGCCCTCCCGCTATCACGGCCAGATATGCAAGCGACGCAGCGTCGATCAAGACACTAGGGTGGACAAAAACGCCATCACAAATCGCTTGCGGGCACCCGTGCGTTACAAGTCTAGTCAGAGCGCTCGGCCTGCAACTCTTTCGCGGCGCATCGAACGTGATCGCATATGCATTGTCGCTATACTTGCGTCCACATCGGACGGCCCGTCAACAGGCGTTTTGTGCTGTCTGGTTACCGCATCTGCTTATGAAGTGTTGAAGAGGATCCAGTCATGGCCCAACCTGAAGTGCTCGTCGTACTCCCGACTTTGGGCGATCGACTGGATACGTTGCGCGAAACACTCGATTCGGTCGAAGCACAGCGCGGCGACGTGTCTCTCACCTTGGTCGTCGTTGCGCCACCCGCCGCGACCGCTGCGCGAGCACTGGCCGCATCCAAAGGTGCCGTTGTCGTTGACGACCCAAGGCAGGGTATTTCAGCCGCAATCAACTGCGGCCTGGACGCGCGCAGCGTTGAAAAATACTACGCTTGGATCGGAGACGACGATATTTTCCGCCCCGGCGGTCTGGGGAAACTCCGAAGCATCCTGGAGTCGCGCCCCAAGGCGGTACTGGCTTTCGGCGGATGCGACTACATCGATTCTGCCGGTCGCACTATCGCGACGAGCAACGCCGGTGCGCTTGCTACCCTGATCCTGGCATGGGGCCCCGATCTGATTCCACACCCTGGCACGATGGTCCGGCTAGACGAGCTGCAGGCAATTGGTGGCTTCGATACGTCGCTCAAGTACGCAATGGATCTCGACGCCTTTTTGAAGTTGCGCTCGCTTGGCGAGTTTGCCTTTACGCGCGAACCGGTTTCCGGCTTCCGTTGGCATCCCGATTCGCTGACAGTGGCGAACCGCAGTGCGTCGAGCGCCGAATCGGAAGCCGTCAAGAAGCGGCATTTGCCGCCCGCACTTCGTCCACTGATGCCACTCTGGGCATTGCCGATCCGCTGGGCTTCATCGATGGCGGCAAACCGTGTGAGTGCGCGCGCGCGCGCCATCGCGGCAGCAGCGCTTGAGAGCTGAACGAATTCGAGAAGATTGCACTGCGCAGAGCTCGCCATTCCTTGGCTCGATCTGACAACACCCGCCCCAAGGCCGCGACTGAACTGCTTGGACATACACAGCAGTGGCCTGCGGCCCTTACCTGGGACGATTTGATCGAGGCTGTTGATCTCGCGGCGCGTCGTGTCCCGACCCGCGAGGGTCGGCAAAATAGAGCTTATCGCGCGTTATCCAGCTACAGGACTGTTGACCCATCTTCAAGGGGAAGGCCACCGTGGCGACGATGCCCTCCGCTGTGGCGAAAAGCCTAGACGTTTGCGGCCAGGAAGTGCCGATATGCATCGGCGACGCCGTCTCTCAGGTTGCGACTGTCGTCCCACCCAAGCCCCTTCAAACGACTGGAGTCCATCAGCTTGCGAGGCGTGCCGTCCGGCTTGCTGGCGTCGAACACCAGCTCGGCTTCGTAACCCACCACGGTTGCGATTGTTTCGGCAAGTTCGCGGATGGTGACTTCGACGCCCGAGCCTACGTTGACATGTTCGTAGCCGGAGTACTCCTTCAGCAGGAACACAAGCGCATCTGCCAGGTCATCGCAGTGCATGAACTCACGCAGAGGTGTGCCTGAACCCCAGACTGTCACGCTCTTGGATCCAGCTTGCTTGGCTTCATGGAACTTGCGCAGCAATGCTGGCAGTACGTGGGACGAATCCAAGTCGTAGTTGTCTCCTGGCCCATAAAGATTTGTGGGCATGGCGGAGATCCAGTCGCGCGCATATTGGGTGCGGTAGGCTTGAGTCAACTTAATGCCGGCAATCTTGGCAACCGCGTACCACTCGTTGGTCGGCTCTAATGGGCCCGTCAACAGGCTTTCCTCTGCGATGGGTTGCGGCGCAAGCTTCGGATAGATGCACGATGAGCCGAGGAACAGCACGCGCGCGACATCCTGCTCGTGTGCAGCCTGAAGAATATTCGCCTCGATCATCAGGTTCTGGTAAAGAAAGTCGACAGGAAATTCACTGTTCGCCTTGATTCCGCCGACTTTGGCAGCCGCGAGCACGATCGCATCGGGCTTCTTATCTGCCATCCATTCGCGAACCTGCAACTGTTCGACGAGGTCGACATCGTCACGGCCCGCGACGATAACTTCGCAGCCCTCACTCGCAAGGCGTCGGGCCACGGCGCCACCGACCATGCCGCGATGGCCAGCCACCCAGATGCGTTTGCCGGAAAGTTCAAAGCCCATATTCAGCCCTCCAGGCTGACGGGTACGTCATGCCCATGCGCCCTGAGCAGCGCATGACGCTGCGCTGACTTCAGGTCCGCAGCCACCATCTCCGCACACATCTGCTGTGTAGTGATCTCAGGCACCCATCCAAGCCGCTCCTTGGCCTTACTTGGATCGCCCAGCAAGGTTTCGACTTCAGCCGGTCGAAAATAGCGGGGGTCGATCCTCATCAGAACATCTCCCACCTTCACCGCGGGCGCATTGTCGCCCGCCACCGACACGACAGTGGCCACTTCCTCCACGCCCTCACCGGAGAACGTCAGCTCAATTCCAAGCTCTGCTGCAGACCAAGCAATGAACTCACGCACGGAGTACTGCACGCCGGTCGCAATCACGAAGTCCTCGGCGACATCCTGCTGCAGCATCATCCACTGCATCCGCACATAGTCCTTGGCATGACCCCAGTCGCGGAGCGAGTCGATGTTGCCCATGAACAGGCACGACTCCAAGCCCTGCGCGATATTGGCAAGCCCGCGGGTGATCTTGCGGGTCACAAAAGTCTCCCCGCGACGCGGACTTTCATGATTGAAAAGGATGCCGTTGCACGCGTACATCCCGTATGCCTCGCGGTAGTTTACGGTGATCCAGTAGGCATACAACTTGGCGACAGCATAGGGACTGCGCGGATGGAAGGGCGTCGTTTCACGCTGGGGCGTTTCCTGCACGAGTCCGTACAACTCAGAGGTCGATGCCTGATAAAAGCGCGTCCGATCGGTCATCTTGAGGAAACGGATGGCCTCCAGCAGCCGAAGCGTGCCGATGCCATCGACGTCCGCTGTGTATTCCGGCGACTCGAAACTCACGGCGACGTGGCTCTGTGCGCCGAGATTGTAGACCTCGTCCGGCTGGACCTCCGCGAGGATCCGGGTGAGATTACTCGTATCGGTAAGATCACCGTAGTGCAGGTGCAAGCGGGCGCCACTCTCGTGCGGATCCTGATAGATGTGGTCCACACGCTGCGTATTGAACGACGATGCACGACGCTTGATTCCGTGGACCTCGTAGCCTTTCTCGAGTAGAAACTCTGCGAGATAGGAGCCATCCTGGCCCGTAATGCCGGTGATGAGTGCGCGCTTCGTCATTTGGGTTCCTGACTGATTATTGGATCGCCATGACCTGTCGCGGCCTGGCTGAACTGCTGCCGGTCTCACCCGGGTCAAACGGCACTGCGCCGCCGCCCAGAGAACCGGTGGAGTCGTAGAAGAGGGATAGCATAACGAAAACGGCTCGCATGCTCTAACACAGCTACCCCTGCGAACACGGCAAAGGCATCGCGCGCTGGGATCGGCCAGCGCTGCACTGCCACGTAGTGAACAAAGCGCGCCGGGAGCGCTCTGCTGCCCGATCAAGCCGGCTTGCCTGCCAACATCATCAGAAGAACGCCGGACGATACCAGCACAAGCCCCATCCACTGCAACGGCTGAAGGCGCTCTCCGTAAAGCAGCCAGCTCGACGCAGCAATCAGGATGTAGAGGAAGGCGCCGGAAATCGCAAATGCGAGACCCAGTTTGACCCGGCTTACGATCACCACCCAGGTGATGAAGCCCACGGCCTGGATCGCGACGGCAGCGATTACATAAGGAGAAAGACAGGCGGCGATCAGCCAGTGGATCCCGGTCGGCACTGGTTCACGCAAGGCAAGCAGCGTCACCGCCCGCTTGACCATCAGCTGGCTTCCAAGCGTACAGCAGGTGACGAAAGCGATCATCAGAATTTCGCGATACATACTCTTTCTCAGAAGTAATAACGCTCGATGAGCGCGACTAACCCATCTGCAAGTGCGAGCATCATGACGAGGGGCACACAAATGCTCAGGATGGTGCGGACCCTGGGGCCCGTCTCGCGCGCCAGGAAGCACATGGAGAAGACGATGCAAGGTATGAAATATCGACCCTGTAGGCCCATAACGACGGCCGAGTCCGGATAAGTCCAGAACAGAAACAGAGGCAATGCGAGCATCAACGCAGCGACTGCCGAAAACGCAACTGCCACCCAGGGCGTCCAGCTTTTCAGCCCGCCCCTTAGTGACATCCAGCACGCAGCGACGATGCATCCCGTCAGACCGACATAGCTCCAACGGGAGAGATTGACGTCCAACCACCCCAGAACGCCAAGAGAAGATTTCCAGAGCCAAAGGCCATGCGACCCGAAGAAGGTCTGTGCAAATACCTTGGCAACACCCAGTGGTTCACTAGTGAATCGCGCGAGGTTTGCAGCAGGGTCAACTCCTTCAAGAGGCGCAGCGGATCCCGCCGCATACAGAACCCAGGCGAAATGCACGGCAAACGGCAAGACAAGGAACTTCATCGCTGCAGGCGTGAAGCTTCCGACAACGCGAAGGTAAGTTGGCCTGGCAAACAGGATCGCGCTCAGCACCCAAGCGGAGCCCGGCTTGGAGATCGCAAGCGCGATCGCAAGCGGCCCGAGCAGCCAAACGGCTTTCCGTATGGATATCCGCCCTTCGATCACGCCACACACCGCGCCAACCCAAGCGAAAGTCAGCGCGAGGTACACCGCATCAACGGACACTGAGGCAAGCTGGAACAAGCTCATGGGCAAAAGCGCGCACACGAACAATGCCCATCGTGCACGCATCGTTGCCCATATACCAATCGCAACTAGCAAGGTCGAAAGAAGAAGATTGCCCAGCCTCGCGAGCAGCAGAAACGTGCCGAGATCCTGTCCGGTGGCGCAGCTGAAGGCGTAAGAAGCGGCAGGGATCGCGTACAGATGCGGGGCGTAACCGTCCGCGCCATGCGGCAACGCCGCAGTGGTCGCTTCGCAGGGGACCGGTGCTTCAATCTGGGACAACAATTGCACTACAGAAAAACGCAGGCTTGGATCCAGATAACCATTGAAGCCGCCGTACATCTCGAAGATGTTGGGAAACAGCCGATCCCCGGTCGAACCTACCAGCACACCGTTCGTTATCTTGACGGCTTTGGTGACATGCGCGTATTCGTCGGGCACCGCCCCTGGCGGCGTGATGATCGCGTAAGCCGCACCGAATGCGAGCGAGATCACGATATAGATCGCGACGAGCTGACCTCCGATTCGCTCCGATAAGCCAGTGCCTGGTGGGGTAACCGAGGCGCGGCGAACGAGAACACTGGACGCTATTGCGAAGATCAAACCCAGCGCAAACCACGCCGACATTGCCGCCCGGTCGGGGGAAAGAGGTGTTCCTACCAGTTCAAGCAGCACCTGCGGATCGGTTGCATCTTGGACCGGCGTGATTATCAGACACTGCTCCTGTGTCCGGATGTCGGCGATCTGATGGAATCCTGCGACTCTGTAATCCGAAAGGGTCAAGGCATGCCCGCCGCTTTGGACATCAAGCCTGCAGATCGACACGGGTGACCCTGAGGGCGGGTCAAGACGAAGCGTACTTGTACGATCAACCGGAACCCGCATGCGCCACGTGGGCATCGGGCTCTGTGCAATTGCCGAACCCTGCTCGGAGAACCCCCCCGAAGAAGCAAAGAAAAGCTGTGTGCCGAGGCTGGTGTCAGGGTTGGAGAAGCCGACTTCGATTGTGGCAACGTGGCCGCGCAGCGCAGCGTTGAATGCCAGACCCCAGAAAACCAAAGCGATGACCGCAAGAGCCATCGCAACCACGCGCAATCTCATCCACGCGCTCCCACAGCAGTGCAGGCGTGCGGGACGCGTGGTGGGTAGGACAGCGTGAACGGCGTATTCGTCAGGCTGAAATTAAGGTTGTAGTAGGGATCGGACTCGAGCAGGCCTCCCCAACGCTGCTTCATGAAGCCTTCTTCCCGCTTGAACCGCTCGATCTTCTCAGGGGTATTCTCATATCCGCGCGACGCGGACTCATGATGATAAAGCTCCGCAAACGGCGTCCAGAGGTTCCGATACCCGGCCTCGCGCACGCGGATGCAGAAGTCGACGTCATTGAACGCCACCACCAGTGCCTCGTCGAGACCACCGACCTCTTCGAAAACGGAACGCCGAACGACGGCGCAAGCGGCGGTTACTGCACTGATGCTCTGCACGAGACCGGCCCGATGCTTGTCCCCGGGATAGCCACGTGGCATGCCGACATAGGAATGCCCCGCTACGCCCCCGATCCCAAGAACCACACCTGCGTGCTGGATCGTATCGTTGGGGTAGTACAGCATCGCACCGACCACACCGATCTCGGTGCGATTCGCGTGGGACACCATTTCAGTCAACCAGTCCGGACTGATGACCTCGATGTCGTTGTTGAGCAGTCCGATGATTTCGCCTTGAGTGCTGGACGCTCCGAAATTGTTGATCTTCGAGTAATTGAACGGCGCGTCGTAACGAAGCACCCGGACATTCGAATGGGCTTTCAGCTCTCGAAAATACGCGATCGTTTCTTTCTCTACCGACCCGTTGTCGAGAATTACGACTTCATAGTTTCGGTAGGTCGTACGTTCCAGGATGGAATCCACACACTGTCGCAACAGGTCGACACGGTCTCGTGTCGGGATGAGCAAACTGACCCTTGGCTGCGGCTCTGGAATCTCATGGGCAATATGATAGTACCCGCTGTATCCGGGCATCTCTTCGACTTTGGCAGGTGTGCCGGTGCGGTCGAAATGATCCTGGATAGCGCGCAGAGCGGCGAAGTGCGCATAGCTCTTTTCACCCGGCGCCAGCGCGGTTGATCCTTCGATCATTCGCCAGTGATACAGCACCTTGGGTACATGGCCGATCTGGTCAGACAGGAGAGCTTCGCTGGCGCGCAGTGCAAGATCCCAATCCTGGGCCCCGTCAAACCCTTCACGGAAGCCTCCGATTTCCTCGATCAGCGCGCGCTCGTAAACTCCAAGGTGGCAAACGCAGTTCTGCGACAGGAACAGGTCGGGATTCCAGTCTGACTTGAAGTAAGGATCGCTGCGATTGCCCTCAGTGTCGATCTTGTCCTCGTCGGTGAAGAGCATCCGCCACCGGGGATTGTGATCGAGCGCCACGGCACACCACGCGAGGGCCAACGGATGCAACGCGTCATCGTGGTCGAGCAGCGCAATGTGGCTGCCCGTGGCCAGCGCGAGCGCGCTGTTCGAAGCAGCGGCGATGTGTCCATTGCTGCTCCGCCGGATTGCCTTGATTCTGGAGTCTTCTGCTGCAAGGCTTTCGATCAACGCCCAGACGTGTGGATCAGGCGATGCGTCATCCGCAATGCACAACTCCCAGTGCGGATAAGCTTGGGCCTGCACGCTTTCGATGCATGCACGCAGCCACTCGGGATCGGTATTGTAGGTCGGCACCACGATTGAAAAGCGGGGCCCGTTTTCAACCACTGGCATCGTATCCAGTGTCAGCGCGACGCCCTCTTCCGAGCAGTCGTCGTAGAAGTCCACCCACACCTGATAATCGGAGACGCTCATCGTCGTCACTTCAGCTGCATAGAGGCGATAAAGCCGATCGGCCATACGCCTGGGGCCATGCAACACGTCGAGAGCGGCCCCGCGCAGCAGCCGCGCGCGCTCCGTCCACGAACTCCGATTCCATAGGGTGTACGCCATCGTGCGTGCCGCGGCGGACTTTCCGATCCTTTCAAGTGAAAACCCGAGCACGCGAAACTCGCACGGAATCAGCGTTGGATCGAACCGCAAGGCGGTGACATCCGCGACGAACCGCACCAGCCGACGCACCGAATGCCGGCCTGCACGCGCGTCGCTGAGCGGAATTGACAGACGATCCGCCTCGAGTACATGGCTCCTAGAATAGTCCGGATACAGCACGGGGCCGTGAATGCGTCCACGGAGGACTTCGAATTCCAGTTCGACGATGTACCAACCACCTGTCAACGCCCCTTGAGGGAGGCTTACGTCGAAGTACGGATCATTGCCGGAGGCGCGCCATCGGGTCTGGGCACCCGCGCCATCCAGGCGCTCAAGCTGCTGTATCGGACTCAGCTCTGCATTCATTGCAACGGTCAACCTGCGTACTGGCCCGCGACACACATGCCGCAGACCGGGCGGGATCGATCGAGAAAGCCCGACCGAAGAGGGAAAGATTGGGATTGTAGGCGGGATCGCTGACAAGCACGTTCGCCCATCGCGCTTTCATCGCCCCGACTTCGGCTGCAAAGCGGGCGATTTTCTCCGGATTGTCTTCCTGACCACGGCTGGCGGATTCATGGTGGTACATCCAGACCCAGGGCAGCCAGAGATTGCGGTATCCCGCCTCGCCGACGCGCAGGCAGAAATCCACGTCATTGAACGCGACGGCCAGCTCGGTGTCCAACCCGCCCACCTCCTCGAAAACACAGCGCCGGATTGCCAGGCACGCTGCCGTGACCGCCGACATCCGCTGGGCCGCCAACGCACGACCGAACTGACCCGGATGGAATCGGGGGAAGCCCGGATACGCGTGCGCCGCCACGCCCTCCACGCCGAGGATCACACCCGCATGCTGGAGGCTTGCGTCGGGGTAGAGAAGCTTGGCACCCACGGCCCCGACTCCTGGACGGCAGGCGTGCATCGCCAGCTCCCGGAGCCACGTACCCTCGGTGATCTCGATGTCGTTGTTGAGCAGGACCACCACGTCGGCGGTGGAATCCGCCACGGCACGATTGTTCAGCGCCGAATAATTGAACGGAGAGTCATCGCGGATCACGCGGACCCGCTTGTCTTCGCAAAGCTGTTCCAGATACGCGAGGGTGTCCACCTGTGTCGAGCCGTTGTCGACGATCACGATCCCGTAATCGACGCCGTCCGTGCGGGCGAGAATGCTGTCGACACAGACCGACAGCAGGTCAAGCCGGTCGCGCGTCGGAATGACGATGTCACACCGGATGTGCTGCGGAAGCTCATAGCGCAGGCGAGGGAGCCCGCTCTCGTCGGCAACGAGCGCGCCCGCGGCGTCCAGCGGACGCAGTCGTGCTAATGCCTCGGCGACCTGATCGGCCGAAGCACCCGATGTGCGCAAGGGGCGATGCGCGGGACCCGGCGCAGCGAGGTGGCGACGCGCCTGCACGGGCAGGTGTCGAATGCTCGCGTCCCCTGCGAGGCGGGCAATCCGCAAAGGCAGGACGTGCGCCCATGCGGCGCCATCGGCACGGATGTCCGATTCGATCTGCCGCAGCAGATCCACCCGGTAGAAGGACGATGGACCGACCACGTCATGCTGGCTTTGGAGATCCGGGTCCCAGGCGGGCTTGAAGTACGGGGCATCCGCATCTCCCGCAGAGTCCGCGAAATCTTCGTCGGTATAGAGCGCACCGATGTCTGCCTTGCCAGCCAGGGCATCACACAGTTGGTGGAGGGCATCGCACGGCACGCGTTCGTCGGCGGAGATCCAGCCGATGAAACATCCGCTTGCCTGTTCCAGACCAGGTGCAACGCCGGGCGTCATGGGCGCAAGGACCTGCGCCTCCGCAGGTCCAGCTCCCGCGGCAACCGCCGGCAGGATGAGCTCCACGCCCGGGACGAGCTGTTCGCCGAGCGCCTGCGCCGCAGCCTGCAGGGCAGCTCTCCCTGCGCCAGGCAACAGAACCAGCGTAATCACGGTCGCCTGTGGTGGAGTTGAAGGCCCGGCTTCCACTGAACGCACGGTGGTCCGGTTCGATGACAGCCAGTGCCTGTACGCGATGCGGGCACCACCGACGTCCTGCACCCTGTAGGCAGGCCATAGCTGCTCGGCCCGCACCTGGGCCGATTCGTCGGTCAATGCCAGCTCTGCTGCCGGCCCGCGACCGAGGGCGTGCCACATCCGCCAGACAGCCTCACTGGGCGCGATCGTTTCAAAGCGGATTCTGCCGAGCGAGAATCGCCCGGGGCGGGTACTGGGATCCAGCCGGACATGCCGCAAAGCGCCCCACACACGGACGATCGCATCGATTCCGCCGGCATCGTCCAGGTCGAGATCCTGACGTTCGGCTTCGCGCATACCCTCGCCACAATCCAGATACAGACTGGGGAGTGAAATCCGCCCATCCACTTGCACGCGAAGGCGGTACCAGCCAGGCGCGAGGTCTGCGGCGAGCGCAAACACCAGATGGGGATCACTGCCTTCGCTGACCAGTGCATCGCCTTCGAGTTGCAGTTGTGAACTTGCGATCAGCTTCCATTCGGAAGGTGCGTCGAGCGCGCCGGCATCAATCATGGGGAGATGCTTTTTTCCACCAGGACTTGTTCTGGGCCTGCTCGATCCTTTCGACAGTCTCGCCGATTGCGTGCACCTGTTCCTGCATTCGTGTGTGTGCCGCCGGCAAACCTCCCACATGGTCAAGAATGACCTGGAACCGGCCGCTGTGATCGGCGAGCAGATCGAGGGAGAACTGTGCCGAGCCGTTCGCGGCATGTTGCAGGGTCGCGATCGCGTCCATCAGCGCAGGCATGGCCGTTGCGGCACGGTCCGCATTCTCGGACGCGGTCGTGACCCGGTCCTGCAGTGCCTCGAATGCAAGCCGGAGCTCGGAACGCAACTCCGCGCCGACCGCCTGCGGTACGTCCGAAGCTGATGCGCCGATATCCCGCACTTCCTGCAGCGCGGCCTCCAGCAGATGTGCCACATGCGTCTGCGTTCTGGCCTGCACGAGGATTCCGTCCAACGCAGTCTTCAGCGAATCGAACACACCCTGTGCGCCCTCTTCCGCGACAACTGCTTCGAAGTCCAGAGTCAGCTCGATGGAACGCACGCCGTCCTGCTCGAGCTCTGGGAGATCCAGCTCGACATGCGGATCACGACCAAGCGAAACCCAACGCAGCCAGTTCGGCATCTGCGGTCGCAGCAGATCGCCCTCCAGTGCGACCAGGCGTGCCTCCAGGCCGCCAACCTCCTGCAGGAGGCCGCCTTCGTCGTCCAGCAATGCAAGCCGCGCAATTCCGAACACGCCCGCACGCTCCGCCGGATCGATCCGGAGGCGGTTCGCTGTACCGTCCCTGGGAAGCGCGAAACGCAGCGCGGAGGGACCTGCGGCAAGTGGCCTGCTGGCGACCGCCTGGCGGGACTCGTCGAAGTCCCCGCCCGACCGCCGGAAGTACACGCGCACGTCTTCATGGGCCTGCGCGCTCGCCACCAGACCGGTAGCTGCCGGATCGGGGGCTGCCGCTGCCAGGAAGTCCGCAAGCGCTGCATCGCGGCCAAACGCGTCGGCAAACGCACGCATCGGCTCGGGCACGTCCTCGCCGACCAGCACCACGCCAAGACCATTGCTGTGCGGAAAGCTGAAGGTCGGGTAGCGCGTCGAGAGCTCTCCGAGATAACGCCCTACACCGAAGCCCCGCTCCTCCACTGCCGTGTCGTGCAGCAGCACCACCGCGCGTGGACTGAGCTTGGGAAGCCAGGTTTCGAAATCGTGCCGCACCGCCTCGTAGGTGTGCAGACCGTCGATGTGCAGAAGGTCGATACTGCCATCCTCGAATTCGCCCACGGCGTCGTCGAAGAACCGGCGACACAACCGGGAAAAGCTGCCGTAGCGCGGGTCATGGTAGGCACGCAGCGCGTCCAGCACGCCTTCGCCATAGCCTTGTGCATGCGCATCGCCCTGCCAGGAGTCGACGGCGACGCATTGACTCTTCTCCAGCCCGAGATGGTCGACCGCCTGGCAGAACGCGAGGTAGGAGTTTCCCGAATGCGTGCCCAGCTCGACCAGCAGGCCCGGCCGCAGCAGATCGATGGCCAGGTACGCGAACGGGATATGTCCAGTCCAGGAGTACGGCTGCGACAGATGCGGCCGAAGGAGCACCACCGGGTGCTGCTCGATCCGGAAGGAATCATTCATTCCACCACCTCCAGCGAGATCTTCGACATGGGAAGCCCCAGGATGCCGATCGACCACGACTGGCAAAGCGACTTCAGAGCAAGTGCTTCGTGCACCCAATGCTGGATCGCATGCTCGTCCTTGCCCCCATCGGCAATTCCGACAGTGATGAAGTAATCGCCGGCCTTCAGACGTGGCATCTCGAACTCGAAGCGCGCGCGCCCCCGGGTCCCCGTCTCGAAGGCAACCCCATTGACCAGAGATGACACGTAGGTGTTGTCTCCGAACAGGAGCTGGCCGAGCCGATCCTTGACATAGAAACCGACGATCGGCCGTTCCAGCACGCCTTCTGCGCTGAAATTCACATCCAGCACCACCGACTCCCCGCCGACGCACCACGACAGGTCGCGCCCGTCGCGATCACGCAGGGTGACCTCGAGGATCTTCGCGCGCATCTCGCCGAACCCCTGGACATTGGGATCGAACGGCACGATCTCGATGTCGTTGCGGAGATTGGACGCGTTGACCACGTCGCGCCGCATGTCATGTCGCGCGCGCTCGGCTGCCACCCCTTGCCCCGGGGCCGACTGCACCGTCGATTCGCCCTGGCGATTCGCGATGACGGACTCGAGGTACTGCTGCACGACGTCGCGTGACTCGCCGTATGCCATCGGGCGACCACTGTCGATCCAGAGGGCTTTGTCGCAGAGGCCACTGACCGCAGCGTCATCATGACTGACGAACAGCAAGGTGCCGCGCGCCTTGAACTCGCGCAGAAAGCGCATGCACTTCTGGGTGAAGAACGCATCGCCCACCGCCAGTGCTTCGTCGATGATGAGCACGTCCGCATCCACGTGCGCCATGACCGAGAACGCCAGGCGCATCACCATGCCGCTGGAGTAGTTGCGGATGGGCTGGTCGATGAACTCGCCGATGTCGGCGAAGTCCAGAATGTCCTGAAGCCGCGCTTCGATCTGCGCGCTCGACAGGCCGAGGATCGACGCGTTGAGAAACACGTTTTCACGCCCGGTGAAGTCGGGGTTGAAGCCACTCCCCAGTTCAAGCAGCGCAGCGATCCTGCCCTGGATATCGATACGACCTTCGGTGGGAGCAAGCGTGCCCGCGATCATCTGCAGCAACGTCGACTTGCCGGACCCGTTCTTGCCGATGATGCCCAACGTCTCGCCACGACGCACCTGCAGATTAACGCCGCGCAAGGCCCAGAACTCGCGATAGAAACGCTTCGAATCGCCGAACAGTCCCTGCAACAGACGATGCGAAGGCCGGTCGTAGATCTGATAGCACTTGCCGACGCCGCTGGCGTCGATGATCACACCGTCCATGCCGACGGAAACCGGTTCAGAGGACATCGGCGAACCCCCGGCGGGTCTTCTGGAATACCGCGAACGCAAGATAGGCAAAGACCATGGCGCCTGCCAGATAGGCGAGCAGCCCCGACCAGTCCGGAATACGTCCCCAGAACGCGACTTCGCGCACCTGGTCGATGATGAAGGTCAGCGGGTTGAGCCGGAAGATCGCCTGATAGCTTTCAGGCAACGTTTCGACCGGAATGATCGCAGAGGACAGAAACAGCAGCGCTGTCGCGAGGACACCGGTGATCTGCGCGATGTCACGCAGGAACACGCTCAGCGACGACAGCAGCCAGATTGTCCCCAACGCTACGAAAGCGAGTGGCGTCAGTACCAGCGGCCAGAACACCAGCGTCCAGTGGATCTCGCCACGGAGCAGGAAGTTGAGCACGATAAACACCACGATGTTCGTCGTCGCATGGAACAGTGCCGACAGGACCACCGTCCAGGGCAGCACTTCGAGCGGAAACACGATCTTCTTGACCAGATTCACGTTACCCGAGATCAGAGTCGGCGCACGGGTCAGGCATTCGGCGAAGAATCCATGCGTGAGCAGACCCAGGAACAGCAACATGGCGAAGTCGGAGGTATTGCCGCTGGTCCCCGGCCACCTGGCCTTGAGGATGTAACCGAACGCGAGTGTGTAGACGATCAGCATGAGGAACGGGCTGATCAACGACCAGAGCAGTCCGAAACTCGCGCCGCGATAACGACCGAGGATGTCGCGACGCGACAGTTCGATCGTCAGCGAGCGATGCTTGATCCATGCGCTGAACGGCCCGCCGATCGAGAACAGCGGGGTCGGAGACATGCTGGTACGCATGTCAGGCCTCCAGCGCGCGATCGATATCGGCGCGGAGATCATCGAGCGCTTCCACGCCGACGCTCAACCGAACCAGATCATCATGCATACCCAGCTCGGCACGTCGCTCAGCCGGCACCGACGCGTGCGTCATTACAGCCGGATGATTGACCAGGCTCTCCACACCACCGAGCGATTCGGCAAGTGTGAACAGTTCGGTGCGCTCGCAGAACCGTTTCGCCGCCTCGTAGCCGCCCTTGATGCGGACCGAGATGATGCCGCCGAAGCCGTCCATCTGGCGCTTCGCCAGTGCGTGCTGCGGGTGCGAGGCGAGGCCGGGGTAGATCACGTGCTCGACGGCGGGATGTGCGTCGAGGAACTCCGCCAGCGCCTGCGCGTTCTCGCAGTGCGCTTTCATGCGCAGATGCAGGGTCTTGAGACCGCGCAGCGCGAGGAAGCTGTCGAAGGGGCCCTGCACGGCGCCTGCGGAGTTCTGCAGGAACGCGAGCTGTTCGGCGAGCTCGGCGTTGTCGCCGACCACCAGCATGCCGCCGACCATGTCGGAGTGGCCATTGAGGTACTTGGTGGCCGAGTGCATGACGATGTCGGCGCCGTGCTCGATCGGGCGCTGCAGGATCGGCGAGGCGAAGGTGTTGTCGACGACGACGATCAGGCCGCGCTTGTGGGCGATGTCCGCGATCGCCCGGATGTCGACGATCTTGAGCATCGGGTTGGTCGGCGTCTCGATCCAGACCAGCTTGGTCTTGTCGGTAATCGCCGCCTCGAACGTCGAGGGGTCGGTCATGTCCACGTAGCTGAAAGACAGCCCGGCGCTGCGCGTGCGCACGCGCTCGAACAGGCGGTAGCTGCCGCCGTAGAGGTCGTCCATCGCGATGACGTGGTCGCCGCTGTCGAGCAGCTCGAGCAGGGTCGCAGTCGCCGCCATGCCGGAGGCGAACGCGAAGCCGCGGGTGCCGCCTTCCAGGCCCGCCACGCAGCGCTCGTAGGCGAAGCGCGTCGGGTTGTGGGTGCGCGAGTACTCGAAGCCCTGGTGCTCGCCCGGGCTGGACTGGGCGTAGGTCGAGGTCGCGTAGATCGGCGGCATCACCGCGCCCGTCGAGGGATCGGGCGATTGGCCGGCGTGGATCGCCAACGTGGCCAGCGCGAACTCGCGCTGCCGGGAACTGGAGTCGGACATGACAGCTTCCTGAAAGGACGGGAGATTCTAGCCAGCAGCCCTGAACGACAGGTTCAGAGCCGCGGCGATCAACGCGCAGGCGTCACTGCACGCGGCGGCGCAGGTAGTTCAGCAGGTCGATGCGGGTGATCAGACCCAGGAATCTGTCGCCATCGGTGACGATCGCGACCTGGCCGCGGTCGAACACCGGCAGCAGGGCCTCGACCGGCGATTTGACGTCGAGGAAGTCGAGCTTGCTGACCATCGCCGACGACACCGGCTCGCGGAAGCGGGCTTCGTCGCCGTACACATGCAGCAGCACGTCGCTTTCATCGAGGATGCCGACGATGCGGTCGCCCTCCATCACCGGCAACTGCGAGATCTCGTAGAGCTTCATGCGCTGGTAGGCCGTGACCAGCAGGTCGGTCGGCTGCAGCACCACCGTGTCGCGACGCGAGTACGGGCGCAGGATCAGGTCACGCAGGTCGTCGTGCTGTTCGCGCTCCAGGAAGCCGTTGTCGAGCATCCAGTAGTCGTTGTAGAGCTTGCTCAGATACTTGTTGCCGGTGTCGCAGACGAACACCAGCACCTTCTTCGGCGTGGTCTGCGCGCGGCAGTACTTGAGCGCGGCGGCCAGCAGGGTGCCGGTCGACGAGCCGCCCAGGATGCCCTCGGTGCGCAGCAGTTCGCGCGCCGCGAGGAAGCTTTCCTGGTCGCTGATCGCGTAGGCCTGCTTGACCCGCGAGAAGTCGGAGATGCCGGGCAGGAAATCCTCGCCGATGCCTTCGACCATCCAGCTGCCCGACTTGTCGTTGAGCACGCCGTCATTGATGTATTCGGCGAGGATCGAGCCGACCGGATCGGCCAGCACCAGCTCCACGTCCGGCGCGTCCTTGGCGAAGCAGCGCGACAGGCCGGTCATCGTGCCCGAGCTGCCGCAGCCGAACACGATCGCGTCCAGCCCACCCACCTCACTCATCTGCCGCAGGATTTCCGGCCCGGTGCCGTGCTCGTGCGCGGCCGGGTTGTCGGGGTTGCCGAACTGGTTGATGAAATAGGCGCCCTCGGTCTCGCCCGCGATGCGCTCGGCGAGGTCCTGGTAGTACTCGGGGTGGCCCTTGGCGACGTCGGAGCGGGTCAGCACGACCTCGGCGCCCATCGCCTTGAGATTGAAGATCTTCTCCCGGCTCATCTTGTCCGGGACCACGAGGATCAGCTTGTAGCCCTTCTGCTGGGCCACCAGCGCCAGGCCGATGCCGGTATTGCCGGCGGTGCCTTCCACCAGCGTCGCACCGGGCGCGATGTCACCGCGCGCTTCGGCGGCCTCGATCATGCGCAGGCCGATGCGGTCCTTGATGGAGCCGCCCGGATTCTGGCTCTCGAGCTTGAAATAGAGTTCGCAGGGGCCCGCATCGAGGCGGCGCGCACGCACGATGGGCGTGTCGGCGATCAGGTCGAGAACGGAGTCGGCGATCGGCATTGCAGGTCCGGGTTGCAGCGAGACAGATCGCGATTATCGCATCCGCGGACAACATTCGCGGGCGATGGCGACCGACGAGGATGGCCACCACCGCCCGCGACAGACGAACCTAGTGTTTCTGCATCTGGTCGTACATCTGGGTCAGGCGATCCTTTGCCGCGAGCTTTTCGCGCTTCATCTGCGACAGCGTGGTCTCATCGACGGCGAACACGCCGAGCTCTGCGTTCAGCACCTTCTTGTCCAGCTCTTTGTGCCGGTAGTAGAGCTGCCGGAACTCGACGTTTCCTTTCATGATCTCTTCGAGTTCGGTCTGCGATTGCGCTTCGAACATGGAATCCTCCTGACTGGAAATACGAACGCCCCGACCGGCGACGGGCGGGGCGCTACGTGGGCTGCATCCAGGAACGTGGGGCGGACGATCCGATCAGGTCGCCGTCGCCGTCCTGCGGACGGAATACGGGGACCTCGTGGGGGATCATCTCGGTCATCGGCCTGGCTCAGTGACCGGATGGCGGAAGGAATCGGTGCCACCCGGACAACCGACCCTACTCCTCGGATCGGGGGCCTACAAGGGCGAAAAACCCGATTCCGGGTCCGGGTCGCAGTCAGGCGCGGAAACGCTTACAGCGCGACGCCAGGAGAACCGCGCCACGAAGCGCCGCAGCGCTCGGATTCGTCGCAAGTGATTGATTTCAATTGGATTCAGTCTGACGGAAAACTAACAATCGGTCGTCAGACAGGGTGCTGCCTCGCATCCGCAGGCAGCGTCACGATCGGCCGATGCACATCGGCCGGCATCGATCAGGGCTGCTCGAGACTCTTGAGCAGTTCCGCCTCACGTGCCCGCAGTTCGGCCTGTCGCTGGCGGGCGGCGCGCAGCTTGGCGGCCTCGCCGCTGGCGACGCCCTGCAACACCGTCTCGGCCTCCTGACGGGCGCTCAGCTCCTCCTCGGCGGCGAGACGCAGCCGGGCCGCTTCTTCGGCCTGGATCTGCGCCTGTACACGCAGCCGCTCCGCCTCCTGCCTGGCACGCGATGCGTCCTGGCGACTGGCCTCGACGATCAGTGCACTGCGCTCGCGCTCGAGCCGGCCCAGTTCGCGGCGCGAGGCCTCGGTGCGGGCGGCAAGTTCCGCGGTCTCGACGCGCCATTGCGCGACCTGCAGCGCCGACGCGCGCTGCGCACTGCGGACTTCGGCCAACGCGGTCAGGGACTGGCGCGCCTGCAGCCGCTCATAGGCCGCGGTGCCCGCGGTCTGGGGATCGGAATCGATCGCCTGCAGCCGCTGCTGCAGCGCCGCCACGTCGCCTTCGGATGCGGTCTGGGCCACGGCAGCCACTGGCAGCAACAGCACAGCCAGCAGGCCGGCAAGACGGATCGTCGAACGCATGGGGATCATTCCTCCACCTGCAGCCGCTGGCGCAGATTGGTGATTTCGGCACGTCGCGCCGACAGTTCGGCCTCGGTCGTGGCCTGCGTAGCGCGTGCATGCGCCAGGTCGGCCAGGGCGCTGGCCGACAGTGCCAGCGTTCGCGCTTCGGCGTCACGCTGGCTGGCCATGGCGGCCTGCGCCTGCTCCAGCGCGCGCCGCGCCTGTGCGATGTCGGCGGAGGCGTACTGGTCGGCGTCGGCATCGCCGGCACGCGCGACGGACAGCTGCGCGGCTGCCAGCTCTTCCCTGGGCGGCGGCGCACTGGCGCAGGCCGACAGCAGCAGCACACCGGCGAGAAGGGTGCCCTGCAGCAGCGGACGGATGTATGCGAAGCTTGTATTCATCGAGGAGCCATGGCCCGGACGCGTCGTCCGGACCATTGTGGTCAGCCTCAACCGGATGCGCAACGCAGGCCGGCCGTCTACGGGGAATCTGTACATGGATATCGGCTACTTCCTGAAGCTGATGACCGAGAAGAACGCGTCCGACATGTTCCTGAGCACAGGCGCACCGGTCTACATCAAGGTCGAAGGCCGGCTCTATCCGCTCGGCAGCACGGGGCTTCCGCCGGGCATGGCACGCAAGATCGCCTACTCGCTGATGGACGAGGACCAGATCCAGCAGTTCGAGCGCGACTACGAGCTCAACATGGCCTACTCGCTGCAGGACGCCGGACGTTTCCGCGTCAACGTGTTCAAGCAGCGTGGCGAAGTGGCCATGGTGGTGCGCGCGATCCGCAGCAGCATTCCGAGCATCGAGGAACTGCAACTGCCGCAGGTGCTCAAGGACATCATCATGGCGCCGCGCGGGCTGGTGCTGATCGTCGGCTCCACCGGCTCGGGCAAGTCGACCACGCTCGCCTCGATGATCGACCACCGCAACGCCAGCACCTCCGGACACATCCTCACCATCGAGGACCCGATCGAGTACCTGCACCGGCACAAGAAATCGCTGGTCAACCAGCGCGAGGTCGGGCTGGACACGCTGACCTTCCACAACGCGCTCAAGAACGCCATGCGTGAAGCGCCGGACGTCATCCTGATCGGCGAAATTCTCGATGCGACGACGATGGAAGCCGCGATCTCGTTCGCCGAGACGGGCCACATCTGTCTGGCGACGCTGCATTCGAACAATGCCGACCAGACAATCGAGCGCATCCTCAACTTCTTCCCGGATGCCGCGCACAAGAACGTGCTGATGAACCTCGCACTGAACCTGCGCGCGGTGGTGTCACAGCGTCTGGTGCCGGGCCTCGATGGCCGACGCCTGCCGGCGACCGAGGTCCTGCTCAACACGCCGATGATCCGCGACCTGCTGCGTCGCGGGCAGGTGCACGAGATCAAGCAGGCGATGGAGGATTCGCTGGAGGAAGGTGTGGAAACCTTCGACCAGTGCCTGTTCCGCCTCTACAAGGAAGGGCGCATCGAGCGCGAGACCGCCCTGCGCGCGGCCGATTCGCGTGACGGTCTGGACCTCAAGTTCCGCCTGTCCGAAGGCGGAAGCGGCAGCCACGACCCCTATGCGGACGTCTTCGCCACCGACCCCTGAGCACGCTCAGGCGGCGGGTGGCGCGTCGGGTTGGGATTCCGGCGCTGCGGCCTGGAATGCCGGCAATGCGGCACACGCCGATTCGATGCGACGGACGACCGGATAGGGCGTCAGGTCGATCCCGAAGCGGCGGGCGTTGTAGAGCTGCGGCACCAGGGCGCACTCGGCCAGCGAGGGCGCATCCCCGACGCAGAAGCCATTCCCGCCCTCCTGCACGAGCAGCGCCTCGAACGCGGCCAGTCCTTCCTGCACCCAGCGCGCGACCCAGCGCGTGCGTGCGTCCGCAGGCAACTGCAGGTCGTGCTCCAGGTACTGGAGCACACGCAGGTTGCCGAGCGGATGGATGTCGCACGCCACCAGTTGCGCGAGTGCACGTGCGCGCTGCCGCGCCAGCGCGTCTCGCGGCAGCAGCGGCGTGTCCGGGAAGACTTCGTCCAGATACTCGATGATCGCCAGCGACTGGCGCATCACCGCATCGCCATGCTGCAGGGTCGGCACCAGCTGCTGCGGATTGCGCGCCGCGAACGCAGGCGTGCGCTGCTCACCGCCATCGCGCACCAGATGCACCGGCACGCTGTCGAATGCCAGCCCCTTGAGATGCAGGGCGATGCGCACGCGGTAGGCCGCGCTGGAACGCCAGTAGGTATGCAGCGTCAGCGCGGCAGTCACCGGCATTACTCCGGCAACGCCTGACGCTCGATCACCTGCTCGATCGCACCGAAGATGCTGGTGCCGGCGGCATCGAGCATCTCGATCCGCACCGTATCGCCGAACGTCATGAACGGCGTTTTCGGCGCGCCCTGCTCCAGCGTCTCGACCGTGCGCTTTTCAGCGAAACACGAGGCGCCCTTCGACGTGTCCTCGTTCGCGATCGTGCCCGATCCGACGATCGTGCCGGCGGTCAGCGGCCGCGTCTTCGCCGCATGTGCAACGAGCTGCGCGAAGTCGAACTGCATGTCGACGCCGGCCTCGGGCGCACCGAACCACTCGCCGTTGATGTGGGTGAGCAGGGGCAGGTGCAGCTTGTTGTCACGCCAGGCATCGCCCAGTTCGTCGGGCGTCACGAACACCGGGCTCAACGCCGAGCGCGGCTTGGACTGCAGGAAGCCGAAGCCCTTCGCAAGTTCACCCGGAATCAGACCCCGCAGCGAAACATCGTTGACCAGGCCGACGAGCTGGATGTGGCCGGCGGCCTGCGCCGCGTTCGACCCCATCGGCACATCGTCGGTGACCACGACGATTTCCGCTTCCAGATCGATCCCGTAGTCCTCGCTCGTCACCTTTACCGTGTCGCGCGGGCCGTAGAAGCCGGCGCCGGTTGCCTGGTACATCAGCGGATCGGTGTAGAAGCTCTCGGGCACCTCTGCACCGCGCGCGCGACGCACGCGC
This sequence comes from Luteimonas sp. Soil_N_1, assembly GCF_057656255.1. Lineage (NCBI taxonomy): Bacteria > Pseudomonadati > Pseudomonadota > Gammaproteobacteria > Lysobacterales > Lysobacteraceae > Luteimonas > Luteimonas sp. Soil_N_1. The sequence continues at coordinate 251,263 of NZ_JBDGKS010000002.1, forward strand.
GCGACGTGCGGCAGATACGCGCTGCCATCGACGAACTCGTACGCGCGCGGCAGCGGCGCAGCCATACGCGCGACGTCGAGGTCGAACACGCCATCGGCATCGCCGGCGTTGAGCGACTCGTACAGCGCGTTGAGGCGCGGCGCGGCACTGGACCAGTCGTCGAGCGCCTGCTGCAGCGTCGCGGCGACGCCGGTGGCGCGCACGGCGCAGGTGAGGTCGCGCGAGACGACGATCAGGGTGCCGTCGCGGCCGCCCTCCTTCAAAGAACCCAGCTTCATGGCAACTCCGGTTGGCGTCGGCTATCTGTTGCGATTGTAACCAATCACGCGTCCGCGGCGGGGTCAGTCGTCGCCCTGGAATGCGCCGGCACGGTAGGTCAGCACGAGGGTATCGCGGTGACCGCTGTCGCCGACAGGCTGGATCGGCGTCGATTCGTGGATCACGCGGTGGTCGTCGAGCAGCAGCACTGCCCACGGTTCGGTCAGCGTGAAGCGCTGGCCGGCCGGGCCGTCGGCCTCGAACACGCGCGTTTCCCCGCCCTTGATACCGCTGCGGCCGACCAGCAGCACGGCCACGAAATCAACACCATCGCGGTGTGCGCCTTCGGGGGTGGGCCGGCCGATGCCGTCGGTGGTGTCGATGCGGAACTGGTGCGCTTCGACATGCCAGTCGCCGTCGTCGCGCACCTGCGCGAACACGCGACCGAGTCCGGCGACGAGCTGCGTCCATGCGGGATCGGCGGCGAGTGCCGGCGCCAGCGGTTCGAACCAGCGATGCATGCCACCGTGCAGTGCGTTGTAGTCCTCGGACTGCCAGTGCGCGCGATGCGCGACCTGCGCGAGCGTGTCGCCGTGCTGCACGAAGCAGCCGTGCCGACGCCGGCGATAACGGCCGCCATCCTTGAGATAGGCATCGGGCGGCAGATCTTCCCAACCCGCGCGCCACGCCTCCAGGTCATCGATGCGCACGCCGCACAGCGCGGCGAGCGTCGACGGTGCGAGCACCGCGCAGCCATGCGTGCGCAAGGCGTCGACGACGGTATCGGGAGCGGTATACGGCGGCGGAAATGCGTTCATCGCGGAATTCTAGAGCCGCATCGATGCGCGCGCATCGTGTCGTCATGCGCAGGCGTGGAATGCAGTCGTCTCGCGAACGGCATGCCGTGAATGCAATCGACATGCGTGAGCACACACAACAGCGCCGGACGCGAAATTCGCTACTCCGACGCCACGATCCGCAACGTGATCGCCACGGACGACGCCCACAAAAAAGCCCGCCTTTCGGCGGGCTTTTTCGTTTTCGATGTGGCAGCCCCGGAAGGATTCGAACCTCCGAATGCCTGAGTCAGAGTCAGGTGCCTTACCGCTTGGCGACGGGGCTATGAACATATTGTAACGCCGAAACCGCAGTGTTCCGCAAGCTTCGGCAGCACCGGATCCACGCATTTGCGCGGACCCGGCACAGCGCGATCAGCGCTTCGAGAACTGCGTAGCGCGACGTGCCTTGTGCAGGCCGACCTTCTTGCGCTCGACTTCGCGTGCGTCACGGGTCACGAAGCCCGCCTTGCGCAGCTCGGTCTTCAGCGTCTCGTCGTACTCGACCAGTGCACGGGCGATGCCCAGACGGATCGCACCGGCCTGGCCGGTGGTGCCGCCGCCGCTGGCGGTGACGAAGATGTCGAACGTCTCGGTATTCTGGGTCAGCTCGAGCGGCTGGCGCACGATCATGCGCGCGGTCTCGCGGCCGAAGAACTCGTCGAGCGGACGGTCGTTGACGGTGATCGTGCCGCTGCCCTTGCGCAGGAACACGCGGGCGACGGAGGACTTGCGACGGCCGGTGCCGTAATTCTGGGTAATTGCCATGACTTAGAGTTCCAGGGGCTGCGGCTGCTGTGCGGCGTGCGGGTGCTCGACACCCTTGTAGACCTTGAGCTTGCGGTACATGGCGCGGCCGAGGGTGTTCTTCGGCAGCATGCCCTTGACGGCAATCTCGATCACGCGCTCCGGGTGGCGCTCAAGCGCCTGGCCCAGGGTCTCGGTCTTGAGGTTGCCGATGTAGCCCGTGAAACGGTGGTACAGCTTGTCCGTCATCTTCTTTCCGGTCACGGCGATCTTCTCGGCATTGACCACGATGATGTAGTCGCCGGTGTCGACGTGCGGGGTGTAGACGGGCTTGTGCTTGCCGCGCAGACGGTGGGCAATTTCCGCGCTCAGGCGGCCCAGGGTCTTGCCGGAAGCATCGACGAGATACCAGTCGCGCTGGACGGTCTCGTTCTTGGCAATGAAGGTCTTCATGGAAATACTCGTTGGGTGACTGGTCGGGCTGGTTGCGCCGGTAGCGGCGGAACGTCGCCTCGCGTTGTAGAGCGTGCAACACAGAAGCGGAATGATAGCCCCTGGTCCGTCGTGAGGCAAGGCGCCGACCCGGCGTGCCTTCCGGCGCTGGCGCGTCCCGGAACGAGGGCCGAGAATGATACGCGACGCAGCCGCCCGCCGCGCTGCAGGAATTCCGCGACGATGCCCACCCCCCGACTCCGCCTCAATCCCGTCGACCAGCTGCTGGTCGAGACCCAGCGCGCGCTCGACACGGTCTTCGGCAACCCGCCCGCGACTCGGCCCAATCCGGCGGTCGAGACCCCGGACGTGGTCCTCAACGACGCCGAACGCCGCCACGCCGCGGGCCTGATGCGGATCAACCATGTCGGCGAGATCTGCGCCCAGGGGCTGTACTTCGGCCAGGCGGCGGTGGCCCGCGAGCCGGACACGCGGGCGCACCTGCTCGATGCCGCGCAGGAAGAGACCGATCACCTGGCCTGGTGCGCGCAGCGGCTGCGCGAGCTCGACAGCCGCCCCAGCCTGTTCAACCCGCTGTGGTACGGCGGCAGTTACGCACTCGGCGTCGTGGCCGGTCTGCGTGGCGACGGCTGGAACCTGGGGTTCGTCGTGGAGACTGAGCGCCAGGTCGAGGCGCATCTCGACGAACACCTGCAGACGTTGCCCGAAGCCGACCAGCGCAGCCGCGACATCCTCAAGCAGATGAAGGAAGACGAAGCGCGCCACGCCGAACACGCCGAGCAGGCCGGCGCGCGCGTGCTGCCATGGCCGGTGCCGTCGCTGATGGCGACCGCGTCGAGCCTGATGAAGGCGGTGGCGTACCGGCTGTAGAGCCGTGAGGGCGTCAGGACGGAATACGTGAGGGTGTGAGGGCTCACGTAAACGGAAAAGGCCCCGCAATGCGGGGCCTTTTCGTTGACCTGCGACGCGCGCCGGTCAGTCGACCAGATTGCGGCCGTGATAGAGCTCTTCGATCTCGCGGCGCAGACGCGCCTCGATCTTCATGCGCTCCTTGAACGAGAGATTGCGGGCCTTCTCTTCGAACAGGTACTGGTCCAGATCGAACTCCTTCAGGTGCATCTTCGTGTGGAAGATGTTTTCCTGATAGACGTTCACATCGAGCGCGTCGTAGCGCGACTTGATGTTCTTGGCCAGGTAGTCCTGGATCGAATTGATCTTGTGGTCGATGTAGTGCTTCTTGCCCTTCACGTCACGGGTGAAACCGCGCACGCGGTAGTCCATGACCACGATGTCGGACTCGAGGCTTTCGATCAGGTAGTTCAACGCCTTCAGCGGCGAGATCACACCGCAGGTCGCGACGTCGATGTCGGCGCGGAAGGTCGCGATGCCGTTGTCCGGATGGGTTTCCGGATACGTGTGCACCGTGATGTGCGACTTGTCGAGGTGGGCGACCACCGCATCGGAGATCACACCCTTGGCCTGCGACTTGTCGATCACCGGCTCCTCGGAAATGAGGATCGTCACCGACGCGCCCTGCGGCTCGTAGTCCTGGCGTGCGACGTTGAGGATGTTGGCGCCGATGATCTCGGCCACATCGGTCAGGATCTGGGTCAGCCTGTCGGCGTTGTACACCTCGTCGATGTACGCGATATAGCGCTGACGCTCGTCTTCCGACGCGGCATAGCAGACGTCATAGATGTTGAACGACAGGGCCTTGGTCAGGTTGTTGAAACCCTGGAGCTTCAGGCGCGGGAGCGGTTTGACCACAGCGGTCGACCCTCGGGGGTTGGGCGAAACCGCGATTATGCGGCAAACCGCATGCACGCCGCGACCTTCGGACCGCGCTCGTTTGCCCCGGGCAGACAGACGGCCTACTCTGCGGCATATCCCCCGATCCGATAACGATGACCCCGACGCCTGTGGCCCTGATCAATCCCCATATCCGACCACCGCACCCGATGGCGCCGACACCGGCGGCCATCGAGCGCTTCCTGGCGCACTGCCATCGTCGTCGTTACCCGCCGCGCAGCGAGGTGTTCCGTCCCGGAGATCCCGCAGGCACGCTCTATTACGTGGTCAGCGGCTCGGTCAGCATCATCACCGAGGAAGAGGACGGCCGCGAGCTGATCCTCGGGTACTTCGGCCCGGGTGAACTGGTCGGGGAAATGGGGCTGTTCATCGAGTCGGACGTGCGCGAGGTGATCCTGCGCACCCGCACCCAGTGCGATCTGGCCGAGATCAGCTACGAGCGCCTGTACCAGCTGTTCGATGGCGTGCTGGCCAACGACGCGACGTCGATCATGTATGCGATCGGCGCACAGCTCTCGCGGCGCCTGCTCGACACGAGCCGCAAGGCGGGACGGCTGGCATTCCTCGACGTCACCGACCGCATCGTCCGCACGCTGCACGACCTGACACGCGAGCCGGAAGCGATGACCCATCCGCAGGGCACCCAGCTGCGGATCTCCCGGCAGGAACTGGCGCGTCTCGTCGGCTGCTCACGCGAGATGGCCGGACGCGTACTCAAGAAGCTGCAGCTGGACGGCAAGCTGACCGCGCGGGGCAAGACCATCGTGCTGTTCGGAACCCGCTAGGACTGTCCGCATGAGCCTCGGTCATTTCGGCCCGCGCGGCGACCTGCCCGACGCCGATCTGCGCAGCGCGTCGGTGATCGATGCCGACGACGTGGCCGCACTGCTGTCGGAAATGGGCTATCCCTGCACCGAGAGCGAAGCGCGCGAGCGCATCCGGCTGATCACTGCCAACGACCGGCAGGCCCTGGTGGTCGCACGCAGCGGCGGCCGGGTCTGTGGGCTGATCGCCCTGGACTTCATGTACTACCTGCCGCTCGGCTCGACGACCTGCCGCATCACCGCGCTCGTGGTGACCAGCGACTCGCAGGGCAAGGGCCTGGGTCGTGAACTGCTCAAGGAAGCCGATCGCCGTGCCCGCTTCGCCGGCGCCGCGCGACTGGAACTGGTCAGCGGCTCGCAGCGCGCCGATGCGCACGCGTTCTACAAGGCCTGCGGCTTCTCCGACGGCACCCTGCGATTCATCAAGCGGCTCGGCGACGCCTGACCCGCGCGCCGCCGGCGGCCACACGCCCCGGTCACGCATCCACTGCAGACTGTGCGGGCCTTCGGAGCCTGCCGCATGGAATTCGGTGACCAGTTCCTGTTCTTCGTGCTGGTCGGACTGGCCGCGCAACTGATCGACGGTGCGCTGGGCATGGCCTTCGGTCTGGTGTCGTCCTCGGTCCTGCTCGGCATGGGCGTGCCGCCGGCCGCGGTGAGCGCCAGCGTGCATACCGCCGAGGTGTTCACCACCGGCGCATCGGGCGCCTCGCATCTGGCGATGCGCAACGTCGACAGGCGGCTGTTCCTGCGGCTCGCCCTGCCCGGCATGGTCGGTGGCGCGATCGGCGCCTACGTGTTGACGCAGTTGCCCGGCGATGTGATCCGGCCCTTCATCTACGCCTACCTGCTGATCCTGTCGATCCTGATCCTGCTGCGCGCGGCCGGCCGGCTGCTGCCGAAAAAGGAAGTGCGGCGGGTGTCATTGCTGGGCTTCTTCGCCGGCCTGCTCGATGCCACCGGCGGTGGCGGCTGGGGTCCGGTGGCCACGTCCACCCTGCTCGCCCGCGGCGGCACGGCGCGCACCACGATCGGCACCGTCAACGCGGCCGAATTCCTGGTCACCGTGTCGATCTCGGTGACGTTCTTTCTGACCATGGGCCTGCAGCATCTCGACGTGATCGTCGGCCTGCTGGTCGGCGGCATGATCGCCGCGCCGCTGGCGGCACTGTTCGTCAGGCATGTCCGCGAGCGCTGGGTGCTGCTCGCGGTCGGCACGCTGGTGATGGCGATCAGCCTCTACCAGATCGGCCGATCGCTGCTGGACTGAGACGGATCAGGACGCCAGGGCGGCGACCGGATCACCGGCGCGGTCCGCGCAGCCCCAGTTGAGCACCGGCGTCCCCGGCGGCAGCACACGGCGGAACATGTCGATGTTGCCCGCCTTCGGGTTGACCACCACCGGTGCCTTCGCCGCCTTGAGCAGTGGCAGGTCGGCCGAGGAATCAGAGTAGGCGATGTCGATCGCGACGTAGCCGCGCTCGCGCAGCATGCGCATCTTCTCTTCCGCGTGGCAGTGCCGGGTCGCGGTGACCGCGCCGAATTTCGGCCCGACCGCGGTGCCGATCACCGGCACCGTCTCGTGCGCGACGAATGCGAGGATCGCGCGTGCGAGTTCCGGTGGTGCGCCGGTGGCGATCACCACGTTGTCGCCGGCTTCAAGATGCGCGTGCAGCACGTCGAGCGCGATCGGCAGCAGCTTCGGGCGGATGGTGTCGGCGTTCTGCGCCACATAGCGGTCGATCATGCGGTCCAGCAGGCCACGGCTGTGCATGCCGACCGTGCCGATCCAGACGAAGCCGGAGATGCCGTAACGGCGTGTCGGCAGCCAGGCGATCATCGGCCCGAGCACCGGCGCGGCGATCAGTGCCAGCGCCGTGCGCCAGATGCTGCGGGTGATCAGCCAGCGGAACAGGTGCGTGCCCGAGTCGCCGTCATACAGCGTGTGGTCGAAATCGAAGACCACGGTGCGCACCGTCTCATCGGCGGTGGTGTCCTTGAGCAGCTGCGCGACCACCGGCTGGCCGGCGTCGGCCCGCGGCGCTTCGACGACAGCGACTGCAGGCGTGGTCGCCGCCGCAATCGCAATCGCCGACAGGTCGGCGCGCGGCACCGCGTCGACGGGCGCGCTGGCACCCGGCATCGCGAACATCGTCCGCAGCGCCTGGCCCGGATCGGGCTCACGCATGAAGGCCTCGCCCACGAGGAACGCGTCGATGCCGGCCTCGCGCATGCGCCGCACATCGGCGACCGTGTGGATGCCGCTCTCGGTCACCAGGCGGCGGTCACGCGGCACCGCGCCCTGCAGCGACAGCGTGGTGTCGAGCGAGACCTCGAACGAGCGCAGGCTGCGGTTGTTGATGCCCAGCAGCGGCGCCGGCACCTGCAGGGCGCGCTCGAGCTCGTCGATGTCGTGCACCTCGACCAGCACGTCAAGATCGATCGACATCGCCAGATCCGCCAGCTCCACCAGTTGCCGGTCGTCGAGTGCGGCCGCGATCAGCAGCACGCAGTCCGCGCCGAGCGCGCGCGCCTCGTGCACCTGCCACGGATCGACGATGAAATCCTTGCGCAGCACCGGCAGCGTGCAGGCCGCCCGCGCCTGCACGAGATACGCATCGTCGCCCTGGAAGAAATCGATGTCGGTCAGCACCGACAGGCATGCCGCACCACCGGCCGCGTAGCTGCGGGCGATCTCGGCCGGACGGAAATCCGGGCGGATCACACCCTTGGACGGGCTGGCCTTCTTGATCTCGGCGATCACCGCAGCCCGGCCCGAGGCGATCTTCGCCTCGATGGCGGCGGCGAAACCGCGCACCGGCGGCGCGGCAGCGGCCCGCGCGACGATCTCGGCCAGCGGCACCGCCGCGCGACGCGCGGCGACTTCTTCATGTTTGCGCGCCAGGATGCGCTGCAGGACGTCGTTCAAGATCGGCACCGGGGGCCAGCGCAACACGCGCCGGTCAGAAGGGCCGCCCACGATACCGCAGGCGGTGCCGCAGCTGCCGCAGCCGGACCGCCACTCACTCCGCGCGGGTGGCTGCGACGAAGTCGTGCAGCCGCGCCAGCGCACTGCCGTCGGCAACCGCCGCGCGCGCGCGACGTACGCCATCGGCGATCGTATCCGCCACGCCTGCCACATACAGCGCCGCGCCCGCGTTGAGGCAGACGATGTCCTGGGCGAGTCCGGCGGTGCCGTCGAGCGCCTGGCGCACCAGTGCCTTCGATTGGTCGGCGTTCTCCACGCGCAGGTTGCGGCTGGCCGCCATGGCGATGCCGAAGTCCTCGGGGTGGATCTCGTACTCGCGCACCTCGCCGTCTCGCAGCTCGCCGACCAGCGTGCCGGCGCCCAGCGAAATCTCGTCCATGCCGTCGCGGCCCCAGACCACCAGCGCGCGCTCCGCGCCGAGCTCGCGCAGCACGCGCACCTGGATGCCGACGAGATCGGGATGGAACACGCCCATCAGGATGTTCGGCGCACCGGCGGGATTGGTCAGCGGACCGAGAATGTTGAAGATCGTGCGCACGCCCATTTCGCGACGCACCGGCGCGACCGCCTGCATCGCCGGGTGATGCACCGGCGCGAACATGAAACCGATGCCGGTCGCCGCGATGCAGCGCGCGACGTCGTCGGGCTGCAGATCGATGCGCGCGCCGAGCGCTTCGAGCACGTCGGCGCTGCCGGATTTCGACGACACGCTGCGGTTGCCGTGCTTGGCCACCTTCGCGCCGGCCGCGGCGACGACGAACATGCTCGCCGTCGAGATGTTGAACGTGTGCGCGCCATCACCGCCGGTGCCGACGATGTCGACCAGATGCGCGCGATCCGCATCGGCGACCGGCACCGGCAGCGCGAACTCGCGCATCACCTGCGCCGCACCGGCGATCTCGTCGACGGTTTCCTTTTTGACCCGCAGACCGGACAGGATCGCCGCCGTCATCAGCGGCGACACTTCGCCGCGCATGATCTGGCGCATCAGTTCGACCATCTCGTCGCGGAAGATCTCGCGGTGCTCGATGGTGCGTTGCAGGGCTTCGTGGGGCGTGATCGGCATGACAGTGAACTCGTGATTCGGCGACTGGACTCCAGCCGGTGACGCGGCGCGTGTCGCGACTGCCGCACCGGGGTTACCCGGTCCGGCAGCGCACGATCAGCGATCGAGAAAGTTCTTCAACAGCGCATGCCCATGCTCGGTCAGGATCGACTCGGGATGGAACTGCACGCCTTCGACAGGATGGCTGCGATGACGCAGCCCCATGATCTCCTCGACACTGCCGTCCGCGTTTTCGGTCCACGCGGTGACTTCGAGACAGTCCGGCAACGACGACTGCTCCACGACCAGCGAGTGGTAGCGCGTCGCTTCGTAGCCGTCCGGCAGACCTGCGAACACGCCCCGGCCTTCGTGGCGGATCGCAGACGTCTTGCCGTGCATGATCCGCTGCGCGCGGATCACCTTGCCGCCATAGGCCTGACCGATGCCCTGATGCCCGAGGCACACGCCGAGGATCGGCGTCGTCGCGCCAAGACGCTCGATGATCTCCAGCGACACGCCCGCTTCGTTCGGTGTGCATGGGCCGGGCGAAATCACGATGCGCTCGGGCGCGAGTTTCGCGATCGCATCGACCGTCAAGGCGTCGTTGCGCTCCACCCGTACCTCGGCACCCAGCGTCTGCAGGTACTGCACGAGGTTCCAGGTGAAGCTGTCGTAATTGTCGATCATCAACAGCATCGTGCGGTTCCGGCGGATCGGGCGTTGAAGGAAGAATCGGCGCGCTGTATCACAGTCCCTTCGCCGCCTGCGCGACCGCGCGGAACAATGCGCGACCCTTGTTCATGGTCTCGGCCCATTCCATTTCCGGATCCGAGTCGTAGACGATGCCGGCGCCGGCCTGCACGTAGAGGCGGCCGTCCTGGATCACCGCGGTGCGGATCGCGATCGCGGTGTCGGCGTCGCCGTGCCAGCCGATGTAACCGACCGCGCCCGAGTACACATTGCGCTTGACCGGTTCGAGGCTGCGGATGATCTCCAGCGCGCGTACTTTCGGCGCGCCGCTGACGGTGCCGGCCGGGAACGTCGCGCGCAGCACGTCGGCATAGCTCAACCCGTCCTTCAGGCGGCCGGTGACTTCGCTGACGATGTGCATGACGTGGCTGTAGCGTTCGATGACGAAGCGCTCGCCGACCTCGACCGTGCCCGCGCTCGACACATGGCCGACATCGTTGCGGCCCAGGTCGATCAGCATCAGATGCTCGGCGCGCTCCTTGGGATCGGCCAGCAGTTCGGCCTCCAGCGCCTGGTCCTGCGCCGGCGTCTCGCCACGCGGACGCGTGCCGGCGATCGGGCGCACGGTGACTTCGCCGTTCTTGAGACGCACCAGGATTTCCGGCGACGAACCCACGACCTGGGTGCCGCCGACATCGAGGAAATACATGTAGGGCGACGGATTCAGCGCGCGCAGCGCGCGATAGACGTCGACCGGTCGCGCCTGGAACGGCACCGACATGCGCTGCGACAGCACGACCTGAAAGGCGTCGCCAGCGGCGATGAATTCCTTGGTCTTCGCGACGGCCTCGATGAAGCCCTCGCGGGTGAAGCCGGACACGAAATCGGACTCGTCGAGCGCGGCCGGCTGCAGCGTTTCCGGATACCCGGCGCCGCCCTGACGCAGGCGATGCGTCAGCGCATCGAGACGGCGGTTCGCGCGCAGCCAGGCCTGCGGTTCACGCGTGTCGGCGTGAACCACGAGATACAGGCGGCCCTTGAGATTGTCGAACACCGCGACCTCGGTGCTCAGCATCAGCAGGATGTCGGGCGTACCGAGCTCGTCGCGCACGTCGGCACTTTGGCCGCTGCGCAGACGCGGTTCGATGTACTCGATGCATTCGAAGCCGAACCAGCCGACCAGACCGCCGGTGAAACCCGGCAAGCCTTCGATCTGCGGCACCGAATGCGCGGTGCGCAGGCGCTCGACTTCGGCGAACGGATCTTCGACCTCGCGCGTCTCGATCACCTCGCCGTGCTCGCGCACCGTCAGCGTGTGGCCATGGAACGCATACACGCGTTCGGCGGGCAGACCGATGATCGAATAGCGGCCGAAGCGTTCGCCGCCTTCCACCGATTCGAACAGATAGGTATGCGGGCCGTCGGCGAGTTTGAGGTAGACCGAGAGCGGCGTATCGAGATCGCTCAGGACCTCGCGGACCACCGGTACGTGGGTGTGGCCTTCAGCGGCGTAGTGCTGGAACTCGGTGTGCGTGATCACGCGGCATTTCCTGGACAGTCGGACGAACGGGGGCAACGGAGGCAGTACGCCACCATCGCCAGCCGGCGTCGAGCAAACGGAAATGCGGGAGGGCAGACGCGTGCATGGCAGCTACTGTAGCGGCTCGGCCGCGAACGCGCGACAGCCTCAGACGGTCGGGTGCGGCGACGCGACGAGCAGCGGACAGTCTTTCGGCAGGTGCAGCCGCAGGCGTCCGGGCTGGCAGGTGATCGCGAAGCGCCGCGCGCGCGCGGGCTCGCCGTCGAGGTTGAGCACCAGGGGCGTATCGGACTCGACGACCAGCTCGGTCAGCTGCGTGCGCACGGCCACCTGGTCGAGCGCGGCAACCTTGCCCTCGGTCAGCGCGGTGCGCAGCGTGTTGACGAGTTCGCCTTCGAGCTCCGGGACGATGGTGACGTCGATCAGGCCATCGTCGATGCAGGCATCCGGGCAGAGCGCCTGCCCGCCACCGGCCTGGCGACCGTTGCCGATGCCCAGCGCGATGAAGCCGCCCGCCCAGGCGAAATCCGGACCGGTGATGCGCGCTTCCAGCGGTTCGATGCGGCCGATGCGCGACAGTCCGGTGATGAAATACGCCAGGCCGCCGAGCACCTTCTTCAGGCCGGCATGTGTTTCCACGGTCACCTGCGTGCCGAAGCCGCCGGACCCGAGGTTCGCGCACCAGTGCACGCCGTCATCGGTCTCGATGCGCAGCACGTCGATCGGCACGGCCGGCCGGTCGAGCGCCAGGGCCAGTGCGTCTTCCGGCAGCACGGGCACTTCGGCGGCCGTCGCGAAATCGTTGGCGGTGCCGAGTGGCAGCAACGCCAGCGACGGCAGCGCATCGGCATCAGCGGACTGCGCGGCCAGCACCGAGACCACGGCGTTGAGAGTGCCGTCGCCACCGGCGGCGATGATCGTGTCGACCGGTTCGGCCAGCGCCTCGGCGGCATAACGTTCGGCATCGCCGGCCTCCCAGGTCACCCGGACGTCGACATGGACGCCGCGCGCGCGGACGGCGGCGACTGCCGTGCGCACGGCCTCGTCACCCGCGGATTTGCCATTGAGGATCAGGCGCCAGTGCGGTGCGGGCATGCGGAGATGTCGTGCGGGGGCGGGAGTGGCGCGGAGCGTAGCCGATGCCGGGGCCGCCACCGTTAACCGGCCCTCACGCCCGCTGTCATCACCCCGTCATGGATGACCCGGAGCATGGAAGTCCATAGCAGGGACGACTGGCGGAGGCAGGATCAGCCTCCAAATTTCCGGAGGCCGCATCGCAGGATGCGGCCTTCTTTCTGTGCGCTGCTCAGGCCAGCGCTCGATCCGCCAGCACCACGCCATCCGCGTCGGCGGCCAGCCAGTCGCCGGGCCGGATCGTCACGCCGCCGAAGGTCACCGGGACATCGCGCACGCCCTGCCCGCGCTTCTCGGTCTTCAGCGGCACCGTGCCCAGCGCCTTGACGCCAAGATCCAGCTGGCCGATCGCGATGCTGTCGCGGATCGCGCCATGTACCACGACACCCGCCCAGCCGTTGGCGACCGCCTGTTCGGCCAGCAGGTCGCCGAGCATCGAGCGGCGCGTCGAGCCGCCGCCGTCGATCACCAGCACGCGGCCCGCGCCGGCTTCCGCCACTGCATCGCGCACGCGCGAGTTGTCCTCCAGCGCGAGCACCGTGCTGACGATGCCGGCGAAGGCGACACGCCCGCCGAAATCGCGCAGCGGCAGATCGAGCACGCGCACCGCATCGGGGTGTGCGTCGCAGAGGTCGCAGGTGACGACGTCCGCGCTCACGCGCGCAGCGAAGTCGCGCGTGCGATTTCGGCGCGCATCGCGTCGACCACGGCGCGGTAGTCCGGCTTGCCGAAGATCGCCGAGCCGGCGACGAAGGTGTCGGCGCCTGCCGCGGCGATCTCGCCGATGTTGTCGGGCTTCACCCCGCCGTCGATCTCGAGCCGGATCGGCTTACCGAGTGCGTCGATGCGCGCGCGCACCTGGCGCAGCTTGCCGAGCGTCGACGGAATGAAGGCCTGGCCGCCGAAGCCGGGATTGACCGACATCAGCAGCACCATGTCGAGATCCTCGAGCACGTAGTCCAGCACTTCGATCGGCGTCGCCGGATTGAGCACGAGGCCCGCCTGGCAGCCTTCGGCCTTGATCAGCTGGATCGTGCGGTGCACGTGGCGGCTGGCTTCGGGATGGAAGCTGATCAGCGACGCGCCGGCCTTGGCGAAGTCGGGGACGATGCGATCCACCGGCTCGACCATCAGATGCACGTCGATCGGCGCGGTCACGCCGTGCTTGCGCAGGGCTTCGCAGATCATCGGGCCGATCGTCAGGTTCGGCACGTAATGGTTGTCCATCACGTCGAAGTGCACCCAGTCCGTACCGGCGGCGAGCACGTTGTCGACCTCCTCACCGAGGCGGGCGAAATTCGCGGACAGGATCGAGGGTGCGATAACGGCGGGCTGCATATGCGGTTCCAGGTCTGGGGCGGACAACGGCCTGCAGGCCGCAGCGCACCATTCTAATGCGCCGGTGCAGCCGCAGCCCGGCAGCTCATGCTCTGCATCCAGTCGTCCGCCTGAATCCGTGACGCCCATTCATTCATTTTTTCGACACGTCCATGCATCCCCCATCACGCATGCCTGCGTATCTCTCTCGCGCGGCCGCATCCCCGGCGACCGTGCCCCGCACCGCGCCGACGCAGTTCGGCCGGCAAAAACAAGAATGGAGAGCTACCCCAATGAAGATGATCCACGCCGCATCCGCCAGCATCGCCCTGCTCGCCGCCAGCACCGGCGCTGCATTTGCCCAGTCCACCGACGACACCTGGACCGGCGGTTACGTCGGCCTGTACGGCGGTGTGGTGGACAGCCCCGAAGACAGCAGCACCGACCGCTTCATCTTCGACACCAATCTCGACCGCGTGTACGGCGACACGGTGCGCACCGCCGCTGGCGCCGACGCGTTCTCGCCCGGCTCCTGCAATGGCGCCGCCCAGGGCTCGACGCCTGCTGCAGGCTGCACCAAGAACCGTGGCGGTGCCGATTACGGCGTGCGCGGCGGTTACGACTGGCAGATGGGCAGCTGGGTGTTCGGTGTCGTCGGCGAATACGGCGCGAACGACGTCCGTGACGCCGTGAGCTCGTTCAGCACCACGCCGGCCTACTACACGATGTTCCGCAAGGTCGATCGCATCGCAGCCCTGCGCCTGCGTTCGGGCTGGGCCTTCGGCGCCGACTCGGCGAACCTGATCTACCTGACGGGTGGTATGGCGCATGCCAAGCTCGACAACGAGTTCACCACCAGCAACGCCGCCAACTCGTTCACCACCAATGGCGACACCACCGGCTTCGGCTGGCAGGCCGGTGTTGGCTACGAGCGCAAGCTGGGCGACAACGTGTCGGTCGGTCTGGAATACCTGTTCACGAGCCTGGAAGCCGACGACCAGCGCGTGCGCACCGGTCCGGGCACCGCGCCTGCGACCAACCCCTTCCTGATCGTCAACCGTGCCGGTACCGACATGCGCCGCAGCGACAAGGACTTCGAGTACGGCGCCGCCCGCGCCACGGTCAACTGGCGCTTCTGATCCAGCCAGCGTGATCGCGTGGCCAGAAGCCGGCGCAAGCCGGCTTCTGCTTGTGCGGGTATCGGTGGATGAAGCGACCCCGTCATTCCGGCATCGACCGTCCGGGCAGCGTCCGGAGATCGGCCGCGGACGACGCAATGGCGGAGATCATGCGCGGGACACGCGGACCCGGCGTGCAAGTGTTTCACGGACATTGTCTGCTCCGGACGTCACGCATCCGGCAGCAGCGTCAGCGGCGCGTCTTGCGACCGTCGCGGCCCCGACGCAACCGGTCGTAGGCAGCATTGAGTTCGGCGGCGCGGGCCTCGGCCTGGGCGCGCAGTTCGGGTGCGGCGCCGGCGACGCGATCCGGGTGGTACTGCGAGATCAGCCTGCGATACGCCTGGTCGATCTCTTCGCGTGTCGCCTCCGGCCCCAGACCGAACACCTTGTGGTCCTTGTAACGCCGCGGCGCGAGCCAGCCGGCATCGAAGGCGTGGCCGATGATCGCGCCGATCACGCCGCCGGCCGGGTGGCGCAGCAGCAGCCATCCGGCGATGAAGCCCAGCAATTTTCCATACCAGCGTTGCATGTCCGACAGTGTAGCCGGCCGTCGTGATGCCGGTGGTCGCGACTCACTGCAAGGCGCTGCGGTTCGCACTACACTTGCCGGCCGCTCGCGATCCACCCGGAAATGTCAACCGTGTCGACGACTCTTCTCGAAGCGAACCTCCCCGGCCTCCACCTGCGTCACCGCGGCAAGGTCCGCGACGTGTTCGACCTCGGCGACGAGCGTCTGCTGATCGTCGCGACCGATCGCCTGAGCGCGTTCGACGTGGTGCTACCCGATCCGATTCCCGGCAAGGGCGAGATGCTCTGCCAGATCAGCAATTTCTGGTTCGAACAGACCGCCGCGCTGATGCCCAATCACCTGACCGGCATCGATGTCGCCAGCGTGTTGCCCGCAGGCGTCGACCCGGCGCTGTACGCCAAGCGCGCGGTGGTGACGAAGAAGCTCAAGCCGGTGCCGGTCGAGGCAATCGCGCGCGGCTATCTGATCGGCAGCGGCTGGAAGGATTACCAGCGCACGGGTCGCGTCAGCGGCATCGCTCTGCCCGACGGCCTGCGCCAGGCCGAACGCCTGCCCCAGCCGATCTTCACCCCGTCGACCAAGGCCGCCGTCGGCGACCACGACGAGAACATCGATTTCGACACAATGGTCCGCATCATCGGCGCCGATCTCGCCGAACAGGTGCGCGAGGCCACGCTGCGGCTGTACACGTTCGCCGCCGCGTATGCCGCCGAGCGCGGCATCATCCTGGCCGACACCAAGTTCGAGTTCGGCACCGATGCCGACGGTCGTCTCTACGTCATGGACGAAGTGCTGACCCCGGATTCCTCGCGCTACTGGCCGGCCGATGCGTACGAAGTGGGCACCAGCCCGCCGAGCTACGACAAGCAGATCGTGCGCGACTATCTGGAAACCACCGACTGGGACAAGACCGCGCCCGGCCCGACGCTGCCGGCCGAAGTCATCGAGCGCACCCGCGCCCGGTACGCCGAAGCGCTGCAGAAGCTGGCGGATATTTCGATCGACTGACGGAGCGCCTCGCCTCTGTGTGATTTCGTTCCTCCTACGGACGGCCGAAGAAGGACGGACGGTCGCAAAGAAAGTCGGCGGCTCGCCCGTCATTCGGCGGCTCGCCTATTCGCTCGGCGTGCGGAAGACAGACATGCGGCGATACCACGCGTTTGATCTTTCTGTGCAATAACGTGTCCGCACAGCCTGCAGACCCGTAGGGCGCCGCCCATTGATGCCCCGCCCTTCGGGTCTGTGGGGCCCGCCGACTTGTCATTGCCGCAACACAGCAGCGGCAAGTGCAAAAGTGGAGGGAGCATCACGAGCACCGCCGGGCGTATGCTCCTCTCGCACCTGCACACGCCCGGGAGAGCGCCGATGCACGCAACCACAGACCGCCCCATCGACCGCTGGTTCGCCAGTTATTCGGCCGACCATCGCGACGACACCAACCAGTGGATCCACGTGTTCGCCGTGCCGGCGATCCTGTGGAGCGTGATCGCGCTGCTGTGGTGCATTCCCACCGGCACATTTTTCAAGCCGGGGTTGTGGGCGGGCCTGGCGATGTTCGGGGCGTGGATGTTCTATTACCGCGCCTCGCGTGCCATCGGTCTGGGCATGCTGCTGGTGTTCGTGGCGATGTCGGCGCTGACCTGGTGGCTGCAGCGCGATTTCGGCACGCCGTTCCTCTTCTGGCTGGCGCTGGGCGTGTTCGCGGTCGCGTGGGTCGCACAGTTCGTCGGCCACAGCAAACTGTTCGAAGGCCGCAAGCCGAGCTTCTTCACCGACCTGCGCTATCTGCTGGTCGGCCCGGCCTGGGTGCTGTCCAAGCTCTACCGGCGCCTGCATCTGACGTACTGAGGCGCCGCACGTGCGATCCTGTCGCGCCACGCTGGTGCATCGCCCGTGTCGCCCCGCGATCTCGTTCTGGTTCTCGTCGTCTGTATCGCCTGGGCGCTGAACTTCCTCGTCTCGGCCAATGCGCTGCGCGAGATTCCCCCGTTTCTCTTCACCGCGGTGCGCTTCGCAATGCTGGCGCTGCCGCTGGTGTGGCTGCTGCGTCCGCCCGCGCCCGGCCAATGGCCACGCCTGATTGCGGTGTGCCTGTGTATCGGCGTGGCGCATTTCGGCCTGAGTTTTCTCGCGCTGCGGCTGTCGACCGATCTGTCGTCGCCGGCGATCGTCATGCAGAGCTACATCCCGATGACCGCCCTGCTGGCCTGGGCGGTGCTGGGCGAGCGGTTCGCCTGGCGCACGGGTCTGGCGATCGGCGTGAGCTTCTGCGGCGTGCTGGTGCTGGGCTTCGATCCGGTGGTGCTGGCCAACCCGGCCGCGCTGCTGACCATGCTGGCATCGGCTGCGATGCTCGCGATCGGCACGGTGCTGATGAAGCGCCTGCGCAATGTCGACATGTGGAACATGCAGGGCTGGACCGCGGTCTTCAGCGTGCTGCCGCTGCTGGCGATCAGCCTGGTGTTCGAGCCCGGCGGTTTCGACCAGCTCGGCAACGCCGGCTTCGCCGGCTGGGGCGGCGCGGTCTACGCGGCGTTCGTGTCCTCGCTGCTCGGCCACGGCCTGTACTACGTGCTGATGCAGCGCTACCCGGTCGCGATGGTCACGCCGTGGCTGCTGCTGGTACCGGTGATGGCGATCGGTCTGGGCGTCGCGTTCTGGGGCGACCGGCCGGGCCCGCGGCTGTGGATCGGTGGCGCGATGGTGCTCGGCGGCGTGCTGGTGATCGCACTGCGCGCGTTGCAGAAGTCGCGCAAGCTGGTCGAGGAACCGATGGCAGGGCCGTGATCCGATCCGGACGCGACGGCGCGCGTCAGTCGACGCCGAACATTGCAGGCTCCGGGCGGAACTCGCGCGGCGCATAGCCGAACGCCGCCTGCGCAGGCGCGGCATCGAACACCAGATCTTCGCGCATGCGCGTCACCGCACCCGGCGGCAGGCCCTGCAGGCGACCGGCGCGGTGCGCCGCCCACAGCGCCGCATCGAACAGCGGACCCGGCAGCACCAGCAGGCGCGGCGCGGGCTGCAGGCAGGCCAGCGTGCGCGCGACCATCGTGCGGTAGTCGAGGGTCTCCCCGCCCGGCAACGCGAAGGCATGGCCGTACGCCGCGGGCGCATCGACCACGGCCTGCGCCGCCGCCGCGAGATCCTCGACGTGTACCGGCTGACGCCTGCCGCGCGCATCGGCCGGCAACACGAACACGCCGCTACGCCGCGCCAACGCGACGATCAGACTGAGGTTGCGATCGCGTCCGCTGCCGTAGACCAGCGTCGGCCGCAGCAGGGTCGCTGCAGCGTCACGCGCCTGCGCCGCCGCGAACACGCGCTCCCCCGACGTGCGCAGGCGCATCGCCAGTTCGCGCTCGCCCGGATCGCTGGCCGCCTGCTTGGTCGCGTCGCTGGTCGAGCCGAAGGCGACGACGCGCGGACATTCGATCGAGGCCTCGGCGTACCACAGCGAGAACTGGTCCAGCGGGCCGCAGCTGAAGATCGCATCGACCCGCGCCGGCAAGGTGTCCGGCATCGCGGCGAAGTGTCCGACGTGCCAGCGCAGCTGCGCTCCAGCGGGACGCGGCGTGCGTGACAGTGCGTCGAGTGTCCAGCCCGCTTCGAGCAGACGCTCCGTCAACGCGGCACCGATCGCGCCGCTGGCACCGAAGACCAGGGCATGGCGTGCAGGGGATGACGTGGCGGCGGTACTCGAGCGCATGGGACATAGCATATCGAGCCGCGACGACGCACCGTGCACGGGGTTCGGTTAAACTGGTCGGCCCTTGCGCGACCCGTCGTCCACCTGGTCGACCCGCCTCCACAAGGAGCCCGATGCTCGAACTTCTCTTGGCCCTGCCCTTCGTGCTGGCGCTTGCCGTGGCGCTGTCCGCGAATGCATCGCGCCGCACGTCCGCGTGGCTCGCCGGTCTTGCGCCGCTGTTGGGCCTGGCCGTGCTGGCGCTGCTGGCCGGCGACGTGTTCGACGGGACCATCCTCAAGACACAGTACGCCTGGATTCCCGAGGCCGGGCTGGATTTCAGCCTGCGCATGGACGGGCTGGCCTGGACGTTCGCGTTGATGGTGCTGGGCATCGGCGCGCTGGTCGTGCTCTACGGCCACTACTACCTGTCGGCCAAGGACAGTCCGCGACGGTTCTTCACCTATCTGCTGCTCTTCATGGGCGCGATGCTCGGCATGGTCATCGCCGGCAACCTGCTGCTGCTCGCGGTGTTCTGGGAGCTGACCTCGATCAGCTCGTTCCTGCTGATCGGCTTCTGGTCGCACCGCCAGGACGCACGCCAGGGCGCACGCATGGCGCTGACGATCACCGGCATGGGTGGTCTGGCGCTGCTCGGCGGCGTGCTGCTGATCGGCCGCATCGTCGGCAGCTACGACCTCGACGTGGTGCTGGCCTCCGGCGATCTGATCCGCGCGAGCCATCTGTACCCGTGGGCGCTGGGCCTGGTGCTGCTGGGCATCTTCACCAAGAGCGCGCAGTTCCCGTTCCACTTCTGGCTGCCGCACGCGATGGCTGCGCCGACCCCCGTGTCGGCCTACCTGCACTCGGCGACGATGGTGAAAGCCGGCATCTTCCTGCTGGCGCGCCTGCACCCGGCGCTGGCCGGCACGGACCTGTTCTTCTACGTGGTCAGCGGTGTCGGTGCGACCACGCTGCTGATCGGCGCGTGGTTCGCGATCTTCCAGCACGATCTCAAGGGACTACTGGCGTATTCGACGATCTCCCACCTCGGCCTGATCACCCTGCTGTTCGGTCTGTCGACCGAAATGGCGGTGGTCGCCGCGCTGTTCCACACCCTGAACCACGCGATGTTCAAGGCGTCGCTGTTCATGGCGGCGGGCATCATCGACCACGAGTGCGGCACGCGCGACATGCGCCGGCTCGGCAATCTCAGACGCCTGATGCCGATGACCAGCGCGCTGGCGATCGTCGCGTCGCTGGCGATGGCCGGCATCCCGCTGCTCAACGGCTTCCTGTCGAAGGAAATGTTCTTCGCCGAAGCGCTGGAGATCGGCGGCCACGGCACGATGCGTCTGGTGATCAGCATCGCCGCGCTGCTGGCCGGCATCTTCGGCATCGCCTACAGCCTGCGCTTCGTGCACGACACGTTCTTCGGCCGCGGCCCGCGCGCGCTCGACGTGGTGCCGCACGAACCGCCGCGCTGGATGCGGATCCCGGTCGGCGTGCTGGTGGTGCTGTGTGTCGTGATCGGCATCGTGCCGGCGCTGACCATCGGCCCGCTGCTCGAGACGATGGTGCGCGGCACCCTGGGCGATGCGACGCCGGAATTCAGCCTGTCGGTGTGGCACGGCATCAACCTGCCGCTGATGATGAGCGTGGCCAGCGTGGTGCTGGGCGTGGCGCTCTACTTCGGCCTGCGCCGGCTGCTCGATTTCCATGCAGTGGTCACCAGTTCGACCGGCCGCAACTTCTTCCACGTCAATCTCGAACGGCTGTTCTCGCTGGCCCGTGCCTTCACCGCGCGCGTCGCCAACGGCAGCCTGCAGCGCAGCCTGTTCGGCCTGCTGCTGGTCGCGCTGCTGCTGGCCGGCTGGCCGCTGCTGGGCAACTTCGCCGAACTGGTCGCCAATGCACCGGGCCCGCGCCCGCTGCCGCCGATGGGCTGGATGATCTGGGCGGTGATCGTGGGCGCCTCGATCGGCACGGTCGTCGTGCACGGCAAGCGCCTGACCGCGCTGATCGTGATCGGTGGTGTCGGCCTCGCGGTCAGCCTGATGTTCGTTTACCTCTCCGCGCCCGATCTGGCGCTGACCCAGCTACTGGTCGAGATGGTGACCATCGCGCTGATGATGATGGCACTGAACTATCTGCCCAAGCAGTCGAAGAGCACACGCCGGCCGCTGCGCAAGTTCCGCGACATCGGCATCTCGATCGTCGCCGGCGGCGGCCTCGCCGCACTGGCGTACGCGATGATGCTGTCGCCCGTCGATACGATTTCCAACGAGCTGCTGGTGCGTTCGCTGCCCGAGGCCTACGGCCGCAACGTGGTCAACGTGATCCTGGTCGACTTCCGCGGCTTCGATACCTTCGGCGAGATCACCGTGTTCGGCACCGCCGCGCTGGTGGTGCACGCGATGCTGCGCTGGGCACGACTCAAGCCGGACGAGGTGATGCCCGGTCCGCCGGTGCAGCTGCCGATCGCGGCCGACCTCACCCAGCTGCTGTTCCCGCTGGTGCTGACCGTGTCGATCTACCTGTTCCTGCGCGGTCACAACGCACCCGGCGGCGGCTTCATCGCCGGCCTCGTGTTCGCGGTGCCGGTGCTGGTGAAGTACGTGCTGCAGGGCGCGCGCGCAGTGGAGGCGACGTTCGGCTTCGACTATCTGCGCGGCATCGGCGTCGGCCTGCTGCTGGCGGTGATCGGCGGCGTCGGCTCCTGGTGGTTCGACGTGCCGTTCCTGACCAGCGGTCATCTGGATGTGGAGCTGCCGCTGATCGGCCTGCTGCCGCTCGCCAGCGCACTCGTGTTCGATACCGGCGTCTACGTGGTCGTCTTCGCCGGCACCCTGCTGATGCTCTCCACGATGGGCACGGTCCGACAACGCCAGGCCGCAGAGGAGGCGCACTGATGGAACTCGCAATCGCTTCCGCCATCGGCGTACTCGCCGCTTCGGGTATCTACCTGCTGCTGCGCGCACGCACCTTCGATGTGATCCTCGGGCTGACGCTGCTGTCGTACGCGACCAACCTGCTGATCTTCTCGTCCGGCCGTCCGGTCATCGGCAAGCCGCCGGTGCTCAAGGACGGCCTGGCCGAAACCCTGGTCAACTACACCGACCCGCTGCCGCAGGCGCTGGTGCTCACGGCGATCGTCATCGCCTTCGCGATGACCGCGGTGACCGTCGTCATCGCGATGCGCGAGCACTCGGATCTGCACACCGACCACGTCGACGGCGAAGAGCCCGATGAAGAGCAGCGCGGAGGTCGCCGATGAACCACATCGCGGTTGCCCCTGTTCTGGTACCGCTGGTCACCGGCGCGATCCTGCTGCTGCTCGAACGCACGCACCGCGCCTCCGTGCTGCGCCTGTGGGCCTGGATCGGCATGGCGGCGTTGCTGGTGGTCAGCATCGCGCTGATGCGCGAAGTGCTGGCCGGCGACACCCTGGTGTATCTGCTCGGCGACTGGCCGGCACGTCTGGGCATCGCGCTCGTCGTCGACCGTCTCTCGGCGATGATGGTCATGACCACCACGCTGCTGGCGATTCCGTGCCTGCTCTACGCATGCGCCGGCTGGGACAAGCGCGCCCTGCACTTCCACGCGCTGTTCCAGGTGCAGCTCGCCGGCCTCAACGGTGCATTCCTGACCGGCGACGTGTTCAACCTCTTCGTGTTCTTCGAGGTGATGCTCATCGCCTCGTACGGCCTGCTGCTCAGCGGCGCGCGCGGCGCACGCATCAAGGCCGGCATGCACTACGTGGTGTTCAACATCGCCGCATCGACCGTGTTCCTGCTCGCGCTGGGTCTGCTCTACGGCATGCTCGGCACGCTCAACATGGCCGAGATGGCGGTGCGTGTGGCCGCACTCGGACCGGACCAGGCACTGCTGGTACGCGCCGGCGCCGGCCTGCTGCTGCTGGTGTTCTGCGCGAAGGCCGCACTGCTGCCGCTGTATCTGTGGCTGCCGGAAGCCTATGCGCGTGCGCCGGCCGCGGTCGCCGCACTGTTCACCATCATGACCAAGGTCGGTCTGTACGCGGTGCTGCGCATCTACACGCTGGTGTTCGGCAGCGAGGCCGGCCTGCTGGCCGATTTCGCCTGGCCGTGGCTGCTGCCGGCGGGCGCGGCGACGATGGTGCTGGCCGCGCTCGGCGTGGTCGGCGCGCCGCGGTTGCGGATCGGCGTCGCCTATCTCGTGCTGCTGTCGGCGGGCACGCTGTTCGTGTCGTTCTCGCTCGGCAACGCCGGCGCGATCTCGGCCGGCCTGTACTACCTGCCGCAGAGCGTGTTCGTCACCGCGTCGCTGTTCCTGCTGGCCGACATCATCCAGCGCCATCGCGGCGGCACCGGCGACTATCTGATGCCGATCGCATCGATGCCGGGCAAGACGGTGCCCGCGATGCTGTTCCTGATCGCCGCGATCACCGTCACCGGACTGCCGCCGCTGTCAGGCTTCATCGGCAAGCTGCAGCTGCTCAACTCCGTGCCCGAAGATGTCATCGGCTGGATCTGGGCAGCGGTGCTGGGCAGCAGCCTGATGGCGGTCATCGGCCTGTCACGCAGCGGCACGCGGTTGTTCTGGCGTGTCGACCCGGTACCGGAGGGCGTCGAGGCGCCGCCGCTGCGCCGGGCCGAACTCGGCGCCACGATGCTGCTGCTGGGCTACTGCATCGTGATGACGGTGTTCGCCGGTCCCATGCTGCGCTACACCGAAGCGACCGCCGCCCAGTTGCTGGCCCCGTCGGAGATGATCGAACGCGTCATCGGCGAAACCCCCGTCATCCGGGAGCCCTCGCGATGAAACGCCACGTCCAGCCCTTCATGCGTCGCTTCCTGCCGTCCATTCCGCAGAGCGTGACTGTCTTCGTGTTCTGGCTGCTGATGGCCGAGGACTACAGCCCCGGCAACATCGTCATGGCCCTGATCCTGGCCTGGCTGATGCCGCAGCTGGCCGCACGCCTGGAGCGCGAGTTCGCGCAACTGGGCCGGCTGCGCGGCATCGGCACGCTTGTGGGGCGCCTGCTGTGGGACATCCTGGTCGCCAATCTGACGGTGGCCAAGCAGGTGCTCGGTCCGAACCACAAACTGCACTCGCAGTTCGTGTGGATCCCGCTGGACCTGACCAACATCCACGGCATCTCGGCGTTGACCAGCGTGATCACGCTGACGCCGGGCACCGTCTCCGCCGAACTGTCGGAGGACCGCAAGCACCTGCTGATCCACTGCCTCAGCACCGATGATCCGCAGGCGCTCGTCGCCGAGATCAAGCATCGCTACGAGGCACCGTTGCGCGAGGTATTCCCATGATCACGATCGCGATCATCGTCGGCATGCACCTGGTCGGCATCGCCATGCTGCTGTCGCTGTGGCGGCTGCTGCGTGGCCCCACCGCCCCGGACCGCATCCTGGCGCTGGACACGCTCTACGTCAGCTCCATCGCCCAGCTCATCCTGTTCGGGATGCTGTTGAACACCGAGATCTACTTCGAGGCCGCGCTGGTCATCGCGATGCTCGGCTTCGTGGGCACGGTGGTCCTGAGCAAATACGTCATCCGCCGGGACATCGTCGAATGAGCACCGTCCTCGATGCCATCCTCGCGTTCCTGCTCGTCGTGGGCTGCTTCTTCACCCTGCTCGGCGCCATCGCGCTGCTCAAGCTGCGCGACTTCTTCCAGCGCGTGCATGGGCCGGCGAAGGCCAGCACCCTGGGCGTGGGCTGCATCCTGGTCGCGTCGATCGTCTACCACGCGGTCAACGGCAGCGGCGTGCACCCGCGCGAAATCCTGATCACGGTGTTCCTGTTCCTGACCGCGCCGATCAGCGCGCACCTGATGTCGCGTGCGGCGCTGTCGCTGATGGACGATCGGCCTCCGCATCCCGGCCGCACGCCCGATGCCGGCCAGCAGGTCGTCGACCGCGAAGATCCCGCGCCGCCCGAACGCGACTGAGCCGGGGCCGCACCTGCGGCCCCGGGTGTCACCTGCGGATCAGCCGCAGCGCTCGACGTAGTCGACCTGCGGCGGCACACCGATCCGCCATCCGGTGACCTTGCCGTCCGCATCCGTCTCGAACACCAGCGCCGATGTGCCGCCGTCCGCATCGGCAACGCGCAGCGTGTGGGCGCCTTCGACGTACTTGTGCGGGGATGCCTCGACGCGGCCGGTGTACAGGCCCTCGATCTCCGCGCGCGTCATGCCGACCTTGCCGCCACCCGGCGCGGTGTAGCCGTCGTTGCCGACATCGATGCGCGAGAAGCGGTCGCCTTCGACCATGAAACCGATGTCGTAATCGGTGCTGCCCATGCGCGGCGGCGTCAGGTAATAGCAGCCACCCGGCTCGGACGGTGTCGCATCGCCCAGATCGTTGCCCCAGGCCATGCGTACCTGCTCGGCGTCGCTGCCGAAGGCCGCCGGACCGAAGCCCTGGAAGGTCACCACGCCATCGACCACCTGCGGCACGTTGCTGCCCATGGCGGTCGCCGGCGGGACGTCCTCGGCAGGCTGGTCATGCGCAGGCACGGCCGGATCGGCCGGCAGGGCCGGACCGGATGACGCCGGCAACGGCTCGGCGGGTGGCGCTTCGCGATTGCAGGCCGACAGGGCGAGCACGAGCACGGCGACAGCAGGCAGGGCACGTTGCAGATTCATGCGGCAACTCCGTAGTTGGGTTCGGTGCGAGCCTAGCGCGTCGGCGTGAACACCAGGTGCCCCCCGCTGTCATGGTCGTTTCATCGCCGCTTCCCATGCTGCACGCCTGCCGCAGGAAGTCGCCGTCCGTGCCCGCCCGCAAGACCGAACTCGCCCGCCATACCCTCGCCCACCACAGTGCGGCACTGGACCTGCGGCAGCGCCGCGCGCTGATCCTGTGTGACGGGCACCGCTCGACACGCGAACTCGCTCGCCTGCTGGGCGCGGACACGCCGTCGCTGCTGCTGCAGTTGCAGGATGCCGGCTATCTCGAAGGCATCGAGACCGGCGCGGTGCAGACGGCCACCGTCGTCGCCCCGCCGCCTGCGGACATGCAGACCGCCACGACGCGACGCCGTTCGCTGAGCGCGGCGCGCATCTACGTGCAGGGAATGCTGGAACTGCAGCGCGCGCCGGCGGCACTGGTACTGCGTGCGCGTCTGCTCGGCTGCAGCGACGAGGCGGCGACCGTGTCGGCGATCCTCGAGGCGATCGCCGGCCTGCCCGCCTTCACCAAACCCGGCTACGCATCGCGCGTGCGCGAGCGCGTGGCCGAGGTGCTGCCGGAGCCGCACCTGCCCGCGCTGGCGGCGTTGCCACTCGATGACGGCACATACGCGGTGGCGTAGCCACCGCGGCGCATTGAAACCTCAGCCGCGTGGCGGCACGAAGTTCCGTTGCAGGCCGGCCCAGCAGTCCTGGTAATCGCCCTGCCGGTGCGTCGCGTCCATCGCCTGCCGCGTCGGCCGGATCACCGCACGCGTCTCGAACATGAAGGCCATCGTGCCACTGATGACATCGGGCTTCGACAGATCGGCCGCGCTGGCCTTTTCGAACGTCGCCGCATCCGGGCCGTGTCCGCTCATGCAGTTGTGCAGCGAGCACGCACCGGGTGAGAAGCCGTCGGCCTTGGCGTCGTACTGGCCGTGCACCAGACCCATGAACTCGCTGGCGACATTGCGGTGGAACCACGGCGGGCGGAACGTGTCCTGCGCCACCAGCCAGCGCGGCGGGAAGATCGCGAAGTCCATGTTCGCCGTACCGGGCGTGTCGCTGGGCGAGGTGAGCACGGTGAAGATGCTCGGATCGGGATGGTCGAAGCTGATCGAGCCGATCGCGTTGAAGCGGCGCAGGTCGTACTTGTACGGCGCGTAGTTGCCGTGCCAGCCGACGACGTCCAGCGGCGAGTGGTCGATCGGCGCCTGCCACAGATGGCCCTGGAACTTGGCGATCAGGGTGAAGTCGCCCTCGATGTCTTCGTACGCCGCGACGGGCGCAAGAAAATCGCGCGGATTGGCCAGGCCGTTCGCGCCGATCGGGCCGAGATCCGGCAGGCGCATCGCGTGCCCCTGGTTCTCGCAGACGTAACCGCGACTCGGGCCGTCCGGCAGTTCGACGCGGAAGCGCACGCCGCGCGGAATCACCGCGATCTCCTGCGGCTCGACCTCGAGCACACCGAACTCGGTCGCCAGTACCAGACGCCCCTGCTGCGGCACGATCAGCAGTTCGCCGTCGGCGCTGTAGAAGAAGCGGTTGGTCATCGACGCGTTCGCGGCGTAGACGTGGATGCCCACCCCCTCGTGCGCGCCGGGACCACCGGTGCCGGCCATCGAGAACAGACCGTCGACGAAATCGACCGGCGCTTCGGGGATCGGCAACGGACTCCAGCGCATCTGGTCCGGCGGGACGGGGCCGCGATCGAAACCATCGTGGAAACGCGGCTGCTGGAACGGCGAGAACGTGCCGTGCATCGCCGCGGGCCGGATGCGATACAGCCAGCTGCGCCGGTTCTCGCCGCGCGGCGCGGTGAACGCCGTGCCCGACAACTGCTCGGCATACAGGCCATGCGCCACGCGCTGCGGCGAGTTTCTGCCGATCGGGAGCGTGCCAGGCTCGGCCTCCGTCGCGAATTCGTTGCCGAAGCCGGACATGTACGCCGGAGTGGATGGAGTCATGGCGCGTTCCTTTCAGACAATGCAGCGGCTAACCTGCGCGGACCGCCGAAGGAAAGGCGGCATTCAAGGGGAAAAATTTGATGGACACGACGGACAACGCCGTGCGGGCAATCGTCCGCCCGCTGGTGGACGGCAAGCTGTGGATGAAGTTGCTGGGCGTGATGCTGATGATCTCGGGCGCGCTGCAAGTGCTCAGCATCATCGGCATCCTCTGGGCATGGGTGCCGATCTGGTTGGGCGTGCTGCTGTTCCAGGCGGCCAGCGCGGCGGAAGAAGCCGCAGCGACTGGACAGGTCGATGCTGCCGTCCGTTCGACCGACAAGCTGCGCCTGTTCTTCATGATCCAGGGCATCCTGCTGCTGATCGCACTGCTCATCATGGGTGCGTTCTTCCTGCTCGGCGGTGCGGCGCTGCTGGCAGGCATGGCGGGCATGGCAAACGCATGATCGCCAGCGCCTACGCGCGCCTGTAACGCGTCATCCGAAGGCGGCTCCGGAACATTCCGGGGCCGCCTTTCGTTCGCCGTGTCTCAGAGCACGCCGCGCTGCATCTGGTCACGTTCGATGCTCTCGAACAGCGCCTGGAAGTTGCCTTCGCCGAAGCCTTCGTTGCCCTTGCGCTGGATGATCTCGAAGAAGATCGGGCCGAACGCGTTCTTGGTGAAGATCTGCAGCAGCTTGCGCTGCTTGGTCTCCGGATCGGCGTCGATCAGGATCTTGTTGCGCTGCAGGCGCGCGACGTCTTCGCCGTGGTCGGGAATGCGCTGGTCGATGACGTCGAAGTAGGTCTCCGGCGTGTCGAGGAAGTCGATGCCCTTCTCGCGCATCTGCTCGATCGAGGCGTAGATGTCGTCGGTGAAGCAGGCGATGTGCTGGATGCCCTCGCCCTTGTAGGCGTCGAGGTATTCGTTGATCTGCGACTTCGGATCGTTCGACTCGTTGAGCGGGATGCGCACCACGCCGTCGGGCGCGGTCATTGCCTTCGACTTCAGGCCGGTCTTGGCGCCCTTGATGTCGAAGTAGCGGATCTCGCGGAAGTTGAACAGCTTCTCGTAATAGTCCGACCACTTCTGCATGTTGCCGAAGTAGAGGTTGTGCGTGAGGTGGTCGATGAAGGTCAGGCCGAACCCGGTCGGGTTCTGGTCGACGCCGTCGATCGCGACATAGTCGTCGCCGTAGATCGAGCCGGACGCGCCGTACTGGTCGACCAGATACAGCATGCAGTCGCCGATGCCCTTGACCACGGGCGCGTCGACGGCCTTGCTCGATTCGCGATCACCGATCGCCTCGCCACCGTTGCCCAGCACCTTGCCGTAGACGTCGCCTGCCGGCTGCTTGAAGCGGATCGCGAAGCCACAGGCAGACGGACCGTGCGCCCTGGCGAAATCGGCCGCGAAGGAATCCGGGTCCTCATTGAGCAGGAAGTTCACCCCGCCCTGCCGGTACACGGTGATCGCCCGCGTCCTGTGCTTGAGCACCGCGGTGAAGCCCATGTTGCGGAAGTAGGTGTGCATGAAATCGGCCTGGCCCGCGGGCGCGGCGAACTCGACGAATTCGAAGCCGTCGATGCCCATCGGGTTCTCGAACGTGGTCACTTCCATGCCGAGATTGGGGGCGGTGTGTGCGTGAGCGCTCATGGGATACTCCGTCGCGATGGGGCCGGCCGGGAACGGGCGCGGTTTCAGTTCTCTCTTTATAGTTACGAATGCAACCTAATTGCAAGGCGCATCGCACCATGAACGCACCCGCGGCCCCTTCCGCTGCCCTGTCCGACCCCGCCGACGCCCATGACGGCCACGGCCACCATCGCCTCGATCTCGAGCAGTTCCTGCCCTACCGGCTGAGCGTGCTGACCAACCGCATCAGCCGCGGACTGGCCGACATCTACAGCGAGCGCTTCGGGATCAGCGTGACCGAGTGGCGGGTGATCGCGGTCCTCGGGCGCTATCCCGGCCTGTCGGCGAACGGCGTGGCGGAGCGCACGGCGATGGACAAGGTTGCCGTGAGTCGCGCAGTCGCGCGTCTGCTCGAGCGCGAGCTGATCGAACGCGAGATGCATGACAGCGACCGCCGCCGCTCGGTGCTGGAGCTGAGCGAGGCCGGCTACGCGGTCTACGACGTGGTCGTGCCGCTGGCGCTGGACTACCAGCGCAATGTGCTGGCGCCGCTGGACGACGGCGAGCGCGCCGCTTTCGCCGCGATGATGGCCAAGCTCGAAGCGCCGCTGAAGGACTGAAGTCCGCGCGACGCGCCTCCCGTGCCCCAAACGAAAACAGCGCCCGAGGGCGCTGTTTTCGTAGCGGAAGCACGATCCGGTTAGGGACGGCGTTCCTGCTCGAGCGTGGTGCCGGCCGCGATCGGCTCGCCGATCCCGTCCTGACCCGCAAGCGACGGTTCGTCGTCCTGAAGCGTATCGAGGTGCATCAGGCGGCGGATGAGCGGCGAGATGAAGATCATCACCACGCCCACGCCGACCGCAAGCCAACCCACGTTCGAGTACACCTCCAGCACACGTCCCTCACCCTCGCCACCGGTCGCGGCTGAGATCAGGCCGGCAGCGAAGTTGCCGGTCGCCGATGCGAAGAACCACGTGCCCATGATCAGACTGGCCATGTGCGCCGGCGCCAACCGGTTCATCGCCGACAGTCCAACCGGCGACAGACACAGTTCGCCCATCGTGTGGATCAGGTAGATCAGGAAGATGAAGATCACCGGCGTCATGCCGTTCGGACCGGCACTGTTCGCACCCCAGACCAGCACCAGGAAGCCAAGGCCCACCTGGATCACCGCCAGCGCGAACTTCAACGGCGTGGAAGGCTCCCAGCCCCGACGTCCCAGCCAGAGCCACAGAATGGCGAACGCTGGTGCGAGCAGGATGATGTAGATCGAGTTCAGGGACTGGAACATCGGCGCGGGCACTTCCCAGCCGAAGATGTGGCGATCCACGGAGCGGTCGGTGTAGAGGTTCAGCGAGGCGCCTGCCTGTTCGAACAGCGCCCAGAACAGGATCGATCCGACGATCAGGATCAACGCGGCGAAAATACGATGCCGTGCCTCCCGCTCCAGCTTGAAGACCGCAGTCCAGAGGACGTAGCCCATCAGAAGCGCGCCGGTGCCCATCAGCAGGCCGCCGACCAGTTTCTGGTACTGGATCAGGAACCAGACAACACCCACCGATGCGATGCCCAGCGCGTACAGCAACCACTCGAAGCGGATGCCCATGACCGGGGCCGCAAGGCGCTCGGGGGCCTTCGACTCGCCGCGCCCCATCAGCAGGGGCTTGCCCAGCACGAACACGATCAGGCCCAACAGCATGCCGAAACCGGCCACACCGAAACCCCAGGCCCAGCCGTAGTTCATGCCCAGGTAGCCGGCCAACGCCGAGCCCATCGCGGCGCCCAGATTGATGCCCATATAGAAGATCGTGTAGGCAGGATCGCGACGCACGTCGGTACGCGGATACAGCTGACCCACCATCACCGAGATGTTGGCCTTCAGGAAGCCCGACCCGATGATGATGAACGACAGCGCCAGCCAGAAGATGTTGATCTCGGCCGCGGACTGGCCGCCGTCACCTTCGAACGCCATCAGGAAATGACCGAAGGTCAGCAGCACTGCGCCGAACACCA
Organism: Luteimonas sp. Soil_N_1; assembly: GCF_057656255.1. NCBI lineage: Bacteria > Pseudomonadati > Pseudomonadota > Gammaproteobacteria > Lysobacterales > Lysobacteraceae > Luteimonas > Luteimonas sp. Soil_N_1. The sequence continues at coordinate 282,573 of NZ_JBDGKS010000002.1, forward strand.
CCGCCTTGCGTTGCCCCAGATACCGGTCGGCCAGATAGCCGCCGACCACAGGCGCGATGTACACCAGCGCCGTGTAGGCGCCATAGATCACCGACGCATCCTGATCGGAGTACATCCAGTGCTGCACGAGATAGAAAATCAGCAGCGCGCGCATGCCGTAGTAGGAGAACCGCTCCCACATCTCGGCGAAGAACAGCACGAACAGGCCGCGCGGATGGCCGAGGATGGTTTTCTTTTCCTCGGCGGCGTACGGATTCATTGACACGTAGGGCGACTCCTGACGTTGATCGATGCCACGGACCGGGCCGGGCGACGCGCTAACTTAGCGGCGCCCGGACCACATGGAAAGTGACCATTGCCACCCCTGGCCCGTGGTCTCGCGCACGTGCGGCGGCGCACCGTGGCGCCGCTGCGCATTCAGCCTGCCGGATAGACGTAGCTCGCGCCGACGCCCAGCGGAATGCCCAGGCCCCAGAACGCCAGCAGGAACAGCGTCCACAGGATCGACAGCGCGATCGAATACGGAATCATGATCGAGACCAGCGTGCCGATGCCGGCCGAGGTCACATAGCGCTGGCAGAACACGACGATCAGCGGAAAGTACGGCATCAGCGGGGTCAGGATGGTCGTCATCGAATCGCCGACGCGGTAGGCCGCCTGGGTCAGGTCGGGCGACACGCCGAGCTGCATCATCAGCGGCACCATGATCGGTGCGAGCAGCGCCCACTTCGCCGACGCCGAGCCGATGAACAGGTTCACGACGCCGGTCATCAGGATCAGGCCGATGATCGTCAGCCACATCGGCAGGCCGAGGCCCTTGAGGAAATCGGCGCCCTCGACCGCCATCAGCGTGCCGAGGCCCGAGCCGTTGAAGCCGGCCAGGAACTGCGCGATGAAGAACGCGATGACGATGTAGTAGCCCATGCCGCTCATCGACTTGGTCATCGCCGCGATGATGTCGCGGTGCGACTTCACGGTGCCGGCGATGTAGCCGTAGACCACGCCCGGCAGCAGGAACAGTACGAAGATCAGCGCGACGATCGATTGCATCACCGGTGCGGCGGCGACCAGCAGCGGATGGCTGCCGTCGGGCACGGCCTCGGCAGGCGCGCGCCACGGTGAGGTTTCGGGCATCAGCGTCCAGGCGAACAGGGCTGCGGCGATCAGCATCGCCACGACCGCCCACAGCAGGCCGCGCTTCTCGGCGGCGTTGAGCTCGTCCATCTTCGGCAGGTTCGCCGGATCGCCGTCGACGGCGGTGCGCTTGAGGCGCGGCTCGACGATACGGTCGGTGACGAACCAGCCGATCGCGATGATCAGCACGCTCGACGCGGTGGTGAAGATCCAGTTGTTGAGCGGATTGACCACGAGGGCCGGGTCGAGAATGCGACCCGCTTCCTGGGTGAAGCCGGCCAGCAGCGGGTCGAGCGAGGACGGCACCAGCAGCGTCGCCGAGAAGCCGCCCGACACACCGCAGAACGCGGCCGCGATGCCCGCAAGCGGATGCCGGCCCGCGGCGTAGAAGATCACGCCACCGAGCGGAATCACCAGCACGTAGCCCGCGTCGACCGCGACATGGCTCAGCACGGCGACCGCGACCAGCGCCGGCGTCAGCAGCATCTTCGGCGTCACCGACAGCACGCGCCGCAGGCCGGCATTGATGAAACCGGTGTGTTCGGCGACACCCAGACCCAGCATCGCCACCAGCACCACACCCAGCGGCGCGAAGCCCAGGAACACGCGGACCATGTTGGCCATGAAGGCGGTCAGCGACTCGCCCGACAGCTGGTTCACCACCTCGATCGGAACGCCGGTACGCGGGTCGATCGCGGTGAACGACACGCTCGACAACGCCCACGACAACGCCCACACCGCCAGCATCAACAGCAGGAACAGCATCGCCGGATCCGGCAGCTTGTTGCCGACACGCTCGACCGTGTCGAGGAAACGGGCGATCGCGCCACGCGGCGCTGCGGTGTCCGGAGAAGGCTGGCTCATGCGGTGGAAGTCCCCTGTGGTCGACGCCGCATCCTAGCAGCCCGGCGCAGCCGGGACCCGGAGTCGCGCCGGCCGCCGCAACGAAAAACCCCGGCACGTGGCCGGGGTTTTCCGTGGATACCGGTGGTGCCGGTCAGGGCGTGAACGTGGCCCGGACCGTCAAGCGGGCGAAGGCGCGCTCACCGACGACGCGCACGTACCAGGTGCCCGCCTGCGGCGCGGAAACCGTGACCGTTTCGGTGTTGCCGGGTCGCTGCGAACTGAACTGCGCATCCTCGACCGTCGGCAACGCGTCGCGGCTGGCATACAGCGACACGTCGCCGGTGCCGCCGTTGGTCAGGAAGCGCAGGTTGCGCGCACCTGCCGGCACGTCGATGCGGAACAGGCGTGAGTCGCCCGCTGCACCTTCGACACCGGTCACCGGCACGCCGTTGACCAGCAGTTGCGCGGCCGATGCCGGATCCTCCACCACCGAGACCGACGCCGTGGCGCTGTTGTCGGTTTCATCGGGATCCTGCGTCTGCGAGGTTGCAGCCACGGTCATGGTGACGGTCTGGCCAACCGACGCAGCGGGTGCGGTCGCCGACAGTGCGAACACCGCCTCGCCGCCGCTGGCCAGTGCCTCGTTGCTGCACGACAGCGTGGTCTTGCTGTCCGCCACGCTCGGCGCGTCGCAGGTCCAGCCGTCGGACGGCGACACCAGCAGATCGTCCAGTTCGGCATCGAGCACCGCACCGAAACCGGGGAACTGCGCGGCATCGGGCCCCGCATTGACCAGGGTGGCCGCGAACTCGAGCAGACCGCCTTCGAACACCTCGGCGTTGGCGGCCTCGGCGATGATGCCCAGATCGGCGGCGGTCACCGGCTGCAGACGCACCAGCAGCACCGTCGGATCGTGGTCGGACAGACGCGTCGGCGTACCTGCATCGTTGCGCGCGACTTCCGGGAAGTCGGCGTTGATGCGCGCGTGGCTGATGTCGAGACCGACGACCATCGGCGAGTCGACCAGCGCCTGGTTCACCAGCACATGGTCGAGCGACTGCGCCTGGTAGTCGAAGACGAACGAGTAGCGCTCTTCGTTGGCCGCTTCCAGCGTCATGTTGAGCAGCGACGGCGCGATCAGCACCTGGCCGTCGTTGTCGACCGCGGTCTGGTCGTCGGGCGACGGCAGGCCGGTCACGGTGCCCATCGCGTCGACGAGGCCGTCATTGAACTCGAACGCGTTGAAGTCCCCGAGCACCACGATCTGGCGCAGCGGATCGTCCTTCTGCATGCCATCGATCAGCGTGGCCAGAAACTCGGCCTGCTTCTGGCGCTTCTCGCGCACCCGCTGGCCGCCGGTGGCCCAGCCGTTGCCGCCTGCGGTCTCGGCTTCGATGCCGCTCAACGAGCGCTGGTGCACGACGATCGCGGTGAACGGGTAGCTGCGGCCATCGGCGAAATGCGCGACGGCGTCGAGCACCAGCGGCGGACGGTCGTTGAGCTTGCTGGTCGACCCGTTCGGATTCACCAGCACGTCGTCGACGCCTTCCTGCTGGACGGACGCCACCGCGATGCGGGCGACACCGCCGACCGACGCGGTCTTGACCAGGAAGCCGACATCGATGCCGCCGACGTCGAAGCCTTCTTCCAGATACGCGACGTAGCGCGGATCCGGCTGACCGGCTGCAACCGCGTCGGCGTTGATGCGCTCGGCAAGCGTGGTCAGCACCGGCAGGTTCTCGACCTCGGTGACGCCGACGATGTCCGGGGTATGCAGATAGCCGCGGATACCGATCGACGCCTTCGACAGGCGACGCGCCAGTGCGTCCGGCGTCAGCGTCGGGCCACTGTTGGAATCGTTCACCGTGTCGAAGAAGCGCTGCAGGTTGTAGGTCGCGAAGGTCACGTGGTCAGGACCCGGCGCCATCGACGGACGCGGCTCGCCCGCGTCACTGCAGTCGCTCGACAGTGCGCCTTCCGGATAGATGGTGTAGCGGCGGAAGGTGTAGTCGAGCGGACCGGTCAGCGAGCCGTCGAGGATGCGGCAGCCAGCCGCCAGATCCGCAGTCGGCGCACCGATCGTGGTGCTGTTGACCGCGATCAGCTCGGGATTGAAGTCCCAGCGCGGGATGTTGGCCGCACTGCTGCCCGAGGGATCGGGATTCGGGATCTGGATGCCGGGTTCGCGGAACGGACGCGCCGTGCCGGTGACGACGACGGCGAAACGGCCGTTGCTGCTGCCCGTCGCCTGCGTTTCGTTGGTATTGCCACCGGTCGGCGCGACCACCGTGAAGCTCGGCGCGGTGACCCGCATGCCTTCCAGATGCTCCAGCTGGGCGAGCCCGCCGTCGGCATTGGGCATGTCGACCGTGAGCACGACCGGTGCGGGCAGTGGATTGCCTTCCGACAGCGCGACCACCGAGGTGGGCAGGCTGATCTGGGTCAGCGGCAACTGCAGCAGGTCGGCAGTCGGGATGTATTCGATCACCGTGCCCTGGACCAGCACCTCGTTGCCGACGGCCGCGTCGACCGGCGGCGTGCTGCTGGTGAACACGAACAGGCCTTCGGACGTCGCCGGATCCCCGTCATCCTCGCCGTCGCGGGTCTGGATGAAGAAGCCGTTGTTCTTGCGCCCGGTGACGATGCCCCGGGTCGCAACCGGCTGGTTCTCGTAGGGCGAACGTTCGCCGCTGCCCTGGATCGCGTGGATCGGCAGGGTGAAGACGTCATCGTTGACGATCGTCACTTCGCCCTGGGCCTTCGCCACCTCGGCGCCGGTGACGTTGTCCAGGTTGACGTAGAACACCTCGTCCGGCTCGACCTTTTCGTCACCCACGACTTCGACGTGGATCGACACCTCGCGCTGGCCTTCTTCGAACGTGTGGGCGCTGCTGAGCGGGATGTAGTCGTTGTCGGCGACGGTCGCGGTGCCATCGGCGGTGGCGTACTCGAACGAGACACCCTCCGGCCCGGCCGGCTGGTTCAACGAAATGGTCAGGAAGAACGGCCTGGTGCCACTGTCACCCTCGGCACTACGGGTATCGCTGATGCTGATGTACAGCGTGCCGCCACCGCTGCAGATGTTGGGGATGCTGGCGCTGTTGCGCGGCGCGGGCGTGACTGCAGTGAAGTCGGCCGCGTTGTCACGTGATTGGGTGCAGCCGTCCCCGCCGCGCAATGCAGCGAGCGAGGATGACAGGGTGGGCGCAGCGCCACTGCCCCAGAAAAAATTGGCGTTGCCGAAGCCGACGAAATCGAGGATCCGCGCGAGCTGTGCCGGTTCGCAGGGCGCGCTGCCTCCGTTGCAACCGAGTGACGCCGTGCCTTCGACCAGGGCGACCTTGCCGGCACCCGCGGCCATGTTGATCGTGCCGATCGCGTCCGTGCCGGGCAGCGCGACGCCGTTGGCGCCACCGGCGAGACCGATCAGGAAGTAGCCCCCGGCCGGAATCTCGACGTCCGGCAGGACCACCAGCTGGTTGGCATTGGCGCCCAGGTGGCCGGTTCCGGTCGCACTGCTGTACTGGATGGATTTGCCGGCCAGCGAGACCGGCAGGTCACCGCTGTTGAACAGCTCGACGAAATCGGCGTTGTAGGTGGCGCCGCTGTTGCCGCCGCCCCCGTAGACCTGGCTGACGACGACGTCCGCCTGCGCGGCGCCGGCGCCGCAACACAGCAACAAGGCCGACAGCAGTCGGCTGGTTGTTCGAGTCATGCGTGAATCCCCTGGTATCCCCGGGCGAAAGCGCCCCGCCCCCGATTGTGCCGGGGTTGGATGGCGATTGCATGACGCGTGCCGGCAGTTGTCGCCGCGCAGCGTCAGCGCGCCCGGCAGCGAGAGGCCTGCGGTACCCTGCGCCGATGACGATCGACCGCAACCAGCGCCCTCTCGAAGACGGCATCCACCGCGACCTGTCCGGCCGCATCACCTATGGCGGCTACCTGCGCCTGGACCTGTTGCTGGCCGCGCAGCAGCCGTTGTCGCAGCCGCCGCACCACGACGAGATGCTGTTCGTCGTCCAGCACCAGGTTTCGGAGCTGTGGCTCAAGCTGCTGATCCACGAACTGTCGGCGGCGATCGGCCACCTGCAGCGCGACGAGGTCTGGCGCTGCCGCAAGGTGCTGGCGCGCTGCAAGCAGGTGCTGCGGCAGCTGACCGAGCAATGGTCGGTGCTGGAGACGATGACGCCCGCCGAGTACATGGAGTTCCGCGACGTGCTGGGCCCCTCGTCGGGCTTCCAGTCGCTGCAGTACCGCACCGTCGAGTTCCTGCTCGGCAACAAGAATGCGGCGATGCTCGACGTGTTCGCGCACGAACCCGACGGCCAGGCGGCGCTGCAGACCGTGCTCGACGCGCCCGGCCTCTACGACGAATTCCTGTGTTATCTGGCCCGCTGGGGCCACCCCGTCGATCCGCGGCACCTGCAGCGCGAGTGGCGCCAGCCGCACACCTTCGATGCCACGCTGGTGCCGGTGTTCGAGTCGATCTACGAGGACACCGAACGCCACTGGCGCGAGTACTCGTTGTGCGAGGACCTGGTGGATCTGGAATCCCAGTTCCAGCTGTGGCGCTTCCGCCACATGCGCACGGTGATGCGCATCATCGGCTTCAAGCGCGGCACCGGCGGCTCGAGCGGCGTGGGCTTCCTCAAGCAGGCGCTGGAGCTGACCTTCTTCCCCGAACTGTTCGAAGTCCGCACGCACGTCGGACCGGGGCGCGGCAGCGACGCCGACGTCAGCGCCGCGCCGTAATGGATCAGCTGCCGTCCGGCACGCTCCACGGACGCCGCGCGCTTGTCGCAGGCGGCAGCCGCGGCATCGGACTGGCGATCGCGGACGCACTGGCGCAGGCCGGCGCCAGCGTGTCCATCTGCGCACGCGGCACAGAGGCACTGGATCAGGCCGCCTCCCGACTCCGGATCCATGGCACCGGGATACACACGCACCGCTGCGATCTCGCCGAAGCGGATGCGCCTGCCGGCTGGGTCGAGGCCGCGACGCTGGCGCTCGGCGGGGTCGACATCGTGGTCAACAACGCCTCCGCGCTCGCCCATGGCACCGACGACGATGCCTGGCGGGCCGGCTTCGAGGTCGACCTGATGGCGGCGGTGCGCTGCAACCGCGCCGCCCTGCCGTACCTGCGCGACAGCCAACATCCCGCGATCCTCAACATCGCCTCGATCAACGCGTTGCGACCTACGCCACGCGCGACCGCCTATTCCACCGCGAAGGCGGCCCTGACCTACTACACGGTGACGCTGGCCGCGGAACTCGCGCCGGCGCGCATCCGCGTCAACGCGCTTGCGCCGGGATCGATCGAGTTTCCCGGCGGCCTGTGGGCTGCACGCGCCATCGAAGATCCTGCCTTGTACAGCCGCGTGCGCGATTCGATTCCGTTCGGCGGTTTCGGTGCCCCCGGAGACGTCGCAGCCGCCGCCCTGTTCCTGTGTTCGGACCAGTCGCGATGGATCACCGGGCAGGTTCTCGCGGTCGACGGTGGCCAGATGCTTGCGGGCTGATCGACCGGCGCCGCCTGCCGCATGCCGGACTTCGTGTCCAGATGGGGCGCGCCCCAGCATCTCCCTCACAGGGCACGTACTACAGTCCGCGCCCATTCATCAAAAAACAAAGGCGTGCAATGTCGATCATGGTCTGGGCGATTGTCGGTGGTCTCATTGGATTCGGCGCACTCGTGTTCACCGCGAACCGGGCGAAGAGCGCGAACAACCCGTGGGACGAGCGCACGTTCAACGCGGACGGCGATGTCCTCGGACGCATCGACACCTGGGCGTCCGCCAACGGCTACAAGCTGCGCAGTGATGACGGCCGCCGCCGGGTCTACCAGAAGGGCGTCAACTTCCTGACCGCGCCGATGCGCTTCGAAGTGGACCGCGATGGCGACCGCTACACCACGCGCAGCTACGTGCACGTCGATGCGCTGGTGATGCAGGGCAATCTGGCGCTCACGCATCCCGGCGTGGTCGCCAAGGTGCCGCGCTCGAACGCGCGCAAGGCGCAGAACCTGCTGTTCGCCGATCTGGGCCAGCCGCTGCTGCCCTGATCACATCCGCTGCGCGATCAGCGCGGGATCCTCCGGTGCATCCACATCGGAGGATCGGAGATGCCGCACCACAGCCGCCTGTCCACGTTCGTCCTCGACTGCAACGTCGAGGATCTCGCGCCGCACGTCGAGTTCTGGCGCCAGGCGCTCGGCAAACCGGTCAAGCCGCTGCCGCCCGAAGACGATGACGGCCGCTACGCGGTGCTGGACACCGCCGACGACGAGCCGGTGCTGATGCTGCAGAAGGTCGACCACGCGTCGCGCATCCATCTCGACATCGAAGCCGACGACGTCGATGCCGAAGTCGCACGTCTGGAACAACTGGGCGCCGTACGCGTCGAACAGGTGAAAACCTGGTGGGTCATGCAGGCGCCGAGCGGGCACCGCTTCTGCGTCGTACGCCCGCAGCGCACGCCGATGGGCCCGCACCACAACACCTGGGACTGACGCGCGGCCTCAGCCCGCGCGTGCCTGCCGGTCGAGCCACACACCCAGTCCCTGCGCATTGATGACGATGTCGCCGCCGAGGATGTCCTGTACGCGCGCATCCGCGTTTTCGATGCCGTGCGCGAGCGCGCGACCGGTATAGAGCTGCGTCAGGCCGTCGACGATGCGCTCGTGGCGATCGGCATGCCCGTGAGCATCGCGCGCGATCGCAACCATCGCGTCGATCTGCGTGTGCAGATCGGCGGCGAGTCGCGTGCATCCGGTGACTTCGCCGTAATGCGCGATGCGGATCGACACCGGCGACTTCGCGAGCAGCTTGTCGATCGAGGCGTGCATCTGTTGGGGATCGAACTGCACCGGCGAGGTCGTCGGCAGGATGAAGGCGCCGTTCGCGGTATCGAGTTCGCGATACGACAGGCCGAACGTGTCCCCTGCGAACCAGCTGCGCGTCGCGGCGTCCCAGACGCTGTAGTGATGCAGCGCGTGGCCGGGCGTGTCGATGCACAGCAGCGCACGCCCGGCGAGTTCGACGACGTGGCCGTCGTCGGCGATGACCACGCGGTCTTCGGCGACCGGCAGCATGCCGGCGTGGTCGCGTTCGAACATCGCCTCGCCGTAGACGGCCTTTGCGCCGGCGATGAGTTTCGTGGGATCGATCATGTGCGGCGCCCCGCGCGGATGCACGACGAGCTTCGCGTTCGGCAACGCGCGGATCAGCGGGCCCGCTGCACCGGCGTGATCGAGATGCACGTGCGTGACCATCAGCCAGTCGACCGCGTCGCGCGGCACACCCGCTGTGTCGATCGCATCGAGCAACGTCTGCGCGCAGGTCGCGGTGCCGCAGTCGATCAGCGCGGCGCGGCCGCCGGATTCGACGAGGTAGGCCGCGCACAGGCCCGGGCGAACGTAGCCGGTGTCGATGATCGTGATCGCGTGTCGATCGTGCATCGCGCGTCTCCCGTTGAACAGAACCGACAGTCTAGGGCGCGCGGTGTCGACGCCCGATACGGCCTTGGTCGAAGCTGCTCAGCCGCGGCGGCGCAACACGCGCGTGCGCAACGCGAACGCGGTACCGAGCATCGCGAGAAACACGCCGTAGCCCATTGCTGTCGCCAGGATCTGCGCCCACATCGTGCCGTGACCGCGGTCGGCGACCACATGCGCCCAGTGGATCGACATCAGGAATGCGACGACGGACGCCGCGAGGCTGACCAGATCGAACACGACCCTGCGCGCGCCACGCGGCTGGCGCGGGTACACCCAGAACAGCACGCCCAGAATCAGGAACCACGGCAGGAACAGCAGCAGCGCCAGATTCTGGGCGACGGTCGGGTTCACGAGGCGGCCTTCTCGGCATCGGCTGCGGCCAGCGCATCGAACGCGGCCTGCACTGTCTCGGCATCGACACCGTCGCCGAGCGTGGCCGGCGCATCGGCGAGCGCGAGCTCACCGCGGCGCAGGCGCGCGATCGTCTGGCCCGCATCGCGCGGCGCATCGAAGGCTGCGCTCTGCAGCAGCACGCGTTCGCCGTCGACCAGCTTGAAATAGAACTTTCCATCGGCTTCGCGGTACTGCTTGAACGCAGGCGGCGCGGCCTTGGCGGACGCAGGCGCATCGGACGGAATCGACGCCGCGCTGCCGAGGTTGCGCAGGCCGACCGCGTCACGCAGTTCGCGCAGCAACGGAATCGCATAACGCTCGCGCAGGCGCTGGCTGCCATCGCGCAGGATGTCCTCGATGTCACCCGGCTTCGCGATCAGGGCCTCGTAGCGTTCGCGCATCGGGGCGATTTCGCGTTCGACGATATCGAACAGCTGCTGCTTCGCATCGCCCCAGCCGATGCCGTTGGCGAACGCATTCGAGAAGCCCACAGTCTCGTCCGGTGTCGCGAAGGCCTGGTAGAGCTGGAACAGCGCCGAGCCGTCGGTCGATTTCGCTTCGCCCGGCAACTTCGAGTCGGTGAGGATCGAGAACACCAGCTTCTTCAGCTGCGCCTGCGGCACGAACAGCGGAATGGTGTTGTCGTAGCTCTTGCTCATCTTGCGGCCGTCGAGACCCGGCAACGTGGCCACGTTGTCGTCGATCGCCGCTTCCGGCAGGTTGAACCAGTCGCGGCCGTAGACGTGATTGAAACGCTGGGCGAAATCGCGCGCCATTTCGATGTGCTGGATCTGGTCGCGACCCACCGGCACCCGGTCGGCGTTGAAGATCAGGATGTCGGCGGCCATCAGCACCGGGTACATGAAGAGGCCCGCTGTCACCGCGGCATCGTCGTCCTCGCCGTCGGCGCGGTTCTTGTCGACCGCGGCCTTGTAGGCGTGCGCGCGGTTGAGGATGCCCTTGCCGGCCACGCAGGTCAGCAGCCACATCAGCTCGGTCGTCTCCGGCACATCGCTCTGGCGGTAGAACCACACCTTCGACGGATCCAGTCCGGCCGCGAGCCACGTCGCCGCGATCTCCAGCGTCGAGCGCTGGGTGCGCGCCGGGTCCTGCGCCTTGATCAGGCTGTGCAGGTCGGCGAGGAAATAGAAGCTCTCGGTGTTCGGCGCGCGGCTGGCGGTGATCGCCGGACGCACGGCGCCGACGTAGTTGCCGAGGTGCGGCGTGCCGGACGTGGTGATGCCGGTGAGGACGCGCTGGGGACGCTGGGACATGGGCTGCAGGCTGCGGAAAACAGGTCGCCAGTCTAACCGCTGCCCGGCGTGCGACCGGCCGTAACCCCGTTCGCGATGCGGGGCCGTTCGCCAGTACACCCCCCGCGAGAGACCCGCCATGCACGCACCCCGCCCCGTCCGATCCATCGCCGCCTGGCTGCTGCTGGGCAGTCTGCTGGCGATGCCCGCCGCGCACGCGGCCCGCGCCTGGAAGGCGCAAGAGCGTGTCCGCATCGAGGTCGTCGATCGCGACACCGGCAGCACGACCCAGCCCGTGTCGCACCGTGGCGACAGCTGGATCGCCGGCACACCCGGCGCGCCGTACGCGATCCGCCTGACCAACACGACCGGCGCGCGCGTGCTCGTCGTGCTGTCGGTCGACGGCGTCAATGCGATCAGCGGCGAGACCGCCGCGCCATCGCAGACCGGCTACGTGCTCGCGCCCTGGCAGACGACCGAGATCACCGGCTGGCGCAAGTCGCACGACGATGTCGCACGTTTCGAATTCGCCGCGCTCGGCGACAGCTACGCGGCGCGCACGGGCCGTCCGGACAACGTCGGTACGATCGGCATCGCGGTGTTCGGCGAACGCGCACCGCCGCCGCCCGTCGCGGTGTCCCGGGCTCCCTATCCAGCACCGCCGTCGCCGCCCGCGCCCGTTGCACGCGAACGCTCGGCGTCAGCCGCCTCCGATTCGGTCGCGGCCCAATCGAACGCGTCGAGCATGCGCGCGGAGAGTCAGAGCATGGGCACCGGCCATGGCGCACGCGAGTGGGCGCCGGTTTCGTCCACCGCATTCGAGCGCGCCACGCGCACGCCCGTGCAGATCACCACGCTGCGCTACGACAGCGTCGACGTGCTGGTGGCGCGTGGCGTGCTGCCGCGCCATCACGCCTGGGCACAGGCACGTCGTCCCGAAGCGTTTCCGGGCGGCTTCGTACCGGATCCCTGATCGATCCGTATTTTTCAACAGCGCATATGCGAACGGACCGGCACAGGCCGGTCCGTTCTGGCTTCGCTGGCGCCGCGCGTCGCAACGCACGATCGCAGCATCAGCTGTCGAGCGTCTTCTCGAACTCCTTGACCTCGCGTTCCGCGCGGTCACGCTCCCAGCCGTACTTTTCCTGCAGCTTGCCCGCGAGGTACTTGCTGTCGCCGGCCGCGACATCGAACACGTCGTCGGTCAGGTCGCCCCACTTGGCCTGGGCCTTGCCCTTCACCTGGGTCCACTTGCCGGCAATGATGTCTTTGTTCATGGCGATCTCGTCCTGGTTCGGAGGGGTCGCGGCGCGTCGCAGATGCAGATGACGTCGCCACACACCGATCCTCGCGCGCCGGGCATCAAGTGCCGGTCGAGAAACCGTAAGCGCGTCCTCATGTCCCTGAGTGCGTGTACAGGCACATGCGCGAACACGCGTCGGTCGACCGGTCTTCCAGAAGCGCGACAACCCGGGCCGCGCGGGCCTCGCCAGCGCAGATCACCAGGTCATCGGGGAGCAGGTGCGCCGGTGTGACCGCCGGCCGCATCACCCGTCATCACACGCGACCATGATCGCGCGCTCCGCCGTCCACGCCCGCACCGGCAGACAGACGGCCAACAGGACGATCGATCAGGCCCGGCACGCAGGCGTGCATCGGGCCCGACGAGGCGTGGCTCAGTTCAACTGGCCGTGGCAGTGCTTGTACTTCTTGCCGCTGCCGCAGGGGCAGGGATCGTTGCGACCGACCTTGTCACCCTCGCGTACGACGGTGGCCGGCTGCGCGGCACGTGCAGCGCGCACGTCCTCGGCCTCCTCGTCGGCACCGTAGCCACCGGCGTCGGCATGCTGGAACTGGGCCTGGTTGAGCTTGGCTTCGACCTGGCGGCGCTCTTCAGCTTCCAGCGCCGCGATCTCGTCCTCGCTGCGCACGCGCACGCGCGCCAGCATCGTCACCACGTCCTGCTTGACCTTCTCCAGCATCTCGGAGAACAGCTCGAACGCCTCGCGCTTGTACTCCTGCTTCGGCTGCTTCTGCGCGTAACCGCGCAGGTGGATGCCCTGGCGCAGATAGTCCATGCGGCCCAGATGCTCCTTCCAGCCCTGGTCGAGCACGTTGAGCATGATGTGCTTCTCGAGCATACGCATCGTCTCGTCGCCGAGCGACGCTTCCTTGTCCGCGAACAGGCGATCGACTTCCTGCTGCACGTGCTCGGTGATCTGCTCGGAATCGAGCTCTTCGCTGGTCTTGGCCATCTCCACCAGCGGCAGGCGCAGGCTGAACTCGCGATCGATCTCCGACTCCAGACCCGGCAGGTCCCACTGCTCGTCGATCGACTGCGGCGGCACGTAGCGGCCGACGATGCCGGCAATGACGTCGGCGCGGATGCCGTCGATGTTGTCCTTGACGCTCTCCGCGTCCAGCAGTTCGTCGCGCTGGCCGTAGATCACCTTGCGCTGGTCGTTGTTGACGTCGTCGAAGTCGAGCAGGTTCTTGCGGATGTCGAAGTTGTGCGCTTCCACCTTGCGCTGCGCGTTCGCGATCTGCTTGGTGACCAGCGGCGATTCGATGATGTCGTCTTCCTGCAGGCCCATGCGCGCCATGACCTTCTGCACCCAGTCGGCGGCGAAGATGCGCATCAGGTTGTCTTCGAGCGACAGGTAGAAACGGCTCGAACCCGGGTCACCCTGGCGGCCCGAACGGCCGCGCAGCTGGTTGTCGATACGGCGCGATTCATGGCGCTCGGTGCCGATGATGTGCAGGCCGCCGGCGGCCTTGACCGCGTCGTGGCGCACCTGCCATTCGGCGCGCAGCTTCGCCTTCGTCGCGTCGTCGACCGGCACGCCGGTTTCCGCTTCCAGCGTCGAAAGCTCGGTTTCGAGCGAACCACCGAGCACGATGTCGGTACCGCGGCCGGCCATGTTGGTCGCGATGGTCACCGCGCCCGGACGACCGGCCTGCGCGATGATCGTCGCCTCGCGCTCGTGCTGCTTGGCGTTGAGCACCTCGTGGTGGATGCCTTCCTTGCGCAGGTGTTCGCTGAGCAGTTCGGACACTTCGATCGACGTGGTGCCGACCAGGACCGGCTGGCCGCGTTCGTTCGCGGCTTCGATCTCGCGCGCGACCGCGCGGTACTTGCCCGGACGGTTGAGGAACACCGCATCGGGCGCGTCCTTGCGGATCATCGGACGATGCGTCGGGATGACCACGACCTCGAGCGAATAGATGCTTTCGAACTCGAACGCTTCGGTATCCGCGGTACCGGTCATGCCCGAGAGCTTGCCGTACATGCGGAACAGGTTCTGGAAGGTGATGCTGGCGAGGGTCTGGTTCTCGCGCTGCACCGGCACGCCTTCCTTCGCCTCGACCGCCTGGTGCAGGCCGTCGGACCAGCGACGGCCCGGCAGCGTACGGCCGGTGAACTCGTCGACGATGATGACTTCGCCGTCGCGGACGATGTAGTGGTCGTCGCGCTGGTAGATCGCATGCGCGCGCAGACCGGCGTTGAGGTGGTGCACGACGTGGATGTTCTGCGGTGCGTAGAGGCTGTCGTCCTCGCCGAGGATACCGGCGCCGCGCAGCAGCGTTTCCGCGTGTTCCTGGCCGGCCTCGGACAGGTGGACCTGCTTGCCCTTCTCGTCGACCCAGAAGTCGCCGTCACCCTCTTCGGTTTCCTGGCGCACCAGCGACGGGACGATGCGGTTGACCTTGATGTACAGCTCCGGCGAATCGTCGGCCGGACCCGAGATGATCAGCGGCGTGCGCGCCTCGTCGATCAGGATCGAGTCGACTTCGTCGATGATCGCGTAGTTCAGGCCGCGCTGGTAACGGTCGGCCTTCGACAGCGCCATGTTGTCGCGCAGGTAATCGAAGCCGAACTCGTTGTTGGTGCCGTAGGTGATGTCGGCGCGGTAGGCATCGCGCTTGGCTTCGCCGTGCGGCATGCCCGGCCAGATCACGCCGACCGTCAGGCCCAGCCAGTTGTAGAGCTTGCCCATCTGCGCGGCGTCGCGACGCGCCAGGTAATCGTTGACCGTGATGACGTGGACGCCCTTGCCCTCGAGT
The DNA here is from genome assembly GCF_057656255.1 of Luteimonas sp. Soil_N_1. NCBI lineage: Bacteria > Pseudomonadati > Pseudomonadota > Gammaproteobacteria > Lysobacterales > Lysobacteraceae > Luteimonas > Luteimonas sp. Soil_N_1. The sequence goes on from NZ_JBDGKS010000002.1 coordinate 297,759, forward strand.
GCATTGAGGTAGGTCGGCAGCGTGCCGACGAGGGTCTTGCCCTCACCGGTGCGCATCTCGGCGATCTTGCCCATGTGCAGCACCATGCCGCCGATCAGCTGCACGTCGTAGGGACGCATGCCCAGGACGCGCTTGCTGGCCTCACGACACACCGCGAAGGCCTCGGGCAGGATCTTGTCCAGCGTCTCGCCCTTGGCGACGCGGTCCTTGAACTCGGGGGTCTTGGCCTGCAGCTCGGCGTCCGACAGCGCCTCCATCTGCGGCTCCAGCGCGTTGATCTTCGCGACGATCTTCTCGAGCTGTTTGACGAAGCGGTCGTTGCGGCTACCGAAGACACTGGTGAGCAGGCGATTGAACATTGGCGATCCGGATCCTGGAGACGGAACGCGGCGTCCGGGCGGTTTCCCCCGAAGCCGCAAAAAAGAAAAGGGCGCTGGGCGCCCTTTCGTTGGCAACACGCATTGTAGCTTGGGGAGCCGCCGCGCGTTTTCAAGCGCCGGTGCCCGCAGGTCGCGGCGCCGGCACGCACGCGGCGCCTGCCGTTACTGGCGGCGCACGCCCATCTCGCCGAGGAACTGGCGCGGGTTCTGTACGCGTCCGTTCTCCCAGACTTCGAAATGCACGTGGGCGCCGGTGGAGCGACCGGTCGAACCGGCCTTGGCGATCTCATCCCCGACGCGCACCAGGTCGCCGACCTTCACGCCGTTGCGCGAATTGTGCGCATACCGGGTCACGAAGCCGTTGCCATGGTCCACTTCCACCGTGTTGCCGTACCCGCCGCGCACGCCCGAATAGCTGACCACGCCGTCGGCGACGGTCATCACCGGGTCACCGGTGCGGGCGTCGAAGTCGATGCCCTTGTGGAACTGGCCGCCGCGGCCGAAGGGATCGGCGCGATACCCGTACGACGAGGTCACGAAGCTGCTCGCGACCGGCGAACGCGACGGCCGGGCGCTCTGCTCGATGCGGCGGTCGAAGAGCAGCGCTTCGAGCACCGAAAGCTGCTGGCCGGAGTGGGCGAGGTCGCCATCGAGCGCGTCCATGCCACCGAGCAGCTTGCGTGCGGGCATGTCACGCGCCGGCTCCGCACCACCCTGGCCGACCGGACGGTCGAAATCGAACTCGCCGTCTTCGAGGCCCGCGCCACGCGCGAGGCGGTCGCCGAGGGCATTGAGCCGGTTGGCCTGCGCCTGCAGTTCGCCCATGCGCGCGGCGAGTGCGTTGATCTCGCGCTGCGCCTCACGGCGGGTGTTCTCGACACCGCGTTCGTTCGCCGAGGCCACGCCATGCATGCGCGCGACTTCGGCGGCATTGAGTGCGGCGCCGCCGCACAGGCTGGCAACCGCAACGGCGGTCATGACGGTGAGGGGCTTGCGTACCGCGAGTGCGCGGGCCTTGGCGGCCACCTGCGCGGCGCGGCCGCGCATATCATTCAACAACGTATCTAGGGTCATGCGTGCCAATGTCTGATTTCAGGTCCAGGTCCAAGCCACCCCGCATCGGTCCATCCCGTACCGGGAAGGCGACGTCCGCACTGGATGCGGCACTGGGTGGTGCGTCGGCCGATCCGATCCGCCGGGCCATGTGGCTCGACGCGCTGGACCGCCGCCTCGTTCCCCTGCTCCCTCCGACGCTGGCGCCGCATGCGCGGCTGGCCAATGTCGACGGCAACAGGCTGGTCTTCCTCGTCGATTCGCCCATCTGGCACGCCAGGCTGCGCCTGTCGGCCGATGTGCTGCTCGACGCCGCCCGGTCCATCGGGCTGGATGTCAGCGACATCGTGATCAGGACCTCGACCCGGCCGCTGCGACCCGAGGTCGATGCGGGCCGCGCACGTCCGAAACCGCCGTCCGCCGTGGCCCGCAGGGCCGTGGCGGCCGCACTGGCCTCGCTGCAATCGCCGGACGGCGAGGACAACGGGACGTCTTGAGTCGGATGATCCCTTCTTCTCCCCCTGGTCACCGACGTCGACGCCGAGTGAAGGGGAGCGGGCATCCTACCGGCGGTTCCACGGCAGGAAGTTAACTGAAAATTAAGAGATCAGAAATTTGAAGTTAAATTTCTGTTAGACGCGCCGTATGCGCTGAACCGTACCCGCGCATCGCGTCGGAGTTCATCGCCGATTGGCGAAGCTGAATCCAGCGGATCAGGCGATTGCCGGCGTACCGTATGCCACCGGCGCGGGCGCGGTCCGGTCGAAGCTGACCTTCTCCCACGCGTCCACCTCGGCCAGCAGCGCACGCACCAGCTTGTTGTTGAGCGCGTGGCCCGACTTGTAGCCGACGAAGCGGCCGAGGATGGGATGACCGGCGAGATACAGATCGCCCACCGCATCGAGGATCTTGTGGCGCACGAACTCGTTGGCGTAACGCAGGCCGTCGTCGTTGAGCACGCGGAACTCGTCGAGCACGATCGCATTGTCCATCGAGCCGCCGAGGCCGAGGTTGCGCTCGCGCATGTATTCGAGATCGCGCATGAAACCGAAGGTGCGCGCGCGGCTGACTTCGCGGATGTAGGCCTCGGTCGAGAACTCGACTTCGGCGCGCGACTGCGCGACCGGAATCGCCGGGTGATCGAAGGCGATGGTGAAGTCGAGCTTGAAGCCGTCGTAGGGCTCGAAGCGGGCGATCTTGTCGCCCTCGCGGACTTCCACCGGCTTGAGCACGCGGATGAAACGCTTGGGTGCGTCCTGCTCGACCACGCCGGCCGACTGCAGCAGGAACACGAAGGGACCGGACGAGCCGTCCATGATCGGCACTTCGGCCGCGGACAGTTCGATATAGAGGTTGTCGACGCCCAGGCCCGCAAGCGCGGACATCAGGTGTTCGACGGTCTGCACGTTGGCCGGGCCGCAACTCAGGCCGGTGCACAACGTGGTTTCGGTGACGAGGTTGCCGTCAGCCGGGATCTCGACCACGGGATCCAGGTCGACACGGCGGAACACGATGCCGGTGTCGGGCGCTGCCGGACGCAAGGTCAGGAACACTTTCTCGCCACTGTGCAGGCCGACGCCTGTCGCGCGGATCACGTTCTTGATGGTGCGTTGGCGGGGCATGGGGGAGTCCGCAGAAAGAAAGGTCCCGCGTGTCCGTCATGGGACTGTCATCGGAACCGGGGGCAGATTATCACGGCATCGCCTGAACCTGAACGAAAGCGCGGCGGTGCTTCAGCGCGACAGATGCATGCGGTGATGCCGCATGGCAATGCCGGGAAAACGGTCCACCGGAAATCCCCGGTGGACCCAAAAGCGCCGCGCGGACAACGCGACGCCGGGCAAAACCGCATGGCGGGAGGACGATCCGCCATGCAGCGGCATGCCATCGCCGCGCATCGTTCAACGATGCGCGCGCAACGGACTGCCGCGATCGACGCGGATCAGTCGGCCTGGCGGCGCAGAAACGCCGGGATGTCCAGGTAGCTGCTGTCACCACCGAAGTCGGCAGCCTTCGGGGCATCCGACGACTCGGCGCGGGCCGCACCACGCAGCGGCGATGCCGCCGGCGCAGCGCCACCGTTGCCCCGCAGCGATGCCGCGATGCTGTGACCCGGGCTGTACGGGGCGACCGCGTCGGACTCGTCTTCGATCAGCATGCCGGTCGTGCCGTCGCGGACGCCACGCTGGTTGTTGCTGATCAGCTGCACCTGCGGCTTGCCACGGCCGGCGCTGTCGCCGTTGTAGCCGGTGGTGCGCGCGGGTGCGCGGTTGAGGCCGGTGGCGACCACGGTCACGCGGACTTCGTCCTGCATGTCGGGATCGAGCACGGTGCCGATGACGATGGTCGCGTCTTCGCTGGCGAAGTTCTCGACGGTGCGACCGACTTCGTCGAACTCGGCCATCGTGAAGTCCGCGCCCGCGGTGATGTTGACCAGGATGCCGTTGGCGCCGGCCAGGTTGACGTCGTCGAGCAGCGGGTTCTGGATCGCAGCTTCGGCGGCGGCCTGCGCGCGGTCGTCGCCACGTGCGTTGCCGGTGCCCATCATCGCCAGGCCCATTTCCGACATCACGGTGCGCACGTCGGCGAAGTCGACGTTGATCAGGCCCGGACGGACGATCAGGTCGGCGATGCCCTGCACGGCGCCCAGCAGCACGTCGTTGGCGGCGCGGAAGGCCTGGATCATCGTGGCGTTGCGGCCCAGGACGGTGATCAGCTTCTCGTTGGGAATGGTGATCAGCGAGTCGCAGTGCGCGGACATCTCCTCGATGCCCTTGAGTGCGACCTGCATGCGGCGACGGCCTTCGAACGGGAACGGCTTGGTGACCACGGCGACGGTCAGGATGCCCATCTCCTTGGCCAGCTGCGCGACGACCGGCGCTGCGCCGGTGCCGGTGCCGCCGCCCATGCCGGCGGTGATGAACACCATGTCCGCGCCCTGCAGCGCATCCATGATGATCTCGCGGTCTTCGAGTGCGGCCTGACGGCCGACTTCCGGGTTGGCGCCTGCGCCCAGACCCTTGGTGACGCTGCTGCCGAGCTGCAGCTGCAGCTTGGCGCCGCAGTTCTTGATCGCCTGCGAATCGGTGTTGGCGGTGATGAACTCCACGCCGTCGACGCTGTTGTTGACCATGTGTGCGACCGCGTTGCCACCGCCGCCGCCGACGCCGATGACCTTGATCACCGCGTTTGGAGCCATCTTCTCGACCAGTTCGAAATGTGCCATGTCCGTCGTCCTCTGGGTTTGGGCCGGGTTCGGCGTGGTGTCCACGTCCTTCCCGGCATCTATTGGTTTATGTACTGCGTGCCGCACTTGCGTCTGTCGCTGTCGCCCTGCCCGCCGCGTCCCGCACTGGCGCGAATCAGAATTCGCCGTTGAACCGCGCCCACATCTTTTTCAGCCACCCGCCGGCGCGGCCGCCGGAAACCACCGGGCGCCGCGGATGTTCGATCTGGCTGCCCATCAGCAGCAGGCCCACACCGCTGGCGTGCACCGGATTGCCGACCACCTCGCCCAGGCCCGTGACGTGCTGCGGAATGCCCACGCGCACCGGCATCTGCAGCATTTCCTCGGCGAGTTCGACCACACCTTCCATCTTCGAAGCGCCACCGGTCAGCACCATGCCGGCGCGGACGTGCTGCTCGAAGCCCGAGCGGCGCAGTTCGGCCTGCACCATCTCGAAGATCTCCTCGTAGCGCGCCTGTACCGCCTGCGCCAGCGACTGGCGCGGCAGACGACGCGGCGGACGATCGCCGACGCTCGGCACCTGGATCGATTCCTCGCTGGTCGCCAGCTGCGCCAGCGCGCAGGCGTAACGGACCTTGATCTGCTCGGCTTCCGGCGTCGGCGTGCGCAGCATGTGCGCGATGTCTTCGGTGACCTTGTCGCCTGCGATCGGCAACGAGGCCGTGTGGCAGATCGCGCCCTGCACGAACACCGCCAGATCCGTCGTGCCCGCGCCCATGTCGACCAGCACCACACCGAGCTCGCGCTCGTCCGAGGTGAGCACCGCGGTGCTCGACGCCAGCGACGACAGGATCAGATCGTCGATCTGCAGACCGCAGCGCTGCACGCACTTGCTGATATTGGCGGCGGCCGACTGCGCGCACACCACGAGGTGCGCATGCACTTCGAGGCGCACGCCGGTCATGCCGACCGGATTGCGGATGCCTTCCTGCGAATCGTCGAGCACGTACTCGCGCGGGATCGCATGCAGGATCTTCTGGTCGGCCGGAATCGCGACGGCCTTGGCGGCGTCGAGCACGCGATCGAGATCGGCCCACGTCACTTCGTTGTCGCGGATCGGCACGATGCCCGGCGAGTTGCGGCACTGCACGTGGTTGCCGGAGATCGACGCGTAGACCGATCGGATCTCGCAGCCGGCCATCAGCTCGGCCTCTTCCACTGCGCGCTGGATCGACTGGACCGTCGATTCGATGTCGACGACCACGCCGCGCTTGAGCCCGCGCGATTCGTGGCTGCCGATGCCGATCACTTCGATCGGGTTGCCCGGCGAATACTCGCCGACCAGCGCCACCACTTTCGAGGTGCCGATGTCGAGTCCGACGATGAGCGTCTTGTCGCCTTTGCGGTTCATGTGAGGCCGTGCTTCTGGATGCGGAGTGCGTGGGAGATCGGAGCCACCGCGACGCGGTTGGCAGGTGCGCCGGCCGGCGCCGCGGCGCCTGCAGCGGTAGCGGCTTTGGCCGCGCCGGGCTGCGCCCAGACGAGGGCGAAGCCGTTGGTGTAGCGGAGGTCGGCGCGCGCGAGCGGCTCGGCGCGGCCGGTGGTCAGGCGCGGCAGCATCCGCGCAAACCGGGCCAGGCGCAGACGCGCTTCCTGGCTGCCGACGATGACTTCGGTGCCGCTCGACAGCGTCAGCTGCCAGCTGCCGCGTGCGTCGAGCACGACACGCTCGACCTGCACGCCAGCGCCGCCGAACAGATCACGGGATTCGTTGTAGAGCGCGACGATGTCGGCGATACGGTTCTCGGGACCTTCGAAGTGCGGCATCTCCGCCGGCGCTTCGACGCCCTCGGCGGCGAACAGGCGACCGCGCGTCGACAGCAGGCGCGCATCGCCCCAGTGCGCGAACGGCACGTGTTCGGCGATGCGCACTTCCAGCACGTCCGGCCACGTCTTGCGTACCTCGACGCCCGCGACCCACGGCACGCGCGCGACATCGCGCTGCGCGTCACCGAGATCGACAGCGAAGAAACCGCGCTGCGCATGCGGCAGCACCGCGGCGCGCACGCGTGCGGTGTCGACCTGTTCCAGGCCGTCGTTGACGCGCAGCACGCGCAGCGGCCAGCGCTCGGCGCCGATCCAGCCGTTGACGACGGCGACCACCGGCAGGGCCACCAGCGCAATCGCCAGTGCCCAGGCCAGGACCCGCGCCATCGTGCCGAACGCCTGGTTCATCGCGGCGCCACCTCCGAGGGAATGGTCGCTTCGAGTACGCGCCAGCACAGCGCCGGATAGTCGATGCCGATCTTCGCCGCGGCCTTGGGCACCAGCGAGTGGCTGGTCATGCCCGGCGCGGTATTCACTTCGAGCAGCAGCAGCGCGCCGGTGCGGCGATCACGCATCACGTCGACACGGCCCCAGCCGCTGCAGCCGGCCGACACGAACGCGTCGACGGCCAGCGCGCCGATGCGCGTCTCGTCGTCACCGTCCAGGCCCGGACACAGGTACTGGGTGTCGTCGGACACGTACTTGGCTTCGTAGTCGTACCAGGCGCCCTTGGGCACGATGCGGATCGACGGCAACGCGCGCGGGCCTTCGGCTTCCTCGATCACCGCGACGGTCAGTTCGTCGCCTTCGACCATCTGCTCCATCAGCAGTTCGCCGGGATAGCGCGCGGCGAGTTCCACTGCGGCGTCCAGGTCGGCGTCCTCGAACACGCGGCTGATGCCGACGCTCGAGCCTTCCTTCGACGGCTTGATGATGACCGGCAGACCGATCTCGCGCGCGGCGGCGTGCACGTCGTCGCCGGGCTGCAGGCGACGGTAGCGCGGCGTCGGCAGATCGAGGCTCATCCACACCTGCTTGGTGCGGATCTTGTCCATGGTCAGCGCCGAACCCAGCACGCGCGAACCCGTATAGGGAATCGCGAAGGCATCACACAGACCCTGCACCACGCCGTTCTCGCCATCGCCGCCGTGCAGGATGTTGAAGACGCGATCGAATTCACCGGCGACGATCGCCTTGGCCAACGCGGGCACGCCGTCGACGGCATGCGCATCCACCCCGCGCGAGCGCAGCGCATCGAGCACGCCCTGCCCCGACTGCAGCGAGACTTCGCGCTCGGAACCCGGGCCGCCGAGCAGCACGGCGACGCGGCCGAACACGGCTGGATCGGTGAAACGCGGCGGCGACAGCGTCAGGCTCATCGCGCGGCCTCCGTCACCTGGAAACCGGACTGCGCCAGCTGCTGCACGGCCGCGCCGATATCACCGGCGCCCATCATCAGCAGCAGATCGCCGTCCTGCAGGATGTCCGGCAGCACGCCGGCGAGTTCGTCGGCGCCGTTGACGACGACGGGATCGATGCGGCCACGCGCACGGATCGCGCGCGCCAGTGCTTTCGCATCCGCGCCGGCGATCGGCGCTTCGCCGGCCGGATAGACCTCGGTCAGCACCAGCGCGTCGACATCCGACAGCACGCCGGCGAAATCATCGAACAGGTCACGCGTGCGGCTGTAACGGTGCGGCTGGAACGCGACGACGAGGCGACGATCGCTCCAGCCACCACGCGCGGCTTCGAACACCGCAGCGAGTTCCTTGGGGTGATGGCCGTAGTCGTCGACCAGCTGCACGCGTGCGCCGGTCGGCGTGACCAGTTCGCCGAGCAGATTGAAGCGGCGGCCGATGCCTTCGAAGCGGCCGAGCGCAGCGACGATCGCCTCCGGCGCGACACCGAGCTGCCAGCCCACCGCAGCCGCGGCGAGTGCGTTGAGGACGTTGTGGCGGCCCGGCAGCGCGAGGCGCGCGCGGACGCGGGTGTTCTCGGGCAGGCACAGCGTGAACGTCATCGCCGCGCCGTCCTGGCCGATGTCCTCGGCGCGCACGTCGGCGTCTTCCGACAGGCCGTAGGTCATCACGTGACGCGGCGTCTCGGACGCGAGGCGCGCGACTTCGGCGTCATCGATGCACAGCACCGCAAGGCCGTAGAACGGCAGGCGGTGCAGGAATTCGTGGAACGCGGCCTGCACACGGGCAAAGTCGCCGCCGTAGTTTTCCAGGTGATCGGCGTCGATGTTGGTGACGATCGCGATCAGCGGATTCAGACGCAGGAAGCTGCCGTCGCTCTCGTCGGCCTCGGCCACCAGCCAGTCGCCGCTGCCCAGCCGTGCGTTCGCGCCTGCAGCCAGCAGCTGGCCACCGACGACGAAGGTCGGATCGAGGCCGCCTTCGGCGAGCACGCTCGCGGTCAGCGAGGTCGTCGTGGTCTTGCCGTGCGTACCGGCCACCGCGATGCTGCGGCGGAAGCGCATCAGCTCGGCGAGCATCTCGGCGCGCGGCACCACCGGAATGCGCTGCGCGCGCGCTTCCATCAGTTCGGGATTGTCGTGGCGGATCGCGCTCGACACGACCACGCAATCGGTGCCCAGCACGTTGGCCGCGGCGTGACCGCGATGCACCGTCGCGCCGAGGCGCGTGAGACGACGCGTGGTCGCGCTGTCTGCGGTGTCGGAACCCGACACCTTGTAGCCCAGCGTGCACAGCACTTCGGCGATGCCGCTCATGCCGATGCCGCCGATGCCGACGAAATGCACGCGCGAGAACACCTTGGCGAAGTCTTCCTTCGACAGGCCGCGGGTCTGGTGGAGACGACGGATCATGCTTGGCTCCTGCCGCCGAAGCTCGGCTCGACGCGCTGCTGCAGGCGGCTGGTGCCGCGCGACAGAGACGCCGACTGCACGGGCAGCGGCGGCTGGGTGGTGGGGGGCATCGGACCGGCCGGTGTCGGCGCCGCGGCATCGCCGCGCAACCGGGCGACCTGGCGCTGGGCGCGGTCGAGCTCGAAGGAGACGCGCAGCAGAAGGCCGAGCGCGACGCAGGTCATCATCACGCTGGAACCGCCCGAGGACACCAGCGGCAGCGTCAGGCCCTTGGTCGGCAGCAGACCGAGATTCACGCCGATCGACACCATGCTCTGCAGGCCGATCATCAGCGCCACGCCGAACGCGCAGTAGCCGGCGAAGTGGCGGCGCATCTCGACGCACTTCAGTCCGACCCACAACGCGCGGCCGACCAGCGCGACGAACAGGCCGATCACCAGACACACGCCGATGAAACCGAGTTCTTCGGCCAGCACGGAGAAGATGAAGTCGGTATGCGCTTCGGGCAGGTACGACAGCTTCTGCACCGACGCGCCCAGGCCCACGCCGGCGAACTCGCCGCGGCCCACCGCCATCAGCGCATTGCTGAGCTGGTAGCCGGCGCCGAGCTGGTCTTCCCACGGATCCAGAAACGAGGTCAGGCGGCGCACGCGATAGGGTTCGAGAATCGCGATGAAGGCGAAGATCGGCAGGCCGATGATGACCGGCGCGGCCATGCGCGGCATGTGCACGCCACCGAGTACCAGCATGCCGGCGGTCACCGCGAGCAGCAGCGACGCGTGGCCGAAGTCGGGCTGCAGCAGCAGCAGGCCGACCAGCGCCACGGCGACGCCCAGCGGCTTGAGCATCGCCGGCCAGGTCGCATTGACCTCGTCGCGGAAGCGCACCAGATAGCTCGCCAGCCACACGATGTAGATGACCTTGACCGCCTCGACCACCTGGAAGTTCGAGATGCCCAGGTTGATCCAGCGGTGCGCGCCGTTGACCGAACGGCCGAGGCCGGGCACGAACACCAGCGCCAGCAGGCCGAAACAGGCCAGCAGCACGAAGCGGTCGTACTTCTCGATCGTCTTGAGTTCGGTGCGCATCACCGCGAACGCGAGCACGACGCCCAGCGCGAGGAACATCAGATGACGCGTCAGGAAGTAGTAGCGGCCGACGCGCATGTCTTCGCCGATCGCGATCGAACTCGACGCGACCATGATCACGCCGAGCGTGGCGATCGACACGATGATGCCGACCAGCCACGGATCGAAGCGGCCGACGATGTCGTCGATGCGCGTCGCCTGGCGGGCGCTGTCGTGGTCGATCTGGTCGTGGGTGCGGGCCATCAGCGCACCTTCAACGTGGCGAGGCCGACCAGCACCAGGATCACCGAGATGATCCAGAAGCGCACGATCACGCGCGGCTCGGGCCAGCCCTTGAGTTCGAAGTGATGGTGGATCGGCGCCATGCGGAACACGCGCTTGCCGGTCAGCTTGAAGCTGGCGACCTGGATCATCACCGAGAGCGTTTCGATGACGAAGATGCCGCCCATGATCACCAGCACCAGCTCCTGGCGCACGATCACCGCCATCGTGCCGAGCACGGCGCCGAGCGCCAGCGCACCGATGTCGCCCATGAAGACCATGGCCGGGTACGTGTTGAACCACAGGAAGCCAAGCCCGGCCCCGGCGATCGCCGCGCAGATGATCACCAGTTCACCCGCGCCCGGCACCTGCGGGATCTGCAGATAGTTCGAGAACACCGCGTTGCCCGAGGCGTAGGCGAACACGCCCAGACCGCAAGCCACCAGCACGGTCGGCATGATCGCCAGACCGTCGAGGCCGTCGGTCAGGTTCACCGCGTTCGAAAAGCCGACGATCCAGAAGTAGGCGATCGCGACGAAGCTGATGCCGGCCAGCGGCAGGGCGATCGACTTGAACAGCGGCACGTAGAACGTCGTGGCCGCGGCGACGTCGGCATACAGATAGAGATACAGGCCGGCGGCGAGGCCGAAGATCGACTGCAGCAGGTACTTCCAGCGCGACTTCAGGCCGTTCGGATCGCGCTTGACGATCTTGATCCAGTCGTCGTACCAGCCGATCGCGCCGAAGGCGACCATCACGCCCATCACCACCCAGACATACCTGTTGCGCAGGTCGCCCCACATCAGTACCGACAGGAAGATCGTCAGCAGGATCAGCGCGCCACCCATGGTCGGCGTGCCGGCCTTGGAGAAATGTGTCTGCGGTCCGTCCTGGCGGATCGGCTGGCCACCCTTGAACTGGGCGAGCTTGCGGATCACCGCCGGGCCCAGCCACAGCGACAGCATCAGCGAGGTCAGCGCCGCGAGAATGCCGCGGAACGTCAGGTACTCGAACAGCTTGAAGAAGTCTTCCAGACCCTGCAGCCAGCGGGCGAGTTCAAGCAGCATGTCCGGTTCCTTCAGTGGTACGCAGCGCGGTGACCACACGGTCCATCGCACTGCCGCGCGAGCCCTTCACCAGCACGCGCGCATCGGCGTGCAGGTCGGCCCGCAGCGCTTCGATCAGCGCTTCGTGGGTATCGAATCGGCGCGCACCGTCGCCGAAGGCATCGGCCGCGGCCGCACTCAGTGCGCCGAGCGCGTACAGCCGCGCGATGCCGGCGGACTTCGCGCGCACACCGGCCTGGGCGTGCATCGCCGCGCCGTCGTTGCCGAGTTCGCGCATGTCGCCGAGCACCAGCCAGCGGTCACCGCCGCCGGCGGCGAGGGTGTCGATGGCGGCATTGAGCGAGCCGGGATTGGCGTTGTAGCTGTCGTCGATCAGCACCGCGCCTTCGGCCAGCGTGTAGCGGACCAGACGGCCAGCGACTGCTTCGGCGCTGTCGAGCGCGGCGACGATCGTGGCCAGCGGCACGCCGGCGGCGAGCGCGATGGCGGTCGCCGCGAGCGCGTTGCGCACGTTGTGGCGACCAGGCAGCGGCAGCGTGACGTCGGCCTTGCCCGCGGGCGTGAGCAGACGGAAACGCGCACCGGCATCGTCGAGACGCACGTCGCGCGCGGACACGTCGGCGGTCGCCTCGATGCCGAAGCGCAGCAGGCGACGGCCGTGCGCGCGCTGCGCGAAGAACGGGGCGAACGCGTCGTCGGCATTGATCACGGCCGTGCCGTCGGCCGGCAGCGCGTCGTAGATCGCGGCCTTGGTGTCGGCGATGCCGAGCAGGTTGCCCATGCGTTCCATGTGCGCCGGCGCGATGTTGTTGACCAGTGCGATGCGCGGCTGCGCGATCGCGGTCAGATACGCGATGTCGCCCGGCTTGCCGGCGCCCATCTCGTAGACCGCGAACACTGCGTCTTCCGGCGCATCGAGCACCGCCAGCGGCAGGCCGATCTCGTTGTTGAAATTGCCGGGGTTGAAGCTGGTGGGCGCGTGACGCGACAGGATCGCGGCGACCAGCTGCTTGACGCTGGTCTTGCCGTTGCTGCCGGTGATCGCCACCACCGTCGCGGCGCGCGCACGCTGCACCGCGGTCGCCAGCGCACCAAGCGCGAGCTGCGGATCGCCGACGACGATCTGCGGCAGCGCGATTTCGAGCGGACGCGCGACCAGTGCCGCGCGTGCACCGCGGGCGGCGGCATCGGCGACATGATCGTGCCCGTCGAAGTTGTCGCCTTTCAGCGCGACGAACAGCAGTGCGTGCACCTCGGCCGCGTCGAGCTTGCGGGTATCGGTGGCGACGGCATCGATCGGAAAATCGCTGTCGACGCCGTGCAGGCGTCCGTTGACCAGCTGTGCGATGCGGGCGAGCGACAGCGGATTCATCGCGCGTCTCCCACATCACGTGCATCCAGCGCGGCCTGCGCGACGACGCGGTCGTCGAACGCATGCTGCACGCCGTCGATTTCCTGGTAGGGCTCGTGCCCCTTGCCGGCGATCAGCACGATGTCGCCGGGCTTCGATTCGCCGATCGCACGTTCGATCGCGCGACGACGGTCGCGTTCGATCGTGACGGCGTCGGGACTCACGAAGCCGGCCATGATGCCGGCGACGATCACATCACCGTTTTCGCTTCGCGGGTTGTCGTCGGTGACGATGACGCGATCGGCATACGCTTCGGCGATCGCCGCCATCTGCGGACGCTTGCCGGTGTCGCGATCGCCGCCGCAGCCGAACACGCAGACCAGTTCGCCGCGCAGATGGCCGCGCAGCGACTGCAGCGCCTGCTGCAGCGGATCGGGCTTGTGCGAGTAGTCGACGACGACCAGCGGCTGCGTGTCGCCGCCACCGAGGCGGTTCATGCGGCCGGCAATCGGCTGCAAACCGGCGAGCACGCGCACGATGTCCGAAGGTGCGTACCCCAGCGCGCGCAGCACGCCGGCGACGACCAGCAGGTTGTCGACATTGAAGCGGCCGAGCAGCGCCGCGCGCACCGGCAGTGACTGGCCGTCGACACGCAGCGTGAACGCGATGCCGCGATCGTCGAGCGCGATGTCGTGCGCGGCGATGTCGGCGCCGGCATTGCCGGCGGCGCTGATCGTAATCGCGCGGACGCTGTCGGCAAGCTGCGCGGGCAGCGTCGCGCCGAAGGCATCGTCGATATTGATCACGGCGGCCTTGAGGCCCTCGCGCACGAACAGCTTTGCCTTCGCCGCGCCGTAGCCGGCCATGTCGCCGTGGTAGTCGAGATGGTCGCGGGTGAGATTGGTGAACACCGCGACGTCGTAATGCACGGCGTCGACGCGGCCCTGGTCGAGCGCGTGCGAGCTGACTTCCATCGCCACTGCAGCTGCGCCGGCGTCGCGCAGCTGCGCGAGCAGCGCATGCGTCTGCAGCACCAGCGGCGTGGTGAAGCCGGTCGGCTCGACCGCGCCATGCAGGCCGGCGCCGAGCGTGCCGATGGTGCCGGCGCGCGTGCCGATGGCCTCGAAGGCCTGCGCGAGCAGCTGCACCGTCGAGGTCTTGCCGCTGGTGCCGGTCACGCCGACCATCGTCATCGCGTGCGAAGGCTGGCCATGGAAGGCATCGGCCATCGCGCCCATGCGCGCACGCAGACCCGCGACGGCGATCGCATCGGCCGGCAGAGATGGAATCTCCGCGGGCACCGGCGGTTCGAACAGGATCGCGCTGGCGCCGGCGGCGCGCGCGGTGTCGGTGAAGTGCAGGCCGTGCGTGCCGAAGCCGCCGATCGCGACGAAGGCGTCGCCCGGACGGATCGCGCGGCTGTCCTGCACCAGACCGGTGATCACCGTGTCGGCCGGCACCGCGGCCACGTCGGGCAGCAATGCATTCAGGGCCATCGCGCGGCTCATCGCTGGCCTCCGGCGACGTGCGTCGCGGCGACCGGCGTGCTCGGCACGGCGGAGACGACCGGCGCGGCGGGCGCGACCGCAGGCGTCGACGGCGCGGGCACGGCACGGCCCTGCTCGCGCGCACGCCTGGCATCGGCCGTGGCCTGCGCAGCCAGCCAGGTATCGATATCGTCCGGCGGCACGTCCATCAGGCGCAGCGCGCCGTCCATGACCCGCTGGAACACCGGCGCGGACACGTAGCCGCCGCCGTAGGTGGAACCGCCCTTGGACGTATCCGGATCGTCGATGACCACGGCCATCGCGAAGCGCGGATTCTCGACCGGCACCAGGCCGGCGAAGAACGCGAGGTAACGACGCGCATACCCGCCGCCGCTGGCCTTGCGCGCCGTGCCGGACTTGCCGGCGACGTGATAGCCAAGGATCGCCGCGCGCGTGCCGGTGCCGCCGGGTTCGGTGACGGTCTGCATCATCCGCACCACTTCGTCGGCGACCTCGGCCGACACCACCTGGCGCGATTCACCGACATGGCCCTTGACGAAGGTTGGCGGCAACGCGCGACCGTGGTTGCCGAAGATCGCGTAGGCATGCGCGATCTGCAGCGGCGTCACCGCCATGTTGTAGCCGTAGGACATCACCTGCTTGTCGGTGCCCGACCAGCGCGAGGGATCCGCAAGCAGACCGGCGGCCTCGCCCGGGAAGCCGCTGCCGGTGCTGCGGCCGTAGCCCATGTTGCGGATGAACTCGTAGAAGTACCGGTCCTCGAGCCTGTGCACGATCATCGACGAGCCGACGTTCGAGCTCTTGGTGATGATGCCGGTCGTGTCGAGTACGCCGTAGTTGCGGAAGTCGGTGGTGCGGAAGCGGCCGTTCGGGATCCAGCCCGGGCTGGTGTTGAACGTGCTGGCCGGCGTGATGACGCCCTTCTCCAGCGCCGCCGCGACCGTGATCGGCTTCATCGTCGAGCCCGGCTCGAGCAGATCGGTGACCGCGCGGTTGCGGTGCGCGTCGCGGTTCTCGCCGGTGACGCGGTTGTTGTTGTAGGTCGGCAGGTTGGCCATCGCCAGCACTTCGCCGGTGGCCACTTCCAGCACGACGATCGAGCCCGCGCTCGCGCCGGTTTCTTCCAGCGCGCGGCGCAGTTCGCGATGCGCGAGGAACTGGATGCGGCGATCGATGCTGAGCACCAGATCCTTGCCCGGCTCGGCAGCGCGCACCAGGCTCACGTGCTCGACGATGCGGCCGTGGCGGTCGCGGATCACGTTCTGTGCGCCCGGCACGCCGGCCAGCCATTCGTCGAACGCGAGTTCCACGCCTTCCTGGCCGTTGTCGTCGATATTGGTGAAGCCCAGCACGTGCGAGACCGCTTCGCCCTGCGGGTAGAAGCGGCGGTACTCGCGCTGCGAGAACACGCCCGGCACGCCGAGATCGAGCACGCGCTTGGCCGCCACCGGACTGATCCGGCGGTGGCGCGGGATGTACATGAATTCCTTGTCGGCGCGCTGCGACACCGCGCGCGACAGTTCCTCGAGCGGCAGGCCGGTGGCCTGGGCCAGCTCGGGCAGACGATCGGGATGCTTGCTCAGTTCCTGCGGATTCGCCCACAGCGATTCGACCGGCGAGGAGATCGCCAGCGGCTCGCCATTGCGGTCGGTGATCATGCCGCGCGAGGCCGGAATGGGCACTTCGCGGCGGAAGCGCGCATCGGCCTTCTGCTGGTAGAACGCGTTGTCGATCAGCTGCAGATCCACCGCGCGACCGACCAGCGCCACCGCGCCCAGGCCCAGCGCGCCGGCCACCAGGGTCAGGCGCAGGCGCAGATCGAACTGCGCGCGCTTGCGCGGCTTCTTGGCGTGGCCGTCGCCGGCCTTGATGAACTTGCGGAAGTTCATGGGCGCACCACGACGATTTCGGCCGTCTCGGGGAAGCGCATGCCCAGACGCTCGCGCGCGACCTGGTCGACACGGTTGCTCATCGCCCACGTCGCCTGCTCGAGCTGCAGGCGGCCGAAGTCGATGTTGAGTTCGTCGCGCGCGCGCTCCAGACGGGTCAGGTCGATATAGAGCTGGCGGTAGTCGTGGCGCGCGTGCACCACACCGATCGCGGTGATCACGTTGGCGGCCAGCAGGATCGCAACGAGGAGATGGCGCAGCTTCATGCCACGGCTCCTTCGTCGCCCCGGCCCTCGCGCACAGCGCTCGGGCGTTCGCCGCCGCGCGAGCCAGTGGCTCGCAAACGCGTCGGCTCACCCTCCAGCTTTTCGGCCACGCGCAGCACCGCGCTGCGGGCGCGCGGGTTGTCGCGCAGTTCGGCCTCGTCGGCCTTGGTCGCATCGGCGACGATGCGCAGCCGCGGCACGAACGGCGCGGCTTCGGGCAGACGGCGGTTGCCGGCCGGCGCCTTCGCATGGCCGGCGATGAAGCGCTTGACGATGCGGTCTTCCAGCGAGTGGAAGCTGATCACTGCCAGACGGCCACCGGGACGCAGCGCCGCGAGCGCGGCATCGAGACCGGTTTCGAGATCGGCCAGTTCGCGGTTGATGTGGATGCGGATCGCCTGGAACGAGCGCGTCGCCGGATTCGTTTCCTTCTGGCCCGGCCTGGACTTGCCGCGCGGCACGTTGGCGCCGATCACCGCAGCCAGGTCGGCCGTACGCAGGAACGGCGCCTCGGCGCGGCGCGCGACGATCGCACGCGCGATGCGGCGACTCATGCGCTCCTCGCCGTAGGTCCACAGCACGTCGGCGATCGCGGCTTCATCGGCGCGCGCGATCCATTCGGCCGCGCTTTCGTCGGCGTCCGGATCCATGCGCATGTCGAGCGGACCATCCCTGCCGAAGCTGAAACCGCGCTCGGCGACATCGAGCTGCGGCGAGGACACGCCCAGGTCGAACAGCACGCCATCGAGCTGTGCTTCGGCGACGGCAGTCCAGCCGGCGAGTCCGATGAAGCTGCCACGGAAGATCGACACGCGCGGGTCGTCGCCGAAACGCGCTTCGGCGACCGCGATCGCATCGGGATCCTTGTCCATCACCAGCAGGCGCCCGTCCGGACCCAACTGGTCCAGCACGCCTGCGGCATGGCCCCCGCGGCCGAAGGTGCCATCGAGGTAACGGCCATCCGGGCGCACGTGCAGGCCGTCGAGCACCTGGGCGTACAACACCGGAAGGTGGCCGGATGTGACATCCGCACCACCGGCGGTCACAACGGCAACCCTTCGAGATCGTCGCCGGCCATGTCCTCGTCGGTCAGGGTCTGGCGGATCTGCGCCTGATGCGCCTGCTCGCTCCAGAGTTCGAACTTGTCCCCCATGCCCACCAGCACCGCACGGCGATCGATGCCGACCGTATTGCGCTGGCTGGACGGAATGCCGATGCGGCCACTGGCGTCGGGCTCGAGCACGGTGGCGGCGCCGACCAGCTTGAGCTGCAGGGTGCGGTTGCGCGCCAGCGTGCGTGGCAGCGCGTTGACCTGGTCGCGAAGCGTTTCCCAGGCCTTGAACGGATAGAGGTACAGCCCGCCGGCATCGAACGGGTTGTAGGTCAGGACCAGGCGGTTGTCGCATTCACGCGCGACGAAGTCCCGATAGGCGGTTGGAATCGCCAGTCGGCCTTTCTCGTCGATGGTGATGGCGGTCTCGCCCTGCAACACGTCCGTTCCTGCCCGTTGAGTGCCCGTCTGGAGCGGGCTTTGGCGTTCGGAAAACCACGAAATTCCCGGTTTCCCCACGAGTCGCCACCTTAGGACCCGCCATTTGGGTTGTCAACAGCTTTGTGGAGAACTTTTCACCTGTCTGGTCAATGACTTGCAGCACTCTTCAGAGACTTGTTCAAGCTTTATCCACAAGCTTCTGTTTCGTCTCAAATTTTGAGATTTGGGGGGTTTCGGGGATGAACGCCCAGCTCACACGGGCTTCACGAAACCTTGATGTTGCAACGCAGCAAACGGGTGGGTTGCGGCGGTCATGCGCAGCTGCCCCGTCTCATCGCCGTGGCGGACGCACCTGAAAGAGAACCCCGGGCCCGGCCGCGGGACGCCCGCCGGCGGTCCTGCGCAGACCACGTGCCCGTCCAACGGACACAGCCAGAGCCTGTCGCCGGGGTGCGGGACCATCCGCGCCTGCGGACCCCAGTCACGACAACGGCCGCGAAGCGGCCGTTGGTCATCGCGGATGTCGACCCGTTCGGTCAACCGGAAGCCTGTCGTTCGATGACGCGACTCCTGGCGGCGTCGTACACGGGTTCGGCCGCAGCCCCCTCGTAGGGCACGCCATCGGCGTCGCGCGGATAGCCCAGTTCGAGCATCACGTCGCTGAGGTTGCCCCCATCCTCCTGATACCCCGCCACGACACTGTCGATGATGGCGTCGGTCAGGAAGGTCGCGCCGGTCCGCCCGGCGGAGCCTGCCGGGCCGCCGCCGGCAATCGCGACCAGGCTCACGCCGCCCGAGAAGATCTCCCGGATGGATTCCGCCTGCGCCACCCGGTCTGCAGTGGCGTTCTGGACACCGGCCTCCGTCGCGCCCATGAAGTAGCCCAGCACATGGGCGTTCTGGAGCTCGCCGGAGGCGTCCGTCTGGCCGAAGCGCGCCGCCATGAACCGCCCGCCAACACGTACAGGACGGTGTCCCCATTCATGAGGAACGACATCGGAAAGGTGGCGGAGCCGGCCGATAAGCCGGGTTCTGTCGTGGACAGTCATTCCTCTAGGCGCACCGTCACCGGTACGCTCGAGCAACCTACCCGGACCCGACGCGGGCAACGTCATGAGGTCCCTATTTGGTCTTGCTCCAGGTGGGGTTTGCCGTGCCGGCCTGTTACCAGGCTCGCGGTGCGCTCTTACCGCACCATTTCACCCTTGCCACGCATCCCGAAGAATCGTTCGGCGGTATCTTTCTGTTGCACTTTCCGTCGGCTCGCGCCGCCCAGGCGTTACCTGGCACCTTGCCCTGTGGAGCCCGGACTTTCCTCGGCATCGCCGGATGCGAGCACCCGGGATGACGCGACTGTCTGGCCGACTCCGCCGCGCGCATTGTCGCACGCCGGTGACGCCGCACACCGGCGCCATGCGCTCAGTCGGCGGATGCCCGTTCCAGCAACGTGGTGAAGGCGACGCCGAATTCCGGCGACAGCGTGGCGTCGTTGTGGCCGCGACCGGGCACGACGACCAGTTGCCTGTCGGTGGCCGGCAGCGGCGTCGCGTCGAACAGGGCCTGCGAGAACTCCGGCGCGGTGGTGACGTCGAGTTCGCCGACGACGTAGAGCACCGGCTCGTCCAGCCGACGCGCGACCTCGAGATTGCCCGCCTTCTGCAGGGCCGGCGCGATGTCGAAGCGGCGCACCGCGACCCGGGTCCAGAAGCCGGCCCGCGCACGCATCGCCCGGGTCCAGTCCTCTGCGGTGGTCATCGAGCTTTCCAGCACCAGGCCATCGAGCTGCCGCGTGTCGGCCACGTGCCCGGCGAAGAAGCTGCCCAGCGACTGGCCGTGCACGATGAGCGGCCGGCCGACCGTTTCGGTGCGCACCTGGTCGTAGATCTGCAGCGCGTCCGCGCGCAGGCCCTCGATGGTCGGCGTGCCGGTGCTGGCGCCATAACCGCGATGGTCGACCAGCACCAGGTCCACCGGCTGCCCGGCGTAGGCGTCGAAGACGCGGCGGGCGTGCAGGCCGGTGCGGAACCCGTTGCCGCCGAAGTACAGCACCGTCGCGCGGGCGTCGTCGCGCTTCAGGTCGATGCGGTAGATCGACACGTCGTCCGGCGTGTCGATCCGCGATTCGGTGGCGGTGTAGCCGGCATGCGTGGCGGCCAGCACGGCGAGATCGGGCGGCGGTGCGGGCATCGGCCGGACCAGATGCGACTCCTTGAGCGGATACGTGCAACCGGCCATGACGACGCACAACACGACGGCCATCAGGCCGCGGGCGGATCGGGACTGCATGCGGTGGATTCCTTTCCGTGGGACACCGTTCGACGCGATCAGGCGTCCGGAGTTCCCTGCCCGTACAGCGACTTGCGCGGCGCGCCGGTGATGTCGGCGGCGAGCTTGGCCGCCAGCGAGGGCTTCATCTCGCGCGCCAGCAGTGCGTAGACGCGGCGCCCCTCGGCCAGTCGCGCGTCGACATCGTCGCCCGCGCCTTCGATCAGCACGACGAACTCGCCCTTGCGCTGGTCGGCCTCGCCCGCGACGCGCGCCGCCAGCACTTCCAGCGGGCCGTCGAGCACGGTCTCGAACAGCTTGGTGAGTTCGCGCGCGACCACCGCCGGACGCGCGCCACCGAACGCCTGCACGGCATCTGCGAGCATCTCCTCGATGCGGTGCGAGGACTCGTAGAACAGCACAGTGCGCGGCTCGGACGCGAGCGTCTGCAGGCGTTCGCGGCGGGCACCGGCCTTGGCCGGCAGGAAGCCTTCGAACACGAAGCGGTCGCTCGGCAGACCCGCGACACTCAGCGCGGCGATCAGCGCGCTCGGTCCCGGCACCGGCGAGACGCGAAGCCCCGCCTCGCGGGCGGCGCGCACCAGCCGGAATCCGGGATCACTGACCAGCGGCGTGCCGGCATCGCTGACCAGCGCCAGCGATTCGCCGGACTGCAGCCGCTCGACCAGACGCGCGGCCACGCCGTCCTCGTTGTGCTCGTGCAGGGCGATCTGCGGGCGCTCGATACCGAAGTGGCCCAGCAGCTGGCGCGTGTGCCGGGTGTCCTCGGCGCAGATCGCGTCGACACTGCGCAGCACCGCCTGCGCGCGCGGCGACAGATCGCCCAGATTGCCGATCGGCGTCGCCACGACGTGGAGGACGCCGGAGGCGCGGGAGGGGTCGCTCATCGTCTGCACACCGGGAACGCTAGAATGCGCCCATTATCCCGCAGCGGAACCGCGACATGGCAGCAACGGCCCAGCCTTCGAACGCCCGCACGCGCACGACGCGCGCCGCCGGTGCGCCGCCCCGCGCTCTGCGCCTGCTCGCCGGCGCTGCAATGGCGGCGATGCTCGCCAGCTGCGCGACCGTGCAGACCACGGGGACCGGCACTGTCGATGTGCCGTCGGAAGCGCCGGCTGCGCCGGGTCGCTGGACCTTCGACGACACACGTCCTGCCGCGCAGAGCGACGGCTACCGCCCGCCGCGCAAGCTCGCGGTGCTGCTGCCGATGAGCGGATCCCTCGCGACCGCGGCCGCGCCGGTGCGCGACGGCCTGCTGGCCGGCTACTACGGCGAGCGCCGTGATCGACCCGAACTCGCGTTCTACGACACCACCGGCACCGCGGCGGGCACCGCCAGCGCCTACGCGCGTGCGATCTCCGAAGGGGCCGACCAGGTGGTCGGTCCGCTGGGCCGGGAAGAGGTCGATGCCCTGTTCCGCAGCCCGGCGCAGGTGCCCGTGATCGCCCTCAACCGCGGCTCGGCCGGCGCGCCGGACAATGCCGCAGCCTTCTCGCTGGCACCGGAAGACGAAGGCGACGCCGCCGCGCAGTACCTGCTCAAGCGCAACGCACGCAACGTGCTGGTGCTGAGCAACGGCGAGGACGCCGCGCGTCGCAGCGTCGATGCACTGACCGCACGTCTGCTGCAGGCTGGCGGCAGCGTGGTGGGCACGCTCGCGGTCGTCGGCGACCAGCCGGTCGACCAGACCGCCGCGCTGCAGAACGCACTCGCCAGCGGCACCGGCGTCGACGCGGTGTACCTCGCGATCCGGGGCAACCAGGCGCGGGTGATCGCGCCGCAACTGTCGGTCGCCGGACTCGCCACGCGTCCGCGCGTCGGCAGCTCGCTGCTCGTCCAGGGCACGGGCAAGCCGGAAGAGGACCAGATCCTCGACGGCATCGCGTTCCCGACCGAAAGCTGGTCGACCGGTGCCAGCGCGCGTTCGCTGCCGCCGCTGACGACGGTGTCGCGCGATCTGCCCACCGCACGCGGCGGGGCCGCGCGTCTGTTCGCGTTCGGCTTCGACGCCTGGCTGCTGAGCGGCTACCTCGAACACCTGGCCCGCACGCCCGATGCCGCCATCGGTGGCGCGACCGGCATGCTGCGCATCGCTGCGGACGGCAATGTCATGCGCCAGCCCGCCTGGGCGACCTGGCGCAACGGCCACGTGGTGCCGCAGGCGGACGCCGGCGGTTGAACGACCGGCGGCGCGATGGCGCTGCCGTCGAGCGCGCCGCGGCTGCGCACCTGCAGGCCGCCGGCCTGTATCCCGTCGCCGCGAATGTCGGATTCCGCGGCGGCGAACTCGATCTGGTGATGCTCGACACACGCGGCACCTCGCGTGTCGTCGTGTTCGTCGAAGTCCGCCATCGCCGCACCGCGGCCTTCGGCGGCGGCGCGGCCTCGATCGATGCCGGCAAGCGCCGACGACTGGTGCTGGCTGCGCAGCAGTTCCTGCTGCGCGAACGTGGATTGCGTGATCTGCCCTGCCGGTTCGATGTCGTTGAAGCGAGCGGCGATACCGATGCGCCGGCACTGCGCTGGATCGAGGATGCGTTCCGCGCGGATGACTGATTTGAACAGTACGCCGGGCATGCGAAGATCCGCCCGGGGACTACTACTGGAAATCAGGGATGAAGACTTCGATCGCCGCACGCGTACTCGCGTGCCTGCTGTTGTGTGTGTCAACGGCATCTGCACTCGCGAACGGTACTGCACCGCCCGCAGTCGGCAGCCTGCCGCCGCCCCTGCTCGGCAAGGACCGGGCCGGCAACGAGGTGGACCTTGCAGCGCTGCGCGGCAAGGTCGTGATCGTGACGTTCTGGGCTTCGTGGTGTCCGCCGTGCCGCAAGGAGTTACCGGTTCTCGGACACTTCCAGCGGGTCGTGGGGCGCGAGGCGCTGGAAGTCGTCGCGATCAACTACAAGGAGCCCCGACGCGACTTCGTCGAGGTGGTCCGGCGGAATCGCGATATGGATCTGACCTGGGTCCACGATGCACGCGGCGCCGTCAGCGATCTCTATGGCGTACGCACACTGCCGCACATGTTCATGCTGGACCGCGACGGGCGAGTGGCCTTTACCCATCGTGGCTACAGCGAAACGGCACTGCCGGGCATCATCGACGAGGTCCTCAGCCTGCTGCCAGAGGACGTGAAATCCCGCCCGGCAGGGAGCGCAGGCGCACACTGACCTCAGACGTCGAAGTGATCCCAACCAGCGCGCACCGGCATCCAGGGCGCGCCGTTCGCAGTCGCGACGACACCCTGCCCTTCCACGATCCACCCGATCCGGGTCACCGGCACACCTGCCTCCAGCCCAGCGGCCACGATCGCGTCACGAGCGCCGACCGGCGCGGTGAAGCAGAGCTCGTAATCGTCGCCACCACTCGCCTGCAGCGTGCGACGCGTGTCCGGTTCGGACGCAGCGGCGCGCAGCGCATCCGACACCGGCAACGCATCGATGTCGATCTCGGCGCACAGGGCGCTGGCGCGGCAGACGTGGGCGAGATCGGCCAGCAGACCGTCGGAGATATCGATCGCGGCATTCGCGAAGCCGGAGAGACGCAGACCGAGCGCGACCCGCGGTTCCGGCCGGTCGAGCCGGGCGCGCAACGCCGGATCACGCGCGCGCCCTGACGACCATTGCGCGAGCGCCGCTGCGGCGTCGCCCGGTGTGCCGCTGATCCAGACATCGTCACCGACACGCGAGCCGTCGCGCCGCAGCGCGCGGTCAGGGGAAACAAAGCCGAACACGGTCACGCAGACCGACAGCGGCCCGCGCGTGGTGTCGCCGCCGACCAGCGCCACAGTGTGCTGACGCGCGAGTGCGTCGAAACCATCCAGAAACGCATCCACCCACGCCGCATCGGGTTCGGGCAGAGACAAAGACAATGTGCACCACGCCGGCGTGGCGCCCATCGCGGCGAGGTCGGACAGGTTCACCGCCAGCGCTTTCCAGCCGATGTCGGCCGGAGCGGTGTCATGCGGGAAATGGATGCCGGCATTGAGCGTGTCCATCGCCACGACGAGCTGCATGCCGGCGGGCGGCTGCAGCAGCGCGGCATCGTCGCCGATGCCCAGCACCACGTCATCGCGCGCGACGATGCGCGCGCGGATGCGGTCGATCAGGTCGAACTCGCCGGCCATTGCAGCCGTGCGGGGCTCAACGCCCGCGCAGCGCGCCGACTTCCGGCGCGCGCCATTCCGCCGCGGCGCGGTCGAGTACGCCGTTGACGTAGGTGTGGCCGTGTTCGGAGCCGAAACGCTTGACCGTCTTCAGGGCCTCGTCGATGACGACGCGGTACGGCACGTCGACGCGGTGCTGCAGTTCGTAGGCTGCGATGCGCAGCATCGCGCGCTCGATCGGATCGACCTCTTCGATCGTGCGGTCGAGGAACGGTGCCAGTGCCGCATCGAGCTCGCGATAGCGCGTGCCCACGCCGTGGACCAGATCCTCGAAGTACGCGAGATCGGCGATCTCCTTGGCCTGCTCGTGCGCGAACTGGGCGACGATCTCGCGCGGCTCGGTGCCCGACATCTGCATCGCGTAGATGGCCTGCAGCGCGCGACGGCGCGCGCGCGAGCGCAGCACCGGGTCGACACCATGGGGTTTGCGGGTCTGGTTCATCCGATCTTGTCCAACAGGTTGCTCATTTCGATGGCGACCAGCGCCGCTTCTTCGCCCTTGTTGCCGTGGCTGCCGCCGGCGCGCTTCTCGGCGTCGACGTAGTCCTCGACCGCGAGCACGCCATTGGCAACCGGCACCCGGCTGTCGAGCGCCACGCGCATCAGCGCGTCGCTGCAGCCGTCGGCCACCTGCTCGTAATGACGCGTGTCACCGCGCACCACGCAGCCCAGGCCCAGCAGCGCGGCGTGTGCGCCGGCGGCAGCGAGCCGCGCGCAGACCACCGGGATCTCCCAGGCACCGGGCACGCGGATCACGTCGACCGCGTCCTCGGCGACGCCGTGATCGGCGAACGCCTTGCGCGCACCGGCGATCAGGGCGTCGGTGATCTTGGGGTTCCAGCGGCTGGCGACGATCGCGTAACGCGCACCGGCCGGGGCGCGCAGGTCGCCTTCGATGTAGCTCACTGCGCGGCACCCGCGGTCACGCGTGCAGTCGCCGGCAGCGGCGGCGCCTGCGAGGGCCCCAGACCGGGCACGGGCTGATGCTCGCGATGCATCCAGAATCCGCCCTCGCACGGCACCAGCGTGCAACCGTGCGCAATGCTGTCCGACTCGGAGTAATAGTGGAACACAGCGCTATTGCGGGTTTTGCTGGCATCGACGATCGGAGAGCCACCGTGGAGCAGGTACGCGCTCCAGATGAACACGTCGCCCTTGCGCGCGGGAAACGTCAGGGGCTCGAGGCCTCGCTCAGCCACTTCGCGGTCCATGTAGGCCTGCCAGGCAGGCATCTCGACATCGACCACGTGGTTGCTGCCGTTGCTGAACGCATACGGGGGGATGCGATGGCTACCCGGGTAATAGCGGAGGGGGCCGGCATCGGCATGGCAATCCTCGAGCGCAACCCAGATCGCAATCAGATGATGCTGACTGCGCGGCGTCATGAAGAGCGCATCGACGTGGTCGGCCTGCGTACTCCCCTGCTGGAAGCTCAGCGAGTTGCACAATACCGGCACATGCCCCAGCAGCTCGCGAAGGATCGGGGTGATGCGGGCGTTCAACGCGAGATACCTGACCTCCTCGTGCTCGAGGTAGAGGTCGTTCGTCTTGAACCGGTGGTCGCGTCGCGCATCGGCGTCCACATCCACCAGACGCGAACGGCGCCCGGTCACCATGTCATCAACTACGATCCGCGACTCTCCCTCATCCCAGGCACGTCGTACGCGAAGCTCCGCGCGGTCGAGCTCGTCGTCGCTGTAGAAGCCAGGAAGAACGGCGAAGCCGTTGGCGTCCCAATGGGCGCGCAGAGTCGCAAGATCGACCGCATTCTCCTGAGTGGTTGCGCGCGCACTGGCCGCAGCTTCGTCAGCCGCCGATTCCTTCCCGAACCATCTGGAGAAAATGCCCATTCCGCCTTCCATTCGTTGATTACAGCGCCATTCTACTGGTCCGCCGACGCCAGTACGTATTCGACGACTTCGAGGCCGTAGCCGGCGAGGCCCACCTGCTTGCGTGGCGTGCCGAGCACGCGCAGCCGGCCGAGGCCCAGATCGGCGAGGATCTGCGCGCCGGCGCCGTTGCGGCGCCACTGGCCTACGTCCTTGTCCTTGCCGGGCGGCCGGACCACGGTTTCCTTGCGCAGGCGTGCCAGCAGGGCGTCGGAGTCGCGCGGCGCCGACAGCACCACCATCACGCCCTGCCCTGCTTCCGCAATCGCGCGCAGCGCATCGCTGCCGGCGACGCCGAAATCGTCGCGGCGCCAGTGCAGCAGATCGGCGAGCGGGTTCTCCACCTGCACGCGCACCAGCGTCGGCGTGTCGGCGTCGGGCGTGCCGCGCACCAGCGCGAAATGCAGCTCGTGAGCGATGCGGTCGCGATACGTCACCAGATGGAAGGCGCCGAACTCGGTGTCGATCTCGCGCTCGTCGATGCGCTCGACGGTGTGCTCGGTGGCGAGGCGGTGGGCGATGAGATCGGCGATCGAGCCCATCTTCAGGCCGTGTTCGCGGGCGAAGACCTCCAGCTCCGGGCGGCGCGCCATGCTGCCGTCGGGATTGAGGATCTCGACCAGCACACCGGCCGGCTCCAGGCCCGCGAGCATCGCCAGATCCACGCCGGCCTCGGTGTGACCGGCGCGGGTCAGCACGCCGCCGGGCTGGGCGACCAGCGGGAAGATGTGGCCGGGCTGGTGCAGATCCTCGGGCTTCGCGTTCGCCTTCACCGCGGTGCGGATCGTGTGCGCGCGGTCGTGCGCCGAGATGCCGGTGGTCACGCCTTCGGCGGCTTCGATGCTGACGGTGAAGTTGGTCTGGAACTGCGCGGTGTTCGCGCGGACCATCGGCGCCAGACCCAGCTGCGCGGCGCGGCTGGGCGTCACCGGCAGGCACACCAGGCCGCGGCCGTGGGTGACCATGAAGTTGATGTCCGACGGCTTGACCAGCTCGGCGGCCATGATCAGGTCACCTTCATTTTCGCGGTCCTCGTCGTCGACGATGACCACCATGCGGCCCTGGCGGATCTCTTCCAGCAGTTCGGGTACCGGTGCGAAATTCATGCCGCCGCTCCCGCCGGGACGACGCCCGCGCTCAGCAGGCGCTCGACATAGCGCGCGACCAGATCCACTTCCAGGTTCACCGCCTCGCCGACGGGCGTGCTGCCGAACGCGGTATGCGCGACGGTGTGCGGCACCAGCGCGACCTCGAAGCCGCTCGCATCGACGACGTTGACCGTCAGGCTGACGCCGTCGACGCAAATCGAGCCCTTGTGCGCGATGTACTTCAGCAGCGCGGCCGGCGCGTCGAAGCGCCAGCGCTGCGCGCGTGCATCGTCGTGCACCGACGCGACGCTGCCGACGCCGTCGACGTGGCCGCTGACCATGTGGCCGCCGATGCGATCGGTCGGGCGCATCGCGCGCTCCAGATTCACTGCGCGGCCGGGCGCGAGCACGCCGAGCGTGGTCAGCGACAGGGTTTCGGTCGACGCATCCGCCTCGAAATGCGCGTCGTCGAATGCCACCACGGTCAGGCAGACGCCATTGACCGCGATGCTCTCGCCCATCGCCACGCCGTCGAAGGGCAGCGTGCCGACCGCGATGCGCAGCCGCGCGTCGCCGCCACGCGACTCGGTGGAAACCAGGCGTCCGACGCCCTCGATCAGTCCGGTGAACATGTCGCTGCCTCCGTCCGCACAGGGCACGCCCGCACGGTCAAGCCGAAAGGGAACGGTCCGGGACGCGACAGCGTGCACGGCCGGAAGGCCACGCATGAGGTCGTCTTCTCGCATCCGGACTCTGACCGTCGGCTCCGGAATTCGACCGGATCTGCTGACCCGCCGGCGGTTGCCGGCAGCGCTCGCGGGCTCGCGCGTCGCCGCGCCTACCGCCGGTGGGGACTTCCACCCCGCCCCGAAGACATTCGATTGTGTGTTGCCGGCAGGGCCGGCCCGCGCATTCTAGCAGCGCCCGTCCTGGGGCCTCTGGCGCTGTGGCGGGACGCTTCATTGCGCGGACAGCTGAATGTCGACGACGTCCGCTCAGCGCCGGGCGCCACCCGCACCCGTCAGGCAGCCGGCTTCGGCTGCAGCAGCAGGCGCAGGTCGTCGCCCACCTGGCGCGTCTCGACCGTCCGCAGATGCAGGCGCTGCGCCATCGTGTCGATGCCGAGGCCGTCGAACAGTGGCCGGCCGCGTTCGCCCAGCAGCACCGGCGCGACATAGAGCAGCAGTTCGTCGACCAGACCCGCACGCAGGAACGCGCCCGATAGCGTCGCGCCCGCTTCGACCTGGACCTCGTTGATGCCGCCTTCGCCCAGCGCCGCCAGCACCGCGTGCAGGTCGAGCTGGCCGTCGGCCGCGCGGGCGATCGCCACGCGCGGCGCATCGAAGCCGTGCGGCACCTTGGTGTCGGGGGCATGCACGTACAGCGTGGGCGCCGCGCCATCGCGCACGTTGCCGCGCGCGATCGTCGCCAGGCCTGCGTCCAGCACCACGCGCAGCGGCACCGCGAACGGCGCGTCCGCATCGAGACGCACGGTCAGCTGCGGGTCGTCGGCCAGGACCGTGCCGCTGCCGGTCAGCAGCGCGCCGGCGCGTGCACGCCAGCGCATGACGTCCGCGCGCGAAGCCTCGCCGCTGATCCATTTCGAATCGCCGTTGGCCATCGCCGTGCGCCCGTCGAGGCTGCAGGCGAGCTTGACCCGCAGCCACGGCCGTCCACGCTCGACGCGGGACAGGAAGCCGCGATTGAGCGCACGCGCCTGCGCTTCCATCAGGCCGGATTCGACCGCGATGCCGGCCGCACGCAGCCGCTCGAAGCCGGCGCCGTCGACCTGCGGGAACGGGTCGCGCATCGCCGCGACCACGCGCGAGACGCCGGCCGCGATCAGCGCATCGGCACACGGCCCGGTGCTGCCGGTGTGCGCGCAGGGTTCCAGGGTCACGTAGGCGGTCGCGCCGCGCGCACGCGCGCCGGCCGCCTGGAGCGCGAACACTTCCGCGTGCGGGCCGCCCTTCTGCTGGTGCCAGCCTTCGCCGACGACCTCGCCCGCGGCGACGATCACGCAGCCGACCATCGGGTTGGGACGCGTGGTCCAGGCGCCGCGCTCGGCCAGGCGCAGGGCCTGCGTCATGTGGCGGTGGTCGTCGGCAGTGAAATCGGTCATGGAACTCCCCGGACGCGGTGCTCTGCCGCGACAGTCAACGTTTGCGTGGCCCCTTCACCGGCGCGGCCCCGCCGTCGAGCAAGGGCAACTGGCCCTCGCCCGGGAGATCGCGTTCGAGCCGGTCGAGCTCCTCGCGGAAATCGGCCACGTCCTCGAACGACCGGTAGACCGACGCGAACCGCACGAAGCCGACATGGTCGAGCTTGCGCAGTTCGGCGATCACGAACTCGCCGACCCGGCGCGAGGAGACTTCGCGCTCGGCGGTCATGCGCAGCTGGTGCACGACCGCACGCACCGTGGTTTCGATCTGCTCTTCCGACACCGGGCGCTTGTGCAGCGCGCGGTCCATGCTCAGGCGCAGCTTGCGCGCGTCGAACGGCTCGCGGCGGCCATCGCCCTTGATGATCGCCGGCAGCTTGAGCTCGATGGATTCCAGCGTGCTGAACCGCTCGCCGCAGGCCTCGCATTCGCGACGACGACGGATCGTGGCGCCGTCCTCGGACACGCGCGAATCGATCACGCGCGTGTCGGTGCCTTGGCAGAAGGGGCAGTACATGGGCGCTCTGAGGGGAATTCAGCGTTCGGGGCCGTCGAACTCGACCGGCTGGCGGACCAGTGAGCGGACTGGCTGGCCGTGCAACATGGCTGGGGCGAAACGATACCCCAGCGCAAACTCCACAGCGCTGGCCTCATAGAGCGGATCGGAACTGCAACTCACCAGCGCCTCGGGTACCGAGCCGTCCTTCTCAATCAGGATCATCAGCACCACCTGCCCCGCACCATAAGCGCGAAGCGCCCTTCGCGGATAACGCAGTTGCTGCGGCGCCTCGCGCACGGTGGGATCAGAGGCAGCGGATATGTCCTGGTCGACAAGATCGCCGTACCAGGTTTCGAGACGATCCCGCAGCTGCGCTTCGGTCATCCGCGGCGTGGTACCGGGCGGGCAGAGCAGCAACTCTTCGGGATCGGCTTCGGCGTACACAGGATCGACGTGGCGATCATGGATGGCCTTGGCGTTGTACTCCTGCGCCGAAGTGGCTGCCAGCAGGGCGAGCAGCGATCCGGCCCACATCAGCCGTACACCGGATACCGCGCGCACTGCGCGGCGACCTTGTCGCGCACGGTGGCGATGACGCCCTCGTCCTTCGGTGCATCGAGCACGTCGCAGATCCAGTGGGCGAGATCGGTGCAATCCTGCTCGACGTAACCACGCGTGGTCACCGCCGGCGTGCCCAGACGCAGGCCCGAGGTCACGAAGGGCTTGCGCGGATCGTTGGGTACCGAGTTCTTGTTGACGGTGATGTGGGCGCGGCCGAGGGCTTCTTCCGCGTCCTTGCCGCTGACGTCCTTGCCGATCATGTCGACCAGCATCAGATGGTTCTCGGTGCCGCCAGAGACGATCTTGTAACCGCGCTCGATGATGACCTTGGCCATCGCCTGCGCGTTCTTGACCACCTGCTGCTGGTAGGTCTTGAACGCGGGCTCCAGCGCTTCCTTGAACGCGACCGCCTTGCCGGCGATCACGTGCATCAGCGGGCCGCCCTGGATGCCGGGGAACACGATCGACTGCAGCTTCTTGGCGATCTCGTCGAACTGCTCGCCGGCACCGGTCTGGCTCGCGACGATGATGCCGCCGCGCGGACCGCGCAGCGTCTTGTGCGTGGTCGAGGTGACGACGTGCGCGTGCGGCACCGGCGTCGGGTACACGCCCGCGGCGACGAGGCCCGCGACGTGCGCCATGTCGACGAACAGGTACGCGCCCACCTTGTCGGCGATCGCGCGGAAGCGCGCCCAGTCGACGATCTGCGAATACGCGGAGAACCCGGCGACGACCATCTTCGGCTTGTGCTCGACCGCGAGGCGCTCGACTTCGTCGTAATCGATCAGGCCGGCATCGTCGACGCCGTACTGGATCGCATTGAACAGCTTGCCCGATGCGTTGACCTTGGCGCCGTGGGTCAGATGACCGCCGTGCGCCAGCGACATGCCGAGGATGGTGTCGCCCGGCTGCAGCAGCGCGAAGTAGACGGCCTGGTTGGCCTGCGAGCCCGAATGCGGCTGCACGTTCGCGTAGTCGGCATCGAACAGCTGCTTGAGACGGTCGATCGCGAGCTGCTCGGCGATATCGACGTACTCGCAACCACCGTAATAGCGCTTGCCCGGATAGCCTTCGGCGTACTTGTTGGTCAGCTGGCTGCCCTGCGCCTCCATCACCAGCGCGCTGCAGTAGTTCTCCGAGGCGATCAGCTCGACGTGGTCTTCCTGGCGGCGGACCTCGTTCGCGATGGCCTGGGCGAGTTCGGGATCGTAGCTTTCGAGACGGGCGTCGCGCTGGAACATCGAGGGCTCCGGAACAGTGAACGGCGAGGCCGGCCATTGTAGCGCCGGCCCGCCCGGCGCGCGGCCCCGCCGGGCGCGAGCCGCTATAATCGGCGCCATCCCTTCCTCCCCCGACGCCGCCCGACCGGGCCCCGGCGCGGGCCGGCACAACCGGAGCCCCCATGTCGCAATACATCTACACCATGAACCGCGTGTCCAAGGTGGTCCCGCCGAAGCGGCAGATCATCAAGGACATCTCGCTGTCGTTCTTCCCGGGCGCGAAGATCGGCCTGCTGGGCCTCAACGGCGCCGGCAAGTCGACGGTGCTCAAGATCATGGCCGGCGTCGACACCGATTTCGAAGGCGAGGCGCGTGCGCAAGCCGGGACCAAGGTCGGCTATCTGGCGCAGGAACCGCAGCTCGATCCCGAGATGACGGTGCGCGAAGCTGTGGAAGAAGGCGTGGGAGAAGTGCTGCAGGCCCAGGCCACGCTGGACAAGGTCTATGACGCCTACGCCGAGGAAGGCGCCGATTTCGATGCGCTGGCCAAGGAACAGGAGCGCCTTGAGGCGATCCTCGCCGCCGGCGATGCGCACACGCTGGAAAACCAGCTCGACGTGGCCGCCGATGCGCTGCGCCTGCCGCCGTGGGAGGCCAAGGTCGGCAACCTGTCGGGTGGCGAGAAGCGCCGCGTCGCGCTGTGCCGTCTGCTGCTGCAGAAGCCGGACATGCTGCTGCTCGACGAACCGACCAACCATCTCGACGCCGAGTCGGTGGAGTGGCTGGAGCAGTTCCTCGCGCGCTACACCGGCACCGTCGTGGCGGTCACCCATGACCGTTACTTCCTCGACAACGCCGCCGAGTGGATCCTCGAACTCGATCGCGGCCGCGGCATTCCGTGGAAGGGCAACTACACCGACTGGCTGACCCAGAAAGACGAGCGCCTGAAGCAGGAAGACAACCAGGAAAAGTCCCGCCAGAGGGCGATCCAGAAGGAACTGGAATGGTCGCGCCAGAACGCCAAGGGCGGCCGCACCAAGGGCAAGGCGCGTCTGGCCCGACTGGAAGAACTGCAGTCGGTGGACTACCAGAAGCGCAACGAGACCAACGAACTCTTCATTCCGCCGGGCGAGCGTCTGGGCAATGCGGTGATGGAGTTCAAGGGCGTTACCAAGAAGTTCGGCGACCGCCTGCTGATCGACGACCTGTCGATGATCATTCCGCCGGGCGCCATCGTCGGCATCATCGGCCCGAACGGCGCGGGTAAATCCACGCTGTTCAAGATGATCACCGGGCAGGAGAAGCCGGATTCCGGCGAGATCGTCGTCGGCCCGACCGTGCAGCTGTCCTACGTCGACCAGAGCCGCGATGCGCTGGAGGGCAACCACAACGTCTTTCAGGAGATCGCCGGCGGCCTCGACATCCTCAACATCAACGGCGTCGAGATCCAGTCGCGCGCCTACATCGGCCGCTTCAACTTCAAGGGCCAGGACCAGCAGAAGCTGGTGGGCTCGCTGTCGGGTGGTGAGCGCGGTCGTCTGCACATGGCCAAGACCCTGCTGCAGGGCGGCAACGTGCTGCTGCTCGACGAACCGTCGAACGATCTCGACATCGAAACCCTGCGCTCGCTCGAAGACGCGCTGCTGGAGTTCCCCGGCAACACGTTCGTGATCTCGCATGACCGCTGGTTCCTCGACCGCATCGCCACGCACATCATCGCGTTCGAAGGCGACAGCCACGTCGAGTTCTTCCAGGGCAACTACCGCGAGTACGAAGAAGACAAGCGCCGCCGCATGGGCGACGACGCGGGTCCGAAGCGTCTGCGGTTCAAGGCGCTGAAGTAAGCGATCCGGCAACCGGTCCGCGCGGATGCCTGCGCGGACCGGCAGCCGAAGAGCGTCGAACCCCTCTCCCTCCGGGACGACGTGCCCGCCGTGGTAGAGGGGTCGGGGTGAGACAGACCACCGGGAGCGCCACATGACCATCCAGACCCTCGAAGAACTCGAAGGCCTCAAGCGCGCCGGCGCACTTGTCGCGCGCATCCTGTCGACGATGCGCGAACAGGCGCTGGCCGGCACGACGCCGCGCGAACTCGACGCCATCGGCGCCGACATGCTGCACGACGCCGGCGCGCAATCCGCGCCGGTGCTGACCTACGGCTTCCCCGCCGCGACCTGCATCAGCGTCAACCGCGTCGTCGCCCACGGCATCCCCAACGCGACGCCGCTGCAGGATGGCGATCTGGTCAACATCGACGTCTCCGCCGAACTCGACGGCTTCTTCGCCGACACCGGCGCGAGCTTCGTCGTCGGCACCGCGAGCGCCGCGCAGCAGCGCCTGCTGGATGCGACGCGCGAAGCACGTGACGCCGCCATCGCCCAGCTGCGTGCGGGCGAACTGCTCAGCAGTATCGGCCGCACCATCGAAACTGTCGCCGCACGCCGCGGTTTGCGCATCATCCGCAATCTGCAGAGCCATGGCATCGGCCGTGCACTGCACGAAGCGCCCGGTTCGATTCCCGGCTACTTCGATCCCCGCGACACCCGCCGTCTGCACGACGGAATGGTCATCACGGTCGAGCCGTTCCTCGCGACCCACGCCACGCGCACCGAAGACCTGGACGACGGCTGGTCGCTGATCTGCCCCAAGGGCTTTGGGGCGCAGTTCGAACACACGGTCGTCGTCACCCACGGCGCGCCGATCATCGTCACCTGAGAGCCGTTCCATGACGCACACCTTTATGCAGGCGCTGCGTGCGCGCTGGCAGTCCGCCGACACGCTCGTCTGCGTCGGTCTCGACCCCGAACCGGCGAAGTTCCCCGCACGTTTCGCCAACGACCCCGATGCGGTGTTCGCGTTCTGCCGCGACATCGCCGATGCGACCGCCGAATACGCCTGCGCGTTCAAGCCGCAGATCGCGCACTTCGCCGCGCTCGGTGCGGAGGACGCGCTGCAACGGCTGATCGCGCATCTGCATGCCGTGCACCCGGGCGTGCCGGTGATCCTCGATGCCAAGCGCGGCGACATCGGCAGCACCGCGCAGCGCTACGTCGCCGAGGCCTTCGAGCGTTTCGAGGCCGATGCGGTGACGGTGAATCCCTACCTCGGTCGTGATTCGGTGCAGCCGTTCCTCGACCGCAGCGACAAGGGCGTCGTGATCCTGTGCCGCACCTCGAATCCGGGCGCGGCCGATCTGCAGGACCTGCCGGTCGCGCACGGCGACGCCACACGTCCGCTGTACCAGCACGTCGCCGAGACCATCGCGCGTGACTGGAACGGCCACGGCAACGTGTCGCTGGTCGTCGGCGCGACCTGGCCCGAACAGTTGCGCGAAGTCCGCGCGATCGTCGGGGACATGCCGTTCCTGGTGCCGGGTGTCGGCGCGCAGGGCGGCGATGTCGAAGCGGTGGTCACGCATGCGAAGACCGCTGACGGCACCGGTTTGATGGTCAGTTCGTCACGCGCGATCCTCTACGCATCGAACGGCGACGACTACGCGGACGCCGCGGCGCGCGAGGCGCGCACGTTGCGGGATGCGATCAACCGGCATCGCTGAGGGCGCACGCTCCGTCGCCTGATCCGCCACGTGGCGCGGATCAGGCCGGCACCTCAGACCCGGTGCGCCCGCGGTCCGCGGGCGGATTCAATGCGCCGTGTCGACGCGGCACGCCGTGTCGGGCACGTCGGCCACGCGCGTCCACTGCCAGGTGTCCACCGTCTCGCCGCGCGGCTGGTAGCGGATGACGCTGTCCCGGCCATCGCGCCGGATCTGCAGTTCCAGCACGCCGTCCTGCTCGCCCTGGATCGCGTCCTGGCCGACCGGCTGCAGGATCTCGTCGCCGTCACGCAGACCGGCCGCCTCTGCCGCGGAGCCGGCGACGAGACCACGCACGATGCGCGTCGCCTCCACCAGCACCTTCGGCTCGAAGCCCAGTTCGTAGCGGCGCATCGGCCGCTGCACGCGGGTGAAGCACGGGCCGAACACGTCCGCGTCCGGCACCTGCACCTGGCCGTCCAGCATCGCGTGGAATGCGTCCACACCCGGCTGTCCGAGTTCGGCGTCGATCAGCGCTTCCCAGTCCGCCTGTTCGATCGGCAGATCCTGCGCGCGGCGTTGCTGCAGCGCCAGCATCAGGTCGTCTAGCGAGCGTGCGCCGTCGGAGGCCTTGCGGATCGCCGCGTCGACGTTGACGAAGTACACGTAGCCGCGGTCGTAGGGCAGCGTGCGGATGCGGGTGTCTTCCCAGAAGCGCCCGGCGACCTCGCGGTTGGGCGTTGCGCCGAACAGGTTGGTGTAGAAGCGCGCCATCGTGAAGTTGAGATCGCGCAGATAGGCCTCCGGCGTGACCATGCCGAAGCGGAACGGCAGCGTGCCCTGGTAGAACACCGCCAGGCCCTCGTTGAACCATGCCGCGCCCAGGCTGTCGTCCATGCCGCGCCCGCGCGCCATCAGCGGCTGGAAGGTGTGGAACATCTCGTGCGCGAGCGTGAAGCGCAGCGCTTCGGGATCGTTGCCGCGGTCGGTGTCGTAGGTCAGCACGAACGAGCGGTGCATGCCGATGCCGCCGCCGGGATTGACCTGGTTGCGGCGCAGGAACACGCCGTAGGGCGTCGGCGGCGCGTCGAACAGGCGCAGGTAATGCGCGTACAGCGCGTCGCCCCAGACCATGATGTCGCGGGTGTCGAACGGCGGGTTGCCCTGCCACGCGGAGAAGAAGCGGTCGGTGGCACCGTCTTCCGGATAGCGCTGGATCATGCCGGCCATGAAGTACGCGCTGTCGATCAGGCCGGCTGGTGCGACCTCGTCATCGGCCAGCGTGTCGAGGCTGCTCAGTCCGACCGCGCCGGCCGGCAGGGCCGCCAGATCCCATTCGGCGCGCATGCGGAAATCGCCCCCGGTCGGGCGCACCAGGAACGTCGCACCGCCGCCGGAGACCGCCTGGCTGTCGCCGCGCAGTTCGATCGGCGGCGCTGCGCCGCGGGCGGCGAGCGTATCGACGGTCGCGGCGCGGTAGTGCAGCTCGATCGCCCCTTCGGGCGCACGCGCCGCGAACCACTTCCGCTGCGTGGCAGGGTCCTCGCCACTGTCGCGAACTTCCAGCGGCAGCGGGCCACGCGCGTCGCGCGCTGCGAGTCCCGACAGCGATGCGGCGACCGTCGGCACGTTGCTCGACACCAGCGGCATCTGCAGCAGCGGCACATCTTCCGCGACCTGCACGCCGGTCATGGTCAGGCGCACGTCGACCGCCTCGACGCGTGTGCCGTCGGCCGACGGTGCCGGCGTCAGCACGTAGACCAGCGAGGCTTCCTGCGCCGATGCCGACCACGCGGCCAGCGCAAGCACGGCGGCGGTCGCGACCCGTTGCATCTTCGACATCACGTGGTCTCTCCGGTTCCGGTTGCAGCCGTCGCGCAGCGCGGTCATGCGGTGCCTCCGTCGATTTCCAGTTCGCCCTCGATCTCCACCGGAATGTTCCAGGGCAATTCGGCCATGCCGACCGCGCTGCGCACATGGCGCCCGACGACAGGCCCGAAGACCGTGTGGATCAGGTCGGAAAAGCCGTTGATCACGCTGGGCTGCTCCTGGAATCCCGGCGCCGAGGCGACCATGCCGAACACACGTCCCCAGCCGCTGATCCTGTCCAGGTCGCCGATGCAGGCCTGCACGCTCGCCAGCATCGACAGGCCGGTCAGCTGGGCGGCATGGCGGGCGGCCGCCACGTCGACTTCGGCCCCGACCTTTCCGAACGGGCCTGTCAGACGGCCATCGGGACCTTGCGGCCCGTGCCCCGCGATCAGCACACGCGTGCCCATGCACTGGGCGAACGCGAACGGCAGCACCACGCCCGGCGGCGGCACCAGCGGTGGTGGCAACTGCAGGCCAAGATCGGCCAGACGCGCGAGCACACGGCTCATCGAGCCGCGCTCGCAGTGCTGCAATCAGGGTGCAACGGCATCGGAAGAAGCTCCTGTGACGAATGCGCGGACATCCGCCGCGAGTGCGGCGCGGCTGTCTACGCCGATGTACGGCATGTGCCCGGAGGCATAGGTGCGCATGACGACGCGGGCCGGATCCATGCCCGACAGCGCGACGGCCTGGTCGGCGGCGCCGACCGTGGTCACCAGATCGTAGTGGCCGGTGGCGACCAGCACGCGCAGCGCCGGATTGCGCCGCATCGCGATGGCGAGCGACAGCGCGTGGTTCTCCTGCAACGGCGGCTGGCCCTTCCAGAAGCGGGCGTTGATGTGGCGGAACTCGATCGCGTTGTAGGCGCGAGCGGTCTGCACGCCCAGCGCGTCGCGCAGATGTGTCTGCAGCGTGGCGACGTACAGCGGCACGTACTGGCCCATCGCGGGATCGTCGGCGACAGGATCGCCACCGGAGGCGGCCAGCGGCAGGGTGAAACGCGCGTCGTAGGCGCCGACCTGCAGGCCGGCATCACGCAGCACCTCGCGTCCGAACGTCGACGCGTCCATGCGCAGATCAAGTGCGAGCCAGCGCGCGGCATCGATGCCGGTCAGCGCTTCGAGTTCGGCGGCGACGGCAGCACGCGTGTCGGCCGGCAGTCGCGAGCCCGCGAACAGCGCCTGCAGATACGGTCCTTCGGCGAACGTACGGGCGCGGGCGACATGCGCCTCGAGGGCGACGTCCTGTGGCACGGCGCGGTGGTACCACGCGGTGGCGGCCCAGCTCGGCAGACCGGTGGCCGAAGCGAGTTCCGGGCCACGGCGGCTGCCGTCCATCGACTGGCCCAGCAGCATCACACCGTTGAGGGTGATGCCGTCCATGCGACCGCTACCGGTCGGACCACCGGCCAGCAGGCGGGCCAGTTCGGCCGCGCGCACGGTGCCGTAGCTTTCGCCCATCAGGTAACGCGGGCTGCCTTCGCGGCCGTGATGCCGCAGCCAGTCGCCGATGAAACGCGCGACCGCGTCCGCATCCTCGCGGACACCGAACACGCGCTCGGCATTGGCCTCGCCGAACACGCGCGCGTAGCCCGTGCCCGGTGGATCGATCAGCACCACGTCGGCCACGTCGAGCGGCGACTCCGGATTGTCGACCAGCACGAATGGCGGCGCGGTCGGTGGCCGGCTTTCCGCACCGCCCGCCTGCGTGCCGTAGTCCGGGCGCTTCGGCCCGAGGAAGCCCATGTGCAGCCAGACCGATGCCGAACCCGGACCGCCGTTGAACGCGAAGATCACCGGACGCGCCGCATCGGTGCCTTCGGCGAGATAGCTGGTGGAGACGATCGACGCGATCGTCGCGCCGCCGGCATCGCGCAGCGGCCATTCCTCCACGACGCTGCGGTAGCGCAGCGCACGGCCGTTGAATCGCCCCCGGTGCTGGCGTTCGACGCGCGCCAGCAACGGTGTGCCGGCAGGCACGACCACGGCGTCGGATGCGATGGCCGGCGTCGCGGGCGGTGCGTCGGACGCGCCCGCTGCAGCGCCGGCCAGCACCAGCAACGCGCCGACGCCCCAGGCGCGTACGCCGGCAGTCCGCGGGCGCATCACGGCGCCGCCACGAAGCTGCGCAGGTCGTCGGCGAACTGCGCCAGGCTGCTTTCGATCGTGTACGGCATGTGCCCGCCGATGTAGTTCACCGAGCGCACCCGGTCCAGCGGCCAGCCCGAATGCGCGACCGCGTATTCGGACGCGCCGGTGGTCGTCGCGGTGTCGTGGTGGCCATGGCCCATCACGACACGGAAGTCCGGATTGGCGTCCATCACCTCGCGGATCCAGACCATGTAGGGCCAGTCGCCGAACGGCGTGGTGTTGCGGCCCCAGGTCCACGCATTGATGCCGCCGATGTCCGCAGAGCCGCGGTAGTCGGACGTGTCCTGGACACCGAACTGGGTACGCAGCAGTGCGTCCATACCGTGGCGGAATGCCGGCAGGGTGATGGCGGAGGGGTCGGTCGCGCCCGGGGACGTCCGCGTCGGATCCGGTGCGCCCGCATAGCGGGTGTCGTAGACGCCCAGCACCAGGCCTTCGTCCTTCAGCAGCTCGACACGGTGCTCGTCCTTGGTCAGCTTGAGCTCTTCGCGCAGCAGCACCTGTGCATCGACGCCGGTGTAGGCCTGCAGCTGCCGGGCGATCTCCAGCCGCTCCGCTGCGGGCAGGAACTGGCCCTGGAACAGCGCAGTCAGGTACTCGGTGCGCGCCCACAGCCGCACCTCGGCGAGCCACGCTTCGAGTTCACGGCCGTCGCGATCCACTCGGCCGTGATGCCAGGCCGTCGCGGCCACCGTCGGCAGCGAGACGACGTAGCTGATGATGTTCTGCTCGCGCTGCGCGTACTCGATGATGTTCAGCGCCTGGCCGAGCAGGAACACGCCGTCGATGCGCAGCGGCGTGTCACGCATCTGCATCTGGTGCGCCGCAGCCGCGGCGCGCAGCGTGCCGTAGCTCTCGCCCAGCAGGTACTTGGGCGAGTCGAGACGTCCGTGCCGCTGCGACCAGGCTTCGATCATCGCCACCAGCTGGCGTGCATCGGCGTCCACCGAATGGAAGTGTGCCGGCGGTGTGCCGTCGACGATCCGGCTGAAACCGGTGCCGGCCGGATCGAACAGCACGATGTCGGCGACATCGAGGATCGCGTAGGTGTTGGGCACCGTGCCGAAGCCTGCCGGGTCGGCATCGAGATCATCGGGGAACGCCACCCGCAGCGGGCCGAGTGCACCGGCGTGCAGATAGAGCGATGCGGAGATCGGCCCGCCGTTGAAGGCGAACAGCACCGGACGCGTGGCGTCGTCGCCGGCAGCGATGTGGCTCATCACCACGACATCGGCCGCGCCCTCGCCATCGCGGACCCGGTAGGTCTCGATGCGCGAGGTGTAGCGCACGTCCGTGCCGCCGAAGGTGCCGGTGTGCTCGCGTGCCGCATCAGGTACCGGCGCGGCATATGCGGCGAACGGCAGGCAGAGCGACAGTGCGAACAGGCAGATGCGGGCGGACGTCTTCATCGTGCGGGGTGCTCCGTGTCATTGGACGGGGTGTCGGCGGCGGCGCGGCGCGCGGCCAGTGCGTGCTGGATCTGCGCGAAGCGCCAGGCATCGAGGTCGTAGCGGCCGACCAGCCACCACGCCACCATCAACGCGGCGGCCGGTACCACGGCGAAGCCCCAGCGCAGACCGTTGACGACCGAGTCGGGGTGCTGCTCCACACCGGCCTGGTAGCCCAGCAGCACGAGCGCCATGCTGGCGACGAAACCGCCCAGCGCCATGCCGGTCTGTTGCACGAAGATCCAGGCGCCGTAGATCGTGCCTTCGCGACGCGCACCGCTGTTGAGTTCGTCGTACTCCACGGTGTCGGGGACCATCGCGTTGGGCAGCAGTTCGGCTGCCGCGTTGAACGCGCCGTGCACGAACATCAGGATGTACAGCGCCCACACCGCGCCCTGCGGCACCAGGCCCGGACACAGCCAGCACACGATCAGGCCGAGGTAGGCGATGCGGCAGGCTTCGCGCTTGCCGATGCGCGCACCGATCCGCGCCCACACCGGTGTCAGGAACACGCTGGTCAATGCGCCCACCGGATACAGCACGCCCATCAGCGCCGGCGACTGTCCGTGCACCACGGTGATGAAGTAGATCAGCAGCGCGCTGAAGGCCACGCTGGCCATGTTGCCGAACAGGTAGGCCAGCGACAGGATGCCCAGCGGGCGGTTCTGCTTGAGCGTGTCCCACTGCTCGCGCAGGCTCATCTTCTGCGGCTGGAAATCCACGGCGGGTGCGCGTGCGGTAGTGAAGAACGCGACCACGCCCGAGACCATGATCAGTCCACCGAACGCGAGACCGATCCAGCGGTAGCCCTGCGCCGGCGTGGCGGCCGCTTCCAGCAACAACGGCGCGCCGGCGATGGCCAGCAGCACCGCGATGCGCGCGGCCATTTCCTTGTAGCCGATCAGCTTCAGGCGTTCGTCGTAGTCGCGGGTCATCTCCGGCGCCATCGCCGAATACGGCACGTGGTACAGGGTGACGCCGGTGTTGACCACCAGGTAGATCGCCACGAACCACACCGCGGTCACCACCGGATCGCTGCGCACCGGCAGCGCGAACATCGCCGCGAACGCCACGCCCCACACCAGCGCACCGATCAGCAGGTACGGGCGACGCCGGCCCCAGCGCGACTGCGTGCGGTCGGAGATCGCGCCCATCAGGGGATCGGTGATCACGTTCCAGACCCGTGGCAGCAGCAGCACCAGTCCGGCCAGGCCCGCCGAGATGCCGTGGCCCTCGGTCAGGTAGTACATCAGGTAGATGCTGATGATGGCCATGTGCGAGGCCAGCGCGAACTGTCCGAACGACCAGCCGAACTTGGGTACCGCACCCAGAGTGGACGCCTGTGTCATCGCGATTGCTCCTCGAAAGTCCGCAGACCCGTTTCAAGACGGTCGAAGCCCTCGGCCACGTCCGCAGCCGCGCGTCCGAAGCCGATCCGCAGATGGCCCGGTCGGCCGAACAGATGGCCCGGCGCCACCGCCAGTGCCTGCGTGTGCCACACGAAGTCGCTGAAGGCCGCATCGCACCAGCCGGTCGGCAGTGCGGGAAAACAGATGCAGCCGCTTGCAGGCAGTTGCCCGCGGATCAGGCCTGCGTGTTCGAGCGCGGCGAGCCGCGTTTCGACCAGCGGGCGCGTCGCCGCCAGCACGCCACGCCAGTGCGCCTCGAACGGTTCGGGTGCTTCGAGCACACGCGCACCGATCGCATGGGCCAGTCGCGACGCGCTGCTCTCCAGACGCCGGTACGCCTGGCCGATGCGTGCATGCGTCTGCTCGCCGGTGACGATCCAGCCACACTTGAGTGCGTACAGCCCGTAGAGCTTGCTGAGGCTGCCGACGCTGACGAACCACGGCGAGTCATGCGCTGCGAGCGTGCGTGCAGGCGTGTCGTCGGTGAAGCCGCCATAGACCTCGTCGAACACGATCGGCACCTGCCGCGCCTCGGCGACCACGGCCAGCGCACGACGCGCCTCGCGATCGAGCACGAAGCCGGTCGGATTGTTCGGATTGGTCAGCAGCACCAGGCGCGTGTCCGGCCCGATCGCCGCATCGAGGGCCCCGGGCGTGATCGCGCCGGTGACCGGGTCGCGATCGAGATGGTCCACGCCCGCGCCCATGCTGCGCGCGAGGTCGACGAGCATGTCGAAGCACGGACGCTCGACGAGGATCCGCGCGCCGGGCTCGAGCAATGCGGCGCAGACGATCTGCACGCCCGCCGATGCACCGGCGGTGGCGAACAGGCGATCGACCTCCACCCCGTAACGCCGCGACAGCGCGTCGAGCATCAACGGATTGCCGTTGGGAAACGTGCTGCGGTAGTGCCCCGAAGCGGAGAGATCCAGCGACGCGGTCAGCCCCTGCAGCAACGCCGTGGGCTCTTCGATGGAACTGTCGAACAACTGGTTGCTTCCCGGACGTGCCTGGCAGGCGGCGACCTTATCCCGGACCCACAGTGCGTACGAGGCAACTGATGGCACGTTCATGCGCCTGCTCCACGCTCGTATGATCGGACCGTACCGTCGACACCGACAGGAGCCACGCCCAGATGTCCCCACCCGCCGACGTCCGCCTCGACCAGCACGACCTGCGCATCCTCGACACGCTGCAGCGCCAGGGCGACATCACGATGATGGAGCTGGCCGAAGTGGTGCATCTGTCGCACTCGCAGTGCTCGCGGCGCATCAAGCATCTGCGTGGCGCGGGTCTGATCCGCGGCTACGCCGCGCTGCTGGAGCCGGTGCGGCTCGGTCTGGGATTGAAGTGTTACGTGCATGTCCGTCTGCGTCACAACGCGGATCCGGCCTCGGCCTTCCGCGAACTGGTGGATGAGTGCCCCGAGATCCTGGATTGCGCGATGGTCACCGGCGACGGCGACTTCCTGATCAAGACGGTCACCCGCGACCTCGACCATTTCCGCGAGATCCTCGGGCGCGTTGCCGCGTGCAGCGAGATTTCCGACATGCGCAGCTCGATCGTCGTCGAGGACCTGAAGGCCAGCACGGCGCTGCCGCTGTCGGCGTATCGCGCCGGCTGAGCAGGCATGGACCGGCGCGCTCATGGCGCGCCTCCGACCAGTGCCCGCAGATCGGCGAACGAACGCGCACGCGCGTCCGCATCCGAATGCACCGCATGTCCGGCGGGGTAACGCGTGATCGTGAACCGCGGGCCGGGCAGCCCGGCCGCCTCGAACACGCGCACCGGCTCCAGATACGCGACCGACAGGTCGTAATAGCCCACGGCGACCCGCACCTGCAGCGCCGGCACCTGCTCGAGCAGGCTGCCGAGTACCGCTGCGGTGGACGCGCCGGCCTGCGCCGGCCACGACCAGTCCCAGGCGCCGTGCGCCTCCAGTGACAGCCGCACATACGGCGCATCGGTGCGATAGCCGACCTCGTGGCGCAGGTAGTGCTGCCAGGCCGCGTCGAGGTCGTAGTCGAGCGTGTAAGGCGACGTGGACGGGTCGTCATAGGGCGGCTGACGCGTGCGGGTCAGCGCGAGTGGCGCGTGGCGCCGCGTGTCAGCCGTGCCGATGCGATCGCCACGCGCGGCGAGCAGGCCGGTCTGGAACGCGAGCGGCGGC
The DNA here is from genome assembly GCF_057656255.1 of Luteimonas sp. Soil_N_1. Lineage (NCBI taxonomy): Bacteria > Pseudomonadati > Pseudomonadota > Gammaproteobacteria > Lysobacterales > Lysobacteraceae > Luteimonas > Luteimonas sp. Soil_N_1. The sequence continues at coordinate 342,417 of NZ_JBDGKS010000002.1, forward strand.
ACGCAGCCCTCGGCCGCGGTCACGTCGTGCAGCGGCATGCCGGTGTCGGCCACGATGCGTGCGCGGTCGTCGGCATCGAAGGTGTCGCGCGTGCCCAGGAAGGCTTCGACATCGGCGGCGATGTCCGCCGGGGCGCGACCCGCCTGTGCACCGACGCCATGGAAGGCCGCCGTCTGCGCATAGACCGCGAGGTGTCCGTGACAGCGTGTGCGTGCGCGCTGCGCCTGCGCGTCGGCATCCGCCGCATCGGCACGCACGCCACCGGTCGAGGGCGAGACCAGCAGCAGGCCGCGCAGATCCAGTGCCGGCATCGCATCACGCAGGGCCTGCGCGGCCAGCGGCACGCGGATCCCGGCGTAGCTCTGTCCGACCAGGATCACCGGATACGATTCGCGGCCGTGCCGCCGCAGCCAGGCCGCGACGAAGCGCGCCGCCGAACCGGCATCCTGGACGACGCCCCAGTGCTGCGCGCCCGCACCGTCATGCAGCACACGGCTGTAGCCGGTGCCCACCGGATCGACGAATACCAGGTCGGCGATGTCGATCGGGCTGTGCGGATTGTCGCGGCTGCCACGCGCACCGGCGTCGTCAGGCGCGGCGCCGGGCGTGCGCGGCGCGAACGTCGCGTGCATGCCGACCGCGGCACTGCCCGGTCCGCCGTTCCAGAAGAACACCACCGGACGTTTCGCGTTTTCGTCGCCGGCGGCGAGGTAGCTCGTCGAGAACACCGTCGCCTCTGCGGTGCCATCCGCAGCGGACAGCGGCAGTTCCTCGGCGATCACGGTGATCGCGCGCGACGTGGTCGAAGCCTCGTCCGACCACGCCCACTGCACCTGTGCGGGCGCAGGCAACGCGGCATCGGCGCGTGCGTCGACTACCGGAGCCGTGGCGCCCGCGATGGCGAGTCCGGCCACCATCAGCCACGCAGATGCACGGTGACGTCGATGCAGGTTGGCGGTGCGGAACATCATCGCGGCGCACCCGGCGTGCGATAGCGGTCGCGCAGGCGGCTCTGGTAGCTGTCGAGCGGCACTTCGCGACCATCGATGAACACATGGCGGACATCGCTGACCGGTTCGAGCGGGCTGCCGGTGGCGATGACGAGATGCGCATGCTTGCCGACCGTCAGGCTGCCCATCGCATCATCCACGCCCCAGATACGGGCCGGCGCCAGGGTCATTGCCTCCAGTGCGACATCGGCGTCGAGTCCGTAACCGGTGGCCAGGCCGGCGAGATACGGCAGGCTGCGCATCTGCGCCATGCGCGGATAGCCGAAGCGCCGGATCTGCGCGACGCCGCCGGACGAGAACGCGAAGCGGATGCCGCGCGCCGCGAGTTGCGCCGGCACGCGGTAGTGCGCGTCGTAACGCTGGGTCGCACGCGGCAGCAACTGGATGGGCCCGAGGATCACCGGCACGCCGGCCGCGGCGATCGCATCGAACTGGTCTTCGGCATCGATGACGTCGGACAGGATCAGATCCAGATCGAACTCGCGCGCCAGTGACAGCGCCAGGCGGACGTCCTGCGAAGAGGTCGCCGAGATCACCACCGGCTGCTCGCGGCGCAGGACCGGCGCCAGTGCGTCGAGACGCGGGTCCGGCTTCGCCCGCGCCGACGCGTCCGCCAGGCGTGCACGCGCATCGGTCAGCAGTTGCCGCAGCTGCGCGGCCACACCCATGCGCGTCCCGGGTGCGCCTTCGCCGGACACCCGCTCGCTGACGTTGACGTACAGCGCCAGCGGTGACCGCACGACATGCCCCTGCGGACCGGCCGCCAGTTGCACCAGCGCGCCCTGCCCCGTCACCGGCAGGCTGTCGCCCGGCGCGACCACGGCGTGGGTGATGCCGTTGGCGCGCACGACTTCCAGATGCGCGGAGTCGGGATTGAAGGCATCGGCCACGCGGCCTTGCGGAAACATCGGCGTCGATGCTTCCAGCACGTCGTGCGCGGCGAACTCCATGTCGCGCTCGGCCAGGCCGAGGCTGGTCTCCGAATCGATCAGGCCCGGATACACCGTCATGCCGGTCGCATCGATGCGGCGCGCGCCGGCAGGCACCTCGACCGTCCCGACCGGCCCCAGTGCGGTGATGCGGCCATCGTCTCCGATCACCAGCGTGCCGGCCTCGATGACCGGCGCGGCCACCGGCAGCAGGCGTGCGCCGATGATCGCGGTCGACGCAGCATTGGCCGACGCGGTGCACGCCATCGCGAGTGCGGCGAGCACACAGGCCGCGGTCCGGTGCAGGCCACTCATGGCGCGATCTCCGCATCCGCGGTCGCACGATCGAAATAGCGCTGTCCGTCGATGTAGACCTGCTGCACGCGCGCGGCGGCGCTGAACGGGTCGGCGTCCCACAGCACGAGATCCGCATCCTTGCCGGTCTCGATCGAGCCGATGCGGTCTTCCAGACCCAGCACCCAGGCCGCATCGCGCGTGATCATGCGCAGCGCCTGCTCGCGCGTCGCGCCGTAGCGCACGACCTTGGCCGCCTCCTGGTGCATGCGACGGGTGATGTCGACCGAATCGCTGTGCAGGGCCACGTGCGTGCCCTGCTCCAGCAGCATCGAGGCATTCCACGGAATCGCGTCCCAGGCTTCGGCCTTGACGCCGAACCAGTCACTCCAGACCACGGCGGCGATACCGGCCTGCGCCAGCTGCGGACCGATCTTGTAGGCCTCGGTCGCGTGGTGGAACGCGCGGATGGTGAAGCCGGCCTCGCGCGCGATCGCGATCAGGGTTTCCATTTCGCCGGCGCGGTAGGCATGGATGTGCGCATACGCACGACCGGCGGTCAGCTCGCGCAGGATGCGGTCCGATTCGCTGGTCCTGCTGCTGTCCTTGCCCGCCGCGCTGCCGCGCGCATCGGCGGCGCGCACCGCGGCGAAGCGCTCGCGCAATGCGGCGACCGAACCCATGCGCGACGCGGGCGTGCGGCCCTTTGCGCCGTAGGTGCGGATCGGGTTCTCGCCGATGGCGAACTTGATCGCCATCGGTGCGTCCGTGACGAGCATGCGGTCCAGCGGTTCACCGATGCGGTTCTTGACCACCGCGCCCTGCCCGCCGATCAGATTCGCCGAGCCGGGCAGGATGAGCTGTGTCGTCGTGCCGCCGGCGATGGCGAGCAGGAATTCGTGATGGCGCGGATCGATGACGTCGACGATCCGCACTTCGGGCGTGAACGGCGCGGTCATCTCGTTGTTGTGGCCGCCGGTCGCGATGTGCGAATGCGGATCGACGATGCCCGGTGTCAGATGCCGTCCGCGGCCGTCCACTTCCGGCGTGCCTGCCGGCACCGCGAGATCCGCGCCGACACCGGCGATGCGCCCGTCCCGTACCCACACATCCGCCGCATCGAGCGTGCCGGCGTCCGACGCGGTCATGACGGTCGCGCCGCGCACCACCAGGTCCTGCGCCGCCACCGGCGTCAGACCCGCCAGCAGGCACAGCGCAGCGGCTGCGTGCCAAGGACGCCTCAATGCACGCGCTCCGCCGCATCGACGAACGGAACCACGCCCAGCGCCTCGTAGATCGCCGCCGGCTGGTAGACGCGGCCGGCGCGCGAGACCAGACGCACCTTGCGGATCGCGTTGATGTCCTGCAGCGGATCGCCCGGCACCAGGAAGAAGTCGGCCGCCTGGCCGGGGGCCAGCGTGCCGTAGGTATCGGCCAGACCGAGGTAGGTCGCCGCGCCCACGGTGCCGGCACGCAGCGCATCGGCGTTGCCGAGCGCACGCGCGTACAGCTCGATCTCGCGATGCACGGTGAAGCCGGTGCCGTCATCGGTGCCCGGCAGCAGCGGCACCCCGTTGTCGTGCAGCAGCTTCATCGCTTCGAGCATCTTCGTAACCCCGGCGTGGTAGTCGCGGTCGAGTTCGGGCGTGAGGTCCGGCACGTAGGTGCGATAGCGGAACCGGCGGTAGCTGACCGGCATGTGGTCGAGGAAATGCTCGCCGCCCGGGGAGATGCCGCCCGCACGGCTGAGCATCAGCCGCTCAAGGATCACTGCGGTGGTATCGAGCGCGATGCCGCGCTCGCGCATCAGCGCCAGCGAATGCGCCACGCGCGGCGAGGCCTGCAGGTCGAACCCGGCCAGACGTGCCATCGCGGTCAGGCGCAGCGGCGTGCGCGTGTCCTCGCCATCCTCCAGCACCCAGCCCAGCGCGAGCTGGTTGAAGTGTGCGATCTCGTCATAGCCCGCTTCGATCATCGCGTCGGGCGTGGTGAACGCCGGCACGTGTCCGGTCACGCCCAGCCCGAGGCGATGCGCTTCGTCGGCGATCGGCGCGATCCACTCGGGATTCATCGAGTTGTAGATCTTGATCTGCCAGAAGCCGTCGCGCGCGTAGTCGCGCACCGCCTGCAAGGCTTCGTCGAGCGTGTCGGCGACGACGCCAGTGCGCGCCGAATACGGGCTGCGGCCTTCCAGGAATCCGTTGCGCACGATGCGCGGGCCGGCCAGTTCGCCGGCCTCGATCCGGCGCATCAGATCGGCCAGGCGCTGGTTGTCGTTGCCCATGTCGCGGATCGTGGTCACGCCGGCGGCGAGGTACCACCAGCCGGTGTCGATCGAGGTATGCGCATGCATGTCGTGCAGGCCCGGCAGCAGCACGCCGCCATCGCCTTCGTAGACCGCAATCGCGTCATCGAGCGTGGCATCGACGGCGACCACGCTGTCGATCCGCCCATCGCGCACCACCACCGTGGCGGGCGCGGACAGCGCCGCCGACACGGGGTCGAGCACGCGCACATTGCGCACCGCGAATCCCGCGTCGTGCACGGTGGACAGGCGCTGCTGCAGATCGACATTGCGCGCGGTCTCGGCATCGCTGACGGCCGCGTGCAGTGCTTCCGCCGCGGCTTCTTCGCCCTCGCGGATCGCGGTGCCGGCACTGCCGAGCAGCGCGAACACCGCGCCGTCGCGATCGAGCGCCAGGTATTCGGGTGCCAGGTCGAGACCGACGATGCGCACCAGCGACAGACCGCCGCCGGTGTCGGGCAAGGTGGTGACTTCTTCGCGCCGCAGGGTGCCGCCGGGCACCACGTCCAGACGCTGGTCGGGCGCCTCGCGCAGCAGCCGCTCATAGACGATCAGCGCCCACGGACTGGCATCGTTGACCACGTACAGCGGTGCATCCGCCGCCGGTGTTTCGCCGCTGTCGGCCTGGCTCTGCCAGCGGGCCACGCCATCCGCGTAGTGGTACCGCTCCTGCACCGGCCCGCCCATCAGCGAGGTGCCCTCGATCTGCCACGTCAGCGGCACACCGGTCTCCGACAGCGTGAGCGTCTCGCGGTGCTTCGGCCCCCGGCCGTTGTTGTCGACGTGGAAGTCGACGTGCAGCGTGCCGTCCTCCAGCGCACCGCGCAGGTGGCCGACCGTCTCGCCGTTGGCGACCATCGTGTAGCGCGCGTCGCCCGGTACCGTGGCAGCGCGTTCGGACGCGCATGCCGCGAGCAGGGTCAGCATCAGACCGGTGGCGGCCAGGCGGCCGGCGGTGGCGAACAGTCGCATCGATGTCTCCAGAGTGTCGTGTCGGCCCGGGCCGCGACGTCGCGGCCCGGGCGAAATGCGCGATGACGGCGCACGCATGGATCAGCGCATGCGGTTCAGAAGCGGTAGTTCACGCCGGCGAAGTAGTAGCGGCCGATCACGTCCGACAGATCGTTGTAGGCACCGGCACCGACCGCGATGTTGATCGGCGGCTCACGGTCGAACACGTTGTTGACGATGAAGCGCAGCGACAGCCGGTCGGTGAGTGCGTACTGCACCGATGCGTCGTGCTTGATCGTGCTCGGCACGCCCAGGATGTCGCGCGTCTCGATGGTGTAGCTGTGGTCGTAGACCACCGAGTCGTACCACTGCGTGTTCCAGTTGACCGTCACCGGGCCCTTTTCCCAGCGCGCGTTGAACCGTGCCTGGTACTCCGGTGTGGGGCCGACCAGCGAGCTCGCCAGCAGGCCTGTGCCCACCGCGTCGTACTCGTCGAAGCCCAGGCCCGACACCGAGACCAGCAGCTTGCGCATCTTCATGACGTTCAGCCCGAGATCCAGGCTGCCGAAACGGTCACCCAGGGGCAGCCGGTAGTTGGCGGCGAAGCTTGTCGCGCCGAAATCGACGTAACCGGCATTGGTGAAGCCGACCTGCATCGAGCCCTGCACGATCTGGCCGTCCGCGCCGCGCGCGAAGTTGTCGCAGTACATGTTCGGCACCGGCTGGTCGTAGCAGGCCTGCATCGTCGAGGCGGCGTTGAAGGACGAGATCGCGTCCTTGATCTTCAGTTCGACGTAGTCGAGTTCCAGCGACAGGCCGGGGACCTGCTGCGGGGCGTAGACGATGCCGGCCGTCCACGACTCCGCCAGCTCGTTGCGCAGTGCGGTGTTGCCGCCGCTGAACATCTCGGTGGGCACGTTGGTGATCAGCGAGTTCAACGGCGCGTTGGGGTCCAGGCCCAGCGCTGCCAGTTCGGCGCGGCAGTTCGCCGAACGCAGCGCGGCGTTCGCGCCGGTGTTGATGTAGCGGCTGTCGCAGGGATCGACGCCGGTATCGGTGATCATCGAACGCGGCTGGAACAGTTCGTACAGGCTCGGCGCACGGAAGGTCTTGTTCCAGGTGCCGCGCAGGGTGAGGTCCTCGAGGAAGGTCAGACGCATGCCGGCCGAAACCGCTTCGTTGTCGCCGGCCAGCGAGTTGTCGACGGTGCGGTAGGACGCGTCGAACTCCAGCCCGGTCACCGGCCCCAGGGTCACGCCGTTGCCGAGCACCGGCACCAGCAGCTCGCCGTAGAACTCGTTGGTGTCGTACTCGCCGCGCATCGACGCCACCGGGGTGCTGCGTCCCAGGCCACGTGCAGAGGTTTCGTACGGCCGGTAGTCGGAGAATTCCTTGCGGTACTCCCAGCCGGCGACGAAGTTGAGTGCACCGGCCGGCAGCTCGGCGAGTTCGCCGCCGATGTTGACCTGGTAGTTGTTCTGGCGGGTTTCGTACTGCGCACCGAATACGCCGGTGACGTAGTCGCGCGCGGCCTGGCTGGCCTGGCCGATGCCGAACAGGTTCAGCGGCGCACAGGCGGTGCCGGGGTTGGTCAGTGCGACCCGGCACACGATGTTGCCGCTGCCGTCGCGCACCGCGTCGATCGCCTGCAGCCAGTTCTGCTGCAGGATGCCGTAGCTGCTGAAGCTGCCTTCGCTGCGGCCGAAGTTGGCCGAGGTGTTCCAGTGGAAGTAACGCCCGGCGGCCTCGAAGTTGCCGTCCAGGGCGAGCACGCCGCGCTGCGTTTTGCTGCGGCTGCTGACACCGGAGTCGGGGAGGATGTCGGTGTGGAAGCGCGACAGCCAGAAGCTGCTGACGCCGGCGCCGGTCAGCACGCCGCGCGCCTGGTCGCTCAGGAAGGGATTGTCGGTGGTGAACCGCAGCGCGCCGCTGGGCTGGGTGGTCAGCAGCGTGGAGTTGTAGGCGCCCTGGTTGATCGGTTCGAACGCGCGCATTTCGGCGCTCATGACCTCGGCGCTCAGGCGCATGCGGTCGGTCAGGTCGTAATGGCCCAGCGCGGTCATCACGTGGCGCTCGACCGGCGTGCGCACCGCGGTGAACTCGGAGATCTTCAGGCCGTCGCCACCGAACGCGTACGCGGGCTGGATGTAGTCGCCGACGTCGTAGGGCACCAGGCTGCCGGTGTTGTCGAAACGCACCGGGCCGCCGCCGATGTTGAGCCGGAACTGCGCCAGCGGCGCCGGCGCGATGTAGAGCGTGCCGCCTTCCGGATGCTCGGACATGCGGTGATCCTCGCGGCCGATCGAGGCCGGAATCCCGTCGCTGCCCGAGGTGTTCGCGGGGTTGGGCGCGAACGTGAAGCCGCGCGAGGTCCAGGGCCGGTCGGTCGCCACCAGCGCGCCGGACTTCGACCAGTCGACGTTGACGATGAGGCTGCCGCGGCCATCGGCGAAGCCGGTACCGCCGGTCAGGCTGAAGGCATGACGCTCGTAGTCGCCGCGCTCCGACAGTCCCGTCTGCGCATCGAACTCCGCACCCTCGAACCGGCTCTTGAGGATGATGTTGACCACACCGGCAACCGCATCGGAGCCGTACACCGCCGAACCGGTCGCCTGCACCACTTCGATCCGGTCGATCAGGCTGGCCGGAATGTTGTTGAGGTCGACCTGGTTGCCGCCCTGCCCGCCACCCGCGGCGTTGGAGCTGACGAACCGGCGCCCGTTGACCAGGGTCAGCGTGCGCTCGGACCCCAGGTTGAACAGGTTGATGAACTGCTTGCCGGTCTGCCCGCCTTCCTGGTCGCCCGCGTCGGTCAACGAGCCGATCACCTGCGGCAGCTGGTTCACCGCTTCGGCGGCATTGGTGAAGCCACGTTCGACGAACACCTCGCCGGCGATCACGCTGATCGGCTGGGCGGTTTCGGTGTTGCTGCTCTGCCGCTGGATGCGCGAGCCGGTGACCTGGACCGCATCGAGGGTGTGGGCCACGTCGGCTTCGGGTGATGTCTGCGCCATGACGGGCAGTGCGAATGCCGCGACACCGAGCACGAGCGCGGTGTGGATCGAGCCGGCGAGACGGCTGGTGGCCGGACGGGACAGAGCGGACTGCGGGGTGGGCGGCATGCGGTGAACTCCTGGCTCAAGATGACAAGCGGGGGTGTGCACAAGCATGTTATTGAGCATCGGAAGGCGATTGGTTGCGAATTTCGGGCAGCCAGCCGCCTCCGGCGACGCTTTTTTTGCGTTTCAGACCGGAATCGACAAATTCTTCACATTCGGCGTATCGCAGGCCGGCGCCGCCCGACGGACGCACGCACGCAACGGCATCCGGCGACAGGGCGTCGCCGGATGCCGTCGTCACAGGACCGGGCGGAGACCCGACCGGCCGGGTACAGGGGCTAGCGCGCGACTTCGACGAAGACCGGGTTCGAGTAGAACCACAGGTCCTGCCACGGATCCTCACCGGCAGCGTCCGGGGTCGGCTCGATCTGCGTGTTCGACGTGCCGCGCACGCGCACGAAACCGCGGGTCTCCGGCGCCGGCAGCGTGAGGTCGAATGCGATGCGGTTGCCGGTCTGCTGCCATTGCGCAGCGCGCACGGTGTGGACGGTCATGTCCGGCGTGCCGTCGGCGGACGCCTGCCCGGCGATCACGTCGATGTGGTCGATCGCATTGCGGTCGCCGTTGAAATTGGCGCCGTCGGGCACCGTAACCGACACGCGCACCGTCAACTGCGCACCGGCCGTGGCCTGCAGCGTGCCGCCCATCGTGGCCGGCGCCGCGCCTTTGGCTTCGACCTGCAGATCGAGCGTGTCGATCAGGTCGCCGGTCACCGCGAACATGCGGCCCTGGCGCAGGCCGTCGAAGATGTCCGCACTCTCGTGGCGCGCCAGCACATAGGTCTTGCTGTACTGCCCCGGCCAGAAGTCCGCGCCCCCCATGTCGATGTTGCGATGCGAATCCGACGTCGAGGTGATCCAGAAACGTCGGCCCTCGGCGAGCAGCGTGTCCCACACGCCGCCGAGCTGCGCGGTCATCTGGTCGAAGCCGCCCCAGGTCTTCGCCGCATCGTTGCGGTACAGCCCGCGATGGCGGCGGTCGGCCTGATGGCCCGGCGCGCCTTCCATACCGACGAGCACGTCCGGCGCGGCGTCCTGCCAGTTGCGCAGTTCCTGCGGATCGACCTTGCCCCAGACGCCGATCCCGGTCGCGGTGCGCGCCGGATGATTGACGAACATCAGCGGCTGCGGTTGCTGCGCCTGCATGTGGCGCAGCGCGGCGAGCATCGCCTCCGGCGTGTCGCGCGCGTCGTCGTCCACTTCGCGGCGGCTGAAACGCCGCTCCAGATCGACCAGCATCGTGTTCTCGTGCGCGCCCGGCGCCATGATCAGCGAAGCGTGTTCGCCGGCCGGCACGTCGAATTCCATGCCGTGGAACTGCAGCACATCCGGCACATCGGTGCGCGCCTGCTGCAGCGCTGGCCAAGCCGAATCGTGCGTCACCGCCGAATGGTTCGGGCCGCCGTGGTCGGTATGCACCATCCACACCAGACCGTGGCGTCGTGCTTCCTGCGCATTGCGCGTGCGCGAGTACGGCGAATCGCCGCCGCGGATCGGCGTCGGCGGTGAAGTGGACGTATCCCAGTCGACACTCCATTCGCTGTGCACGTGGTGGTCGCCGGCGCGCCAGGCGCGGCCGTCATCGCGATCGGTGGCAGATGCGCTGCCCATCAGGGCCAGCAGCAGGACGGAGAAGGACGCGCGGCGCGCGTGCCGGGAAGAAGCAACGTGGAGGGTCATGCGGAATCCGGACGATGGAGGAACACGGCGCGGTACGCCGCAACCGCGTATTCCACCGCAGCCCCATGTCATCCCGATGAAACCCGCGCGGGTTTCGTGTGCGGTGATCAGGCCGCGGTGTCGGCCGGCAGTCCGAACACCTGGCGCAGATAGGTCAGATAGCCCGGGTCGTCGCACATGCTCTTGCCCGGCGAATCGCTGAGCTTGGCCACCGGCTGGCCGTTGCAGCGGACCATCTTGATCACGATGTTCAGCGGCGTCGGCCCGAGATCGTTGGTCAGATGCGTGCCGACGCCGAAGGCCAGTTTGCAGCGGCCGCGGAAGTAGGCGTGCAGGCGTTTGACCTTGTCGATGTCGAGGCCATCGCTGAAGACCAGGATCTTGCTCGAGGGATCGACCCGGTTGTCGGCGAAGTGCGCGAGCATCCGGTCGCCCCAGACGAAGGGATCGCCCGAATCGTGGCGCACGCCGTCGAAGAGCTTGCAGAAGTACATGTCGAAATCGCGCAGGAACGCATCCAGCCCGACGACATCCGACAACGCGATCCCGAGATCGCCGCGGTACTCGTGCGCCCACGAATCCAGTGCCACGACCTGCGAATCGCGCAGCCGTGGGCCGAGCGCCTGGAACGCCTGCAGATACTCGTGCGCCATCGTGCCGTGCGGCGTCATGCCATGGATGCGCGCGAAGTGGACGTTGCTGGTGCCGACGAACTGGTCGCCCAACGCATCGCGCAGCAGCGGCAGCATGTGTCCGTGCCAGTGCTGCGAATAGCGGCGACGCGTGCCGTAGTCGGCGATCCGGCAATCCTCGTAACCGGCGACGTCGCGCAGCAATGCTGCCTTGGCCTGCAGGCGCCGTTCGCCCTCGGCGAAATCGGCCTGCGTGGTGTTGCGGAACCAGACCTCGTTGATGATCGCCAGCAGCGGCACTTCGAACAGGATCGTATGCAGCCACGGCCCGGTGATCCCGAGCTCGATCTCGCCCGGCACATCCGTCGACGCGTGCAGCTCGATGTACTTGCGATCGAGATGGAACAGGCCGAGGAAGTCGGCGAAATCCGGCTTCACGAATCGGAGCGCGCGCACGTAGGCCAGTTCGTCCGCGCTGAAGCGCAGCGCGCACAGGGCATCGATCTCCGCATCGATCTCGTCGATGAACTGCGCCAGATCGATGCCGGGCGTGCGGCACTTGAAGCGGTACTGCACGACCGCACCGGGATGCTGGTGCAGCACCGCCTGCATCATCGTGAACTTGTACAGGTCGGTATCGAGCAGGGAGGCGATCGTGGTCATCGGTCAGCCCGCCGCCTGCGACGCGCGGCGCAACACCGCGAGCGGAAACCGCGCCCAGATCATCGTCCACACCGCGACGCGTTGCGGCCAGCTGCGGTGCGCCGCTTCGAAACGCCGGAAGTAACGCCACAGCCCGCGATGCTTGTGCCATTCGACGAACACCGGGCGAGCCCGGCTGGAGACACCGCGCACGTGCAGCACGGCGATGTCATTGGCGACCGCGATCACCGCGCCGGCGTCGCGCGCGCGCCGGCACAGATCCAGGTCTTCGGCATGCAGCCGGTAGCCGGTATCGAAACCGTCGATGCGGTCGAACAATGTGCGCGGCAGCAGCATCAGCGCGCCGGAGATCGCCTGCACATGCTGCAACGACTGCGTCATGTCACGCGGCACCGCGAGCACGCGGGCCTGCGGATTGCGCAGCATCGCGGCGAAGTCGGGATCACGGCGACGTGCGGCGGGATCGCGCGCGCCATCCTCGCCGACGAGCTCGGTGCCCAGCAGGCACGGCACGGCCAACGTGTGGGCGTGCGCACGCAGGCGCACGAGCGTGTCGCCATCGACGAGGCAATCCGGATTGACGAATGCGATCCACGGCGCGTCGCCATCGCGCGCACCCTGGTTGCAGGCGACCGCGAAGCCGGGATTGTCGGGATTGCCGATGAAATGCACGCGCGGATCGAGCGAGGCGTGTCGCTGCACGATGGCCAGCGTCATGTCGACCGAGGCGTTGTCGACCACGCGGATCTGCGCGACGCCCGCGGCGGCCCGCAGGCGTGTCAGACAGGCGTCGATCGTGCTGCCGCTCTGGTGGGTGACGACGACGGCGACGATGTCGGGCGTGGCGGAATCTGCGGCGGTCACTTTTGCGACATGTCTTCGGTGGACGCGACATTGTCCGTCGTGACGGGTGCAGCGTGTGTCGCGCCGTCGTCGCCCGGTGCCGATGCGGCGACCGGCGACGCGGCATCCACCGGCCCGCCATCGTCGTCCGCGTCGAACAGCTGCTGCTGCGCCGGCGCGTTCTCCAGCGCGTCGAAACCCTGCTGCAGCGCCAGTCGTGTCGCGTACAGCGGGTCCTGCATCAGGAAGGTCGCGAGTCGCGAATGCCAAGCCGGCCAGCGCACCGCCAGTGCGTCCATGTCGCCCTCGGCCGGTCCGCCCTCGCCGCCGCGTGCGACGAATGCGGTCTCGCACAGCGCGTTGCGCCAGCCCAGACCGGCCATGCGCAGCGACAGGTCGATCAGCGCGGCATACCAGGAGTGATAGCTCGACGCATCCAGACCACCGGCCTTGCGCCGCGCGTTGCCGCGCAGCAGCACCGCGTGGCCGATCGCGGCCGGCAGTTCCGGATACAGCGGCGGCAGCGTGCGACAGGCGCGCGCAAGCCGTGACGGGTCATCGGGTACCGGGTTGATCTCGCCAATCCGCGGCCAGGCCGCGGACTCGCCGGCGTTGCACCACGGCGTCGCGGTGGCGATCGACGCATCGCGTGCGAAGCAGGCCGCCAGCGCATTCGCCCAGCCGGGCAGCGGAATCGCATCGGGGGCCAGCACGATGACATCGGCATCGCCGCAGGCACGCAGCACGTCGTCGAGATGCGCGACCTCGCCGATCGAACGCTGGCGGCATGTGTAATCGGCCTGCAGCGGCGTGCCGGCCAGCCAGCGCTGCACGATCGCCGCGCCGCGTGGGCCGACGCGCGCATCGTCGGCCAGCCAGATCCGCGTGCCCGCCGGCGTACCCGCGTCGAGCGCGGCCAGGCAGGCGTCGAGCGCGTCGTCGTCGTGACCGACCGGCAGCAGGATGACCGGCAGCTCAGCCATGCACAGCGTCTCCGCGCGTTGCCGGGCTCAGTCCTGCGGACTCTGCAACGGCTGCAGCGCGCGGAACCGGCGACCGTACTCGTCGGTCAGCTGCCGTGCCTCGAGCGGATTGCGCACGATGGTGGGCGTCAGCAGCACGATGACCTCGCTGCGCTCGGTGTTCGAACGCTGGGTGCCGAACAGGCCGCCGAAGACGGGGATACGGCTCAGGCCCGGCAGTCCGCCCGACGAGCGTCCCACTTCGTCACGGATCAGGCCGGCGAGCATCACCGTGTCACCGGCCTGCACCGCGGCCTCGGTCTTGAGCCGGCGCGTATCGATGCGCACGTTGCCCTGCGAATCGGCAGTGCTCTGCGCGCCCGGCGTGCTGACCTCCTGGACGATGTCGAGGAACACCATGCCGTCGCGGGTCACGCGCGGCCGCACCTTGAGGATCGTGCCGGTCTCGATGTACTGGACCTGGGTGAACTGGCTGTCGCCGAGGATCGGGTTCACGCTGCTCGACGCGACCGGGATGCTCGCGCCGACATTGAATTCGGCCATCGCGTTGTTGCGCACGAACACCGACGGCGACTGCAGTACCTGCACATCGGTGACCTGGTCGAGCGCGTTGATGATCGCCGCGGCATCGTTCTTGACCAGCGACCAGGCCACGCCCGGTCCGGACACGCCACCGATGCTGGCACCCAGCGTGCTCCAGCGGCTGGGGCCACCATCGGCTGGCAACGGGAACGGCCCGATCTGGTTGTCGGTCATGCCCTTTTCGATGAACCAGTTGACGCCGTACTCGAGCACACCGGTGAGGCGGACTTCGACCACCTGCGCCTCGATGTGCACCTGCGCCGGCATCACGTCCAGGCGCTCGACGACATCGCGGATCGAAGCCCAGGCGGCCGGCGAGGTCCGCACCAGCAGGGTGTTGGTTTCGTCGACGGCCGAAACACCCACCCGGGCGCCTTCGACTTCCAGCGTGACGCTGCTCGGGCCTTCCTGCTGCTCGCTGAGCTGCATCTGCCCGATGTCGCCGCCGCCCCGGCTGCCGCCGCGGCCCATGCCCGACCCGCCGCCACCGCGATTGTTGCTGCCCATTCCGCTGCCACTGTCGAGACTGGACTGGCCGTCGATGCCGCCACTGCGCAGCGTGTTGCCGGTCAGCCCGGGCATCAGCGAGGCGCCGTCCTGGCCGGCACTGCTGCTACTGCCGCCGCCGAACACCTCGGACAGCCGCTGCGCGAGTTCGCGCGCCTTGATGTACTTCAGTTCGTAGGAGAACAGGCGCGGCTCCTGGCCGGCGTTGTCGATGCGCTCGAGCCACTGCTGGATCTCGCCGAGGTAATCGGCCTGCGGCGTGATCACCAGCACCGCGTTCGCGCCTTCCAGCGGCATGAAGCGGAACATGCCCGACACCGGCGATTCGCTGTCCTGGCCGAACACCTTCTCCAGATCGGCGACGACCTGGGTGGCCTTGCCCGACTGCAGCGGGAACACGCCGACCGACATGCCCGAGAGCCAGTCGACGTCGAAGATCTCGATCGTGCGCAGGTAGTTCTCCAGCTCGGGGCGGCTGCCCGAGATGGTGATGACATTGCGCGCGTTGTCGGCGCTGACGATCGCGTTCGGCCGCGCGTAGGGCTCGAGCACCTTTTCCATCTCGGTCGCCGAGATGTAACGCAGCGGCACGGTGCGCACCTCGAAGCCGCGGGCGACGTTGGTGCCACCGGTGCGCGGCGCGACGGTACCGGTCGCCAGCGCGGTATCGGCCGGCACGATGTTGTAGCGGCCGTCGCTGTAGATCATCCGCGCGTTGTTCCAGCCCAGCACCATCTCCAGCAGGCTCAGCGCCTGTGCCGCACTGACCGGCTGCGGCGTCGCCAGCGTCACCGTGCCCTGCACTTCCGGCGCGATGACGTAGTTCTGGCCGAGCATGTCGCCGAGGATCGCCTTGGCGACCGCGTGCACCGATTCGCCCTCGAAATTGAACGACGCCTGCCCGCTGGTCGCGCCCAGCGACGGCGGCGCCGCAGCTGCGGCGCGCTGGTTGAGCACGGTGCCGCTGCCGCGACGGATCTGCGGCTGCGGTCGCTCGTCGTCAGCCAGCAGCGACTGGGGGCGTGCGCCGGACGCGGACGCATCCTCGGCAGAAGAGACACCGGCCTCGGGCGCCTGCCGCAGATCGGCATCCCGGCGCATCGAGGCGGTCGGCGCGGTGGCGCAACCTGCGAGCAGTGCGAGACCGGTCCCGAGGGCGATCGCCCGGAGGTGGAAGGCTGGCGTCTTGGAAGGCTTCATCGACGGGAGTCTAGTCCTGGGCGGAATTGGATTGCTGTTGCTGTTGCTGCTGGAGCAGGCGCGCGCGCCGCTCTTCGATGCGACGGCGGATCGACTCCACCTGCGCTTCGGACGGCCCGGATGCGGGCGCCGTTTCAGGAATCGCGCTGCTGCTTCCACCTTCCGGCAGCGGTGTCGCCTGCTGCGGCGCAGTGGATCCCCGGGCCTGCGCGTTGCCCGCGGACTGCGCGGCCGCACCTGCGTTGGCGTTGGCGTTGGCATTCGCCGCGCGGGCTGCAGCTTCGGCCGCCTGCTCCGCGGCCCGGTTGACCTGCTCGGGCGAGGCCGGTGCGCGCGACGCGGCCTGCGACGGACGGCCGTCGGGTGTCGCGACCGGCGTCATCGGTGTCGGCGGCTGACCGCCCGTGCCGTCGAACACGCGCAGTTCCAGCGTGCGCGGGCCTTCGGGCGTGGTGAACACCACGCTGCGCACATCGACCGAATCGAGCAGCCAGCTCGACGCGTCCGGAGGCGCCTCGCCGATCTTCAGCCGCACCGAATCGCCGCCCGCGTTCGGCTGCAGGATCGCGAGCGCGAAATCGGGTGTGCGCATCACACTGGTCAACACGTAGTCGAAACCGGTGCCCTCGCCCGCACCCTCGTCCTGCGGATCGATGAAGAACGGGTGCGGCCGGCGGTCACCGCTGAACAGCGGGCGCGCCGCAACGGTGTCGAACGCCGACAGTGGCGGCGCCGGTGCCGGGTCGGCAGGTGCAGCGGCCACCGGTGCGTCCGCAGTGCCGTCGTCGTCGAGCGTGCCGATGCGGCTGCCCAGTCCGGCCAGTGTCAGCACCGCGAACAGCAGTGCCCAGCCGCCGACGGCCGCGACCAGCCAGGTGCGCGCGTTGGTGGCATCAATCCGCATCGACGTCCCCCACGGCATCCGCAGTGCGCGCCGCTGGCGTGACCGTCGCCGTCGTGCCCGCGGCCGGCAGCACGTAACCCGACAGGTCGAAGCTCACGTCGACACCGCCGCTGGCGGCGCCTGCGGCGAGCGTGTGCCGCTGGCTGAGGATGTTGAGGTTGTCGATGAACAACCGCGGCGTGCCGGTTTCCAGCGAATGCAGCACCGCGGCCAGTTCCGGGTTGCCGCAGCGCAGGCGCACCTGCACGGTTGCGCGCGGGTACTTGTCGCTGCGCTGGCCGGTGATCGGCGAGCGGTTGCTGATCGCGCAACTGCGATTGCCGGGGCTGGCATCGAGCACCGCGTTTTCCAGCCGCTGCACCAGCGCCGCGGTCGCGAGTTCGACCCCCGGCTGCGGCATGAAGCCGGGACCATCGGCCATCGCCGCGCGGGCGCGTTCGAGTTCGGCGCGGACCTGCGGTGCCTGTTCCAGTTCGCGCCGGATCCGCAGCTCGCGTTCCTGCAGCGCATCGATGCGCAGGCCGAGTTCGCGCATCGGCTGCGTCCACCATGGATGGATCAACAGCAGGTAGGCGATCAGCAGCACGCCGGACAGCAGGCCGAGTGCCAACCAGCGATCGCGGGCGGTCACGGGCCTATCGGGCATCGTCCGCACGTACGGGCTCCTGTGGCGTCGATGCGGGCGCCGCGGCGGCCCTGGGCGGCGGCACGAGTTCGGCGGTCAAGGTGAAGCGGTCCGAGCGTGTGCGTGGATCGTTCTGCAACGCACCGGCCAGCGCAGGTGCGCGCCACAGCGATGATCCGGAAAGCTGTCCGACCAGCGCCGAGGCTTCGGTACTCAGTCCGATCAGCAGCACGCGGTCGCCTTCGATCGCGGCCTTCTCCAGCGACGTGCTGTCGGGCAGGCGGCGTGCGAGTTCGTCGAGCACCTCGACCGCAAGCGGGCGTGCGGCACGCTGCGCCTGCAGGAACACCATGCCTTCGCGCAGGTCGGTCAACTGCTGGCGTTGCACGGACGCGGTGCGCGCGCGTGCCGCCTCGGAGGCGACCCGCGCTTCGAGCGCATCGGCTGCGGCGGCGCGGTTGTCGCGCATCTGCCACAGGCCGAACGCGGTCAGCAGCACCGCGATCACCAGGATCCAGACCTGCAGGCGGCGCTGCGGATCCTCGCGCCGGCCACGGCGTGCGTCGTCGATCAGGTTGACGCCCAGCGGACCGGCGTCACCGGCGAGATCGATGCCGGTCAGGGTCGGTGCCACCGGGCCGAGCGCGGCAAGCTGCGCGTCGATCGCCGCACGGGGCACCACCACCAGTTCCACCTCGATCTGGCCGTCGTCGCGACGCCCCAGCACGCGATGGTCGTAACGCACGTCGGCTGCCGAGAACGGCGTCTGCCGGTCGATCTCGAAGCCGAGCACGTCATGCAGCCGGTCGCCGGCCGCTTCGGGCAGGGTCATGTGGCGCCGCAGGCCGCTGCGCGCCGGCAGCAGCAGCCAGCGCGGCAGGTCCACCGTGCGCGACGCCAGCAGGGCGGCCAGGGGATCGCCCGCGGCCTGGTCCAGCGATGCGCGCGGCACGCGGGCCAGATCGCGCGTGCCGTCGGCATCCTGCAGGCGCAATGCGATGTCGGGGCCGTCGCCGGCCAGCAGCAGGCGGCGACTGGCGAGGCCGAACACTTCGTGCGTACGACGTGGCAGCCACGCGGCGAGCGCGGTGCCCCACCACGACAGGAAGCCACGGGCGCGCGCGGCCGTGCGGCCGTCGAGACGCCAGCGACGTCGGCCGGGTACGACCCCGGCCGGGGATGCGGGTGTTGCGGACATCATCGTGGTGACGCTCCCTCCTCCCAACGCAGCACGCTGTATGCCGTGCCCGGTACGGCGCCACCGCCGGTCCTGACCACTGCCTGTAACCGCGCGGTCCGCCCCTCAGGAAGCCGCGCCCGGCTCTCGATACTATACGTGCCGCTGCCGCCGCCCAGCAGCGCCCCCGCGAGCTGCGCACCCGTCGCGGCACGGGCAGCGAGGATCGGATCGGCCTCCACACCCATCGCCTGCAGCACCGGCGCCTGCGCGAACTGCGGGGCGGGCGTGGGCAGGCGACTGTGGATCGTCAGGTAGGGCGCGACCGCCTCGTACAGCGCCGGCGTCATGCCCAGCACCTGCTCGACCTCGGCCACGGTTTCGAAGGGCGCGTTCTTCGCGCCGTAGGGACGCCCCATCGCTGCGTAGTCCGCGGATTCCGCGCCCCCGGTGATCTGCACGAAGTCGTCTTCATCGCGCCAGTCGACGATCGCACCGGCGACCTGCAGCGCGACCGCCTGTTCGGCGCCGGTGGCCTGCAGCAGTGCCGCCAGCAGCGTGCCGTCGGCAGCGTTGAGATCGACCTTGCCGGTCTCGTCGACGATCCGCAGTTCGACGTCCACACCGTGGAAGCGCCACGCGTAGGGGCGACCGTCGGGCTGCCACTGCAGCATCGGGTCGGACGCCGCAAGCCGCGACAGCGCGTACTCCAGACCGGCGCGTGCGGCCTGGTCGCCGGCCAGGCCGCGACTCAGCACCCGCCCCTGCTGCTGCTCGATGCGCGCGGTCAGTGCAAACGCGCCGACCAGCGCCGCGAGCAGGGTGATCAGCCACAGCACCAGCAGCAGTGCGGCGCCGCGTTGCAAGGACTCGGTCACGGGTACGCCACCGCGGCGGGACGGCCGGTGCCCTGCGGGAGGGTGACCACGAGCACGGGCCAAACGCCGTCGCGTTCGCTCCGGATCGTCAACTCGACCTGCAGCGGGAGGCTCGCCGGCCCCCAGCGTTCCTGCCACCCGCCAAGCGCGCCGGTCTCGTCGAAACCGCGATAGCGCAGGCGCAGTTCGGCCAGGTCGTCCACCAGCGGTTCCGGCGGCCGCGGCACATCGGGCTCGATCGTGCGCCCCGCCAGCACCATGCCGAAGGCAACGGTCAGCCGCTGCGCGTCGCCCGCATCGTCGACCGCGATGTCGTGCAGGTGCGGCCCGCCCTGGCCGAGATAGTTCGGCAGGTCGGCGACGAACCGCAGCCGCTGCGGCTCGCCAATGAACTGCGAGATCTCGCCGGTACTCGCGTCGGTGAGGAAGGCGATCTGCTGCGCGGAGGCGATCCGCCGGCGCAGGAAGCCTTCGACCGCGCGCATGCGTTCGCTGCGCTGCGACAGCGTCTCGCCGCGGTCGACGGTGGCCGTCGCGGCGCGCAGTGTGGTCAGCGCCAGTGCGAGTCCGGCGGCCAGCAGCACGGTCGCCAGCAGCACTTCGATCAGGGTGAAACCGCGGGCGCGCTTCATGGCGTCGGCGGTCCCAGCGCGCCGGGCTCGCGCAGCCGCAGCGTCTGCGCCTGCAGCCGCTCGCGCGGTCCCCGCTCGCCCCATTCGACGTCCAGCGCGATCTCGAACATCTGCTGGCCCGACGGATCGACGATCACCCCGGGCAGATCGGGATCGACGAAGGGCGTGATCTCCAGCGTCCAGCGGTAGCGTCCATCCTCGAAGTCGCCGGTGGTGCGGCCCGGCTCGACCGGCACATCGATGCCGATGCCGTCGAGCAGCGAACGCGCATGCAACGCCGCACGCCCGGAGTCGGCCGCCCAGCGCACCTGTTGCGATCCGTTGGACAGCGTGCCCAGCAGCAGCACCAGCGCAACGCCGAGGACCGCGAAGGCCACGATGACCTCGATCAGGGTGTAACCGCGCTGCCCGCGTACGTTCATGGCTGCGCGGCACCGCGCGAGAGCCGCACCTCGCCGGTCAGCCAGGCCACGTCGACCTGCCAGGCCGCATCGCGCAGCAGCACGCGCACGCGGCCGCCGGTCGCGGCCCCGTCGGCGAAGAACACGATCACCCCTTCGCCGTCACCGCTCTGGAGTTCGCGCGCACCGGTGAACTCGACCTCGAGCGACTCGGGGATCGTGCCGTGACGGTCGTTGGGTGCGCGCCAGGTGCGCGCGACGGGATCGAGTACGAAGCGCTGCGGCTGGCCGGTCGCGATGGCCTGCACGCGCGTGTAGCGCAGCTGCGCGGCGATGGTCTTGCTGGTGGACTGCAGCGCGATGCGCTCGAAACCACCACTCATCGCCGCAGCCGCCAGCACCCCGCCGATGGCGATCAGTCCGACCACCAGCAGCACTTCGAGCAGCGAAAAGCCGCGAACCCTGGCGAGGCGGTGCGACATCGGGTGCGGCGCGGTTCCGGGACGGGGAGAGCCCCGGAATCTAGCATCATCGCGCGCGGTTTCCGCACCCGCCGCGCGGTTTACTCGTAGCGGATATCGGCGTTGACGCTGTCGCCGCCCGGCTTGCGGTCCGCGCCGTAGCTGACGATCTCGAACGGCTGGCTGTTGCCCGGCACGGTGTACGAGAACGGCGTATTCCACGGATCGCGCAACTCCGCGTCGCGGGCGTAGGGGCCGAGCCAGCCACCGGCATTACCGGGATTGACGACCAAGTCGTTGAGCCCGTTCGGCAGGCTGCCGGTGTCCATCTCGTACTGGTGCACCTTCTCGGCCAGCGTCTGCACCTGCGCCTTGGCGAGATTCACGCGGGCGCGGTCGCCGCCGCCGAGGATGCGTGTCGCGGCGAACGCGACGATGCCGCCGATCAGCACGACGACCAGGATGATTTCGATCAGGCTGAAGCCGCCCTGCGCGCTGCGCGGGCTGCCGGAGGGACGCGACCTGCGGATGTGCTGCATCGGAAATGCCTCGCTCTGAAGTCTGGATCGCATTGTATGCCCCGGCACGACTGAACCTAGCCGATGACGCTGGTCAGGTCGTAGATCGGCACCAGCACCGCGAGGATCACCACCATCACCACCAGCGCGAGCAGCATCGTGATCGCCGGCACCAGCGCGGCGAGCATGCGGTCGAGCGACGTGCCGGTCTGCTGGTCGAAGGTGTCGGCGGTACGCAGCAGCATCGCGTCGAGCGCGCCGGACTCCTCGCCCACCTGGATCATCTGGATCGCGAGCTTCGGAAAGCGTTTGCCGCGGCCCAGTGCGGTCGACAGGCCCACGCCGTTCTTGACCTCGCCCTCCGCCGCTTCCACATCCGCCGACAGCGCGAGGTTGCCCAGCACCTTGCGGCCGATGCCCAGCGCCGCGATCAGCGGCACGCCGTTGCGCAGCAAGGTGCCGAGCGTGCGTGCGAGCCGCGCAGTCTCGATGCGCGCGACCAGCGGACCGAAGATCCTCCGCTGCAGCAGCCAGCCATCGAAGCGCAACCGGAACCGCGCGTCGCGCAGCTTCAGCACGAAGGCGTAGGCCGCCAGCACCGGCACCACCAGCAGCACGATCCACCAGTCACGGACGAACTCGCCCAGGCCGAGCACGATCCGGGTGAACACCGGCAGTTCCGCATCCAAGCTCTCGTACATCGCCGCGAACTGCGGCACTACGTAACCGAGCAGGAACATCAGCGATGCGCCGACCATGACGATCAGGATCGCGGGATAGATCAGCGCATTGACGACGCGACCGCGCAGCGTGCGCGTGCTTTCCAGATAGTCGGCCAGACGCTGCAGCGTGTCCTCGAGACTGCCGCCGGCCTCGCCTGCACGGACCATGTTCACGTACAGCCGGGAGAACGTACCGTGCTGGCGCTCGAGCGCGGTCGACAGCGACACGCCGCCGCGCACCGCATCACGCAGTTCGGTGATCGTGCGTTTGGCCTCGGGCTCTTCGGGCAGGTCGAGCAGGATCGTCAACGCACGATCGAGCGGCTGGCCTGCATTGAGCAGCGTCGCGAGCTGCTGGGTGAACTGCACCAGGCGCGCGCCCGAAAACGGCCGCGGTTTGAACAACGCCTTCCAGTCGTCGACCGCCCGCACCTCGCTGGCCGGCCGCGCCTCGATGGGCAGGTGCCCCTGCTCCTGCAGCCGCAACGCGACCTCGGCTTCGCTGGCGGCGTCCATCGTGCCGTCGAGCGTTTCGCCGCGGGTGTTGAGGGCCTTGTAGCGGTAAAGGGTCATGGGACGCGTGTGGTCCGGAGCGGAATGGCCATCACGCGTCCTCGGTCACCCGCAGCACTTCCTCGATCGTCGTTTCGCCGGCCAGCGCCTTGAGGATGCCGTCCTCGTACATCGTGCGCATGCCCGATTCGCGGGCGAGCTGCTCGAGTTCACCCATGCCGGCGTGACGCATCACCGCGCGGCGCAGGGTGTCGTTCATGACCAGGAATTCGACGATCGTGGTGCGGCCCAGATACCCCGTGGGCGCGCCTGCCGACGGGCCCGGGCGATACAGCACGATCTCGCCGTCCGGCTGGAAGCGGCGCAGTTCGAAGCGTTCGATCTCCTCGGGCGATGCGGCATAACGCACGCGATGCGTCGGCTCCAGCTTGCGCACCAGGCGCTGGGCGAGGATGCCGTTGACGGTGGAGGTCAGCAGGTAATCCTCGACGCCCATGTCGAGCATGCGGGTGATGCCGCCGGCGGCGTTGTTGGTGTGCAGCGTGCTGAGCACCAGATGGCCGGTCAGCGCGGACTGGATCGCGATGCGCGCGGTTTCCAGATCGCGCATTTCGCCGATCATGATGATGTCCGGATCCTGGCGGACGATCGAGCGCAGCGCATGCGCGAAATCGAGGCCGATCTGCGGCTTGGCCTGGATCTGGTTGATGCCTTCGATCTGGTACTCGACCGGATCCTCGACGGTGATGATCTTGACGTCCGGCGTATTGAGCTGCGACAGCGCGGTGTAGAGCGTGGTCGTCTTGCCCGAACCGGTCGGACCCGTCACCAGCAGGATGCCGTGCGGCTGGTCGAGCACCTTGTTGAACTGTGGCAGGAATTCGTCGGTGAAGCCGAGCCGGTAGAAATCGAAGACCACCGTCTCGCGGTCGAGCAGACGCATCACCACGCTCTCGCCGTGCGCGGTCGGCATCGTCGATACGCGCAGGTCGAGTTCCTTGCCCTGCACGCGCAGCATGATGCGACCGTCCTGCGGCAGGCGGCGTTCGGCGATGTTGAGCCGCGCCATGATCTTGATGCGGCTGATCACCGCCGCGGTCAGATTCACCGGCGGACTTTCGCCGTCGATCAGCACGCCATCGACGCGGTAGCGGACTTTCAGCCGGCTCTCGAACGGTTCGATGTGGATGTCGGACGCGCGCAGTTCGACCGCACGCTGGATCACCAGGTTCACCAGCCGGATCACCGGCGCCTCGGACGCGAGGTCGCGCAGGTGTTCGACGTCGTCGACATCGCCGCCGCCTTCGCCGTCGGCCGACTCAATGATCGTGCCCATCGCGCTGCGGCCCTGGCCGTACCAGCGCTCGATCAGATCGTCGATTTCCGAACGCAGACCGACGGCCGGCGCGATCTCGCAGCCGGTCGCCAGCTGCACCGCGTCCAGCGCGTAGGTGTCATGCGGGTCCGACATCCAGACCCGCACGCGCCCCCGGCTCTCGCCGATCGGCAACACATGGAACTGGCGCAGGAACCGCACCGACAGGGGCTGCGCACCGTCGACGAGTTCCGGTGGTTCTTCGGGAATGGATTTCGCGGCGAGCAGTGGCAGGCCGAGTTCCGTGGCGCAGGCGTCGGCGTGGTCGCGTTCGGACACCAGACCCAGGCGCCCCAGCAGGGTCAGCAGACTGCCGCCGGCCTCGGCATGCAGTCGCTGCGCGCGGGACAGGTCGACATCCTTGAGCCGGCCACTGGCACGCAGGCGCGCGACGATCCGCGCCTCGGGCGTGTCGGGCGTCGCTGTGGAATCCTCGAGCACCGCATTCACTGCACGGCCATCCCATCGGTTACGGATCGGCCGACTTTAGCAGTTCGCCAACGCCCGGCGACGGCCCCGATCAGTGCTGCGGCAGGTCGTCAGCCGTGGCATCGGCGCCGCGCGTGAGGTCCGCCGGCGGCGGGTCCTCGCGACGCATCTCGTCGGCGCTCGGCTTGCGGTCGCGGTTGCCCGGCGCGGGCACGTAGAAGCCGACGCGTTCGAAGAAGCGGCGATAGAAGCCGGTGTCCTGCACGGTGCTGCTGGCGGTGCGCACCAGCGAATCCTCGCGGCTGCCGACCGGCAGCGACAGCGAGCCGATGCCACCCACGCCGACGCTCGCCGAATTGGAACTCTTGCGCATCACGTAGCGGTCGAGCAGCGCGCTGACGAACAGCAGCGAGCGGTCGTTGCCCCGCGGCACGCACGAGACGCGTACCGAGAGCTGCGTGTGCACGTCGTCCTCGGGCTGGAAATTCTTGGTCGCTTCGACCGCGTCGTCGCTGGCCTTGCCGACCGCGTACCCCTGACCCAGCAACGCCAAGCGCGCGGCGCCGCAGACCTGTGCGGAGGGCAGCGCGTACGTGCGCGAATAGGTCTCGTCCGAATCGAAGGACTCGCCCATGAAGGGTGTGTCCTCGCGTGCATTGCGCCCGCAGCCGAGCATCACGAGGGCAGCGATCGCGATGACGGTCAGGCGTGGCAGGGCGTTGGCGTGGCGCATCGCGGGAGATCATGGACGATGGACGCGGCATGATACCGGTGGCGCCGTGGCGCGGCCGTCCTGCAGACAGCGCGGTTCATGATGGGGCGGGTCGCAGCGGGTCCCAGCGGCGCCTGGCAGCAACCGGCTCCGGCTATCGAGCAGGCATGAAAAAGGCCGGAATCCCGTGTCTCAAGGGAGTTCCAGCCTCTCCGGTCGTGCCTGTCGCGTAGTGGTGGCTATGGGTGGACTCGAACCACCGACCCCGTCATTATGAGTGACGTGCTCTAACCGGCTGAGCTACATAGCCATCGGTTCGTGCGGATGTTCCCGCGACGAGCCGCGCATTCTGCCCAAGCCGCAGGCCTGCGTCAATCGGCGCGACCGGACCGGCCGATCGCGCCGCACCGGGTCACTGCTGGACTTGCGCCGCGCCCAGACCCAGCTGCTCGAGCATGAACGCGTACATCTCCGCCGACTCGCGGTAGCGCCTGAAGCGACCCGACTTGCCGCCGTGACCCGCTTCCATGTTGGTGCGGAACACGACCGGATGCGTGCCGGTGTTGAGGTCGCGCAGCTTCGCCACGTACTTCGCCGGCTCCCAGTACTGGACCTGCGAATCCCACAGGCCGGTGCCGACGAACATCGCCGGATAGGCCTTGGCTTCGAGGTTGTCGTACGGCGAGTAGCCGAGGATGTAGTCGTAGTAGCGCTTCTCTTCCGGGTTGCCCCACTCGTCGTACTCGTTGGTGGTCAGCGGGATGCTCGGATCGAGCATCGTCGTGACCACGTCGACGAACGGCACCTGCGACAGGATCGCGCGGTACTTCTCCGGCGCCATGTTCGAGATCGCGCCCATCAGCAGACCGCCGGCGCTGCCGCCGTAGGCCGCGACGCGATCGGGCGCCGCATAACCCTGCTTGACCAGATCGTCGGTGACGTCGATGAAGTCGGTGAAGGTGTTGATCTTGTTGAGCAGCTTGCCGTCGTCGTACCAGGCGCGGCCCATCTCTTCGCCGCCGCGGATGTGCGCGATGGCATAGACCATGCCGCGGTCGAGCAGGCTGACATTGGTGACCGAGAAACCCGGATCCATCGACGCGCCGTAGCTGCCGTAGCCGTACTGCAGCAGCGCCGCGGTGCCGTTCTTCTCGAAGCCCTTGCGGTAGACCAGCGACACCGGAATGCGCTTGCCGTCGCGCGCCGTCGTCCACACGCGCTCGGTGACGTAGTTCGACGGCTCGTAGCCGATCACCGCCTGCTGCTTGAGCTGGCGACGCTCGCCGGTCTGCGTGTTGACCTCGAAGGTCGTCGCCGGCGTGGTCAGCGAGGTGTAGCCGTAGCGCAGCCAGTCGGTGTCGGGCTCGGAGTTCACCGCCAGACCCATCGCATACGCCGGTTCGTCGGCCTGCACGAATTCGTCGCTGCCGTCGGTCTTGAGCACACGCACGCGGGTCAGCGCTTCGGCGCGTTCCTCGATCGCGGTGAAACCGTCGAACAGTTCGTAGCCTTCGATGTAGACGTCGTCGCGATGCGGCACGAAGTCGGTCCACTGACGGCGCGAGGTCGCATCACTGGGCGCAGTGACGAGCTTGAAGTTCGTCGCCTTGTCGGCGTTGGTGCGGATCACCCAGCGACCGCCGTAATGATCGGCGTCGTATTCGACATCGCGCGCGCGCGGCGCGAGCACGGCGAAGGTCTCGGGATTGTCGGCCGGCGCGTAGCGCGTTTCGCTCGACACCGTGCTGCCGACGCCGATGACGATGTACTTGTCGTCGCGCGTGCGGTCGATGCCCATGTAGAAGCTGTCGTCCTTCTCTTCGTAGACCAGCACGTCATCGGCGACCGGCGTACCGAGCACGTGCTTCTTCACGCGCACGGTCAGCAGGGTTTCGGGATCGTTCTCGACGTAGAACAGGGTCTTGTTGTCGTCGGCCCAGACCAGGTTCGCCGACACGCCGGTGATGACGTCCGGATAGATCTCACCGGTTTCGAGATTCTTGAAGCGCACCGTGTACTGGCGACGGCCGTTGGTGTCGTCGGCGTAGGCGAGGATGCGGTTGTCACGGGTCACGTCCCAGTCGCCGACCGCGTAGTAATCCTTGCCATCGGCGAGCTGGTTGACGTCGAGCATGACCTGCTCGCCACTGAAGTCGCCTTTCGCGTTCGCGGCCTGGATCGACAGCGCATCGACACCCGCGCCATCGGCGCGGCGCGCGTGCACAGGGTAGTCCTTGCCGGTCTCGAAGCGCGAGTAGTACCAGAAGCCGCGGTCGCGGTACGGCACCGAGCTGTCGTCCTGCTGGATGCGGCCGACGATCTCGTCGTACAGCGTGTTCTCGACCGGCTTGAGCGACGCGAGCATCGCATCGGCGTAGGCGTTCTCGGCATTGAGATACGCCAGCATCGCCGGGTCTTCGCGCTTGTCGTCGCGCAGCCAGTAGTAGACGTCCTCGCGCGACGCGCCGTGCGGCGCAGTGACGGTGTGCGGGCGCTGTTCGGCGTCGGGCGGGACCGGCGCGGCGGCGTGTGCAGCAGGAGAAACACTCATCAGGCTCAGGCTCGTCAGGAACGGCGCGGCCAGAAACAGGGCCGCGCGGGGGAAAGATGTCTTCATAGGTGGGTCCACTCGCTGCCGATGCAACGCTGAAAAGAACACCGGCCGCGAAAGCGGCCGGTGCAGGATCGAATCACTTGCCCAGTTGCTGCCACAGGAACGTCAGATAGAGCGCGTCCATGTGCGCCTGCTGCCGGTTGTTCGCAGCGCCGCCGTGGCCACCCTCGATGTTCTCGTAATAGCGCACGTCCTTACCGGCTTCGGACATCTTTGCCATCATCTTGCGGGCGTGGCCGGGGTGGACGCGATCATCGCGGGTCGAGGTCAGGATCAGCGTCGGCGGATAGTCCTTCGAGGCATCGAACAGGTGATAGGGCGAGAAGGTGCGGATGAATTCCCACTCCTCCGGCTTGTCCGGATTGCCGTACTCGGCCATCCACGACGCACCCGCCAGCAACTGGTGATAGCGCTGCATGTCGAGCAACGGCACCTGAATCACGACCGCGCCGAACAGCTCCGGATACTGCGTGAGCATGTTGCCGGTCAGCAGACCGCCGTTGCTGCCGCCGCGGATGCCCAGATGCGCAGGCGAGGTGATCTTGCGCTGGATCATGTCCTGCGCGACCGCGGCGAAGTCCTCGTAGGCCTTGTGGCGGTTCTGCTTGAGCGCCGCCTGGTGCCAGCGCGGGCCGTACTCGCCACCGCCGCGGATGTTGGCGACCGCGTACACGCCGCCCTTCTCCAGCCAGCCCTTGCCGACACCGCCTGAGTAGCCGGGGGTCAGCGAGATCTCGAAGCCGCCGTAGCCGTAGAGCAGCGTCGGATTGCTGCCATCGAGCTGCATGTCCTTCGGACGCACGAGGAAGTACGGCACGCGCGTGCCGTCCTTGGACGTGGCGAAGTGCTGCTCGACTTCATGCGTGCTGGCGTCGAAGAACGCCGGCATGGTCTTGAGCGTTTCCGGCGCGGTGTTGCCGCCGACCTCGGCCAGCATCAGCGTGCTCGGCGTCAGGTAGTCGGTGACCGTCATCCACACCGCGTCGGACTCGTCGCTGTCGACGGCGCTGACCGCGACGGTGCCGAGTTCCGGCACGCCGGTCAGGGCACTGCGCGCCCAGCCATCGGCGCCCGGCGTCAGCACGGTGAGCTTGTTCTTGACGTCCTCGAGCACGTTGAGGACGAGGTGGTTCTTGGTCCATGTCGCGCCGGCGAGCGAGGTTGTATCGGTGGGCTCGAACAGCACGTCGAACTCGCGCTTGCCGCCCATGAAGGCGTCGAAGTTCGTCGCGAGCAGCGAGCCGGCCGGATACGTGCGGCCGCCCACTTCCCAGGCTTCGCGCAGTTCCAGCATCAGCCAGTCGTGGTGGACGGACTTGTTGGCCGAGTTCGGCGCGTCGATCTTGGTCAACTGGCCATCGGCGCCGCGCAGGTAGAGCTCGTCGTTGTAGAAGGCCAGCGTGCGGCTGACGTAGTCACGCTCGAAGCCCGGCGTGTCGTCGTGCATCGCAGCGATGTACATGTCGTCCGGCTTGCCTTCGTAGACCAGCGTGGCCTGGTCCATCGACTGGCCGCGCGCGAGCTGCTTGACGATGCGCGGGTAGCCCGACGAGGTCAGCGAGCCATCGCCGAAATCGGTGTAGACGTAGACGTTGTCCTGGTCGATCCAGCCCAGCGCGCCCTTGGCTTCTTCGCGGAAAAAACCGCCGTCGACCCAGGACTTGGATGCGACGTCGAACTCGCGGGTGACATCGGCATCGGCGCCGCCGCGCGACAGCGCGATCAGGCAGCGCGTGTACGCCGGACGCAGACAGCTGGCGCCATGCCACACCCAGTTCTCGCCTTCGGCCTTATTGAGCGCGTCGAGGTCGAGCACGGTCTCCCACTGCGGCTGCGGCTTGCGGTATTCCTCGAGCGTGGTGCGGCGCCAGATGCCGCGCTCGTGGTTCCGGTCGCGCCAGAAGTTGTAGTACCACTCGCCCTGCTTGTAGACGGCGGGAATCTTGTCGTCGGAGTCGTAGATGCCCAGCAGATCGGATTCGAGCTGCTTGAACTCCGGGGTGGCGGCCAGTTCGGCTTCCGACTGGGCGTTCTGTGCGCGGACCCAGTCCAGCGCCTTCTCGTCGGTGACGGCTTCGAGCCACTGGTGGGGATCGGACACGGTGGCCTCCTGGGCAGATGCGGCGCCCATCGACAGGCCGGCGGCAATACCGGCGGCGAGGCAGAGCTTGGACAGTTGGGACATGGCGACTCCGGTGGCGCATGGACGGATAACCGCCAACGCTAGCACGCAGCATGGCCGCAGGCCGCATGACCAAAGTCACGATCCGGCGGCGCCGCAGGCCGCCGGCGGGATCAGCGCAGCAGCGGCAGCAGCCCGGCCGCGACCAGAGCCGCACGCACCGAAATCCGCCCGCGACGACGCGGCACCGGCCGGCGCCGGGCCTGGGCAAGGCCTGGCCGACGCCGCCGCAAGACCGCTGACGAGGCCAGCTTGCGGCGGCGCGGCAGGCGACGCAGGAACAGGGTGAGCCAGGCAATCGCCGGCATGCCGATCAGCCACAGCGGCGGCCAGCCGACCGCGGTGACACCGGTCCGCAGACCGGGGAACGACAGCAGCGCGACCGCGCCGAGAAACAGCGCGCCGACCAGCAGCGTGCGCAGGGCGGCGTCGGCGGGGACATCGGCATCGGGTGAGGCTTGGGCGATACGGGACATCTGCGCAGCTCCTGTGGACGCGGTGATCGATGGCCCGGCTGGGCATGGCCGCAGTCTGTGCGGCGCGCATCTCATGGGCTGCGACCCTTGAAGCTGTCCAGGAAAAAAGGGAGTCACCCGCTCAGGGCCTGATAGCCGGGCCCTCACCCGAAGCGCGTGCCCGTCGACCCTTGTTCGAGTTCGAGGCGGGCACTCTCCCGAGGGATATGTTCACAACAAAGCCGACCGCGCGGCTCTCAGTAACCGGCTTCGTCCAGCGCGCGCGTCGCCTGATAGCGGCCGATATCGATCAGTTCGGCGGCGCGCCAGAATTCGTAGAACTGGCAGACGTCGCGCGGAATGCGGATCACCAGCTCGGGCGGATCCAGCGCCAGCTGCACGCGTGAGATCTGCGCCTGCATGGTGTCGAGCGAGCGCGACATGACTTCGATCAGGCCACGCGGCGCGGCGTCGGTGTCGAGCTGCGCTTCGCCCTGCCGTGCCGGTGTGCCGGGCGGCTGCGTCGGCCAGCCGTGCATGTCGACCGCGATCAGGCGCGTCGCGTCCGAGAGTCGCGTCGCGGCGATCGGCAGCGGTGCCAGCAGACCGCCATCGACCAGCGGCCGTCCGTTGACGACATGCGGGGTGAACACGCCGGGGATCGCGAACGAGGCGCGCAACGCATCCCAGAGCGGACCGTCCTGGATCCAGACTTCGCGCTGCCGCTGCAGATCGACCGCGACCGCGGTGAACTCGATCGGCAACGTTTCGATCAGCGGATCGCCGACCACCTCACGCATCGTTTCGACCAGCCGCTTGCCGGCGAGCACGCCCGCACGACGGAAGCCGGGATCGAGCAGGCGGATGAAATCCCGCCGCGACATCGCGCGGATGCGTGCATCGAACTCGCGCAGGCGCCCGGCCGCATAGACGCCGCCGACCAGCGCACCGCTGGACGCGCCCGAGATCGTGACGATCGGAAAGCCGCGCTCTTCCAGCACTTCGATGACGCCGATCTGCGCCAGACCACGCGCACCGCCGGCGCCCAGCGCCAGGGCGACGGGCTCACGCATTGTCATCGTGACGACCTCAGCCTTCGTACTTCTGCAGCGCCATCATCAGCAGCGAACGCGCCTGTTCGCGCAGCGCGACCGGCTCGATCACCTCGGCATCGGCGCCGTAATGCAGCACGTCCATCAACAGTTCGCGCGCGCCGCTGTAGGGCACCTTCAACTCGAAGCGGCCGTCGGGCAGGAACCGGCCCTGCTGCTGCGAATGCCAGTGCTCGTCGGCGACCCAGCGCGCGGCCTTGGCGCTGAAGAGGATCGTCGCGATGCCCTTCGGCGGACCGGAAAAGATGCCGTAGCTGCCGGCCAGATGTGTATCGAGCTCGGCATCCTCGATATCGCGGGCGTCGGCAGCGAGCACGCGCGCATTGGTGATGCGGTCGACCGAAAAGCTGCGCAGCGCATCGCGGTCCTGGTCCCAGGCATCGAGATACCAGTTGTCGCGATAGTGGGTGATGCGCTGTGGCGACACGGTGCGCTTGGTGCGCTCGTCGGTCGAGCGTGCGCGGTACTCGAACGAGAGCTGCTTGCGTTGCAGCACCGCCGAACAGACGTTGCGGAACGCGTGCTCGTCCATGCGCCGTCCACGATGCGGAATCACCCGAACGCGCTGCACGGGCCACTGCTTGCCGGCGGAATGTTCGTCGAGCAGCTTTTCGATGCGTGACTGCAACGGTGCCAGTGCGCTCGACAGCACGCCGCCGCTGCTGCGCGACATCAGCTGCTGCGCCGCGAGCAGTGCATGCAGTTCTTCGGAACTGAGCCACAGGCCCGGCAGTTCGAAGCGCCCGCCCTCGTCGTTGTCGTAGCGGAAGCCCGCGTCGCCATCGCCGACGATCGGCGCCATCAACGCGTCGCGCAGGAAGGCCAGATCGCGATAGACCGTTGCACGCGAGCATTCCAGCTCGTCCTGCAGCTTGGCCACCGTCACCGGATAGCGCGAGGTCTTGAGGATGCGATGCAGCGAGAGAATGCGTTCATATCGGTCCATGCGGCCGATTATGGCGCCAGTCGGCGGCGGCGGCGTGACCGCCCTGCGGATAACCGGCGGTTAACGCAGCCGGCCAGCCCGCGACCCTAGACTCCGCCATCGGGGTTCAGGCTTGGACGACATGACGCAGGGAACGCGGCGAAGGACTGCCGGCATCGCACTGGGCGCAACGGTGCTGGTGCATGCCTGCGTCGCCTGGTGGCTGATGGGCCTGCGGCAGACGACCATGCCCCCGGCGCCGACCGCGCTGGCGGTCACCTGGATCGATCGACCGGCACCGGTGATCCCCCCGCCACCCGCGACGCCCGCACCCGCCCCCGTTCCCTCTGACACCGCGCCGCCCACGCGCGCGACGAGGCATGCAATGCAGGCGGTCGATGTGGCACCGGTGTCGAGCGATGTCGCCACAGCGCTGCCGACGGCCGACGCGTTGCTGGAACAGGCCGGCGCATGGGCGCGTCAGCAGGCGCCTGCTGCGGATTTCTCGCACGACCCGCTGCAGCATCGCGATCCGCCTGCAGCCGACGGCCGCTTCGCGATGCGGCGTTCGCTCTCGCCCGAGGACATTGCCAGGGGCATCGGCCAGCTGTTCGGCGGCGCCGGCTACACGCAGAACCCCTGCCCGCAGATCCGTCGCAACATCGCCAACCTCGGCACCGGCGGCGATGCGGAACTCAGGCACGAGGAGATCCGTCGCCTGCAGCAGTACTGCCTGTAGCACTCAGCGGCCGGCGAATGCCTGCCGCACACCGGCCGCGACGCGCGCCGCCTGTCCGCGCAGTTCGGGCATCGCGACGGTTTCCCACAGATCGCCGATGCGCGTCGCACCGAGCGTCCACAGGCCCGGCACGACATCGCCGTTCGCATCGAGCACTTCCCCCTCGCCACACGTCGCCAGCCCCAGATCGAGCGGCCCGGGCGCAACCAGCCCACGGGCATGCAGGGCAGGCAGCAGCCGGCCGGGCGCACGTGACAGGCGCTTCTCCATGCCGGTCGCGTTGACCACGACATCGACCACGGACGTCGTCGGCGCGCCGCCCCGTGGTGTCCAGTCGATGCACACGCGACCGTCCCGCGCTTCGATCCGAGACAGGCGCCCGGCCTGCAGCGAGAAGCGACCGGTCGCGGCCATGTCGTCGACGATCGCCCCGACGCCGGGTGCGATGCGATGGCGATGGATGTCCCACTGCCGTACCACGTGACGCAGGAAGCGGCGGCATTCGGCCTCGGGCCACGCCTGCCACAGCGCGCGCACATGCGGGCGCAGACGCTCGACCGCGCCCTGCCAGGGCCGGCCCTGCGCGACCGCCTCGGCCGCCCATTGCCGCAGCATCCGCATGCGGGCGCGCACGCCGAGCGGCATCAGCGCATCGACGCCACCGGCCTGTGGCACGGTGCCCGGCGCGTGCGCCAGCGGCATCAGGCCATTGCGCGAGATCGCGAGCACGCGCCCGCGATGCCCGTTCGCCTGCAGCGTCAGCAGCACGTCGACCATGCTCAGGCCCGCGCCGACGATGCCGACGTCGGCGTCAGGCGCGATCGCGGCGACGGCCTCGTAATCCCAGGCATCGACCGCAACGCCGACCGGCACACCGCCGGGCAGCGCCGCCGGCAGATTGCCGGTGGCGAGTACCACGGCGCGCGCGTGCAACTGCGCGCCGGACGCGAACGTCGCGATGAAGCCGGTGTCCTGGCGCTCGAGGTCCACGACCGCTTCTGCGTGCAGGACAAGCGAGGCACGCGCGGGATGCGCGTCGAGCCGCGCCTGCAGGTAGCGCCCGTACATGCGCCGCGGCGCGAACTGCGCGGCCAGCGTCGCGTCGTCGAGGCCGACCGACTCGGGCTGCGTGCGCAACCAGGCGACGAAGTCGTCCGGCACGGCATCGAAGGCGCTCATGCGCGCGGCGTTGACGTTGAGTACATGCTCCGCGCGCGGTGTCGAATACGCCGCGCCGCGCGCGGGTGCGTGACGCGGTTCGGCCAGCGCGACACGCACGCCGTCCTGGTCCAGCAGATGCAGCGCCACCAGCGCACCGCAGGCGCCACCACCGATCACGAGCACGTCGACGGATCCGGGCGTGTCGGGTGCGGGTACGGCTGCGGTCATGGACGGTCCTGGCACATCGGGATGCGCAGTATCCCATCCGCTTCCGTACCATGGCGCGCCGCGGGTGGCCGCAAGGCGGCTCACCCGGTGTCCGCAGCGGCGCAGGCAGGCTGGCCGGACTGCCGGCGCGCGGCAGCCGGGACACTCGATGACGAAGGAGGCAGCGTGGATCTGTGGTTGACGCTGGCGGTGATGGCCGGCGCGGTGTTCCTGTTCGTGACCGAGAAGCTGCGCGTCGACGTGGTCGCACTGCTGGTGGCCACGTCGCTGCTGGTGCTGGGCGTGGTCACCCTGCCCGAGGCGCTGTCGGGTTTCAGCAACCAGGCGACGGTGATGGTCGCGGCGATGTTCGTGCTCAGCGGCGCCCTGCAGCGCAACGGCGCGCTGATCGCGGTGGGCGACCTGCTCGCACGCATCCGCTGGCCGTGGCTGTTCCTGCTGGTGATGATGGCGCTGGTCACCTGCGTGGCTGCGTTCGTCAACAACACCGCGACGGTGGCGGTCTTCCTGCCACTGGTGCTCGCGGCGACGACGGCCAACCGCTGGGCGCCGTCGAAATTCCTGATCCCGCTGTCCTACATGTCGCAGACCGCCGGCGTGTGCACCCTGATCGGCACCTCGACCAACCTGCTGGTCGATTCGATGGCGCGCGAGACCGCCGGCGTCGGCTTCACCCTGTTCGAGTTCGCCCCGCTCGGCATCGTGTTCGTCGGCATCTGCGTGCTGTACCTGATGACGGTGGGCCGCCTGCTGCTGCCCGACCGCGGCGTGCCCGGCAGCGATACGGCCGACCACATCGGCCGCTACGTCGCCGAACTACTGGTGGCCGACGGCGCCGCGGTGATCGGTCGCCGGCGCGATGAGGTGCTGTCCGATCACAACACCGATGTCACCGTGCTCGAAGTGCTGCGCAACGGCGCGGCCGTGCGTGGACCGGATGTACGCGTCGAGGCCGGCGATCGCCTCCTGTTGCGCGGCCTGTGGCAGGACATCGACGCGGCGCGAAAGTCCCTGAAGCTGAAATTCGACCACGTGGCCCGCGATCTCGACGGCGACCTCAACGCGGAACGACTGCACGTCGAGGCGATGGTCTCGCCGGGCTCGCACCTGATCGGCCACACGCTGTCGGGCATGCGTTTCGGCCACACCTACCGCGCACGCGTGCATGGCTTGCATCGACGCCAGCTCGGGATCCACAAACCACTCGACCAGGTGCCGCTGCACGTCGGCGACGTGCTGCTGCTCGATGCACCGGCGAAGTCGATCGACGACCTGCGGGTGGACCGGGGCCTGATCGTGTTGGGCGCGCGTGCGCAGCGCAAGGTCGATACGACCAAGGCGACGCTGTCGGCGATCGTCATGGCGGCCGCGATTGCCGCCGCCGCACTTGGCTGGACCTCGATCGTGGCCTCCGCCCTGCTCGGCTGCGTCGCACTGGTGGTGCTGCGTCTGCTCGATCCGGATGAAGCCTACGAGGCGATCGACTGGCGCGTGATCCTGCTGCTCGCCGGCATCATTCCGCTCGGCATCGCGTTGCAGAAGACCGGCGGCGCGGCGCTCGCGGCGAACCACCTGATCAACCTCGTCGGGCATTACGGCCCGACGGCGACCCTGGCGGCGGTCTATCTGATGACCTCAACCTTGACCGAGTTCATGAGCAACAACGCCTCTGCCGTGCTGGTGGTGCCGATCGCCATCGCCACGGCGGACTCGCTGGGCGTCGATCCCAAACCGTTTCTCATCGCGGTCGCCTTCGCCGCGTCCACCAGTTTCGCCACGCCGATCAGCTACCAGACCAACACGATGGTCTACACCGCCGGCAACTACCGGTTCAGCGATTTCGTGAAGATCGGCATGCCGCTCAACATCATCTTTCTGGTCACGGCCACCCTGCTGATTCCGCGTTTCTTCCCGTTCTGAGCCGGTGCGCCGGTGGCCTCACGACCGGGCGCGATCCTGAAGCCCGCTTCGACAGCGCTGCGGCGGCGATGGCCATTGACGCGCCGGCTTCGGCATAATGGCTGGAACCGCTTACATGAATGGCCGAAATGCTTGCTGGCTGGTGGCTCGCCGTGGCGGGCCTGCCCCTCTACACCCAACCGCTGCCGGCTGCGCCCGAGCAACCGGCCATCGTGGCGGTTGCCGCGCGGCAGGTGCCGCTGCGACGTCCCTGCCTCCGGTTGTCGTGCCGTGACGCGGAGTGGACGGCCAGCGCTGCGCGCCAGCGGATCTGGGCACCCAAGGTGCCGGGCGTGCGTCCCCGCACGGTCGCCCCGGCGCTGGTCAAGCTGCCGGATCGCCGCCACGCCTCGCTGCATTCGCCCTACTCGAGCCGCGAGACCATCCGCTCGGGCGGCAACCACGTGAAGTGGGACACCAGCTACGGCCTGGAAGCCATCCGCAGCCGCGAGACCACGCTGCGCCTGGAATTCGGCACGGGCGTGCGGATCGAGCCCTATACGGACTTCGGCACCGCCTCGATCGGACCGATCGCACGCGGACAGCTGCAGCTGTCGCAGGAACTGGGCAAGCATGCCTCCTTCACCCAGCAGGTCCAGGTGGAGACGGGGCGCGAGAACACCTTCGTGCGCCAGACCCTGGCCTTCGACTACGAGCTGTTCCCGCAATGGACGCTGCGCTCGGATTTCGAGCTGCGTCACGACACCCTGGGCAACGGGGGCCGCGGCAGTACCGATACCGAAGGCTCGGTCAAGCTGCGCAGGTCGTTCTGACCCCATCGGACCCGGGCACACGCGGGTCCACGAAGGCCGCATCGACGCATCGCGCGATGTGTGCAGCGACGCGATACGCGCATCCGGATCACCCGGGCAGAAACGCACCCGCGCCGGCTTCGAGCAGCAGTGCGGCGACCCGCGCACCCAGCGCATCTCCTTCCGCGTGCGCCGATTCACCGCCGGCACGCACGCTGCGCCCGTCCTGCGCCGAGCCCACCAGGCCTTCCAGCCGCAGCCGGTCGCCTTCGAGCCAGGCGTAGGCCGCCACCGGCACATGGCAACTCCCATGCAGCGCCCGGTTCATCGCACGCTCGGCCTCCACACACCATCGCGTCGGCACGTCGTCGAGCGTGGCGAGCAGGGCCTGCAGTTGCGGCGCGTCGTCACGGCATTCGACCGCGATCGCCCCCTGGGCCGGCGCAGGCAACCACTGCGGGGCATCGAGCCGGGCGCGGATGCGCGTGCCCAGTCCGAGCCGCTCCAGCCCCGCACATGCCAGCACGATGGCGTCGTACTCGCCGGCATCCAGCTTCGCCAGTCGCGTGTTGACGTTGCCGCGCAAATCGCGGAGCTCGAGGTCCGGCCGCTGCGCACGCAATTGCGCCTGGCGCCGCAACGACGACGTCCCCACGCAGGCGCCCGCAGGCAGCGCGCCGATGTCCTCGAAGTGGTTGCTGACGAAGCCGTCGGCGTGGTCCGCGCGGGCCAGGATCGCAGGCAACGCAAAACCCGGTTCCAGCGCCATCGGCACGTCCTTGAGCGAGTGCACGGCGCAGTCGGCCTCACCGGCCTGCATCGCGATTTCAAGTTCCTTGAGGAACAGGCCTTTGCCGCCGATCGCGGCCAGCGACCGGTCCAGGACTTCGTCGCCGCGCGTGCTCAGCGGCACCAGCACGACCTCCAGTCCCGGGTTGCGCGTGCGCAGCGCGGCGGCCACGTGTTCGCTCTGCCACAGCGCAAGCGGGCTCTTGCGGGTGGCGATACGCAGTCGATCCATCCGAACATTATCGGCGATCACAGCAGTTGCCGCTCGCACCGCCCTCAGAGCTGGCGCACCGCGTCACGCAACTGCGGGGCGCAGCGGCGGCTGACCTCCAGCGGACGGTCGCCATGGCGGAGCACGGCGTGGACATGGCCGTCGGGATCACGCCGCAGCTCGAGCAGTTCGTGACGCGCCACCAGACAGTTGCGGTGGATGCGCAGGAAGCGATCGCCGAATTCGTCCTCCAGCGCCTTCAGCGATTCCTCCAGCAGATCCTCGCCCCGCGCGTGGTGCACGACCACGTATTTCTCGTCGGCCTGGAGGTAGCGGATGTCCTCGATCGGAATCAGGCGCAGGCTGCCGCGCAAGCGCGCACACAGGTGCGTGCGTCGCTTGTCGTTGCCCGTCTCTCCGGCGATGTGGCGGCCGGCGGTGAAGGCACGCGCGCGATCGATCGCCACCTGCAGCCGCTCGGGCCGCACGGGCTTCACCAGATAGTCGACTGCCGCAGCCTCGAAGGCCTTCAGCGCATGCGCGTCGTAGGCGGTACAGAACACCAGGGCCGGTCGTGGCTCGAATGCACTGAGATGGCGCGCAACTTCGAGCCCGTCCATGCCCGGCATCGCGATGTCGAGCAGCACCAGCGCGGGATCGTGTACGGCGCAGGCTTCGAGCGCCGCCCGCCCGTCGCCGGCCTCGGCCACCACTTCGACATCCGCGTGATGCGACAGCAGCGCGCGCAGACGCTCGCGCGCCAGGGGTTCGTCGTCGGCGATCACCACCTTCATGGCGTGCATCCTCCCGTGACCGGTACGGCGCCGTCCATCGGCACCGGCAGCCCCGATGGTGCACGCATGGCGACCATGAGGCCAGCCGCGGCGGCGGCGTCAATGCCGGGGCGTCGCCTGCAGCGCCCGCGCGGGACAGTCCGCCCACGCCAAGCGGCACTGCGGGCGTGAGCGCCTCAGCCGGTCTTGAACCGGCCTTCGAGCCAGTCGCCGAGCGCCGTGATCTCTTCGGCGCATACCGAATGCGGCATCGGATACGTATGCCACTCCACGTCGAAACCGCTGCGTCGCAGCCACTCCGCGCTCTGCGTGCCTGCCGACAGCGGCACCACTGGATCCTGCGTGCCGTGCGCCATGAAGACCGGCTGGCGTGCGGCGCCATCGACGAGCGCGGCATGCGCATTGCGTGCCGCAGGCAGATAGGTCGACAGCGCGACCAGGCCAGCCAACGGCTGATGACGCCGCAGCCCCGCGGCCAGCGTCACCGCGCCGCCCTGCGAGAAGCCCGCAAGGATCACCCGCGATGCCGGAATGCCACGCGCCGCTTCGCGATCGATCAGCGCGTCGATCTGCGCCACCGATTCGAGCACGCCGGTTTCATCGGCGCGGTTGGCCAGATCGAAGTCGACGATGTCGTACCAGGCGCGCATGCGCACGCCGTTGTTGATCGTCACCGCGCGCACCGGCGCATTCGGAAACACGAAGCGGATCGCCGGCCAGTGCCTGCGCAGGAGCTCGGGGACCAGCGGCACGAAATCGTTGGCGTCGGCACCCAGGCCGTGCAGCCAGATCACACTCCAGGCCGGCGCGGGGCCGGTTTCGCGTTCGATGCAGTCGAGCAGTGCGGGCGTCTTGGAATCCATGCGGCATCTGGAAATGGTCGGAGCCGCCAGTGTAAGCGCTCCGTCCTGGGCCCTAGCCGTGCGCCACTGGCGAAGACGTCGCACTTTCAGGTGGATGCGCCTCGATGCGCAACGCTGCCGCGCGCACGAGCACGTCGGGCGGCGCATGCTCTTCGGGCGTGGAGAACAGGCCTGCGCGACGCAGCGCCAGGCCGACGCGACGCGACGACGTGAGCCGTACGATCGGAATCGAACCGACCAGGCCGATGATCATCGGCGACATCCACAGGGCGAGGCCCGGCGACATCATCCACGCCCCCACGCCCATGAGCACCCCCAGCAACGTGGTGCCGCGATAGTTGCGCCACAGATCGCCCCAGGTCTGACGACCGTCGTCGCGACGCTGCGCATCCCAGCCCGAGTCGCGGCCCGCCAGCACTTCGGCCACGCCGCGCGACTGCACGTACATCGTGATCGGCGCCATCAGTGCGGCGAGCACGTTCTCGATCAACAGGCTGACGAAGCCGCGCAACGCGCCGCCCGCGCCGCGTCGCATGCGCGCATCGACCATGGTCGCGATGTAGCCCAGGATCTTGGGCGCGAACAGCATCGACATCGTCAGCACGAACACGCCGAGGAAGCGTCCGTCGTCGATCGCCATCCAGTACTGCGCCGGTGACATGCCTTCGGTGAACGCACCGTGCTGCAGCGGCACGGCCAGACCGATCAGCACAAGCATCGCCCACAGCGGCGCGGTGAGGTAATGACCGATGCCGATCAGCAGATGCCAGCGGCTGACCCAATGCAGGCCGCGCGCCGGCAGCACGCCGCCATGCTGCAGATTGCCCTGGCACCAGCGGCGGTCGCGCACCAGCATGTCGGTCAGCGTCGGCGGACCTTCTTCGTAGCTGCCTTCCAGCGTCGGCACCATGTGCAGCGCCCAGCCGCCGCGCCGGATCAGCGCGGCTTCGACGAAGTCGTGGCTCAGCACAGCGCCGCGGAACGGCGTGGTGCCCTGCAGCTCGGGCAGTCCGCCATGCGCGGCGAACGCGGCGGTGCGGATCAGCGCGTTGTGGCCCCAGTAGTTGCTCTCCGCGCCGTGCCACCAGGCCACGCCGTGGGCGATCACCGGCCCGTACATGCGGCCGGAAAATTCCTGCATGCGCGCGAACACCGTCGCGCCGTTGACGATCACCGGCAGCGTCTGCACGAGGGCGACGTCGTCGTTGGCTTCCATCGCCGCCGCCAGCCGCACCAGCGTGTCGCCGGTCATCAGGCTGTCGGCATCGAGGATCAGGAACTGCGGATACGCGCCACCCCAGCGTCGCACCCAGTCGGCGATGTTGCCGGCCTTGCGCTCGTGATTGTCCTCGCGCAACCGGTAGTAGAGCCGCGCCTGTGGCATCGCCGCACAGAGACGCTCGAAGGCGACCACTTCGCGCCGCTGGATGTCCGCGTCACGCGTATCGCTGAGCACGAACAGATCGAAATGATCGCCGCGCCCGGTCGCCTGCAACGATTCGATGATCGCCTGCAGTCCGGCAAGCAGACGCTCGGGATCCTCGTTGTAGGTCGGCATCAACAGCGCGGTGCGCACCGAAAGCGTCGGCAGCGGCGCCTGCGGGTCGATGCCGAGCCGCGCCGGCCGCTTCATCAGCACGAGCACGAAGCCGGCGAGCGAGCTTGCGAACGACTGCACGATCCACGCGAACAGCGGAATGAAGACCAGCAGCAGCAGGCCCTCGAGCAGATCGATGCCGCCGATGCGCAGCAGCCACCAGATCTGGTAGGTCGCGAAGATCGTCAGCACCGCTGCGGTCGTCACGATGAAAGCGCGCCGCCAGGCCATGCCGGTCGGTGCGCTGGGCAGCGGGCGCCTGGTCAGTTGCCCTTCGCGCAGCGACTGGATCGGCATCTGCAGCAGCGATGTCGCGGGCATGGCCGGGCGATCGACGACGCTCATGCGCTCCACCGGTAGACCCAGGTTTCCGACACCGCTGCACCCCGGTCGACCAGGCGCAACCGCAATTCGCTGCTGGTGCGCCCGTCGGGCGTGAATTCGAAGCCGGCACGCCAGCCCCCGTCAGGACGTGCGTGCACGACGGCGTGCTCGACCGTCCCGGTGGTCGAGACGACCTCGACACCCGGCGCGTCCACTGCAGGGCCGCCGTCGAAATCGACGACCAGCAGGCGCACCGGATCATCCTCACCCGGCTTCGCCCCCATCCGCGTCGCCACCACGTGGGCCAGCGTGGGCGTCCACAGATGGGTCGCAGTCCAGTGCAGGCGATAGCGCCAGCGGCTTTCGCGGCCTGCCTGCAGCGGCTCGGCCGGCCGCCAGAAGGCGACGATGTTGTCGTGGTATTCGTCACCGGTCGGAATCTCGACCAGATGCACTTCGCCCGCGCCCCAATCGTCGAGCGGCTCGATCCAGGCGGACGGCCGCCGCTCGTACGCGGCCTCCGCATCCTGGAAGTCCTCGAATGCACGCTTGCGCTGCATCAGTCCGAATCCCTTGGGGGACTGGTCCTGGAAGCCGCTGTGCTGGATCGCACCCGGATTGTGCAGCGGCCGCCAGACCTGCTCGCCGACGCCGGTCAGCATGCCCAGACCGTCGGAGTCGTGCACCGCCGGGCGGTAATCGTCGATGCCGGTGCGGTCGGCGGAATCGAACTGGTACATGCTCGTCAACGGCGCGATGCCTGCATTGTCGATCGCCACGCGCGGGAACAGCCGGGCGTCGACCTCGAACACCGTGTCGTCGCCCGGACGGATCCGGAACCGGTACGCGCCTGCGACGCTGGGGCCGTCCAGCAATGCGTCGACCACGATCGAATCGGCGCCCGGCGCCGGCTGGTGCAGCCAGAACGCGCGGAACACCGGAAACTCCTCGGGAGCCGGATCGCCACTGCCCAGCGCCAGACCGCGCGCTGACAGGCCGTAGGCAAGCCCGCGGGCGACGGCGCGGAAATAGCTTGCGCCCAGGAAGACGCACAGCTCGTCGAAGTAATCGGGGCCGTTCAACGGCGCATGCAGGCGGAAGCCGGCGAAACCGGTGTCCGCATCCAGCTCGGGCGCGCGATTGGGGCTGTAGTCGAACAGCGCGGTCGAGAACGGCACGGCGCGCGCCTGCCCGTCGTCCACGACATGGATGTCCACGCGCGGCTTGAACAGGAAGCCGCGGTGGAAGAACTGGGCCTGGAACCCCACGTCCGGCAGATCACGCCACAGCGCCTGGTCGGTGCGATAGCGCAGGTCGCGGTACTGGTCGTAATCCGCGCCGGCCAGCACGGCAGGCAGCGCTGTGGACGGCGCACCGTAGGCCCGCGCCGACAGCGCACGCGCCAGGCGCGGCACCGTGTCATCGTCGAAAACCGTGCCGTCGGCACCGGCGGCGGCAGCCGCCAGCCGCGGCCAGAGGCCCCCCAGCAACGGCACCGCCAGAGCGGTTGCCAGCATGTCGCGTCGTCGCACCGAGAACCCACCGGATCGTATTCAGGTCCGAAACAATGTAACGGGCGAGTTGTAAGGTTCCTGCGAAACCCGTAGCCGCGCGCACCGTTCAAGCCGCCACGCGGCGCATTGCGCGGGTGCATCGCGCAGCAGGCGGAACGCACACATCACCCGGCTGGTGGGCCCACCAGGACTCGAACCTGGAACCAAAGGATTATGAGTCCTCTGCTCTAACCATTGAGCTATAGGCCCGCGCGGGGCGGCAATCGTATCAATTCGTCGGGAGGAATCGGCCCGGCGACTATTCGACCGTCACCGACTTGGCGAGGTTGCGTGGCTTGTCGACATCGGTGCCTCGCGCCAGCGCCGTGTGGTAGGCGAGCAGCTGCACCGGAATCGTGTGCACGATGGGGCTCAGCACCCCCACGTGACGCGATGTGCGGATGACATGCACGCCTTCGGACGGACCGAAGTTGCTGTCGGCATCGGTGAACACGAACAGCTCGCCGCCGCGTGCGCGCACTTCCTGCATGTTCGACTTCACCTTCTCCAGCAGTGCGTCCTTCGGCGCGATCACGACCACGGGCATCTCCGCATCCACCAGCGCCAGCGGGCCGTGCTTGAGCTCACCGGCCGGATACGCCTCGGCGTGGATGTAGGAGATCTCCTTGAGCTTGAGCGCACCCTCCAGCGCGATCGGGTAATGCACGCCCCGCCCCAGGAACAGCGCATGGTGCTTGGGCGTGAACTTCTCGGCCCAGGAGGTGATCTGCGGCTCGAGATTCAGCGCGTGCTGCACGCTGCCCGGCAGCTGGCGCAGATCCTCGATGTAGGCGGCCTCCTGCTCTGCACCCAGGCGACCATTGAGCTTGGCCAGCGTGACCGCAAGCGCGAACAGGCCGACGAGCTGCGTGGTGAACGCCTTCGTCGACGCCACGCCGATCTCGGCACCGGCGCGGGTATAGAACACCAGACCGCTGGCACGCGGGATCGCGCTCTCGGGCACGTTGCAGATCGACAGCGTGCGCGTATGCCCGAGTGACTTGGCGTACTTGAGCGCTTCCATCGTGTCGAGCGTTTCGCCCGACTGGGAAATCGTGACGATCAGATGTTTTGGATTGGCGACCGCGCTGCGATAGCGGTATTCGCTGGCGATCTCGACCGAACACGGCAGGCCGCTGATCGCTTCGATCCAGTAACGCGCGACGGAACCCGCATAGAAGCTGGTGCCGCAGGCGAGGATCTGCACGCCTTCGACTTCGCGCAGCACATCGCCGGCGTCCTTGCCGAACAGCGTCGGCTCGAACGCTGCCGCGTCGATGATCGCCTCGACGGTGTCGGCCAGCGCGCGCGGCTGCTCGTGGATCTCCTTCTGCATGAAGTGCCGGTACGGGCCGAGCTCCAGTGACGCCAACGACACATCGGACAGATGCTCGTC
Source organism: Luteimonas sp. Soil_N_1 (assembly GCF_057656255.1). Classification (NCBI taxonomy): domain Bacteria; kingdom Pseudomonadati; phylum Pseudomonadota; class Gammaproteobacteria; order Lysobacterales; family Lysobacteraceae; genus Luteimonas; species Luteimonas sp. Soil_N_1. Next base: position 387,115 of record NZ_JBDGKS010000002.1, read on the forward strand.
GCGCACGATGGGGGCGCCTGCGCCGTCGAAGACCTGGACGCCGTCACGGGTCAGCACCGCGGTGTCGCCTTCCTCGAGGAAGATCACGCGGCGCGTCGCCTGCAGGATCGCGGACACATCGGATGCAACGAAGTTCTCGCCCTCGCCCAGGCCTACCAGCAGCGGACAACCCATCCGCGCGACGACCATGCGGTCGGGATCGCCCTTGTCGATCACCGCCAGTGCGTACGCGCCTTCGAGCTCGGTGACCGCCGCCTGCAGCGCCGCCAGCAGGTCGAGACCCTGCGACTGGTGATGGTGGATCAGATGCGCGATGACTTCGGTATCGGTCTGCGACTCGAACACGTAGCCCAGCTGCGTCAGCCGCTCGCGCTGGGCCTCGTGGTTCTCGATGATGCCGTTGTGCACCAGCGCCAGACTGTCGTGGCTGATGTGCGGATGGGCATTGGTTTCGGTCACCCCGCCGTGCGTGGCCCAGCGCGTATGACCGATGCCCAGACGGGCCTGCAGGCCGTCGGCACGCGCAGCGCCTTCCATTTCAGCGACTCGGCCCGTGCGACGCACGCGGCGGACCGTGCCATCGACCACGACCGCAATGCCGGCCGAATCGTAGCCGCGATACTCCAGCCGCTTGAGACCCTCGACGAGCACGGGCACCACATCACGGTCCGCGATCGCACCGACGATTCCGCACATCCGGCCTGCTCCTGTCTGTTGGGATCGCCATTCTAGCGGCGCTGCCGGCCGTCGCCCCGTGGCGATCCTCAGGGCGTTCAGCGCATGACGCATCGAGCCGGTAATACCGCCGTTCCGGAAGCGCCCCCTGCAGTGCCCGCTCATGTGGCTGTGCAGGGAGGAATCCGGCTGACTGCCTGCCGGCAGAACAGGACCTCTGGCGAAAGCGAGCCCCGGCAATCGATGCCATGGGAGCCCGGGTCTCCGCAGCCATTCTGCGCGCACGGCCGTCCGGCGCCGGACGTCCGGACAGCGCGCGGACGCCAGCGGCAGTGATAAATCCCGTTGAAAATCAATGGCCTGAAGTTGGCACGAAGCCTGCTTTAACTGCCGTATCCGCACGAGATCAACCGCATGTCCGACACCGCTCCCCGTCCAACGCCCCGCCCCGCCGGCATCCGCGACACCACCGGGCAGGACACCGTCCACACGCGCTCGAACACATCGCGCCGCCGCCCGTGGCTGATCGGTGGCATCGCGGGTGTGCTGTTGATCGGCGCCGTCGCGTGGTTGCTCAGCGGCTGGGCGTCCGGCGCCCAGTCCGTCGATGCGCAGCGTCTGCGCTTCGCTGAAGTCACCCGCGGCGATCTGGTCCGCGACATCGCGGCCGAGGGCCGGGTCATCGCCGCCAACAGTCCCACCCTGTATGCGATCTCCGGCGGCATGCTCACCCTGAAAGTCGTTGCTGGCGATCGCGTCGAGAAAGGCCAGGCGCTCGCCGAGATCGACAGCCCGGAGCTGCGCAGCAAGCTGGCGCAGGAGGAGGCCACGCTGGCGGGCTACGAGGCCGAAGCCAGCCGCGCCGGGCTCGATGCGCAACTGCGACAGGCCGAAGCGCGCAAGGTCCTCGACCAGGCGCAGATCGACCGCACCGCGGCGGAGCGCGATCTGCAGCGCTACCAGCGCGCCTATGAAGGTGGCGCGGTGGCGCAGGTCGATCTGGCACGCGCGCAGGACACGCTGCAGAAGACCGAAATCGGTGTGGCATCGGCCACCGAGGATCTCGGCCTGCAGGGCCGCGGTGCGGGGCTGGACACGCGCAACAAGCAACTCGTCGCCGACCGCCAGCGCAGTGTGGTGACGGAAGTGCGTCGCCAGGTCGACGCGCTGACGCTGCGCGCGCCGTTCGACGGCATCGTCGGCCAGGTGCAGGCCGTGCAGAGCAGCAACGTCGCCGCGAACGCGCCGGTGCTGTCGGTCGTCGATCTGTCGGTCTTCGAGGTCGAGATCAGGGTGCCGGAAAGCTTCGCGCGCGATCTCGAAATCGGCATGCCGGCCGAACTGCGCAGCGTCGGCACGACGTATCCGGCGAAGGTCTCCGCGGTCTCGCCCGAGGTCGTCAATGGCGAAGTCGTCGCGCGCCTGCGCTTCGACGAGAACAGCCAGCCGCCGGGCCTGCGCCAGAGCCAGCGCCTGACCGCGCGCATCCTGCTCGACACCCGCAAGGACGTGCTGATGGTCGCGCGCGGGCCCTTCCTCGATCAGGAAGGCGGCAGCGCGGCGTACGTGATGGATGGCAACACGGCGGTGCGCAGGCCGATCACGGCCGGCGCCAGCAGCCTGTCGGCGGTGGAAATCGTCGAGGGCCTGCAGCCGGGCGAACGCGTCGTCGTCGCCGGCACCGATCTCTTCGACAACGCGGACCGTATCCGCATCTCCGGACTCTGATCATGCACACACGCATCGATTGCCCGTTTCCCGTCGCCTGGACCGCCGACGAACTCGCCAGCGCCGTACCGCGCCGGCTGTCGTCCGCGTTCGAGGCCGGCATTCCCACCGACATCCCGACCGGCACGCGCATGCCTGCGTTCGCACGCGCACGCCGGCGCACCGTCGACCACGGCCTGCCCACCCTGTTCCGCGTCCGCTGATCGCGACGCGTCTTCCTTCTTTCCAGTTCACGTCACAGGACACATTCCCATGCTCGACATGCGCCAGGTCGCCAAGGTCTACCGCACCGAACTCGTCGAAACCCACGCGTTGCGCTCGCTCGATCTGCATGTCGCCGAGGGCGAGTTCGTCGCCGTCACCGGACCGTCGGGTTCGGGCAAGACGACCTTCCTCAACATCGCCGGCCTGCTGGAAACCTTCACCGGCGGCGAGTACCGGATCGATGGGGTCGAGGTGCGCGGACTCAATGACGATGCGCGCTCGAAGCTGCGCAACGAGAAGATCGGTTTCATCTTCCAGGGCTTCAACCTGATTCCCGATCTCAACCTGTTCGACAACGTCGACGTGCCGCTGCGCTATCGCGGCATGGCCGCGGCTGATCGCCGCCTGCGCATCGAGGAATCGCTGTCGCTGGTCGGCCTGGGCTCGCGCATGAAGCACTTTCCGGCCGAACTCTCTGGCGGTCAGCAGCAGCGCGTGGCGATCGCACGCGCACTCGCCGGCAGCCCGCGCCTGCTGCTCGCCGACGAACCGACGGGCAACCTCGATTCGCAGATGGCGCGCAGCGTGCTGGAGCTGCTGGAGGACATCAACGCACGCGGCACCACGATCGTGATGGTCACGCACGATCCCGAGCTCGCGGCGCGCGCACATCGCAACGTGCACATCGTCGACGGCATGGCGACCGATCTGCAGGCGCTGCACGCGTCGCCATCGTCCGCGGCCGCATCGCGCGTTCCCGCAGACGCCTGAGGAGATCCGGCATGTTCGGTTACTACCTGCAGCTCGCGCTGCGCAGCTTCCGCAACAGCAAGGTGCTCACCGCACTGATGGTGCTGGCAATCGCGCTGGGTATCGGCGCCAGCATGACCACGCTGACGGTGTTCCATGTGCTGTCGGGCGATCCGATTCCCGAGAAGAGCGATCGTCTGTTCAACGTGCAACTCGACCCCGAAAGCATGCATGGCTACGTCGCCGACAGCGAGCCGAGCCGCAACATGACGCGCTTCGATTCGGAGACCCTGCTGCGCGAGGCACGCGGCAAGCGCCAGGCGTTCATGACCGGCGGCTTCGTCGCGATCGAGCCGGACGGCGCGCGTGCCCCGTTCTTCACCGATGCGCGCTACAGCTCGTCGGAATTCTTCGACATGTTCGACGCGCCGATGGCCTATGGACGCGGCTGGACGAAAGAAGACGACGCCGCGGGCGCGCGCGTGGTGGTGATCTCCGAGGAGACCAACCAGACCGTGTTCGGCGGTGGCGACAGCACCGGTAAAACGTTACGCATGAGCGGCAGCGCATTCCGCGTGATCGGCGTGCTCGCACCATGGCGGCCGACACCGCGGTTCTGGGACCTGAACCTCGACGGTTTCGAGTCGCTGGAATCGGTGTTCGTGCCCTTCTCGGCGGCGATGGACACCAAGCTCGCGCGCATGGGCAGCATGAGCTGCTGGGGCGAATCGGGCGGCATCGATTCCAATGCGCTCAATGCACCCTGCTCATGGCTGCAGTACTGGGTGGAACTGGAGTCGCCCGGCGATGCAGCCGCCTACCGCGACTATCTGGAGTCCTACTCGGAGCAGCAGCGCACAGCGGGTCGCTTCGAGCGCCCGGTCAACGTGCGCCTGCGCGACGTGCGCGCGCATCTGGAGCATGCCCAGGTCGTGCCGAGCGACGTGCGCCTGCAGGTGTGGTTGGCACTGGGATTCCTGCTGGTCTGTCTGGTCAATACCGTCGGTCTGCTGCTGGCCAAGAGCCTGCGGCGCGCGTCGGAGATCGGTGTCCGCCGGGCGCTGGGCGCATCCCGCCGGGCGATCTTCGCTCAGGTCCTGGTCGAGGCGGGTGCGATCGGTGTGGCGGGCGGCATCTGCGGGCTGGGGCTGGCACTGCTCGGCCTGTGGGCCGTGCGCCAGAACCCGAGCACCTACGCGGAACTTGCGCGGCTCGACGCCTCGATGCTGCTGCTGACGTTCGGCCTGTCGGTCACCGCCAGCCTGCTCGCCGGCCTGCTGCCTGCCTGGCGCGCCATGCAGGTCACGCCGGCAATCCAGCTCAAGTCGCAGTGACCCGCGTCGTCGAACCGATCTGAATCCCACACCCCGTCACCGTCATCCCCGCCTGCGCGGACATGACGGCAGACACCGGAGACCCCATGGACATCCGCCCCATTCTCTCGACGCTGCGCCGGCACAAGACCGCGGCAACGCTGATCGTTGTCGAGATCGCGCTGGCCTGCGCGATCATCTGCAATGCGATCTACCTCATCGATCGCCGTATCGACCACATGTCCCGGCCCAGCGGTGCAGCCGAGGACGAGATCGTGCATCTCCAGATGCCGACCGTGAACACCGATGGCAGCACCGACCTCGACGCTTTCGTAGCGCGGGACCTGGCCGCGCTGCGTGCGATTCCCGGCGTGAAGCACGTGGCCAGCGCCACGCAGATTCCTTACGGCAACAGCAGCTCGACCAGCGGCGTGCGGCTCAAGGCGGACCAGGTGGACAACACCCTCGTCTCGTCGCCCTACATGGGCAGCGAGGACCTGTTCGACACCATGGGGCTGCGTCTGGTGGCGGGGCGCAAGTTCAACGCCGACGAGTACGTGGACATGACCACACTCGACGCCGGAGGCGACGACGCGAAGGTGCCGGCAGTGATCATCAACCAGGCGATGGCAACGTCTCTGTTTCCAGGCCAGGACGCCGTCGGCCAGCACATCTACAGCTGGGGCAACGCGCCGATGCCGATCGTGGGCGTGGTGGAGACGCTGGCACGGCCCAACGACAGTTCGGGGCCGGGCAACGCGACGATGCTGATGCCGGTGCGCGTTGCATCGCCCAATCTGAATTATCTGCTGCGTACCGATCCGTCGCAGCGACGTGAGGTGCTGGCGGCCGCCGAAGCGGCGCTGAAGCAGATCGATCCCAATCGCGTCACCGTCAACAGCAACCTGCTCAGCGAACTGCGCGAGAAGTACTACCGCGAGGACCGCGCGATGGCGATGCTGCTGATCGTGGTGTGCGTCGCGCTGCTGGTGGTCACCGCGCTCGGCATCGTGGGCCTGGCCAGCTTCTGGGTGCAGCAGCGCAACAAGCAGATCGGCATCCGCCGCGCGCTCGGTGCGACGCGCGGGCAGATCCTGCGCTACTTCCAGGTCGAGAACTTCCTGCTCGCGACCATCGGCATCGTGCTCGGCATGCTGCTGGCCTACGGCCTCAACCAGTTGCTGATGTCGCGCTACGAGCTGGGCCGTCTGCCGCTCATGTATCTGCCGATCGGCGCTGTGGCGTTGTGGCTGCTCGGGCAGATCGCGGTGTACTGGCCGGCCAGGCGCGCGGCATCGGTGCCGCCGGCCGTCGCGACGCGCAGCATCTGATTGCGCACGCTCCCGTGTCGCCGGTTGCGTCCAGTGCAGCCGGCGACGACCATGTCTGTCGATCACGCACGTTCCCACCGGATGTCCAGCGCCTGATGCCCACGATCCTCGTCATCGACGACAACCCCGCGGTCGCCATCGCGCTGGAGATGCTGTTCTCGCTGCACGACATCGCCTGCGAACATGCGGCGACACCCGATGCCGGCATCGCCCGGCTGCAGGCGGGCGGCATCGATCTGGTCGTGCAGGACATGAACTTCCACGCCGACACCACCTCCGGCGACGAGGGCATCGCCCTGTTCCATGCGATCCGTCGCTTCGATCCCGATCTGCCGGTGGTGCTGCTGACCGCGTGGACGCGCCTGGAATCGGCGGTCGAACTGATCCGCTCCGGCGCCGCCGATTACCTCGGCAAGCCCTGGGACGACGGCAAGCTGCTGGCGACGGTCAACACGCTGCTGGAACTGTCGTCGACGCGCCGGGCCCTGGATGCGCGCACGCGCGATGACCGTCGCCGCCGCGACGCACTCGCGCAGGGTCGCGACCTGCGTGGTCTGGTCTGGGACGACCCTGCCAGCGAAACCACGCTGTCGCTGGCCCTGCAGATCAGCGCCTCGATGCTGCCGGTGCTGATCACCGGTCCCAACGGCAGCGGCAAGGAAAAGTACGCCGAGATCCTGCACGCGAATTCGAATGTGCGCGGCGGTCCGTTCGTCGCGGTCAACTGCGGCGCGCTGCCCAATGATCTGGTCGAAGCGGAACTGTTCGGCGCCGAGGCCGGCGCCTACACCGGTGCGACGCGGGCACGCGAAGGCAAGTTCGAAGCGGCCGATGGCGGCACGCTGTTTCTCGACGAGGTCGGCACCCTCCCGCCCGCCGGGCAGGTGAAGCTGCTGCGCGTGCTCGAGACCGGGCGTTTCGAGCGCCTGGGCGGCAATCGCGAACGCAGTGTGTCGGTACGCGTGCTCAGCGCGACCAATGCCGACCTGCCGGCGATGATCGCCGATGGCCGGTTCCGCGAGGATCTCTACTACCGCCTCAACGGCATCGAGCTGCGACTGCCGCCACTGGCGCAACGTCCACGCGACATCCTGCCTTTGGCCAGACACTTCCTCGATGGACGCAAGCCATTGTCGGCAGGCGCGGAGCGCGCGCTGCTGCAGCACGGCTGGCCGGGCAACGTGCGCGAACTGCGCAATGTGATCCAGCGTGCCGAACTGCTGGCACGCGAGGGGCAGATCGATGCCCGTGATCTTGCGCTGCCGGCCGCAGCCGTCGTCGCAGTCGACGTCGATGCCTACGAACCGGATCGTGCGGAGATCGAAGCCGCACTCGCGCGCAGCGGCGGCGTGCTCGCACAGGCCGCGACTGAACTCGGACTGTCGCGCCAGGCGCTGTACCGGCGTCTCGACCGCCTCGGCATCCGTCGCGACTGACATGCGCTGGCAACAGCGACTGCCGTTGACGGCTGTGGTCATCGCGATCGCGCTGGCGCACGTCGCGCTGGGCGCGGGTTTCGCCGTCTTTCTGCTGCGCTGGTGGTCGCCATGGGTCGCGGTCGCCGGCGCCACGCTGTGTGCACTGCCATCGCTGGTCTGGTCACTGCAGCGCGCGTTCGCGCCGTCACGTGCGCTGTTCCGCGCGCTCGCCGGCACCGTGGCCAGCTATCGCGACAGCGACTACGGCTTCGGCGTGTCGTGGCAGGGCGGCGGCGCACTCGGCGAACTGGTCGCCGCGCACAACGAGCTGGGCGAGACCCTGCGCGCGCAGCGTCTGTCGCTGGTGCAACGCGAACTGCTGCTCGACACGATGGTGCAGAACACGCCAGTCGCGATGCTGCTGCTCGATCCGGCCGATCGCGTGGTGCACGCGAATCTCGCCGCGCGTCGTGCGCTCGGTGGCGGTCGCAAGCTGGAAGGCCAGGCGTTCTCCGCGCTGCTCGCCGATGCGCCACCCGCGCTCGCGGATGCGTTCGCGCGCGGCGGCGATGGGCTGTTCACCATCGGCGATGGCGAGACCGAAGAGATCCATCACCTGTCGCGCCGGCATTTCCGATTGAACGGCCGACGCCATGAACTGCTGCTGCTGCGACAGATGACCACCGAGCTGCGGCGCCAGGAAGTGCAGACCTGGAAGAAGGTCATCCGCGTGATCAGCCACGAACTCAACAACTCGCTGGCGCCGATCGCCTCGCTCGCGCACTCCGGCGCAGAACTGCTGCGTCGTGGCCAGACCGCGCGACTGCCGGATGCGCTGCGCACGATCGAGGAACGCGCGCGGCATCTGGAAGGTTTCATCCGCGGATATGCGCATTTCGCCAAGCTCCCGTCGCCGCGGCGCGAGCCGATCCGCTGGCGCGCGTTTCTCGACCAGCTGCGTTCGCAGGTGCCGTTCGTGGATGCCGGTCCCATCGACGATGCATTCACCGCGTCGTTCGACGCCGCCCAGGTCGAACAGGCGCTGTTGAATCTGCTGCGCAATGCGCACGAGGCCGATGGCGATCCCGCGGCGGTCGCCGTCGGACTGCGCCGCGCGGCGGACGGGTGGCGGATCGACGTGCTCGATCGCGGACCGGGCATGAACGAGGCGGTGCTGGCGAATGCGCTGCTGCCGTTCTATTCGACCAAGCGCAACGGCACGGGGCTCGGCCTGGCGCTCGCACGCGAGATCGCCGAAGCGCACGGTGGTCGCATCGCCCTGCTCAACCGCGAAGATGGCGGCCTCTGCGTGTCGCTGGTGTTGCCGGACTGAGCCGCGCCCCGGCCGAAGGCGCGACGATCGGGCAGAATCGAAGGCCTGGTCCACGGCGATTCCAGATGCGATTCCGATTCCGCACGCTCGCGTTGCTTGTGCTGTGTCTGGGGACCGCCCCCACAGTGGCGCAACGCGCGAAGAGTCTGGACGCAGTGCCCGGCCTGCTGAAGAGTGCGGAGGCAAAAGCCGTCTGGGCCGAGCAGATGGAAGGTCGCCCGGCGCCCGATCATCTAGGCAACCGCGACCTCGCCGGTCTCGATGCCGGAACGCTGCGTCGGCTGCTGGTACCCGATGTCGCGGCCAACCGCATCGTGCAGCTCGGCGCGCGACGCTGGGCGCAGCATCCCGGTCACGTCGTCGCACTCGTCTGCTATCGCGATGAGGTCGCCTGCAACGCGCCCACGGAACCGGGCTGCGAAACCGGGGACACCGCACAGGTCCTCGGTGTGTTGCGTGTCGATGATGCGGGCAATGCACACCTGGTCGCGCGCCTGCGACTCGACGAAGGTATTGCGTGGCCGCTGCTCTCCTGGGACGGCACTCAACCGCTGCGGCTGGAAGAGGCCGGCACGGCCGCGATCCCCGAACGCTGGGAGCGCTTCGACCTCGCCGCCTATCGCCTGTCGGACGGTCCGCCCGCGCTGGGCCTGCGGGGCGGCTGGTCGGAAGGTTACGCCGGCGGCGGCGCGTTCTACTCGGCGCTGTATCTGTTCGAGCTGCGCAGCGACACGTTGAAGCAGGTGTTCGGCGCGGAGATGTCGATGTATCGCGACATCGCGGGCAACTGGAACGACGACGGCACCCGCGAACACCACATCGAGGAGTGGGCAGGCGTTCTCATTGTCGAGTCGCGCGCGCACCAGGGTCGCCAGGATCTGCGCCTGCGCGAGCGCGACGGTCGCGGGTGGCGACCTGTACCGCTGGTCGCCTGCAGCAGATGGCTACCGCCGCGTGGAGTGAGCATCAGCGCTTCTTCGGCCGCTGCCAGCCTTCGATGACCGTCTGTCGGCCGCGTGCAACCGCCAGTTTGCCGTCCGGCACGTCGCTGACGATGACCGAGCCGGCCCCCGTCATCGCGTCATGGCCGATGCGCACCGGTGCAACCAGTGCAGCATTCGAGCCGATGAACGCCCGGTCGCCGATCACCGTCTTCGACTTGTTCACCCCGTCGTAGTTGCAGGTGATCGTGCCGGCGCCGATGTTGCTGCCGGCGCCGACCTCCGCATCCCCCAGATAGGTGAGGTGGTTGGCCTTGCTGCCGACACCGATCGTGGTGTTCTTGGTCTCGACGAAGTTGCCGATGTGCACGCCATCGGCGAGGACCGTGCCGGGACGCAGGCGCGCGAACGGACCGATCGTCACCGCGCCTTCCGCGCGCACGCCTTCGAGGTCGCAATGCGCACGCACCTCGGTGCCCGCGCCCAGACCCGCGTTTCTCAGGCGGCAGAACGGACCCACGCGGACGCCGTCACCGAGTTCGACGCGCCCTTCGAAGATCACGTCGACATCGATCTCGACATCGTTGCCGACGATGACCTCGCCGCGGATGTCGATGCGCGCTGGATCGGCGAAGCGCGCGCCGGCCACGCACAGGGCGCGTACCGCGCGCAGTTGCCATGCACGTTCGAGCTGCGAAAGCTGCCAGGGATCGTTCGCGCCTTCCGCCTCCAGCGGGTCGTCGACCATGAAGATCTGCGCGGCGCTGTACTCGTCGGCAGCCATCGCGAACACATCGGTCAGGTAGTACTCGCCCTGCGCGTTGTCGGACGACAGGCGGGTCAGCCACGCCTTCAACGCGGTTGCCTCGGCCGCCAGGATGCCGGTGTTGACCAGGGCGATACGACGCTGCGCCTCGTCGGCATCCTTGTGCTCGACGATCGCACCCACGTGGCCTTCCGGATCACGCACGATGCGGCCGTACCCGGTGGGATCCTCGAGTTCGGCCGCCAGCACCGCAAGGCGGCCCTCGAACCGGAGCAGACCGCGCAGGGTCTCGGCACGCAGCAGCGGCACATCGCCGTACAGCACCAGCACCTGCGCGCCATCGGGCACCTCGGGCATCGCCTGGCGCACCGCGTGACCGGTGCCGAGCTGCTCGCGCTGCTCGGACCAGTGCAGATCGGGCTGGTCGGCGAACGCGGCCTGGACCTGCTCGCCGCGATGGCCGTAGACGACATGGATGCCGGCCGGCTCGAGCGCGCGCGCCGCCTCGATGACATGCCACAGCATCGGTCGCCCGGCGATCTTCTGCAGCACCTTGGGCAGCGATGACTTCATGCGCTTGCCCTCGCCTGCGGCGAGGATGACGACGTGCAGCGGTGCGGTCATGGCATTCGAAAAGCGGGAGGGGCATCGATGATAATGCACCCCTTGTACGTCAGGATCGACGATGTCCCGCATCGAAGCGAACATGCCTCCGCCGGGCGGATCGCACTGGAAGACCGCGCTGTGGCTGCTCGGTCCCGCTCTCGTGCTGATCGGCCTGACGGTACACGGGGTCTGGCACGAACTGCCCTGGGAGCGCTTCGCGCTCTCGCTCGTGCTCGCGGTGGTCGCGACCCTGGTCGCATGGCCGCTCGCGCGTTTCGCGCGTTGGCGCTGGGCCTCTGCACTGGGCGTGGTCTGGTGTGCGGCGCTGGTGCTGTATGCCGGCCCCCTGCCCGTACTGGCGACCACCCTGATCGCCGTTGCCGGGCTGGCCCTGGGCTTGCGCTGGATACCCGCCGACGTGCCGGGCCGCCTCGCGATCGCAGCCGTGTCCGGCTACGCGGTGATCACCGGGATCGCGGGCTGGCTGGTCTCGCTGCCGCTTCATGTTCCGCTCGTCTGGCTGCTTGTTCTCGCAACCCCGATCGCCCTGAACAGGCACGCGTTGCGTGCCCAGTGGCAGGCCACGCGCGTCGACTGGCGCGCGTTCGTCGCCGCATCACCAGGGGGCGCCGCTGCAGCGGTGATGTTGCTTGGACTGGCCTCCACCGGAGCATGGCTGCCCACCATGCAGATGGACGATCTGACCTACCACCTCAATCTGCCGGCGCAGCTTGCGCAGCACGCGCGCTACCTTGGGGATCCTGCGCACAGCGCATGGGTCTACGCGCCGTGGATGGGGGATGTCGGACAGGGCCTGGCGTGGCTGCTGGCCGGGCGCGAAGCGCGCGGTGCGGTGAATGCCTTCTGGCTGGTGAGCGCCGCGATCGCACTGGCCGGCTGTGCACGGGCGCTGGGGGCGGTGCCTGCCGAGCGCATTGCCGTCGTCGCACTGTTCGCAAGCTTTCCGCCACTGGTCTGGCTGATGGCCGGCATGCAGACCGAACTCCCCGCAATGGCCGTCCTGTTCTCGCTGGTCGCGCTGGTGCTGCACGACCGCAGCGGCCGGCATCTGGCGGCGATGACGCTGCTGATGGCGGCGCTGGCAGCGCTCAAGCCGATGCACGCACTCGCTGCAGTGCCTCTGCTGATCTATGCCGCACGCTATGCGCCCGGTCGCTTGCTGCGAAAGCTGCCGATGCTGGCGGCACTGGCCATCCTGATCGCAGGTTCGAGTTACGCACACGCGTGGTGGCATACCGGCAACCCGTTCTTTCCGTTGTTCAATGCGGTGTTCCAGTCACCGCACTACCCGCTCGAGAACATGTCCGATACACGCTGGCTCAGCGGCTTCGGGCCGTCGCTGCCGTGGTCCATGACCTTCGAGAGCAGCCGGTTCGTCGAGGCCTGGGACGGCGGCATCGGGTTTCTCTGGGTCGGTCTCGCGGGCGCCTGGCTGCTTGCCCTGCGCCGCCGTCCCACGCGTGCATTCGCAGGCGTGGCGCTCTGCATCGCGCTGCTGCCGCTGGTGCCGATGCAGTACGCGCGCTACGCCTTCCCCGGTCTGCTCCTGCTGTTGCTGCCCGCACTGAGCGGCAGCCGGGCGGAGGTCGGGCCGCGTGTGTGGCGATGGCCGGTCATCCTTCTATGCGTGCTCAGCCTTGCCTATCAGGCCAATGCCGGCTGGACCCACCACTCCGCTGCACTCAAGCGCGCGATCCGCGCGCCGGGTGTACCGGACGCGGTGTTGCCCTACTACGTCGCCGAACGGACGTTGATCGCGAGACTGCCTGCGGACGACACCGGCGTGGTGCTGGCGACCGATCCGCAGCGCGGGCATGTCGCCGAACTCGCCGGGCGCGGGCGGCAGATGTCGATCCATGCGCCCACGCTCGCTGCAGCGCGTGAGGCGGCCGACCTCGACGGCAGTGGCGACGCCTGGCGCGCGTTGTTCGAGCAACTCGATGCGCGATGGATTCTGGTGACCGAAGACACGGCTTCGCCGGCACTGGTGCGCGCGTTGACCGGGGACCCGGGCATCGAGCACGTCGACACGTTGAACGGCATCGCCCTGTGGCGGCGGACGCCCCGTTGAGCCTGACCCGCCAAGGTCGCCGTTACATCGCGATCGGCCTGCTGCAGTGGCTGGTGGACTGGGGCATGGTCGTGGCCCTGACCCACTTCGGAATGCCGGTGGCACCGGCGAATGTGGCGGGGCGTGTCACCGGCGCAATGATGGGCTACTGGCTCAATGGCAAACTGACGTTCGCGGGCGACGATACGGCCCTGGGCGTGATCCAGCTACGCCGCTTCATGCTGATGTGGCTCACCACCACGCTGGTCAGCACCTGGGCGATGACGCAGGTCGACGACGTGTTCGGGCTGAAGTGGGTCTGGCTGGCGAAGCCTGCGATCGAACTGGCGCTCGGCGCGGTGGGATTCGTGCTGTCGCGGTACTGGATCTACAAGCGCTGAGGCGTCGCGCGGATCTGCGATCTGGTTTCACGACGCGGCAGTCGCAACACGGAAACGCGGCGCGCCGTGTGCCAGCGTCGATGCCCGAATGCTGTCATTGGATCGCATTACATCCGCGATGGTTGAAACAACGCCCGTCGCTGAATTCGGAATGGTGTACGCAGACGCGGAAACGCCGGCGCAAGGCCGGCGTTCCAGATGCAGCATGGCGCGATGGATCAGTGCTTGAGGGTCTTGCGCAGACGCTCGAGCGCCTGCAGCTGGACCACGGCCTCGGCCAGCTTCTGCTGGGCTTCGGCGATGTCCATCGCCTCGCCGCGGCCGGCCAGGATGCGCTCGGCCTCGTCCTTGACCGCCTTCACTGCGGCCTCGTCGATGTCGTCGGCGCGGATCGCGGTGTCGGCCAGGATCGTCACGACCTGCGGCTGCACTTCGAGAATGCCGCCGCCGATCGCGAAATCGAGCACTTCGCCATTGGCCTGGGTCACGACGACCTTGCCCGGCTTCAGACGCGTGATCAGCGGTGCGTGGCGCGGCGCGATGCCGAGCTCGCCGAGCTCGCCGGTGGCCACGACCATGGTCGCTTCGCCGTGGAAGATCTCGGCTTCTGCGCTGACGATGTCGCAACGGATGGTGGTGGTCATGGCGGTCTCGCTCTGCTCGACGTGTAAGGGGTGAAGCGTTAGAACGGGCGCGTGCGGCGCACGCTCAGGTGGTGAGGGAAGCGGGGCAACACTGACGCCCTCGCCTCCTCACGACCTCACGGCATTTACGCCGCGATCTTCTTCGCCTTCTCGACCGCTTCGTCGATGCCGCCGACCATGTAGAACGCCTGCTCGGGCAGGTGGTCGTATTCGCCGTCGACGATGCCCTTGAAGCCGCGGATCGTTTCCTTCAGCGCGACGTACTTGCCCGGCGAACCGGTGAAGACTTCGGCCACGTGGAACGGCTGCGAGAAGAAGCGCTCGATCTTGCGCGCGCGCGACACGGCCTGCTTGTCTTCTTCCGACAGCTCGTCCATGCCCAGGATCGCGATGATGTCCTTGAGCTCCTTGTACTTCTGCAGCGTCGACTGCACGCGCTGGGCGGTGTCGTAGTGTTCGTTGCCGATGACGTTCGGGTCCATCTGGCGGCTGGTCGAGTCCAGCGGATCGACGGCCGGGTAGATGCCGAGCGAGGCGATGTTGCGGCTCAGCGTCACCGTGGAGTCGAGATGGGCGAAGGTCGTCGCCGGCGACGGGTCGGTCAGGTCGTCCGCGGGTACGTAGACGGCCTGGATCGAGGTGATCGAGCCGGACTTCGTCGAGGTGATGCGCTCCTGCAGCACGCCCATTTCCTCGGCGAGCGTCGGCTGGTAGCCCACGGCCGACGGCATGCGGCCGAGCAGCGCCGACACTTCGGTACCGGCCAGCGTGTAGCGGTAGATGTTGTCGACGAACAGCAGCACGTCCTTGCCGCGACCCGATGCGTCCTTCTCGTCGCGGAAGTACTCGGCCATCGTCAGGCCGGTCAGCGCGACGCGCAGGCGGTTGCCCGGCGGCTCGTTCATCTGGCCGTAGACCATGGCCACCTTGTCGAGGACGTTGGAGTCCTTCATCTCGTGGTAGAAGTCGTTGCCCTCACGGGTACGCTCGCCCACGCCGGCGAACACCGACAGGCCTTCGTGCGCCTTGGCGATGTTGTTGATCAGTTCCATCATGTTGACGGTCTTGCCGACGCCGGCGCCGCCGAACAGGCCGACCTTGCCGCCCTTGGCGAAGGGACACATCAGATCGATGACCTTGATGCCGGTTTCCAGCAGCTCGGTGGACGACGACTGGTCTTCGTACGACGGTGCCGCACGGTGGATTTCCCAGTGGTCGGTGGCTTCGACCGGACCGGCTTCGTCGATCGGGCGACCCAGCACGTCCATGATGCGGCCGAGCGTGCCCGGGCCGACCGGCACCGAGATGCCGCGGTCGGTGTTGGTCGCGATCAGGTTGCGCTTCAGGCCGTCGGTGGAACCGAGCGCGATCGCGCGCACGATGCCGTCACCGAGCTGCTGCTGCACTTCCAGCGTGATCTCCGTGCCTTCGACCTTCAGTGCGTCGTAGACCCTCGGTACTTCGTTGCGCGCGAACTCGATGTCGACGACCGCGCCGATGATCTGAACGATCTTGCCCTGACTCATTGCTGCATTCCTCTAGAAGAATTCTGGTGCGCGTACGGATCAGACCGCTGCGGCGCCGCCGACGATCTCGGAGATTTCCTGGGTGATCGCTGCCTGGCGGGCCTTGTTGTAGACCAGCTTGAGCGTGTCGATCAGCTTGGTGGCGTTGTCGCTCGCGGACTTCATCGCGACCATGCGTGCGGCATGTTCGGAAGCCACGTTCTCCATCACCGCCTGGTACACGAGCGATTCGATGTAACGCGTCAGCACGTGGCCGAGCACCGATTCGGCGTCCGGCTCGTAGATGTAGTCCCAGTCGTGCTTGACCACCTGCGTCTCGGCGGCCGGCAGCGGCAGCAGCTGATCGAAGCTGGCCTTCTGGGTCATCGTGTTGACGAAGTGGTTGTAGGCCAGGAACACACGGTCGACGCGGCCGTCGGTGTAGCCGTCGAGCATCACCTTGATGATGCCGACCAGCTGCTCGACTTCCGGCGTGTCGCCGATGTGGGTGACGCTGCCGACCATGTCCACCTTCAGGCGGCGGAAGAACACCGTCGCCTTCGTGCCGATGGTCACCACGTCGACCTGCACGCCCTTGTCCTGCCAGGCGCGGATCTCGCCCAGCAGCTTGCGGAACATGTTGTTGTTCAGACCGCCGGCCAGGCCGCGATCCGAGGACGCGACGATGTAACCGACGCGCTTGACCTCACGCTCGACCAGGTACGGATGCTGGAACTCGGAGCTGGCCTGGGCGAGATGCCCGATCAGCTGCTTCATCGCGTTCGCATACGGGCGCGATGCCTTCATCCGATCCTGCGCCTTGCGGATCTTCGACGCGGAGACCATCTCGAGCGCGCGCGTCACCTTGCGGGTGTTCTGCACGCTCTTGATCTTCGTCTTGATTTCTCTGCCGCCGGCCATCTCTTATCCCTGCTTGGGGCGGGTGTGCACCCGCCTTGGCTTACCTGTGCTCACCGCATCGGGCGGACGAAACGTCCGCCGCGATCGCTTACCAGCTGCCGGTGGTCTTGAAGTCGGAGATGCCCTGCTTGAAGGCGCCTTCGATCTCGTCGTTCCAGCCGCCGGTCTGGTTGATCTTGCCGACCAGTTCGCCTGCGGTGTTGTCGAAGTGCGCGTGCAGGCCTTCTTCGAACGCGAGCAGCTTGGCGACCGGCACGTCGTCGAGGTAACCCTCGTTGACGGCGTAGATCGTCAGCGCCTGGTGCGCGATCGACATCGGCTTGTACTGCTTCTGCTTCATCAGCTCGGTGACGCGCTGACCGCGCTCGAGCTGCTTGCGGGTGGCTTCGTCGAGATCCGAGGCGAACTGCGCGAACGCGGCCAGCTCACGGTACTGGGCGAGCGAGATGCGGATGCCGCCCGAGAGCTTCTTGATGATCTTGGTCTGCGCCGAACCACCGACGCGCGACACCGAAATACCGGCGTTCACGGCCGGGCGGATGCCGGCATTGAACAGGTCGGTTTCCAGGAAGATCTGGCCGTCGGTGATCGAGATCACGTTGGTCGGCACGAACGCCGAGACGTCACCGGCCTGCGTTTCGATGATCGGCAGTGCGGTCAGCGAACCGGTCTTGCCGGTCACGGCGCCGTCGGTGAACTTCTCGACGTACTCCTCGGACACGCGCGCGGCGCGCTCGAGCAGACGGGAGTGCAGATAGAACACGTCGCCCGGATAGGCTTCGCGGCCCGGCGGGCGCTTGAGCAGCAGCGAGATCTGGCGGTAGGCGACGGCCTGCTTGGACAGATCGTCGTACACGATCAGCGCGTCTTCGCCGCGGTCCATGAAGTACTCACCCATCGTGCAGCCCGAGTAGGCGCTGATGTACTGCATCGCGGCCGATTCGGACGCGGTGGCGGCAACGACGACGGTGTGCGCGAGCGCGCCGTTCTCTTCGAGCTTGCGCACGATGTTGGCGACGGTCGAGGCCTTCTGGCCGATCGCCACGTAGACGCACTTGATGCCGGTGGTCTTCTGGTTGATCACGGCGTCGATCGCCATCGCGGTCTTGCCGGTCTGGCGGTCGCCGATGAGCAGCTCGCGCTGGCCGCGGCCGATCGGGATCATCGAGTCGACCGACTTGTAGCCGGTCTGCACCGGCTGGTCGACCGACTTGCGCCAGATCACGCCCGGCGCGACGCGCTCGACCGGCGCGCTGAGCTTGGCGTCGATCGGACCCTTGCCGTCGATCGGCTCGCCGAGCGCGTTGACGACGCGGCCCAGCATTTCCGGACCGACCGGCACTTCGAGGATGCGACCGGTGGTCTTGGCCACGTCGCCTTCGCGCAGGTGCTCGTAGTCACCCAGCACCACGGCGCCGACCGAGTCGCGCTCCAGGTTCAGGGCGAGTGCGTACGTGGCGGAACCGTCTGCCGCGTTCGGCAGTTCGATCATTTCGCCCTGCATCACGTCGGCCAGGCCGTGCAGACGCACGATGCCGTCGGCGACCGAGGTCACGGTGCCTTCGTTGCGCGATTCGGCGCTCAGCTTGACCTTCTCGATGCGGGACTTGATCAGCTCGCTGATTTCGGAAGGATTGAGTTGCGTGGTAGCCATCGGGGGTTCCCTTGAGCCGGCGTTGCCGCCGACGTTGCAATTGAAAATCGTGTCAGTGCGTCAGAGCGGACTGCAGGCGCGCCAGCTTGCCCTTGAGCGAGCCGTCGATCACCACGTCACCGGCCGAGATCACCGCGCCGCCGATCAGCGATGCGTCCACGGCCGTTTCGACCTGGACCTCGCGACCGAAACGACGCTTGAGCGCGGCGCGGATCTGCTCCACTTCTGCGTCCGGCAGTTCGGCTGCCGACGTCACCGTCGCCAGCACGATGTGCTCGGCTTCGGCGCGCAGCTCCTCGTACTGGCCGGCAATCTCCGGCAGCTGTGCGAGACGGCCGTTGCTGGCCAGCAGCGTGAGGAAGCCGGCGAACTTCTCGTCGGCGCCCTCCGGTGCGAGCAGCGCGACGGCATCGTCGTGCGACAGCGCCGGGTGGCCGAGCAGCGCGGCCGCCTGCGGATCGGCAGCGACGCGGGCCGAGAACGCGAGCGCGTCCGACCACGGCGCGAACTGGCCGCCGTCACGCGCGATCGCGAACGCGGCGCGGGCATACGGACGGGCGATCGTCATGGCCTGGCTCATCGGGCTCAGATCTCCGCGGCGAGTTCGTCGAGCAGCGCCTTGTGGGCGTTGGCGTCGATCTCACGCTTGAGCAGACGCTCGGCGCCGGTCACCGCCAGGCTGGAGACCTGACGACGCAGCTCTTCGCGTGCACGGGTGGCCGAGGCCTGGAGTTCGGCGTCGAACATCGCCTTCTGGCGCAGGCCCTCTGTGACCGCTTCGGCCTTGGCGGCCTCGACGATCTGGGTGCCACGCTGGTGGGCCTGCTCGATGATCTCGTTGGCCTTCGCACGCGCGGCCTTGAGTTCTTCGTTGGCGGTTTCCTGGGCCTGCGCGAGGGCGCGCTGGCTGTTGTCCGCCGCGGCCAGACCTTCGGCGATCTTCTTCTGGCGCTCCTCGATGGCACTGAGCAGCGGCGGCCAGATCTTGGTCGCGATGATCCAGATCAGACCGGCGAACGCCAGTGCCTGGGCAATTAGGGTCAGACCGATATTCATGGGCTTGTGACTGCCTGTCGTGAAGGGTTGGGCGCGCGGACGCGCCCCCTGTCATCCACCGGTGCGGTCATGCGCGAGGCATGCACCGCACTGGAAGCGTCAGCTGGATCAGCCCGCGAGCTGCGCGGCGACCGGGCCGATGAACGGCGAAGCGAACGCGAACAGCAGGCCGACGGCGACCGAGATGATGAACGCGGCGTCGATCAGGCCGGCGGTGATGAACATGCGGACCTGCAGCACCGGGATCAGCTCGGGCTGGCGCGCGGCCGACTCGAGGAACTTGCCGGCCATGATGGCCAGGCCCAGACCCGCACCCAGCGCAGCCAGGCCGATCATGATGCCGATGGCCAGAACGGTCGAAGCCTGGATCTGGGCGAACGAGGTCAGTGCGATTTCCATTGTTTTCTCCGGAGCGGATTGCTTGGTAAGGGTGGAACCAGGGATTGGGGTGTTACGAAAGCGGTGTCACGTGACGCTGCCGATCAGTGGTCGTCCTCGGCCAGGCTGAGGTAGACGATCGACAACATCATGAAAATGAAGGCCTGCAGCGGAATGACCAGCAGGTGGAACAGCATCCAGCCCAGGCCGAGCACGCCGCCGCCGAGCACACCCAGCAGGCTCGCGCCGCCGAGGACCCAGATCAGCAGGAACACGATCTCGCCGCCGAACATGTTGCCGAACAGTCGCATCGCCAGCGAAATCGGCTTGCTCAGCCACTCGACGATGTTGAGGATCAGGTTGAACGGCACCATCCACTTGCCGAACGGTGCGAACAGGAATTCCTTGGTCATGCCGCCGACGCCCTTGGCGCGCAGGGCGAAGAAGACCGTCAGGAAGAACACGCTGATCGACAGGCCCAGCGTCGCGTTGACGTCGGCGGTCGGCACCGGCTTCCAGTACGCCACGCCCATCAGCTCGAGCGGCTTGGCGATGAAGTCCGCCGGAATCATCTTCAGCAGATTCATCAGCAGGATCCAGAAGAACAGCGTGATCGCGATCGGCGTCACCAGCTTGCTGGAACCGTGGTACGTGTCGCGGGCCTGCTTGTCGACGAACTCCAGGCAGATCTCGACGAACGCCTGCCACTTGCCCGGCACGCCGGCCGTCGCCTTGCGGGTCGCCATCCAGAATGCGAACACCATCAGGCCGCCCATCAGCAGGGCGGTGATCAGCGTGTCCACGTGCAACGTCCAGAAGCCGCCTTCGCCGGTCGACGCGGTCAGGTTCTGCAGATGGTGCTGGATGTAGCTGGTTGGGGTCAGTTCCGCATCAGCTGCCATAAGATCGAAAACCCTGCCTGTGATTGGTTCAGTGCCTGGCCAGAGGCCGGGCCATTGCGAGCAACTGCGCGAAGAGCGCGACGATGACCCCGGCGAGCATCGGAACCGGCGGCAAACCCGCCATTCCCACGCCCAGCAGCAGAACCGCCACCACCACGACCCACTTCAACGCCACCCCTGCCAACAGCCGCGCAAGCGCACCTGTCGACGGATTGACCCCACCCCCCAGCGCGATGACGCTCGACAGCCAGCCCCCGAGTGCGATCGCCGCACCGCCGAGACCCGCCGCCAGCGCCCAGTCGGCTCCCTTTGCGAGGAAGGCGAGCGCTGTCACCGCGACTGCGACCGCCTGCCAGGCGATTGCGCGCTGTGCCAGCCGCCGACCCACTGCGACGGACGTCAACACTTCAAAGGATTCCACTGTCTGGAGGACACGGGGCGCAGCAATCGGCCCCGTCGAGCCGCAAAAGTATAGCAGCGGCGTCATTTCCCCCACAACCGGCGGAGGTCCTGTTTCGGAACAATCGACACATGGCGTGCGGGTCAGACTGTCCGAAGCCGCGTATTCACAATTTTATGCGGATTTCGTCGCGTCCACCCGGAACTTCGGCGCGCCGGACCAGTCCTATGCATGTGTCCGATCTGCCGTCCTTCCTCGTCGGTCCCGTCTGCAGATCGTCACCCCGAGCCCCGGCCCGCCCGCCGGGGCTCTTTTTTTGGGCGCGTCTCCGGATCATCGACACGGCCTGGGCGGCTTCCGCAGGCAACAGAAGCGAACGTCGGTCACATGACGACTTCACGTCGGAAAGACTGCCGGTTAACGAACATCGCACGCCTCCCTCAGGAAGACTCCCCCGATGTCACGACCCGCGTCCCGTTTCGCCCTTGCCCTGCTCTCGACCGCCATCCTCGCCACGCTTGCCACCGCAGCGCAGGCGCAGAGCCGCGATGACCGCTTCGTCCTGCGTCTCAGCGCGTTCAATCCGGAGGCCGAACTGGGCTTCTCCGGCACCGGCGTGGTGACCGACGGCAGCGACACCGCGACCTTCGGCTTCGACGAAAGCTTCGACACCGGCCGTGAATGGCGTCCGCGTGGCGCGATCGGCTTCCGCATCAGTGACCGCCAGGCACTGGTCGGCAACTTCTACGACTACCGTCGCGACGAGACCTGGGAGTACGGCGGCAACGTGCTCGATACCGGCACGATCATCCCCGGCGGCGACGCCATCGAGATTCCGGGCGCCCGCATCGACGGACGCCTGTCGTTCCGCCTGGCGAACCTCAACTACGAGTACGCGGTCGTCAAGAACGACAGCTTCGAATGGGGCCTGGGCCTGGGCGTGACCTACGCCAAGCTCGAAGCCACCGCCAACGGCGCCTCGACCGGTACCGACCTGCTGGATCCGGAGTTCGAGAGCGTCGGCTGGGAGCGCGACGGCTTCTCCCCCGGCCTGCACACCCGCCTGACCTGGACCCCGGCCGAGCGCTGGACCGTGGGCCTGGAAGCGCAGTACCTCGATACGACCTGGGGCAACATCCTCGACGAGGAAGGTCACTTCGAGCGCGGCGGCCTGCTGGTCGAGTACATGGTCAGCGAGCGCGTCGGCCTGCACGTCGGCTACGACTGGTTCCGTCTGAAGCTCAAGGACCAGTACCGTGGCACCGCGCGTGCGCCGTCGGGTATCGATGCGGGTCCGTTCCCGTACTCGGGCGAGGTCACCGGCGACCTGAAGGTCCACGGCCCGATGGCCGGTGTGACGTTCCGCTTCTGATTCGAGACATCGATCCGCGCGCCTGAGACAGGCGCGCGGAAATGAAAAAGCCCCGGCATGCCGGGGCTTTTTCGTGGGCGCGGACGTGCTGTCCCGCGCGCTTACTTCTTCTTCGGAATGTAGAGATCGGTGATCGTGCCATCGAACACTTCCGCCGCCATCGCCACCGATTCGCTGAGCGTGGGATGCGGATGGATGGTGTGGCCGATGTCGGCAACTTCGGCGCCCATCTCGATCGCAAGACCGGCTTCGGCGATCAGATCGCCCGCATGTACGCCGACGATGCCGGCGCCGACGATGCGATGCGTGGCCTCGTCGAAGATCAGCTTGGTGAAGCCCTCGGTGCGGCCGATGCCGATCGCGCGACCGCTGGCCGCCCACGGGAACTTGCCGACGCCGACCTTGAGACCCTTGGCCTTGGCTTCGGTTTCGGTGATGCCGACCCACGCGATTTCCGGATCGGTGTAGGCGACCGACGGAATCACCCGCGCCACCCATTCCTTCTTCTCGCCGGCGGCGACTTCGGCCGCGAGCTTGCCTTCGTGCGTGGCCTTGTGCGCCAGCATCGGCTGACCGACCAGATCGCCGATCGCGAAGATGTGCGGCACGTTGGTGCGCATCTGCGCATCGACGGCGATGAAGCCGCGATCCGATACGCGCACGCCGGCCTTGTCGGCGGCGATCTTGCCGCCGTTCGGCGTGCGACCCACGGCCACCAGCACGCGGTCGAAGGTCTTCGTGTCCGGAATGCTCTCGCCTTCGAACACGACATCGATGCCGGTCTTCGCGGCTTTCGCCTCGACGACCTTGGTCTTGAGATGCGCGGACACGCCCTGCTTCTTCAGACGATCGGCGAGCGGCTTGACCAGATCCTTGTCGGCGCCGGGCATCAGCTGATCGGCGAGTTCGACGACGGTCACCTCCGAGCCGAGCGCGTGATAGACCGTCGCCATCTCCAGGCCGATGATGCCGCCGCCGACGACGAGCAGCTTCTTCGGCGTTTCCGCAAGTTCCAGTGCGTCGGTCGAATCCATGACGCGCGGGTCGTCCCACGGGAAACCGGGCAATTTCAACGCCTGCGAGCCGGCGGCGATGATGCACTGCTCGAAGCGCACGAGCTGGGTCTTGCCGTCGCTGCCGGTGACTTCGATCTCGTTCGACGACACGAACAGGCCTTCGCCGGTGACCACGCGCACCTTGCGCTGCTTGGCCATGCCGGTCAGGCCCTTGGTCAGCTGACCGACGACCTTTTCCTTGTAGCCGCGCAGCTTGTCGAGGGCGATCGTCGGTGCGCCGAAGTCGACGCCGTAATCGCTGGCGTGCTTGGCCTGGTCGATGACCTCGGCCGCGTGCAGCAGCGCCTTCGACGGAATGCAGCCGACATTGAGGCAAACGCCGCCGAGTGTCTCGTAACGCTCGATCAGCACCGTGTCGAGGCCGAGATCGGCCGCGCGGAATGCGGCGGTGTAACCACCGGGACCGGAGCCGAGCACGACGACGCGGCATTCGACATCCGCGGTGCGGCCCGACGACGGCGCAGCCTTGACCGCCTCCGGCTCGGCCGGCGCGCGATGCGAGCGCGCGACCGGCGGATTGCTGCCGGGCGCTTCACTCTTCTTCGCCGGCGCGTCGGCCGTTTTTTCGGTCTCGGCAGGCTTGGCCTCGGCCGCAGGCGCATCGCCTTCGCCTTCGGCCTCGATCACCGCGACCACACTGCCTTCCGACAGCGTGTCACCGACCTTGACCTTCAGCTCCTTGACCACGCCGGCATGCGAGGACGGCACTTCCATCGTCGCCTTGTCCGATTCCAGCGTGACCAGGCTCTGGTCCTTGGCGACCGTTTCGCCGACCGCGACCAGCACCTCGATCACCGGCACATCGTCGAAGCCACCGATGTCGGGCACTTTCACTTCGAGGGTATTGGCCATCAGGAATTCTCCGGGGTCTGTTGCGTGGGGTCGGACAGCGCCATGCGCGACGCCGGGCGTCGTGCCCAGGTCAGCGAGTACAGGTCATGGCGGCGGTCGTTGAGGTTCTGCACCGTGCCGTCGTTGCGGGCCACGGTGAGATCGTTGAGGCGCAGGTCGGCGAAGGCCACCTGCTCGACGTTCGGCGTGGTGTCGGCGGCGATGCCGTCACGCGCGAACGGGAAATCGCAGGGCGTCAGGATGCAGCTCTGCGCGTACTGGATGTCGAAGTTGTTGACGCCCGGCAGGTTGCCGACGTTGCCCGACAGCACGACGTAGCACTGGTTCTCCACCGCGCGCGCCTGCGAGCAGTAGCGCACGCGCAGATAGCCTTCGCGGGTGTCGGTGCAGAACGGCACGAACAGGATCATCGCGCCCTGGTCGACCAGGTGGCGGCCGAGTTCGGGGAACTCGCTGTCGTAGCAGATCATGACGCCGATCGGACCGCAGTCGGTCATGATCGCCTGCGCGCTGTCGCCGCCGCCGATGCCCCACCAGGTGCGCTCGTTGGGCGTGGGATGCAGCTTGTCGCGCGTGTGCAGCGAGCCGTCGCGCAGCGCGACGTAGCAGATGTTGCGCACCTTGCCGTCTTCACCGTCGCTGGTCCGCGTGGGATGCGAGCCGCCGATGATGTTGATGTTGTGGCGCACCGCCAGTTCGCACAGCAGCTGCGCGAACCGTTCGGTGTAGCCGGTCAGCGCCAGCAGCGAATCGACCGGCGACAGCGGCTTGTTCTCGACCGACAGCAGCTGCAGCGTGAACAGTTCGGGGAACACGACGAAATCGGCGCGGTAGTCGGCGGCGATGTCGACGAAGTACTCCACCTGCGTGGCGAATTCCTCGAACGACGCGACGCGGCGCTGCTGGTACTGCACGGTCGCCACGCGCACCGAATCCGGCAGCGGGCGCTGCGTGCCGCGCGTCGGCGCGTTCGCATCGATCTTGGGATTGCGCCAGAGCAGATGCGCGGCATAGCCCGCCGATTCGAGATCCTGCGGCAGGTAGCCGGGCAGCACGCCGATCAGTTCGAAGCCGTTGCGCAACTGGAAGCTCAGCGCGCGATCGCGCACCCGGCCGGCGACCACGTCGGCGACGTAGGCGCGCACATCGCCCTGATACCGGCGCGAGCGACGCGAGAAGCCCGGCAGACGTCCGCCGAACACGATGCCCTTCAGACCGAGGTCCTGGCACAGGCGCTTGCGCAGTTCGTACATGCGTCGGCCAATGCGCAGGCCGCGATGCGCCGGATCGACGCAGACCTCCATGCCGTAGAGCCAGTCGCCCGTCGACAGATGCCGCGACGCGTAGCCGCCGCCGGAAATCTCCTGCCAGCGATGCGGCGCCATCGCCGCGCGCTCGTCGATGCGGAAGGTCGCGCAATAGCCGACCGCCACATCGTCGTAGTACGCGACGAACACGCCCTGCGGGAACTGGGCGATCTGGCCGTTGAGCATCTCGGCCGTGTAGCCGTTCTCGTGACCGTAGATGCGCTCGCTGAGCGCGACGATCGCCGGGATGTCGGCGATGCCGGCATGGCGCAACGTCAGTCGCGCCCGCTCGCGCGTGGACGTGTCGCTCATGCCGGGCCCGGGCCGGTTACAGCAGCACCCGGCGCATGTCGCCGAGCAGCTGCGCCAGCGTCGCGGTGAAGCGCGCGGCCGCGGCGCCGTCGATGACGCGGTGGTCGTAGGACAGCGACAGCGGCAGGGTCAGGCGCGGCTGGAAGGCCTTGCCGTCCCAGACCGGCTTCATCGCCGACTTCGACACGCCGAGGATCGCGACTTCCGGTGCGTTGACGATCGGGGTGAAGCTGGTGCCGCCGATGCCGCCGAGCGAGCTGATCGAGAAGCAGCCGCCCTGCATGTCGGCCGGGCCGAGCTTGCCGTCACGCGCCTTCTTCGCCAGCGCGGACATCTCCTGCGAGATCTCCATGACGCCCTTCTTGTCGGCGTCGCGGATCACCGGGACGACCAGACCATTCGGGGTGTCGGCGGCGAAGCCGATATGGAAGTACTTCTTGAGCGTCAGGTTTTCGCCCGACGCGTCGAGCGAGCTGTTGAAGCGCGGGTACTGCTTGAGCACCGCAACCGAGGCCTTGATCAGGAACGCGAGCATGGTCAGCTTGACGCCCGCCTTCTCATTCTCCTTGTTGAGCTGCACGCGCAACGCTTCGAGGTCGGTGATGTCGGCATCGTCGTGCTGCGTGACGTGCGGGATCATCGCCCAGTTGCGCGCGAGGTTGGCCGCCGAGATCTTCTGGATGCGGCCCAGTTCCTGGACCTCGATCTCGCCGAACTTGGCGAAGTCGACCTTCGGCCACGGAAGCAGGTTGAGACCGCCGCCCGCCGCTGCCGGCGCACCGGACGCGGCCTTCGCGCCGCCACCCTGCAATGCACTCTTGACGAAGGACTGCACATCCTCGCGGATGATGCGGCCGCCCTTGGCGCTGCCCTTGAGCTGGGTCAGATCGACGCCGAGCTCGCGTGCGAACAGACGCACCGCGGGACTGGCATACGGCACCTTGTCGGGGAAGATCGCATCGGCGTCGAACCGCACCGGCGGATTGCCGCCGCCCGGCGCGCGATGTTCGATCGAAGCTTCGGCAATCTTGTCGGGTTTGCTCTGCGTCGCGACCGGCTCGACCTTGTTGTCATCGGTGCCCTTGGCCGGCGCGGCGGCCGGCTCGGACGCCGCGGCAGGTGCATCGCCCGCGGCTTCGATGATCGCGACCACGGCGCCTTCCGACAGCGAGTCGCCGACCTTGACCTTCAGCTCCTTGATGACGCCGGCGACCGCGGCCGGGACTTCCATCGTGGCCTTGTCGGATTCCAGCGTGATCAGGCCCTGGTCCTTCTCGACCGTGTCGCCGACCGCGACCAGCACTTCGATCACCGGCACGTCGTCGTAGCCGCCGATGTCGGGCACCTTGGATTCCTGCGTCCCGCCACCGCCGGACTGCGCCTTCGGCGCCTCGGCCTTCGCGGCCGGTGCGGCTTTCTCGGCGGCAGGCGTGCCGGCAGCCTTCGGGGCTTCGGTCTTCGCGGGCGCTTCGGCCTTCGCCGGTGCCTCCGCCTGGGCGTCACCGCCCTCGGCTTCGATGATCGCGACCACGCCGCCTTCCGACAGGGTGTCGCCGACCTTGACCTTCAGTTCCTTGATCACGCCCGCGAACGGCGCCGGCACTTCCATCGTGGCCTTGTCCGATTCGAGCGTGACCAGCCCCTGGTCGACCGACACCGTATCGCCGACGGCGACCAGCACCTCGATCACCGGGACATCGTCAAACCCGCCAATGTCGGGAACGCGTGCTTCTTTCAGGTCGGCCATGCGGCCCTCCGGGCAAGTCGTGACCGACTATTGTGGCCCCAGCCTTGCTTCCCGCCAACTGTCGTGTGGCGTATGGCGGGCGGGATTG
Source organism: Luteimonas sp. Soil_N_1 (assembly GCF_057656255.1). Taxonomy (NCBI): domain Bacteria; kingdom Pseudomonadati; phylum Pseudomonadota; class Gammaproteobacteria; order Lysobacterales; family Lysobacteraceae; genus Luteimonas; species Luteimonas sp. Soil_N_1. The sequence continues at coordinate 414,866 of NZ_JBDGKS010000002.1, forward strand.
CGCCCGGTGTCATCTTCGTGGCGCGAATCGGTCATGGATCGCGTCGCCCGCGACAACCGTCGAACGTGACGCGCGGCGCCCACCGGCGGCAGTGGAACGCTGTTTCGCACAGCCGCGATTCGATCGGGATTCACGAAAGAAACCGCGATCAGATCACCACCGATCGCATCACCAAGGGCTTCGCACTGAACGCTCTGGATGGAGATCCGAACGTGCAGTGAAGGGTTGCGATCCCTTCAGATTTCGCCAATCGCGCATTCAGTTCCTGATCGTCAGCATGGCTCCGCCTTCCCGAAGAGGGAGGTCGTGGAACCGGTCCACCGGCCCGCGACAGAGAGACCCGCCGCAATCAGGTGGCGGGTGACGATCAAAAAAGAGGAGTTCCCCCATGCTGAAGTTCCGTACCCATGCCCTGGCCCTCGCCACCCTCGCCGCCGTTGCGGCCGCGCCGGCAGCGTTCGCGCAGGATTCGTTCGGCCAGAGCGACACGGCGGCCGGCAAGCGCTTCTCGGTCGTCGGCGGCGCCACGCTGCTGCAGCCGAACAACGACACCAGCCGCAATGACGGCATCAAGGTCGATGGTGGCCCGGCGCCGACCGCGTCGTTCTCGTACAACTTCACCGACAACATCAGCGCCGAGCTGTGGGGTGCGCTGGATTCGTTCGATCACCGCGTCCGTCAGGACGGCCCGAAGATCGGCACGGTCGAGCAGCAGCCCATCGCGCTGAGCGGCCAGTACCACTTCGGTGATGTGGACAACACCTTCCGCCCGTTCCTGGGCCTGGGTTACCACCACTCCAACATCAGCAATGAAGATCTGAACCCGGGTGGCAACCACATCTCGCTGACCACGCCCAAGGGCGCGATCGGTACGGTGGGTGTGGACATGAACATCACCCCGACCTGGTTCGCCCGCGCCGATGCACGCTACCTGCGCAGCCGCGCGGATGTGCGCGAGGCCGGCGTCAACACCGGGCAGGAGCTCAAGCTCGACCCGTGGACCGTCGGTTTCGGTATCGGCGCGCGCTTCTGATCCAGCGCCACCGCGACATCCAGTCGTGACGACGCCCGGTTGCCCGCACAGGCAGCCGGGCGTTTTCGTATGGGGCATCACCGCCGATGTCGCAGTTGCGGCTGCGATGGGCCGACCACGGCGCGCCGACTGCATGCCGCCCGCGGCATGCGCCGTGCCGGCGACCGTACAACACGCGCCACCGTCGTCGTCAGGACGCCGGCGCGCCCGTCGGCAGTTCGATCGACACGCGCAGACCGACGATCGCACCCGTCGCGTCGATCCGGTTCTCAAGTGCGAGCCGCCCGCCGTGGGCCTGCACCACCGCGTCGGCGATGCTCAGCCCCATGCCGATGCTGTGACTGCCCCCACGGGCGGGATCCAGACGCACGAAGGGCTGGCGCACGCGCGTCAGCATCCCGGCGGGGATGCCGGGACCATCGTCGTCGATGTCGATCCGCACGCCGGTGCGCGCCGCGGTCAGCTCGATCCGCGCCCGATGGCCATACCGCACCGCGTTCTCGACCAGATTGGTCATCGCCCGCCGCAGGCTGGCCGGCCATGCCGGCACAGGGGCGCCGACATGGCCGGCCACGACCACCTCGGCGCCGGTCTCGGCCAGGTCCGCCGCGATCGCCGACATCAACGCGTCGAGATCGAGCGCCTCCAGCGGCGGCGCGCCCGCCCGTCCCTGGAAGTAGTCGAGGATCGAATCGGTGATCGCCTGCATCTGCGCGATGTCGCCCTGGAACCGGCTGCGCAATCCGGGGTCCCCGATCCGTTCGGCGCGCAGCCGCAGGCGCGTCAGTGGCGAGCGCAGATCGTGCGAGACCGCCGCCAGCAGTTGCTCCCGGCTTTCGAATTCCGCCAGCACTCGGGCCTGCATGCCGTTGAACGCATCGGCGGCGCGCTGGACTTCGCGCGGGCCGTCGATGTCCAGCGGCGGGCTGTTGACGTCGCGCCCCAGGGCCTCGGCCGCCTCCGAGAGCCGGCCGAGCGGCCGGACCAGCCAGTGCACCACCAGCAGCGACAGCAGCAGGATCAAGCCGGTGCGCAGGCCGTAGATGCGCAGCACGTATTCGAACGTGGCCCGGGTGGATTGCAGGGTCATGCCGGCCTGCCCGGCGCGCACCGACGCCTGCCACCAGCGCCCCTGCGCGTCCGGCACCTGGATGCGATACCGCGCTTCCGGCGTGCGCGCGCCCAGCACCGCAGTGCCGGTCGCCGCACGGCCGCGGTCGTCGTAGAGCGTGACGTCGAGCAGGTGCAAAGGCCGGACCTCGCCCACGTGCACGACCACGCCTTCGGCGATCAGACGCTCGATCGTGGCGTCACGGAAGGCCAGCGGTTTCGACGCGGGCGCCGGGATCGCCCGGGCTTCGAAGCCGTTGCGCGAGGCGCGCGCGATGGCGGCATCGGCGCCGTCGCGTTCGACATCCGCCAGCCATCGCCCGATCTCCGCGCCAGCCAGACGCGCAGGCACTTCGTTGACCTGGTCGTAGCGCACGTCGAACCAGATGGTGCCGGTCAGCAGCTGCGCGGCCAGCATGCCGGCGACGAGTACCAGCACCAGCCGGCCATACAGCGTGCGCGGCCAGCGCCAGCGCCGGCGCCGCGCAGCACGCGGCTCAGCCGTCGCCATCGACGTCGGCCGACAGCAGATAGCCCTCGTTGCGGACGGTGCGGATCAACGTGGGATTGCGGGCATCGTCGCCGAGCTGCTGGCGCAGCCGACTGACGCAGACGTCGATGGCGCGGTCCACCGGCGCGCGGTCGCGGCCGTAGACGTGGTCGATCAGATGGTCGCGGTCGAGTGGCCGGTTCGGCGACTGCAGCAGCACCTGCAGCAGGCGGTAATCCGCGCCGCCCAGGCTGACCACCCGGCCGTCCGGCGCCCGCATCTGGCGGGTGACGGTATCGAGCGTCCAGCCGGCGAACCGGATGATGCGCGCCGGTGTCGAGCTTCGCGGCTCGCCGGCACTGCGACGCAGGATGCTGCGGATGCGCGCGAGCAGTTCGCGCGGCTCGAACGGCTTGGACATGTAGTCGTCGGCGCCCAGTTCCAGACCGACGATGCGGTCGATCGCCTGGCCGCGCGCGGTCAGCATGATCACCGGCACCTGGCTGTCGCGACGCAGGCGACGGCACAGCTCGAGTCCATCGGCGCCGGGCAGCATCACATCGAGGACGACCAGATCGACCGCGGACAGCCCCAACCGGGACCACATGGCATCGCCATCGGCGGCGGTGCTGGCCTGCAGCCCGGCGGACTCGAGATAGTCGGCCAGCAGATCGCGGATGTCGGGATCGTCATCGACGATCAGGACATGCGAGGCCTGCGGTCTGGGATCACGATGCGAAGGGGGCATGTGCGCAACAGCAGTCGACGAAGGCCCTCATGATCCCAGAAGGCCGCCGCCACGGGGCGACGTAGAGGCCGTACTGCCGGTCGCACACCGCACCGGTGAGGCTACTGACGTTGGGCGCGATCTGCAGCGTGTCGGTCATCGCATGGCGGCCCATCAGATCCGGGCGGACATATCCGCCAACCCGCAGGTCCGATCGGTCCCGGTCGGCCGCGAGGTTGTCAGGATGCAGAGTCGGACCTTGAAGCCATTTCCGGGATCACTGGCCCGGAAACGGCTCCGGCCGCCCTGAGGCGGCCGGAGCAGGTGGCGCGGCATCCGTGCCGCGCCGCGGTGACCGCGCTACGGTCAGCGCACCACGTTGAGGAAGTGGATGTGGCGCTGGTACTGGTCGAGCACGTCGTGGATCAGCTCGTCCTTGCGCCAGCCCATCACGTCGTAATCCTGGCCGCCTTCGCGCAGATGGACTTCGCCGCGATAGAAGCGATCGTCCTCCTTCCGGCGACGACGCGGATCCTCGAGCATGAAGCTCGGCGGCTCGTACGGCACCGGACGCACGGAATAGAAGAAGTCCATCTCCTCACCGTGGCCGACCTGCAGCCAGACGCGACCGTCTTCGCCATCCTCGACCGTGACCTCGAGGTTCTGCTTGCGCAGTTCCGCGGCCACGTCCTCGAACGCGGGCCTGACCTGCGATTGCAGGTACGCGAGCACTTCCTTCTGCAACGGATGGTGGGCCAGCGAGCGCAGGCGCGCCTTCCAGTCCCCACCGCCGCCGAGGCCGACCGGCGCGACACGCGCGTCGCGGATGCTTGCGCGCTTGACCACTTCCAGACGCATCGCCCGCACCATGCCCCAGCACATCAGGATCATGATCACGGTGAACGGCAATGCCGAAGCGATGGTCGCGGCCTGCAGTGCAGCCAGTCCGCCTGCCAGCAGCAGGGCGATCGCGACCGCACCCTCGGCCAGCGCCCAGAAGATGCGCTGCCAGACCGGCGATTCCTCTTCGCCCTTCGTGGTGAGCATGTCGATCACCAGCGAGCCGGAGTCCGACGACGTCACGAAGAACACCACGACCAGCGCGGTCGCCAGTGCCGAGGTGACCGTCGACATCGGCAGGTTCTCGAGGAACTGGAACAGCGCGACCGAACTGTCGGCCGCCACTGCATCGACGAGCTGCGTCGCCCCGTCGACCATGACCATGTGCAGCGCAGTGTTGCCGTAGATGGTCATCCAGAGGAAGGTGAAGCCCAGCGGCACGAGCAGCACGCCGACGACGAACTCGCGGATCGTGCGGCCACGCGAGATGCGCGCGATGAACATGCCCACGAACGGCGACCAGGCGATCCACCAGCCCCAGTAGAACAGCGTCCAGCCGCCGAGCCAGCTGGTCGGCTCGTAGGCGTAGAGGTTGAACGTCATCGAGAACAGGCTAGACACGTACATGCCGGTGTTCTGCACGAAGGTCTGCATCAGGTAGACCGTCGGGCCGGCGATCAGCACGAACGCCAGCAGGGCCACCGCCATGATCATGTTGAGCTCGGACAGACGACGCACGCCCTTGTCCAGGCCGCTGACCACCGAGCCGGTCGCGATCAGCGTGATGACGGAGATCAGGATGACCTGCGTCGTCGTGCCGACCGGCGTGTCGAACAGATAGTTCAGGCCGGCATTGATCTGGATGACGCCGAAACCGAGCGAGGTCGCCAGGCCGAAGATCGTGCCGAGCACCGCGAAGGTGTCGACCGCATGGCCGATCGGGCCGTGGATGCGGTCACCGATGATCGGGTACAGCGACGAGCGGATCCGCAGCGGCAGGCCGTGCCGGTAGGCGAAGTACGCCAGCGACAGCGCGACCACCGCATAGATGGCCCATGCGTGCACGCCCCAGTGGAAGAACGTGATGCGCATTGCCTGGCGCGCGGCCGCGACCGTCTGCGCGTCACCGACCGGCGGTTCGGCGTAATGCATGATCGGCTCGGCGACACCGAAGAACATCAGGCCGATGCCCATGCCGGCTGCGAACAGCATCGCGAACCAGGTCGCGTAGCTGTAATCGGGTCGACTGTGGTCGGGGCCGAGTTTCAGCCGGCCGAAACCGCTGATCGCGATGCCGATGATGAAGACCAGGAAGCCGGCGACGGCGAGGACCGTGAACCAGCCCGCCTCCTCCGCGACCCAGGTCTTGGCGTGACCGAACATCGTCTCCATCGCCTCGGGGATGAAGAACGATGCCAGCACGAGTGCCAGCACCAGCAACGCCGAGGGATAGAACACGGGACCGAGGATGCGCGAGTGCCAGCGTTCTGGCGGCGCGGCCGGATCGACATCCGGACGCACAGTGGGATCGTTCATGGAAAGTCCTCATGGCAGGACGCGACTGCGCGGTGACAGCGTGGATCAGATGCTGCCGCGTCCAGGTGAAACCGCCGGCCACGCCGGCGACAGAGCGGAACGGCCAGGCAATGCGCCCGGCCGGGCATCAGAAGTAGAAGCCGACGTTGATGTTGAGCCGCGAATGCCAGCCGTCGTTGGCCGGATCGCGCACGCCGATGCCGGGGCCGCCGGCGAACCACATGTTCTTGCCTGCAATCCAGTCGACGTAGGTCAGCATCACGCCCTTGCCGAAGCTGCAGCCGGTGACGTTCTGGATCGAATCGCGCAGACCGGGATCGTGGCCGACCGGCAGGGTCGCGCTGGCGTTGTTGTAGCAGGTGATGCTGTCGAACCAGCCCGTGCGCTGCACGTCGTACGCGACGTTGAATGTCGGCACATCGGCCTGCGATGCAATCTCGAATGGGAACATGAAGGCCGACATCGCGATGCGCGATTCCGGATTGTCGTAGCGGTAACGCGCCCACTGCGCCTGCAGTGTCAGCGGACCGCGCACCCACTGCCCGTGTACGGCGGCGCCGGTGTGGTCGTGCTTGCCGCCATCGACACGGTTCTCGATGCGTCCGGCGAATGCCGATGCGCCCCAGGTCGTTTCCCAACCGTCGGCTTCGCTCGTGTGCTCGTAACGCACGATGCCGCGTTCGCGCTCGCGATAGGGCAGATCGTCCGTCGTCGCGACATCGAAGGAATAGCGGTCAAAGTTCGCACCGGTGCCGTATTCGTCACCCGCGAACACACCCGCATGCCACTGGTGCGCGCCGGACTGGCGCTGCCACACCACGCCGAGGTCGTAATCGTCCTCGATGCCGAGGTAGTAGCCCGAACCGAACCAGAAGCTGTGCGAGGCCGTGGGCAGCAGACCGAACGGGACCTGCTGGATACCGGCGCGGATATCGGACGTCGCGCCATTGCTGCCGTCTTCGAGCTTCCAGCCTGCATAGGCGTGGTGCACGGCATCGAATCCGTCGTACCAGCGGTACTGCAGCGAGAAGAACGCCGGACCGGCGTTGCCGCGTGCATCGACCCGGAGAAGTTCGAGCTCGGGACCACTGCTGGGTCCGTAATCGAGCCATCCGTAGTTGAAGCGGACTGCGCCGCCGAGTTCGAAACCGGGTGTTTCGTCGGCGCCATCTTCAGCCGACACTGCGGGCGCCGCAGCCACGAAAACACCACACAACAACCACTTGAAACCGCGCGAAATCACGACGGGTCTGCCCTCCTCGATTCACTCGTCAATGCAATGCAGACCGACCATCTTAACGATTTCTGCACAATTCCCCAAATCCGGGACGGATCGAAACTGCAGAAAACGGCTTGAAAACAGGGGTTTTCATGTGTCCACGGAAATGCAACGCGCACGCGGTTGCACTCGCCTGACGATGCAACCGCAGACGAAGACACAGCTGGAAATTTTTCGGGATGGCCGGGTACAGAGCCCCATGCATGCGTCACCACATGCGGCGGCTATCATCCGTGAACGGCGATGATGCCGATGTGCAGGCGTGCGCATGACCGTCTATGTCGACGATGCGGTCCATCCCTGGCGCGGCGAGCGCTGGGCGCATCTGCTCGCCGATACGCTGGACGAACTGCATGCCTTCGCCGCCCTGCTCGGCATGCCGCGGCGTGCCTTCCAGGACCGCACCAGCGGGGCGCACTACGACGTGACCGCGTCGATGCGCGAGCGCGCGATCGCGCTGGGGGCGATGCCGATCTCGCGCCATCACGACCGTGCGCTCGTGCGCGCGGTGATCGCGAACGCACGCCGGCAGGGACGCGGCGAAGCGCCCTAGGTGAAGCCTGCACGCGCCGGCGGTATCCTGCGCGCAGTCTCCACACCGCATTCCGACGCCATGACCGATACGCCGCCCGACCATCTCTCCAACGATCCGCGCAGCCCGCACTACAACGAGGCGGCGATGAATCGCGGCATCGGCATCCGCTTCAACGGCAACGAGCGGCGCGACGTCGAGGAATACTGCGTCAGCGAAGGCTGGATCCGCGTCGCAGCCGGCCGTGCGCTCGATCGCCGGGGCCAGCCGCTGACGGTCAAGCTGCGCGGCACCGTGGAACCCTACTTCCATCTGGAAGCCTGACCCGCTCCACCCGAGGACGCGCCCGATGCAGTACCTGCTGCTGATCTACACCGACGACACCCTGCTCGACGGTCTGGCCGAGGGCGAGTTCGACACGATGATGCGCGGCTGCCTGCAGCATGCCGATGCGCTGCAGGCCGAGGGCACGCTGCTCGGTTTCCAGCAGCTCGAACATGCGACGACCGCGAAGACGGTGCGCTCGCGCGGCGGACGCGCGCAGGTGTTCGACGGTCCGTTCTCCGAGACCAAGGAAATGCTGGCCGGTTTCAACCTGATCGAGGCCGACAGCGAGGAAGAGGCGCTGCGCATCGCAGGCGAGTTCCCGTGGGCACGGACCGGCAGCATCGAGGTGCGGCCGGTGCGCGATGTCGGTCAGGTCCGCAGGCGCGTCGGCGCCTGACGTCCCGCAGCACGCGTGCAGTCAGATCTGTACGCGGTTGCGTCCCGAAGCCTTGGCCACATAGAGCGCACGGTCGGCCACGTCGATCAGGGCGCGCGCGCTGCGGGTGTCGTCGGGTCCCGACACGACGCCGCCGACGCTGACGGTGACCACCCGCGCCAAAGACGACGACGGATGCGCCATGGCCAGCGCTTCGACCCCGGCGCGCACGCCCTCTGCGGCACTCCACGCCATGCCGGCATCGTGGCCGGGCAGCAGCACTGCGAATTCCTCGCCGCCGAAGCGCGCGGCCAGTCCATCGGCGTCCGTCGCGGCGTCCGCACAGACACCGGCGATCGCACGCAGGCATTCGTCGCCCTGCAGATGGCCCAGTGCATCGTTGAGCGCCTTGAAGTAGTCGGCGTCGGCCAGCAGCAGCACCATCGGCTGACCGGCGGAACGCAGTCGCCGCAGCATCGCGTCCAGCGCCTGGTCGAACGCGCGCCGGTTCGCGATGCCGGTCAGGCCATCCACCATCGACATCTGCTGCAGCCGTGCGTTGGCATCCTCCAGCGCCGCAGCGATGCGCGCGAAGTGGATCGCGCCTGCAATCTGGTCCGCGATCGCGTCGAACGCCTCGCGCATGTCGTCGTCGAAGAACGCGGAATCCGCGCTTTCGATGTTGAGCACGCCATGCAGGCGCGCACGGTGCCGGATCGGCACGAGGTACTCCGAGCGCACCGCCTGGTTGCCGGCGAGGTAATCGGCATCCGCATCGACATCGACGATCAGCTGCGGCGCGCCCAGACGCGCGCAGCGTCCTGCAGCGCCGATGCTCAGCGGCCATGGCCAGGATGCCGGCGACAGATCGAAGGTGCCGGCCGAGACCTCCTGCACGAAGGCCTCGCCGGCCTCGTCGAGCAGGATGATGCTGACCACCGCGACCGGCAGCTCAGCCGCCACGACATCCACGATCCGCTGCATCACGCCGTCGAGCGCGCCGTCCTGCAGGGCTTCGCGCGAGACGCGCGCGAGGATGCGCTGCAGCGACGCACGGCTGCCCGCACCGGCGTCCCCACCGTCTGTGCCTGCGCCCGGTCCCCCCATCGCGTCCTCCCGGCCTGTTGCCAGGGCGGCGGACCGCCCTGCTCGCACTGTACGCCGGTCGATGGAGAAAGCGTGGGCTGCGTCAGCCGCCGCGCGCCTCGGCGACGATCTGGTCGGTGATCGCCTGCACCTGCTTGACCGTCATCGGCGCGAAGATGCCCTGCCACGCGCTCGACGCGGTGTCGTAGGTCCGCGTCGCCGCGACCTTGCCGCCGGGCACCTCGATGAACTGCGCATTGGCCTTGATGTGTGCGTTGCCCGTCATCACGCCCAGGCCGTAACGCGCGCCGGTCGACACGTAGCGGTAGCTGTCGACGCGCACGACCACGACCACGCCCGACGGATCCAGCGACGAAGGCCGACTGTCGCGCACGCTGCCCTGGATGCCGGCGGTGGTGGCCGAGGTGCGGATCGCGTCGTTCCACAGCGCGCGGAATTCGGCCCAGTCCTCCTGTGCGCGGGCGGTGTCACTGCCTTCGATCACCAGTACGACCTGGCGCACGTCACCACTGATCGCCACCGGGTCGACCGGCGCGGCGGTGGGGCGCTGGACCGTCGCCGCACAGGCCGACAGCAAGGCTGCGGCGGTGAGCAGGGCGAGCGAGCGGAGGATGCGCGGCAGACGCGCCGCAGTGGAAATCACAGGGGTACAGGTATGCATGGGCAAGGCCTCGTCGGATGGCTGTCATCGCGCGGCCCCGGACCACTCCCCCTGCGCAGCGTCCGGTGCGCGCGCTCTGTTTCTAGCCCGCCGTCCATTCAATGCAGGTGAAAGGCAGACGCAGGTGGCAGACGATCTCCGCGTGCCACATCGTCGACCGGTGCGCGCAACACGCTCCGGGCACCACACCGGAAGTCGGCCGGGGCGCCTGGGGCGCTACAACAATCCGTCCCGCTTCACTGCCAGGTAGCGCTCGACCAGTGCCGACGGCAACTCCTCGCCGGTCACATCAAGAACGCTGATGCGATGGTTGCGCAACGCGTCGTGCGCGGCCTTGCGCTGGGCGAGATAGCGCGCGGTGGCGCCCACGCGCACCGCATCCTCGTGGTCGTGCACGTCGTTCGACAGCACCTCGTCGAGAGCGCGTTCGCGCAGCGAGGCCACGATGACCAGATGCCGCTTCTGCAGCATGCGCACCGCGGCCAGCACATCCTCGATGTCCTCGTCGCGCAGGTTGGTCACCAGCATCAGCAGGCCGCGGCGACGCTGTCGCAGCGACAGCTCGGTGGCCGCGGCGAGGTAGTCGGTGGCGACCGGCTGCGGCTGCAGGTCGTGACTGACGCGCAGCAGGGTGTCGATCGCACCCATGCCACGCTGCGGCGCCATCCAGCGGCTCTCGCCACCGGTCGCGAACAGACCGACCGCATCGCCCTGGCGCAGCGCGAGATAGGACACGACCAGCGCGGCATCGAGCGCGTGGTCGAAATGCGACAGCGCACCGTCCTGGGCCAGCATGCGCCGTCCCGTATCGAGCACCATGACCAGTTGCTGGTTCTTCTCGTCCTGGTACTCGCGCGACACGAGCTTGCGCACGCGAGAACTGGCCTTCCAGTCGATCTGGCGCAGGCTGTCGCCCACGCGGTACTCGCGCATCTGGTGGAAGTCGGTGCCTTCTCCGCGACGGCGCTTGATGTGCGCGCCCACAAGGCGCGACGCACGGTCGGCACTGAGCAGGGCGAAACGCGTCAGCGGCGCGAAGTTCGGAAACACCCGCACGGTCTGTCGCGTGCCGGCCTGGCGTCGCTGCCGCCACAGTCCGAGCGGCGAGCGCAACCGCAACTGCACGCCTTCGAACGTGGCAGCGCCCCGCATGTCCGGCTGCAGCGTGTACTCGACGCGCGAGACCGTGTCCGGTGTCAGGCGGAGTGCACGCGGCAGCCCGTCGACCCGCCAGCCCGGAGGATGCAGATCGAAGACCTCGAGATGCTGGACCTGCGCGCCGCCCTCGATCTGCAGCAAGACCGGTCGTGCGGCGCCGATCGGCCAGGCCTCCGGCATCGTGCGCGCGACATCCGGTGTGGGACGACGCACCAGCAGCACCAGATCGAGGATCGACAGCATCAGCAGCGTGGTGCCGAACACGTTCCACGGCAGCACGGCCGGTGACCACAGCGAGGACGCGACGCCGCCCAGGCCCCAGACGACGAGCAGCACGGTGAGTGCCAGCGTCGGCCTCATGCCGCCTCTGCCCTGCCCTGGCGGAGACCCGGATTCACTTGCGCGGCGCTTCCACGCGCGCGAGCAGCGCCTGCAGCACCTGGTCGGCGTCCTGGCCTTCGATCTGCAGTTCCGGTGCCAGTGCGATGCGGTGGCGCAGCGCTGGAATCGCGATCTCGCGGATGTCGTCGGGCGTGACGAAGTCGCGGCCCGACAGCACCGCCTGCGCACGCGCGGCGCGCACCAGCGCGAGGCTGCCGCGCGGACCGGCGCCCAGTGCGATGCCCGGCCACTGGCGCGTGGCCGCGGCGATGCGCACCGCGTAGTCGATCACCGCCGCATCGACGACCGTCGCGGCCGTGCCACGCTGCAGGTCGACGATCTCGCCGGGCTGCAACACCGTCACGAGTTGCGACAGGTCGAAGTCGGCAGCGACCTTGCCGCTGCTGATCGCGGTGACCATCGCGACTTCATCGGCGTGCGCCGGATAGTCGATCAGCACCTTGAGCAGGAAGCGGTCGAGCTGCGCTTCCGGCAACGGATACGTGCCCTCCTGTTCCACCGGGTTCTGCGTCGCCAGCGTCATGAACGGCGGTGGCAGTTCGAAACTGTGGCCTTCGATCGTGACCTGCTGTTCCTGCATCGCCTCGAGCAGCGCGGACTGGGTCTTGGCCGGCGCGCGGTTGATCTCGTCGGCCAGCAGCAGATTGGTGAAGATGGGGCCGCGGCGGACGATGAAGGTCTCGCTCTTGGTGTCCCACACCGCATGGCCACTGACGTCGCTGGGCATCAGGTCGGGCGTGAACTGCACGCGTGCGAAGTTGCATCCCAGCACCGACGACAGCGCGCGCACCAGCAGCGTCTTGCCGAGGCCGGGCACGCCTTCGATCAGCACATGGCCGCCGGCGAGCAACGCGACCAGGATCTGGTCGAGCACCTCGGGCTGGCCGATGAAGGCCTTGGAGACTTCGTCGCGCACAGCAGCGACACGCGCGACGAGCGCGTCACCGGTGATCGGCATGGACGGTGGCACGGGCAGTTCGGTCATGGTCCAACGCTCATCGGAGGGGTCCTCACAGGTTCTTTCGCATCTGGATCAGTCGGGCGATGCGTTGGCGGAACGCCGTCGCATCATCCGGTCGTGGTGCCTGCAACGCATGGCGGACATCGCGCGGGGACAGGCCGGTCCGGGCGGCGATGGCCTCGATGCCGGCCTCGCCTTCCAGCGCTGCCGCCAGTGGATCACGCCGGCGCAGGCGCTCGAGAAACGCAGCGCGCACCGCGTCGTACAACAGCGATGCACGTCCATAGCGCACGAGATGTGCGCCGCTCGCGGTCACGTGCTCGAGCAGTGCGCGACGCGCGACGGGCGGGGCCGGGAGCACCGGACCGAAGCGCTGCGTGCGCATCCACAGCCAGGCGATCAACGCGAGCAGCAGCGGGCCCCAGGCCATCCAGCCACGCGTCAGGATCTGCATCCACAGCGGCGGCACGCTGGCCGCGTACACCAGGTGGATCGTGCCCGCCCCCCAGTTGGGCGCCAGCAGTTGCCGGGTCAGCAGCGTATGCGGCATCTCGTCCAGGTCGCCGTTGCGCATGAAATCGAAGTCGGCCAGCACGTCGACCGTACCGGCGCCGTACGCGAGACGCGCGAAGACCAGGCCCACTTCGTCGCGATCGCCCCATTCCAGCAACGGGGGCTCGTCCACGAAGAAGCGCCGGCCGCGGCAGAACTCGACATGGCCGGCCTGCCCCTGCACCAGCAGCGGTTCGCACTGCGTGCGGTTTTCGACGGTGTGTACGCCCAGGCGCTCGAGCAGGTCCCGCTTGCGTGCGTCCTGACCGCTCCGGCGCGGCAACGGCGTGCGCACCAGCAGATGCCCGCCCCCTTCGACCCACGTCAGCAGTGTCGCCACTTCGGAGGGCAGCAGGGTCCCCGGCTCGCTGTAGAGCAGTACGGTGTCGCGTGGCGCCAGCGGCACGGTGGCCAGCTGCAGGCGCTGACGCGAGCGCGCGTCCACGCCGTCGGCGCGCAACGACTCCCGCAGCGCGTACAGCGGGTTGTAGGACGCCTCGCCACGCGGCGGCAGATCGACCGTGTCGACCACGCGCTCGTGCGTGTGCAGGAACCAGGTAACGCCGAGCGCGACGATCACCACGCCCACCAGCGCCACTGCGATGCGGACCGGCCAGCCCATCAGGCCTGCCACCCGAAACGTGGCGCGAGGCGCGCGAGCAGCGCATCGAGGCCGGCGTCGTCGGGCAGGCGCTGGCCGTACGCGGCGCGCTGCCACACGCGCACCATCTCGGCGAACGCATCGCGGTCTTCCGCCTCGGGCATCCGGCGCGAGACGCGCAGGCACTGCGCCTCCGTCGCGCCCGGCACCAGTGCGACACCCGCACGCACGGCCATCGCCGCGACGCTGCCGCGATACAGCAGCGCCAGTGCACGCCGGTGCCGGCCTTCGGCCCACAGGCGACGCACGGCTGCGACGAGATCTTCAGGCAGTGCTTCGGGCGCCGGCGGGGCCGCGTCGACCACGATGTCGGTCGGTGTGCGCGCCGGCTGCAGCGTGTCGCGCATCCATGGCCACCAGTGCCGCGCGGTCCAGGCCAGCAGGACGACGAGGATCAGCAACACGATCCAGAGTCCGTACTCGACCATCAGCGAGAACACCTGCACGATCGCAGCGAGAAAGCCGGCACCGGGCTCGAAACCGGGCTTCGGGTCTTCGGCCTCCGTGGTGTCCTTGCGCTGCCACCGCATCACCTCACGCTTGCCGTCGAGCAACGGATCGGCGGACGTCCGCGTCACCGCCTCGGCGAACGTCGTGCCGTCCTCGACCTCGCCGAACACCGCCGGCAACGTGGGCACCTGCGGCGCTTCCGCGTCCGCACTGCCATCCGCCTCCCGTCGGTAGTCGGCATGGCGCCAGGTCCTGGTCGGCGCAGTGCCGCTGTCACGCGTCGTCACCTCGTCCTGGTCCGGCGCCTGCGCCTGCGCCGTGCCCATCGGCATCAGCAGTGCGGCGAGCAGCACCCCTACGACCAGCGGTGCCACCGGGGCCAGACGCGCGCGCAGCCGGCGGAACGCGATCTCCAGATCCCAGGCCTCGAGCTGCGTGCGCCGGTTGAGGTACAGACCGAAGCCGGCACCGATGTAGAACGGCTCGACCAGTCCGATCGCCATCCAGAACGCAAGATTGCCGAGCACCTGCAACCAGCGCGGTGGCTGCTCGCTGACCAGTGCCCACATCGCACGCGCCGATTCGGACAGCAGCTCCGTCGGGACGAACAGCAGCACCAGCGTTGCCAGCGACACCAGCAGTGCGCCGACGAACAGGTGACAGATGCCGGTGAGCAGCAGCGCATGCCCGCCGATGCCGTCGGCGACCAGCCGGCGCCGCTGCGTGAGCGATGTTCCGTTCAGACCTTCCAGCAGGTCGACGGGCAGGGTCACCGCGCGCCATGGACTCAGTCGCCGCCAGGTCAGATGCCCCATCAACGGTCTCCATCCCCAGCGCCATTGCGCGGCGAGGGTCGCCCGCATGCCGGGCGCTTCGCCGAACACTGCACGCGACAGCACGAACAGCGGCACGCGATCGAACACCGGCTTGAGCCACCACAGTGCCAGCGTGGCCAGCCACAGCCGGTCGAGGGCCCAGCCCAATGCGTTGAGCGCCGCGAACACCGGCAGGCCGAGCAGCAACGACGGCA
Source organism: Luteimonas sp. Soil_N_1 (assembly GCF_057656255.1). Lineage (NCBI taxonomy): Bacteria > Pseudomonadati > Pseudomonadota > Gammaproteobacteria > Lysobacterales > Lysobacteraceae > Luteimonas > Luteimonas sp. Soil_N_1. Next base: position 430,098 of record NZ_JBDGKS010000002.1, read on the forward strand.
CCCAGATCGCACGCGCATGGCGGCGCACGAGCGCATTGCCCAGCTCCATCGCCTCCCACGCGGTGCGTGGGCGCAACACCACCTGCACGGTCTCAACGCGCACCGGCCACCCCACGTCCGCCGCGCCACAGCCACAGCAGTGTCAGCAGCCACAGCCCGCCGCCGACACCGAACTTCACCGGATCGGGAATCGCGCCCGTCGATGACCAGAACGCTTCGACGAATGCCGCGAACACCAGCATGACGAGAATGCCCACGCACAGACGCCCGCCGTCGCGTCCGGCCTGCACCAGTGCATCGACGCGTCGCAGCTGGCCCGGCGCGACCAGTGCCAGCCCCAGTCGCAGTCCCCCGGCGCCGGCGATGACGATCGCGGTCAGTTCCGGTGCCGAATGGCCGACGACGAACCGCCAGAACGGCCCGCCGTGTCCGATCGCCTGCAGGTGGCCGGCAATCGTCCCCATGAACACGCCGTTGAAGATCAGGACGAAGATGGTGCCGATGCCGGCGAGCAGGCCACTGGCGAACGTGCGGAAACCGATGCTGACGTTGTTCCAGATGTAGTAACCGAACATCTGCATGTCCGACTGGCTGTCGCGCGCGAACCGCTCGGCGGACTCGGCCGGGTCGTACATCCCTTCCATCTGCGCCAGCTGTTCGGGCGACAGCACCCCGTAGGCGAGTTCGGGCCACTGCTGGATCAGCGCGAACAGCAGCACCAGCGGCACCGCGAACAGCGCCAGTGACGCCCACAGACAGCCACGCTGCGCGCGCACGAGACGCGGAAAATCGGCGAGCAGGAACCGCAGCGCGCGATGCCAGGGCGGTGGTGCCGGCCGGTAGAGCACGTTGTGGCCGCGCTGCATCAGCGCCTGCAATCGCGCGGTGATCTGCGGGCTGTAGCCCCGGTGACGGGCCAGTGCCTGCTGCTGGCACAGGCGACGGTAGAGAGACGGCATGTCCTCGTCGGCAAGCCCGTCCCAGCCCGACAGGCTCGCGCGCGCGCGCCGCGGGCTGCTTTCGCGCGCGTCCAGCCAGCGCTCGAAAGCCGTCCACTCGGCCGCATGGCGGGCGACGAAGGCCTCCTGTCTCATGCGCGTCGCCCCAGCAGCCAGTTGGCGACGCCGAGCAGTCGCATCACACCGGTCTCGCCACGCGCGCCGGTCACCGGCGCGACGATGTCGGACAGTTCCTGCTGGCGCTCGGCGGTCAGCGCGTGCGCGCGTTCGGCGAACGCGATGACCGCGATCTGTTCCTGCGTCTGCAGCGGCGCAGCCGGCGCACAGGGCGTGACTTCGATCGCGGTGACCCGTGTGAGGTCGCGCGGCGCATGGATCACCAGCGTGCCAGCCACCATGTCGCCCAGCCGCCGGCTCCAGGGATCGGCGAGGCTCGCGACCAGACCCGCGCCGTACGCGAACGGCAACATGTCGACGGTGCGCATCAGGTTGCGCACGAAGCTCGCCATCCAGCCGATCGGTGCGCCATCCGCGGAGACGACCCGCAGCGACATCGCACGCTTGCCGGGCGTCTGTCCGGCATACAGCGCCTCGAAGACCACCGGGTAGCCCCAGAACACGACGAACATCAGGATCAGATAGAGGCCCTGGCCGAACCGGTCGAGCAGACCCAGTACGATCGAGACCCCCATCAACAACGCGCCGCGGATCGCCAGATCGATCAGCCACGCCACCGCACGCGGCACCGGGCCGGCGGCCGGCAGGCGCAACGCGACGCCCTCGGGCGTGTGGACCTCGCGGACCGTATCGAGCATCAGGCGCCGCGGCTCCGTGCGGTCATGCGCGAATGCGCGTCGTCCCTGTGCGTCATGCGTCGTGCCCTGCCCCTGCGCTGCTCAGCCCGCCAGCGCGACGAGGTATTCGTCCTTGAGACGAACGTAATGCGCGGCGCTGTAGTACAGGCCTTCGATCTGCGCATCGTCGAGCTTGCGCACGCAGCGCGCCGGATTGCCGACCCACAGCTCGCCTTCGCCGACCACCTTGCCCGGTGACACCACCGCACCTGCGGCCACGAACGCGTGCTTCTTCACCACCGCGCCGTCGAGCACCAGCGCGCCCATGCCGATCAGCGCCGCGTCCTCGATCGTGCAGGCGTGGATCACCGCCTTGTGGCCGATGGTGACGTCGCTGCCGATCAGGGTCGGGAAGCCGCCGCGCTTGGCATGCGGGCCGGCGTGGCTGACGTGGATCACGGTGCCGTCCTGCACGCTGGTGCGCGCGCCGATGTGCACGTGGTTCACGTCGCCGCGGATCACCGTCGCCGGCCACACCGACACGTCGTCACCGAGCACGACATCGCCGATGACCGTCGCCGCCGGGTCCACATAGACGCGTGCGCCGAGGCGCGGGGCGGTGATTCGATAGGGTCTCAAGTCCATCGCCGGAGTCTACCTGCGGCCCTGCCGGAATGCCGCGACGCCGACGCTACACTGCGGCGATGGACTCCGCCCCGACCGATTCGACACCCGCCGCGACGCCGGTCGCCGACCTGCGACCGACCCTCGATGCCTTGCGCGCGGCCTGGCGCAGCCGTCGCCCGGATGCCGCGCAGCGCCGCGACGATCTCGCTCGCCTGCGCGCCGCATTCGCGCGGCGCCTGGACGAGATGGCCGATGCGATCTCGGCCGACTTCGGCCATCGCGCGCGTTCCGAATCGCTGATCGCCGACGGCATGACCGTGCTGTCGGAAATCGATGCGCTGCGCAGCCATCTGCGTGGCTGGATGCGCCCGCGCCGCGTCGGCGCCGGCTGGAAACTGTGGCCGGCACGCGCCGAAGTGCGGCCGGTGCCGCTGGGCGTGGTCGGTGTCATCGCGCCGTGGAACTACCCGGTGAATCTGGCGCTGATTCCGTTGGCGACCGCGATCGCCGCCGGCAACCACGTCTACCTCAAGCCGTCCGAACACACGCCGCGCAGCAGCGCGTTCCTGCGCTCGCTGCTGGCCGAAGTGTTTCCGGCCGACCGCGTCGCCGTCGCGCTGGGCGATGCCGACATCGGCGCCGCGTTCGCCGGCCTGCCGTTCGACCACCTGGTGTTCACCGGCTCGACCGCGGTCGGCCGCAAGGTCATGGCCGCGGCGGCGCCGAATCTCACGCCGCTGACGCTGGAACTCGGCGGCAAGTCGCCGGCGATCGTCTGCCCCGGCTATCCGCTCGACAAGGCCGCGGCGCGGCTGGTCACCGGCAAGCTGTTCAATGCAGGCCAGACCTGCATCGCGCCGGACTACGTGCTCGTCGATGCCGCACGCCGCGACGCGCTGCTGGAGGCGCTGCGCTTCGAGGTGCAGGCCCGCTACGCCGATGCCGGCGCGCGCGCGGCGGATTACACGCACATCGTCAGCGACGCGCAGCATGCGCGGCTCACCGGCCTGCTCGACGATGCGCACGCCCGCGGGCTGACGGTGCTGCCGCTGCTCGAGGTCGAAGGCGCGCGCGCGCTCGCGCCGACGCTCGTCGTCGAGCCGGGCGACGACAGCGACGTCATGCGCGAGGAGATCTTCGGGCCGATCCTGCCGGTGCTCTCGTACACCACGCTCGACGCGGCCATCGCGTTCGTCGACGCGCGCGACCGTCCGCTGGCGCTGTATCCCTTCGGCGATCGCGCCCAGGCCGAGGCGATCCTCGCCCGCACCGTCGCCGGCGGCGTGACGGTCAACGACACCCTGCTGCATTTCGCCGCGAACCGCCTGCCGTTCGGCGGCGTCGGTCCCAGCGGCATGGGCGCGTATCACGGCCGCGCCGGTTTCGACGCGATGACCAAGGCGCTGCCGGTGCTCTGGCAGTCGCGCGTCGCGGTCACCGACTGGCTGCGACCGCCGTATGCGCGGATCGCGAAGCTGGTGGATTTTCTCGCGCGTTGACCCGCGGCAATCCGTACCAGCCACGTTCGTAGGCGAGCGATCCCCACAGCGCCTGCGCATGCGCCTCGCGCGCGAGCAGCGGCGACAGCGCCGCGGGCTGCAGGCGGCCCTGGCCCGGCACGTAGCGATACTGGCTCGGCACCTTGTCAGGCTGGAGCACCACCACGTCGTCGCCCTGCAACCACGCGAAGTTGCGGTCGTACTGCATCAGCGCGCGACCGGGCAGGCGCATCGCCGGATCGGCCAGATCGCGTCCGGTCATCGGCGTGGCGTCGGCGATGCCGATCAAGGACAGCAGCGTCGGGCCGAGATCGATCTGGCTGGCAATACGGTCGTCGCGACGCGGCGCGATGCCCGCGCCGAGGATCAGACCCGGGATATGGAAGTTGTCGACCGGCACCCGATCGCGGCCGAAGACGCGCGAGTCGTGATCGGCGACGACGAGAAACACCGTGTCGTTCCAGTAATCGCTGGCCATCGCCTGGTCGAAGAAGCCGCCCAGCGCGTGGTCGGCGTACTTCGCCGCGTTGTTGCGCGTCTGCAGCGGCTGCTCGAACGGGGTGATGCGGCCGGTCGGAAATTCGAAGGGATCGTGGTTGCTCGAGGTGAACACGAACCCGAAGAACGGCTTACCGTCCGCATGCAGGCGCGCGAATTCGTCGTTGGCGCGCGCGAACAGATCCTCGTCGGACACGCCCCAGGAGCCGACGAAGGCCGGCGCGCGATAGTCGCGCTGCTCGACCACGCGGCCGAAGCCGTTGCCGAGGAAGAAGCCACGCATGTTGTCGAAGTGGCTTTCGCCGCCGTAGTAGAACGTCGTGTCGTACCCGCGCCGGCGCAACACGTCGGCGAGGGTGAAGAAGCCCTGCTGGCTGCGCGCGCGCTTGACCACGGCCTGCGCCGGGGTCGGCGCGAAGCCGGCGACCACCGCTTCGATGCCGCGCACCGAGCGCGTGCCGGTTGCGTACAACCGCTCGAAGGCCCAGCCCTGTTCGCTCAGGCGGTCGTACTCCGGCGACAGCGGGCGCCCGCCGAGGCTGCCGATGAACTGCGCACCGAGACTTTCCTCCAGCACGATCACCAGATTCTTCGGCTTGCCGCGCCACACCGGATTGCGCGCGGCGAGCGTCGGCAAGGCCGGATCGGCGAACGCCGAGGCCGGCAGGCCGGTGCCCGCCCGGACCGATGCGAGCACCGTGTCCGTCGGCAGCTCGCCGTACAGAGATTCAGCCGTCTCCTCATGCTGCAGCCAGCCGCGCATCGCGAACGCCAGCGAGTAGAACGAGTTCAGCGGCAGCGCATTGACCGTGGGATTGGTGCTGAAGGCCAGCATCGCCGGATTCATCGGCCGATGGCCCAGCGTCGAACGCACGCCGAGCGCGCCGACGCCGAGCACCAGTACCGCAAGACCCACGCGCAGCAGCGCGCCGCCGGCGGGCGTCGGCTGCGCCGGCCATCCGCGTCGCGCGAGCCGCAGGCTGGCCCAGGCGGCCGCCGCGGTCAGCAGCAGCACGCCGATGCATTCCAGCGGCCGGCCTTCGGCGAGCATCGACAGTACTTCGCGCGGATAGACCAGATATTCGACGAACACGCGGTCGGGCCGCAGGCCGTACTCGGCCATGAAGCCGGGCGTAGCGAGCTCGAGCCAGACCAGCAGCGTCGTCGCGAGCGCGAGCCAGCCCATCGCGATGCGGCGCACCCAGCGCGCGTCGTAGACCGCGGCAGGCAACAGCAGCAGCAACGCCGCCAGCGGCACGAACAGCAGGCACAGCGTGGCGACGTCGACGCGCAGGCCCTGCACGAGCACCGGCACCCAGCCATGGACCTCGTCCACCGCCGACCGCTGCCACAGCGCCAGCCCCAGTCGCGACACGCCGAGCACGACCAGGCCGAGCATGGCCATGCCCAGCACCGGTTTCAGGCGCTTCATCGCATCACGCAGTGTCATGTCCGGATCCACACGCCGCGCCATCCGCGGCCCGTACAGGATCGACCCGGGCGTGTCGGAAGCCTGTCGGAACGCGGCCCCGCCGCGCCGTATCATCAGCCGGCACAGCCGTGCGCCCAGGACGAGAACCGATGCGACTGCTGGTGGTCGAGGACAACCGCAATCTGGTCGGCAACCTGTTCGACTACTTCGAGCCGCGCGGCCACGAGATGGACGCCGCGCCAGACGGCATCGTCGGCCTGCACCTCGCGGTGACCCAGCATTACGACGCGATCATTCTCGACTGGATGCTGCCGCGCCTCGACGGCCGCGCCCTGCTGCAACGCCTGCGCGAACACGCGATCGATACCCCGGTGATCATGCTCACCGCGCGCGACGAACTGCCCGACAAGATCGCCGGCTTCCGCGCCGGCGCCGACGACTATCTGACCAAGCCGTTCGCACTGCCGGAACTCGAAGTGCGGCTGGAAGCCGTGCTGTCGCGCGCGCACGGGCGCCGCAGCACGCGCACGCTGGAAGTGCACGACCTGCGACTCAACCTCGACACGCTCGAAGCCAGTCGAGCCGGCCAGCCGCTGCATCTCTACCCCGCGGGCCGCAAGCTGCTCGAAGTGCTGATGCAGGCCAGCCCCGCCGCGGTCGATCGCCAGCAGCTGGAACACGCGCTGTGGGCCGACGCACCGCCCGACGGCGACATGCTGCGCTCGCATGTCTACGAGCTGCGCCACAGTGTCGATGGCCCGTTCGCGGTGAAGCTGATCCAGACCCTGCCGCGCTACGGCTACCGGCTGGCCGCGCCTGCCGACACGGGCGCATCGGCATGAGCCGCGCGCGCAGCCTGCGCAGCCGCATCCTGTACTGGCTGGCGGTCTACGCGCTGCTGCTGGCCGCAGGCGTTTCGCTGCACGGCTTCCTCGTCAACGAATACGCCGAGCGCCTGCTGTGGGATTCGATGCTGCGCACCGAGTTCACCCACCATCTGCAACGCAGCGCAGCGGATCCCTCGTATCGCTGGAGCGATTCCGACAGCCTGCGTCTGTACGTCAACGGCGGTGCGCCACCGGAAACCGCGGCCCTGCCCGACGGCATCCACGACGAAGTCGAACTGCCGAACGGCACCGAAATCCTGGTGCTGGTCGAGCACGTCGACGGCGTGCGCCACGTGCTGACCCTCGACATCACCGACATGGAGCGCGAGGAAGACCGGCTCACCCTCTTCATCCTCGGCTCGTCGGTCGTCCTGGTCACGGTGATGGGCGGGTTGATGGCGCTGGGCCTCGGGCGCACGTTGCGGCCGTTGACCACGCTCGCCGGCGACATCGCTGCGTTGTCGCCCGATCGCGCCGGCCAACGGATCGTGCCCGAGGCGCGCGCGAGTTCGGAACTGCTGGTCATCGCCAACGCGCTCAATGACTATCTGCAGCGCAACGAGCAGTTCGTCGATCGCGAGCGCGCTTTCATCAACACCGCCAGCCATGAATTGCGGACGCCGATCGCGGTGATGTCCGGCGCTGCGGAGCTCGCGCTGGCGCCGACCGATGTGCCGGCCGTCACCGCGCATCAGCTGCGCCGCATCCAGCGCACCGCCGACGACATGGACCGGATGATCGCCCTGCTCCTCGCCCTGGCGAAGGATCCTGCGCGCCTGCTGCAGGCCGGCCAGCCGATCGAGCTGTCGGCGTTACTGCCCGCGATCATCGATGACCACCGCCACCTCACCCGCGACAAGGCGCTGGAGATCGTGCTGCACACCGCGCAGCCCTGCACCCTGCTTGCGCCACCGGCGGTCGTGCGCGCGACGGTCGGCAACCTGCTGCGAAACGCGATCGAGCACAGCGACGACGGCCGTATCGATGTCGAACTGCATGCCGATGCAACGGTCGTGATACGCGATCCCGGCCACGGCATGACGCCCGAGCAGATCAGCGCGGTCTATTCGCGCATGGCGCGCACCGGCGTGCCGACCGGCGACGGCATCGGTCTGGAACTCATCGCGCGCGTCTGCGAACACCTCGGCTGGGCGCTCGATATCCGCTCCTCGGCGGAAGGCGGCACCATCGCCACGCTGCGCATGCGCGCGACCGGCGACGCGCCGGACGCTAGAATTCCGGGATGAAGATCGCCAGCTGGAACGTCAACTCGCTCAACGTCCGCCTGCCGCACCTCGAACAGTGGCTGCGCGATGCGCAACCCGACGTGGTCGGCATCCAGGAAACCAAGCTCGAGGACGCGCGCTTTCCCGACACCGCCCTCGCCGCGCTCGGCTACCGCACGGTGTTCTCGGGCCAGAAGACCTACAACGGCGTCGCCCTGCTCGCCCGTGACCGCGCCCTCGACGACGTGCAGATCGGCATCCCGGGTTTCGAAGACGAACAGAAACGCGTGATCGCCGCGACCATCGACGGCGTGCGCGTCATCAACCTCTACGTCGTCAACGGCCAGGACCTCGGCACCGACAAGTACGCCTACAAGCTGCGCTGGCTCGCCGCCGTGCACGACTGGGTGCAGCGCGAACTCGCCGCGCATCCGAAGCTCGTGGTCCTCGGTGATTTCAACATCGCCCCCGACGACCGCGACGTGCACGATCCCGCGGTCTGGAACGACACCCACATCCTCACCTCGACCGCCGAACGCGACGCCCTTCGCGGCCTGCTCGGCCTCGGTCTGCACGACGCGTTCCGCCTGCATCACGAGGAAGCCGGTGTCTTCAGCTGGTGGGATTACCGGCAGGCAGGCTTCCGCCGCGATCTTGGCTTGCGGATCGATCTGACACTGGTGTCGGATGCGTTGCGGGATCAGGCCGTCGCATCCGGAATCGATCGCGAGCCGCGGACCTGGGAGCGGCCGAGCGATCACGCGCCTGCGTGGGTAACGCTGCAGCCTTGATGCACTGAACGTGTGAATCAAGCGATCGCGGTGCCTCGCCGCACGCTCGACGCCGACGGCCTGCTGCCACGCAACGTTTGAAAAGCCGCGCACGCGTCTTATACGCATTTGCGTAACGCCGCGCGCATCGAACCGCACTACCCGGTTCGGTTACGGCAGCGCCCGGCACGCTTCCGGCTTGGACTTCTGCCCAAGTCGTGACGTCGGTCTTTGCCGTCCGGGCAGCCGGTTGACGCTCGTCTACCGCTACGAATCTCTGCAAGGCCGCGCCTCGCCAGCTTGGTCGTGGGTCCGCACGCGCCCAGCTTCGCCGGGCGATCGAACCCGTGCAAAGGCACGCGTAACCGCACTTGCCATCCAGGTTCAAAGCATCGAGGCCACCGGTGCCGATCTGAGGGCAGGTTCGACAGTTGGCCTCGGTAGTCGTTGCAGCCTTTCCAGTTCCATGGGACCGCCACCGCGCTAGGAATGTGGAACCGCAGAACCTGCGTGCGGCAGTTACTCCGATCAGAGCGCGATCCCGACGCCTTCTATGCGTCTCGATAAAACTCGCCAATGCGACAGTCCGCGAATGAGCGCGAGAGCGCATTCGTCCAGACGTGGAATTTGGGAACTTTGTCCCAGATGCCCCCGCTTTGCCGGGCCGACGAGGCTAAACGTCCTGACTGAGTCCAGCACAGGAGTCTCGCCAACATAACGCACCCCGATTAACACAGATAAACCCGCCGCGTCAGAGTTTCTCCGTGTCCGGATTCTGTTTCGCGCAAAGAAAAACCCCCGCCGGAATACCGGCGGGGGTTTTGGGTAAAAACCCTGGCGATGACCTACTCTCGCATGCTAG
>NZ_JBDGKS010000003.1:0-300799 GCF_057656255.1 Luteimonas sp. Soil_N_1
CTAGCATGCGAGAGTAGGTCATCGCCAGGGTTTTTACCCAAAACCCCCGCCGGTATTCCGGCGGGGGTTTTTCTTTGTGCGAAACATAATCCGGACATGGAGAAACTCCCATCGGCGGGTTTATCTGGAGGTTCATCGGCTCGCCCGACTCAGCGGTCGGACGGACCGCCTTCTTCCGGACCACGACGGACGAACAGGTCCGGCCGGATGAGATCCATGAAGGCCCGTGCCTGTGGGGTCAGGGTTTTACCCTTTCGCACCACCACGCCATAACTGCGGGCGGGAAACCATTTTGCGACCGAGCGTGTCGCAAGACGTGGATCAGGCGCGCTGCCGTCCAGGCAAATCGAACTCACGATCGAGATGCCCATGCCCATCGCCACGTACTGCTTTATGACTTCCCAGCCGCCGACCTCGAGCGCCACCGTGTAAGGCACGCGGGCTTGCTGGAACACCTGGTCGACAAGGCGATAGGTGATCTGCCGCCGGGGCGGCAGGATGAGTCCGTACCGGCCGATTTCCTCCAGCGTCAGCGTCTTCGCCCGTGCCAGTGCATGGTCGGGCGTCGTCAACAGGATCGGGTCGAAATGGTAGACCGGCGTATAGCTGAGATCGGCAGGGATATCGACCATCGAACCGACGACGAGATCGACCGTGTCGTCGCGCAGCAACCCGGTGCCGTCGGCGGTGATCGCATCCTGCAGCGTCAGGCGTACGTCCGGATGCTGCTTCCGGAACAGATCCACGATCCGTGGCAGCAGATACAGGATGGTCGAGCTGTTGGCCGCGACGGTCAGCTGGCCGGCATCCAGTCCGCCTACCTCGCGCCGGAACGCAGCCGGCAGGCCGTCGAGGCCTTCGACAAGCGGCAGGGCCAGTTCGTAGAGCACTTCGCCGGCACGCGTGGGGACCAGGCGTCGGCCGCTGCGCTCGAGCAGCTTGACGCCGAGCTCCCGTTCGAGCGCCTGCAGCTGCAGCGAGATCGCGGGCTGGCTGACGTAGAGCGCCTCTGCAGCTCGGGACACCGACCCTAGCCGGGTCGTCTGGCAGAACGCGCGCAGGGGCTTGAGCCGATCGCTCTTGTACGGAAACCGTAACGTGGGCGGGGACTTGGGAGCCAATGGAGATTCCTATAAGCGGAACTCATGGTACGCATTGACATAACTGGATTGTCAAATAAGCCAGTTCGGAGGAGGTTCTGCTGCACCGCAATAGCGTGAAGCACGACAAAGGACCGACCCCGTGAATGCCGTTATCAAACCGCTCCCGCCTACCGAAGACTTCCGCGCGACTGTGCCGGCCGGTACCCCGACCGATCTGCTTGACGCGTCTGCACTGGCGTTCCTGACAGACCTGCACGACCACTTCGAAGATCGCCGCCAGATGTTGCTGGCCAAGCGTGTGGAACGCCAGACTGCATTCGACGCCGGCGCGCTGCCGGACTTCCGCACCGCCACCCGCAGCATCCGAGAGTCCGACTGGCGGGTCGCGCCGCTGCCGGCTGCGCTGCGTGACCGCCGGGTCGAGATCACCGGGCCGGTCGATCCGAAGATGGTCATCAACGCGCTGAACTCGGGCGCGAACTGTTACATGGCCGACTTCGAGGATTCGACCTCGCCGACCTGGGACAATCTGCTGACCGGCCAGCGCGCGCTGCGCGAAGCGATCGACGGCACGCTGGAATTCGTCTCGCCCACCGGCAAGCGCTATGCGCTCAAGCCCGAAGACCAGCGCGCGGTGCTGATCGTGCGGCCCCGTGGCTGGCATCTCGACGAGAAGCACGTGCGCATCGACGGCGCGCCGATGTCGGGCGCGCTGTTCGATGCCGGCCTGTTCGCCTTCCACAACGCGCATGCGCTGGCGGCCCGGGACCGCGGCCCGTACTTCTACATCCCCAAGCTGCAGTCCATGGAGGAGGCGCAGCTGTGGAACGACGTGCTGGCCCACATCGAACGCAGCCTGGGCCTGCCGGCCGGGCAGATCCGCGTCACCGTGCTGATCGAAACCCTGCCGGCCGTGTTCGAGATGGACGAGATCCTGCACGCGCTCAGGGATCGCATCGCCGGTCTCAACTGCGGGCGCTGGGACTACATCTTTTCCTATCTCAAGACCTTCCGCCGCCACCGCGACCGCGTGCTGCCCGAGCGCGCGCAGGTGACGATGACGCAGCCGTTCCTGAAGGCGTACTCGGAACTGCTGGTGCAGACCTGCCACCGCCGCGGCGCACATGCAATGGGCGGCATGGCGGCGCAGATTCCGATCGCCGGCGATGACGCGGCGAACGATGCGGCGATGGCGCGGGTGCGCGCCGACAAACTGCGCGAAGTCACGGCCGGGCATGACGGCACCTGGGTCGCGCATCCCGCACTGATCCCGCTGGCGAAACAGATCTTCGACGAGCGCATGCGCGGCCCGCACCAGCACGCGATGACGCGCGACGACGTGCTGGTGGAACGCGACGATCTGATCGCGCCGTCGATCGGCACGATCAGCCGCGCCGGATTCGACGGCAACGTCGAGGTCTGCGTGCGCTACATCGCCGCCTGGCTCGACGGCAACGGCTGCGTGCCGATCCACCACATGATGGAAGACGCCGCGACGGCCGAAATCGCACGCGCGCAACTCTGGCAATGGATCCACTACGCCGACGACGGCCATGCGCCGCTGCATCTGGACGACGGCACCGCGATCGACGACGCATTGCTCGACCGCGTACTGCTGTCGCTGCCGTCGAAGCTCGCCGGCCAGGAGATCCCGGGCGCGACGCGTGTGCACGAGGCGATCGCGCTGCTGGAAGACCTGACGCATCGCGACACGCTCGAGGATTTCCTCACGCTGCCGGCATACGCGCGCCTCGACTGAAGCCCACGCCTCACCACACCACCCGATTCCCTATCCGTTTGCGAAGGAGTTCCATCATGCGTACCCGCCAGCAACAGATCGACGCCCTGCAACAGGACTGGAGCACCAACCCGCGCTGGAACGGCATCCAGCGGCCATACTCCGCCGCCGATGTCGTGCGCCTGCGCGGCAGCGTGCAGCCCGAGCACACGCTGGCCAAGCGCGGCGCCGAGAAGCTGTGGGACCTCGTCAACGGCGACGCGAAGAAGGGCTACGTCAACGCCTTCGGTGCGATCAGCGCGGGCCAGGCGATGCAACAGGCCAAGGCCGGTCTGGAAGCGGTGTATCTGTCCGGCTGGCAGGTCGCCGCCGACGGCAACAGCTCCGAGACGATGTATCCGGACCAGTCGCTGTACGCCTACGACTCGGTGCCGACGATGGTCCGCCGGATCAACAACACCTTCCAGCGTGCCGACGAGATCCAGTGGAAAAACATTGCCGACGGCAAGCTGGACGAACGCGACGCGATCGACTTCTTCCTGCCGATCGTCGCCGACGGCGAGGCCGGTTTCGGCGGCGTGCTCAACGCCTACGAACTGATGAAGAACATGCTCGTCGCGGGCGCCTCGGGCGTGCATTTCGAGGACCAGCTGGCCGCGGTCAAGAAGTGCGGCCACATGGGCGGCAAGGTGCTGGTGCCCACCCAAGAGGCGGTGCAGAAGCTGGTCGCCGCGCGTCTGGCCACCGACGTGCTCGGCGTGCCGGCGATCGTGCTGGCGCGCACCGATGCCGAGGCCGCGAATCTGCTGACCTCGGACTTCGACGCCAACGACGCGCCCTTCGTCACCGGTGAGCGCACGGCCGAGGGCTTCTACAAGGTGCGCAACGGTCTGGAGCAGGCGATCAGCCGCGGTGTGGCCTACGCGCCGTATGCGGACCTGGTCTGGTGCGAGACCGGCACGCCGGACATCGGCTTCGCCCGCGAATTCGCCCGAGCCGTGCATGCGAAGCACCCCGGCAAGCTGCTGAGCTACAACTGCTCGCCGAGCTTCAACTGGAAGAAGAACCTCGACGACCGCCAGATCGCGAGCTTCCAGGAGGACCTGGCGGCGCTGGGTTACAGGTTCCAGTTCATCACCCTGGCCGGCATCCACATCAACTGGTTCAACAGCTTCCAGTTCGCCCACGACTACGCCCGCGGCGAAGGCATGAAGCACTACGTCGAACAGGTGCAGGAACGCGAATTCGCCGCGCGCGACAAGGGCTACACCTTTGTCTCGCACCAGCAGGAGGTCGGTGCCGGTTACTTCGACGACGTGACCACGGTGATCCAGGGCGGCACGTCGAGCGTAACCGCGCTGACGGGTTCGACCGAAGAGGAACAGTTCTACGAGACCAGGGCGGCCTGAGGGCCCGGTCGCCATGACGCAAAGAGGCCGGGCAATGCCCGGCCTCTTCCGTTGCATGCAAGCCAGGACGGCTAGTCGTTACTTGCGGACTTCCTGCGTATGCGACTTCAGCGCATCCGCCAGGCCGGGCACGCCATCGGCACCCGTCGGCACGGTGATGCTCGAACCCTTGAACTCCTCGCCGATCGGCTGCGATCGTCCGCCGAGGCAGGTTTCGAGGAAACCTTCGGCCACCGCGTTGAACGCCTTGTTGTTCTCGGGCCGTGCGAAGCCGTGGCCCTCGTCGGGGAACAGCACATAGGTGACCGGGATGTTCTTGGCGGTCATCGCCTCGACGATCTGGTCGCTCTCGGCCTGCTTCACGCGCGGGTCGTTGGCGCCTTGGCCGATCAGCAGCGGTTTGGTGATCGCGTCGGCGCGGCTCAGCGGCGAGCGCTCGGTCAACCAGGCCTTGCCTACATCGGTGCGCGGGTCGCCCATGCGCCGGGTCAGCTGCTCGAAGAAGCTCGCCCAGTACGGCGGCACCGTGGACAGCAGGGTGTTGAGGTTGGCCGGGCCGACGATGTCGACGCCGCAGGCAAAGGTTTCCGGCGTGAATGTCAGACCGACCAGCGTGGCGTAACCGCCGTAGCTGCCACCCATGATCGCGACCTTGTCGGCGGTGGTGACGCCGCTGCCGACCGCCCACTGCACGGCGTCGATCAGGTCGTCGTGCATTTTCGCCGCCCACTCGCCGTTGCCGGCGTTGGTGAATTCCTTGCCGAAACCGGTCGAGCCACGGAAGTTGACGCTCAGCACCGCGTAGCCGCGATTCGCCAGCCACTGGTCCATCGAGCTGTAGCCGTAGCCGTCGCGCGCCCACGGGCCGCCGTGCACCAGCAGCACCATCGGCACCGGCGCATCGGCCTTGCCGTCGTTGTCGGCGTCGGCGTGCCTGGGCAGGGTGAGATAGCTGACGAGGGTCAGGCCGTCGCGCGATTTCAGTTCCAGCGGCCACATCGGCACCAGCGGCTTGCCGTCGAGCGCGGGGCGGCCGGAGAACAGTTCGGTCAGCGTGCCCTCCGCGCCGGCCTCGGCTCGATCGTAGCGGTAGTACTTCACCGGCGATTCGGCGGCCGAATAGGCGACCAGCCAGTGCTTGTCATCCAGCGTGCGGCTGTTGATCGAGACTTCGCCCGGACCGATTGCTTCGAGCTTGGCGAGATCGGCCTTGATGCTGTCGTCGAGCGTGGTCCACTCCTCGCGCAGGTAGTTCACCGACACCGCCTGCAGCACGCCGGTGCGCGGATCGGTCAGGCTGCCGCCGACGTCGGCGCGCGGATCCTGATGCACCAGCGTCTTCTCGCCGGTGGTGGTGTCGATCGCATACAGCGCCGCGGTGTTGCGCTCGCGCGAGTCGGACATGTACAGCGTCCTGCCGTCCTCGGTGAGGCCGGCCGGCGCCGTGGTCAGCACGTCCTCGAACGGGATGTCGTCCTGCACCTCCCAGGCATCGCCGTTGCGACGCAGGACGTCCATGCCGCCGTCGGGCCGGCTGCGCGACGCGAAGCGCAGCGCGTAATCGGCATCGGCGATGTAGCCGGCGATCTGGTCCGTGTTCTGTTCGACCAGCGTGCGTTCGCCGCTGGCGAGATCGACCTTGTAGAGATCGTGCCACTGCGCGTCGCGGTCGTTCATGCCGACCAGCAGCGTGTCGGGCTGGCGATGGCTCACGCCGACGACCTGCGCGGTGGTCTTCGGGAACGGCGTCAGGTCGCGCGCCTGCGCGCTTTCGACATCGACCGCGAACAGATGGAAATCCTCGTCGCCACCGGTGTCGCGCAGATACAGCAGCGTGCCCGGCTCGTACGTCCAGAAATAGCTGCGGATACCGCGCGCGGTGTCCTGGGTGACCGCCTTCGCCGCGCCCAGATCATTGGCGGGCGCCACCCAGACATTCATCGTGCCCTCGACCGGTGCGATCCAGCTCAGGTACTGGCCGTCGGGGCTCAGCTGCACGCCGGCGCGTTCGGGATTGCCGAAGAGCGCCTCGCGCGGAATGAGTTCGACATCGGCGAGCGTCGTCGGCACGGCGGCGGCAGGTGCCTGCGCGGCAGGGTCGGCAGGTTCGTTGCGACCGCCACAGGCGGCCAGCGCGACGGCAATGCCGGTCGCGAGCATGAGTTGACGCATTCGGTTGTCCCCGGGGTGAGTAGTGCTGCGTGACGCTAGCGCGACGGCGCGTCGCCGGTGTTTGCAACGCGTTAAGCGCAGGGGGTGACCGATGGCAGGGGCCGCGTCATCGACCCGGCGGTCGAGGTGCGACGCCCCGGTAGCCCAGTGCCTCGTTGAGGTGCGGGGAAGCGATCGACGCGCGGCCATCCAGATCGGCGATCGTCCGCGCGACCCGCAGGATGCGGTGCATCGCACGGGCGGACAGATGCAGGGCGTCGATCGCGCGCTCCAGCAACGCCTGGTCAGGCGCCGCGAGACGGCAGTCGCGTGCCGTCGCGCCCTGGTCGAGGTGTGCATTGAGCACGCCGCCCCGGGTGTGCTGCCGCTCGCGCGCACATGCGACGCGTGCCGCGACATCCGCACTCGACTCACCGTCCGGTGCATCGGGTCGCAGTGCCGCCGGCGGCAATCGCGGCACTTCGACATGCAGGTCGATGCGGTCCAGCAGCGGTCCCGAGATCCGCGCCCGGTATCGATTGATTCCTTCTGTAGAGCAGCGGCAGCGGCCCGACGTATCACCGGCCCAGCCACACGGGCAGGGGTTCATGGCCGCGACCAGCTGGAAGCGGGCTGGGAACTCGCTTTGCCGAGCGGCCCGAGAGATCGTCACCACGCCCGACTCGAGCGGCTCGCGCAGGACCTCGAGCGCCTGCCGGCTCCATTCGGACAGGAAGGTTCTAAAGAGCGCTTCCGTAGCTTCCAGAGATCCCTTCCACCATTCGCGAGCGGGGAAGCTTCCAGCAGCCTGTGATTCCGGTGCGTGCGGTCTGTCTCCTAGTGGGTGCGGATCGAGGCTAGGTCGATCTGATCAAGCCGGCAATGGCCACATTTCCAGCCTTTTTTTGTGCCGCCTGAATGCAGAGCGGCCTGTCCGCGCGCGCCTAACGAATCGCCGCGCGCGCGAAGTCCTCTTGCGACATCGATCCAGAACCGACCGGAAGGGTTGTAAGAGCGCCTTCCAAGTTTCCCGAGATGTCCTCAACCGGGAACGATCGCCAAGAGCGCTTAGAGCAGGTCTGGATCCAAAGCCCGGTGCGGACCGTCAGCCTCCTTCGGTGTGGAAGTCAAACCTAGACGCATCTGAAACGGCCAGCAACGGCCAGATTTCGAGAACATTTTTGTGCCGCCTTGGCCTTCAGGTCAGGGGCGCGCGCGCGCGCCTGTCTGCTCAACCATTGCTCGATGTCGCAGTACCGCGACACGGGCTTCTTTCGTCCGCTGCATCTGATTCCACACCTGAAGGAGATATCGGAAATGGATTTTGACTCGAGCAATGAATCAAACGATGGCCTGGAAGGCCTGCCGCGCGCGGTCTGGGAAGTGCTCGCGATGAACGCGCCGGCAAAGTCTTTCGGTTCCTCGTACAACAAGAATCACGATCGAGACTTCGTGTTCGCCAGTGTTGAGGTAGCCAGCGCCCACCTCGAGCGGTTCCGCGGAGGTGGGGTCGAGCTGATCGGCTTCTCGCCGATCTGGCAAACGAGCGGTCACCAAGGTGTCCTAGCCTTGGAGTTCCGTTCGCCCGACGGAAGTCGCGACACGTACACCCTGCTGTGCGCGTTTGGTCGGCCTGAGACAGTCCGAAGTCAACTCGACACACGCCGCGACTATCAGGTTGATGCAAATCGGGTCTTCAACGAAACCCTCTATCTCGCGACATGGGACGAAGCGTGGGCGTTCGCCTGCAGGATTGCCGAATCCATGCAAGTCGCCGGACTGACGATGCGGTTCGGGATCTGACGCAGGAGCTTATCTCTCGCGACTCTGTGCTGAATTTCTCAATCCGTGCGACCGGCCTATCCATACTGACCGCATGTCGTTGCATCGCTTCTTGCGATCTCGCCAGGCTTGATGCGGTCTTTTATGGGCAATTATTCGGGTTCGCATGATTGGCATTTATTTGCCAAGTTCGAGAGAGCCAATTCAGCTTGCCAGCCGACGTTATCGTTTCTTGGGTGCTGCTCTTGAGCGATTGATCGAAAGGATTTTCTTGGGAGGAAGATTGACCTCCTGCTCGAGTGCGGCTGCCGCATGACGCACATGAGAGAGCGCACGCTGCACAGCAGTTTCGTTGCCTGACTCCGCAATTTTGTTCGAGACGATCTGGAGGCACGCATTGAGCACCCCCACAGGAGCACCCAACTTCTCTTGTTCGTAGCGCGACAGACAACTCCGGTCGACGCCGAGTATTCGGGCGAATTCCGTTTGCGTTGCTGAGCCTCTGGCCTGCACGAGAAGTACGCGCTGAGACGTAGGAAAACGAAGTTGTGACATGGTTCGATTATTACACAGATGTGCTATTATCGAACAACGACAACTGGTCGGCGGCCGGTTGCTACCATCCCCGCCCATGGAGAGGTTCTGATGGCCCGCGCTGATCAACTCAAAGCACTGCTTCGTGCCTACGCGGGCGATGAGCCGGGACAGTTCAACTCGGTTGCGCTGCAGATGGCCGCGGACGAAGCGCAGCGGGGACACATCCGGCTCGCAGCGGAAATGCGTGCGCTGATCGACTCTGCAAAAGCACGCCAGTTCGCCAAGTCGACACAGCCTGTTCCGATGGCGCAGCCCAAGGGCGACCTGGCGGAATTGCTGACGGTCAAGTACCCGCGCCACTATCTAAACGAGATGGTGGTGTCCTCCGATGTGCGCGCAAAACTCGACCGAGTTCTCAAGGAGCAGCGCCTGCACGAGCGCCTCAGTGGGCACGGTTTGTCGCCGCGTCGAAAGCTCCTTCTGGTCGGTGCGCCTGGGACGGGCAAAACTCTGACTGCGAGCGTCTTGGCGACCGAGCTGCGTCTGCCGCTGTTTGTGACACGGTTCGACACGCTCATCACCAAGTTCATGGGCGAGAGTGCGTCCAAGCTCAAGCTGCTGTTCGATTCACTTGCAACGACGCGCGGCGTCTACCTGTTTGACGAGTTCGATTCGCTCGGCCTTCAACGTGGCAGTCAGCATGACGTTGCCGAGATGCGTCGCACCTTGAACATGTTTTTGCAGCTCATCGAGCAGGACCATTCCGACAGCCTGATCGTGGCAGCGACGAATCATGGTGACGCGCTCGACACCGCACTATTCCGCCGCTTCGACGATGTGATTCGGTATCGCCACCCTGAGGGTGGTGAGATCTCCACTCTGTTGAAGAACAGCTTGGCTCCTTTAGCTGTGACTGAGCTCGACTACTTGCGCTTGTCAGAGGCCGCGAACGGTCTCTCGCATTCGGACATCGTGCGGGCCTGCCGCGATGCAATGAAGGACGCCGTGTTGGAAGCGCTGCCCTCCGTGTCCGAGGAGAGCGTGCTGCTTCACCTTGCTGAGCGCTCTGATAGTCTGAGCAGATTGAAGACCAGCTAAGGACAGGCTGTGATGGCCTGACAGGGGCCATGGCAAGACTCGATCATCTGCAGGTTGTCATTCCGGGCGAGTCCCGGGAGTTCAAGTCCACTCGCACAGGGCGGCAGCCAGATCCCGCGCCGCGCGATCGAATCCCTCACGGAGAGAAGCTGCTTGCTCAGCTCGCCGCGCTGCGGCAACGACACGCGCCCGAAGGCGAGGATGGAGACTCAGACGATACGCGCCGCGAGGGCATGGCGATCGTCCTTGAGATCAAGCCGAAAGGATTTCTCGACTTCGCAGATATCGATTGGTCCAGCGCGAACATTGAGCTGCTCAACGTTGTCGAGGGAAAGGCGTCGGACACGGCGGTGTTGTTTGTGCCCGACGGTAAGATCGCGGAGTTGGAGAAGCGCGTCAGGCTGTATCTGACCGAGCTGAAGAAGGACAACAAAACGCCTCGCATGGCGTCACTTGTGAACGTCATCGAGAACATCCGGAGCGCTGCCTTCGATGAACTCTGGACAGACCGAAAGAGCGTGCCTCAACCAGACGATAAAGTCTGGCTTCAGATCTGGCTACGTCTGCGTCCCGACGGACCTGAGGTAACGTTCCAGCAGTTTGCCGAAGTGTGTAAGCGACTGAATGTTGAACTCGAGCAGGGATACCTGACCTTTCCAGGCCGTGTTGTCGTAGCCCTGTTCGCTTCCCGTCGAGAGATCGAGAGTGACGTCAATGCGCTAGACGCGATCGCTGAAATCCGCCACGCCGAGGAGACTGCCGAGTTCTTCCTCGCCGATTTGACGCCGGCCGAGCAGGCAGAGTGGATTCGCAATCTCGCGGCAAGGGCGGACTATCTGCCCGACGGCGAGGCTGGAAGCTACGTCACCTTGCTCGACACTGGCGTGGCCTTCAACCACCCGCTGCTCGAGCCTGGTGTTGCCCCCGGTGATCTCCATGCGATCTCAAGTAAGTGGATCAAGACAGATCACCATGGACACGGCACGCAGATGGCGGGAATCGCCCTGCATGGAAACCTTGTGGGGCCACTCGCTTCAGCAGATCCTGTGCAGATCGAGCACCGACTGGAATCAGTCACGGTCCTACCTCCCGATGGTGAGAATCCACCGCACCTATACGGGTGGGTAACCAAGGAAGCCGCTCGCCTTGTCGAGACTGCGTACCCCGAACGTCGTCGTGCGTTCGCTATGCCCATTACCGCAGATGGACAGACAACAGGCGCGCCATCCGAATGGTCGGCTGCGATTGATCAGCTGACGTTCTCGGCAGTATCCGATATCGATGCCGCAGGAGCGGAGAACGCGCAGGCTGCCCCAAGGCTGTTCGTCCTATCAGCAGGCAACGTACCGTGGCCTCAGTGGGATGGCTATCCGGACATCAACCTGACTTCCTCTGTGGAAAGCCCAGGTCAGGCTTGGAACGCGATTACGGTAGGTGCTTGCACCCATCTGACGACCGTTAATGCGACCCAGTGGCCGACGGCAAAGGTGATCGCCGAGTCTGGAGGGCTGTCTCCCTCTTCAACCACCTCATTGGTGTGGCACACGACATGGCCCTTCAAGCCAGATGTCGTCGCCGAGGGGGGAAACGGCTGTATAGATACCACTGGTGTGATTGCAGGACCTGATAGCGTGCGTGTCCTCACAACGCATCGCGAGTTCATTCAGAACCTGATCACCGACAGTGGCGATACAAGCGCAGCGACTGCAGAGGTAGCAAGATTGTGCGCGCGCGTCTCGCATCGCTATCCCAATCACTGGCCAGAGACGATTCGCGCGCTCGTGATCCACGGTGCCCGCCACACGCCGGCCATGCGTGCTGCGCTTCCCAAACAGCCCAAGATAAACGACAAGCGGAACCTGCTACGCCGCTACGGCTATGGCGTGATCAACGAGGACGTCTCGCTGACATCCTCGGAACACCGACCCACGCTCGTGGTGCAGGATTCGATGCATCCGTTCCGCCTCGTGAAATCGAATGCCAAGCTCAACGAGATGAAGGTGCACGCGTTGCCGTGGCCGGCAGAGGCGTTGCTTGCGTTAGGCGAAGCAAAGGTGGAGCTGCGCATTACGCTGTCGTACTTCATCGATCCGAACCCCAGTCAGCGGGGATGGCAGTCAAAGTTCCGCTACCAATCCCATGGTCTGCGATTTGCGGTTCAAGCCTCCACCGAAAGCGTCGGAGAGTTCCACCAGCGCATCAACAAGATCGATCGGGACGCTGCAGCTGGCGACGATGGTGAGGATGCTGACTCCAGGCTCGATCCGGATTCTGGCGGATGGGTGTTGGGAGCGAACATGCGCAACCGTGGATCGGTGCACTCCGACGTCTGGAAGGGGACGGCTGCGCGACTATCGACCAAGTCCCACATCGCAGTGTTCCCCGTCGGCGGGTGGTGGAAAGACTGGAAGAAAGCGGGCCGGCCGAATTCTGCAGTGCGTTACTCCATGATCGTCTCGCTCGAGGTGTCCGAGGATATCGACGTCGATCTGTACACGCCGATTGCCACGCTTATCGGTGTGCCGACCGTTATCGAGATTGACTCCGAATGAGGCCGTTCGGCACTGGGATGAGAGCGACTGGATGACCGCGAACAGATCAACCGTGACCTCCGCCCAGGTCTTGGCGTGGATGTCCGTCTTGCTGGCTTTCGGCGTTACTCAAGGCGTGATCTATCTCAAATCGTATTGGGGGCGATTTGGTCTGGATCCATTCCAGTTCAGCAACGCGAGCGATCTTGCGATCGTGGGCCTCACGGGAATCGGGGTGACGCTCGCCTTCATGGCGGGCGCCGCGCTTCTTGGAGGATATCTTGGAGACGCGCTGGTCCAGCATGTGCCAAAGAGCAAGCTGGTGCTTGCAGTACTGGTAGGCGGGCTCGCCGCTGGGCTTCTCGCACTCGCAGTCTTCGTCGACTTCGGTATCTATCTGCTCTTGGGAATGCTCCTGACATGGGCGCTTGTCTGGTTGGTCATGTACTCACCCGACATACCCGAGAGGTTCAAGCACATCAGGGTACTGGGCTTCACCGCACTAGCGGTTGCCTACATTCCGATGGCTTCTCACTACTTCGGTCAACACAAAGCCAACACGGTCCAGTACTCGGATCGCGCCCTCGTCCTGAGCGACGACCTCAAACGCGATGCGGCAACTTCAGATGGTGAGCTGCGATTCGTTGGACGGCTCGGAGGCGAGTACATCTTCTACAGTCCCTTCAGTCGATCGGTGACGATCGTGCAAGCAACCTCAGTAGAAAGACTGACACTCAGGGCGACGCTCAAATCTGACCCAGCTTCATCGGATGGTTCGCCTTGACCTGCCGCCGCACAACATCGGCGACATCGGTGTCGCAATGTTCACTCAATCGACGAGTTCGTATTGCGCCGACTGCCCTACGGGTAGTCAGCTGAGTCGATGACATTCATTTGAGTCGAGTGCGGAGCTAGCCCGCTCCCCGGTTTTATGCGGTTTTATTGCAAACCGCATAATTGGACATTTCCTGACCACAACGTGCGGCGGCCTTCTGAGGTTGCGACAGGCAAAGCGCTTGCTATCAGCGGTGCGGCCATTCGCTGTGTACTTCGATGAGCCTGTCGACATCGAGCGGCCGATATCCGTTGGCCTCCCACCTTGGCCGGAACTTCTCCAGCATTCGTAGCTGATTGTCGAGTAGCGGCGCGTGTGAATTCAGCGGGCGATCCTTCTGCTCCTGCCAGAGACCGAGCTTGTTGATCAGGACGTCGGCGGCATGGTGGTACTCGGGTTCATTGTTCCCATCAAAGCCTGGGAAGTTCCGCAACTCGCCACTGACGGCGGTAGCGACACCGGCAAGTCGAGTCCGATCAGCATCACTGAGCCGCTCAAGCGAATCGCCGAGGATCCGCCACATATCGAGGATGTTCATCGTCTCCCTGACGTGGTTGGGATACTCGATATCTGGGAACAAGTTTGGATAGGCTTTGGCCAGAATCCAAGCGTTGTCCCCGACAATCGCCTCTTCTACGAGATCGAGGTCTAGGCCATGACCATCTTGATTGCCTCGCGCAATCTCGACTAGCAGCGTCACGATCAAACGGGTCTGCGCATCAAAAGCCATCATCTTCTTCCAGGTTGGCAAGAGCGCAGACTACTGCGCGGTTGTGACCTTGCCAGTCGGAAATTTCTGATACGTTTCGTGCTGCGAGCGGGAGACTCTGGAATGAGCGCTTTACCTACAAAGACTCGTCTCTGAAGCCGATAGATCGTAGTCGCGAAGAATGGAATTCTGGAGTCGCCTCAGAAGCCCAGCCCTACGCCAACTGGCGTTGCTCCTAAAGGGGCCTGCGGACATGAGCCACCCGCGAAGCTGCGCTGAGGCACCGTTTCAACTCAGATCACACACAAAGGCTAAGAATTTTCATGAAAGTGTTTGCACTGTTCCTCGCTGTTGTCGTCCTCAGTGGTTGTGCAGCCGAAGAAAGCGCGACACATGTCGCTGATGTAGCTCAGGCACCACCCATACTCCAGTGTGGGAAGGACACAGACTGCAAGGGTGATCGAATCTGCGAAAGCGGGACTTGTACCAATCCACAAGTCGCAACCCAGATGCCGCCCTTGTCACCTGAACACACGGGAGCTGCGCCGAACTCCGTACAGGTGCCAAGCGCCCGCGACACGCTCGAATACAAAGAAGCCTACTCGTGTGCAATGGAAGGGCTCAGGGAAGACTACGGTGCGGGTTCGACCGCTTACTGCGTTGGTAACTCTCGCGACCCATCCGAGCTTGAAGTACAAGCATATGGAGATGCGGAGCGTGATTTCTCGAAGAGTTGATTCTTCTTTCTCAGGCCTCTGACAATAGGATCCCGTATCAGGGCTCCGCACGTACCCTCTCCGCCATCGTGCCTTCAAGTAATGGCGAGGCGGTTAGATCTCGCATGCGTCTTCTTCCGGCCAACAGCGGACGTGCTCAAAGGTGCGCAGGCCCAGACCGCGCAGAGGTACCGTGTCTCAGCTTGACAACAGTTGCGCACAACGGCCGGCCAGTCCTGGCTCTTCAGAGTTACGTAAGCAGCGGCGCTATGGCAAACGAAACGATCGCGACGCCGAGTCAAAAGCGCGAGAAAGGCGACAGTTGACCGGCCACTTCGAGGCCTCAAATTTTGAACCAGCAAGTTGGGCTGCCTAAGCGTTCTGGCGAATGCTCCACCAGATTGCGCTGCTCCGGGCTTCCACTTCCAACGCTGCTGCGGGCGGCAAATTGCGATTCGCCTCTTCCAGAAGAGGCGCGGCGAAATCATCGAACACCGCCCGCGCATCGCCAGCGTCCACAGAAGCCAGAAGTTCCTGCATGTCGGAAAGGCGTTCTACCCGGACGTGGAGATGCTTCATGCTCAGCTCGGCGGCGGCTTCCATACCGAGTCCTGCGGCCACTTCGGTCATCAACGCGACGGTTCGATCGGTGATGTGCGTGGCGACGGGGTCGAACTGACAGAGTGTACCCAGCACCTCGCCGTTTAAGTCGAAGAGAGGCACACCGCAGTACGCGGACATTGAGTCTCGGGCGGGATGACCGTCGAGTCGTGGATCCATGCTGGCATTCGTGATCACTACAGGCTCGGCCACATCTTTGACCAGGCTGCAATAGGAGCCTTCAAGCGGAATTTTGTTGGGCAAGCCGCTGGGCGTGTCGTCGCGATCAACAAGCATGAAGTTGATCGCGAAATTGTCATCCAGCAAATAGAGCGCCGTGAACCGAAGCTTTGATTCATCGTTGAGCAGTTCCAGCGCCGCGCGGATGTTGCCCGACGCAATGAGGAAGCGGAGTTGCTCGCGTTGTTCGGTTTCGAAATTTCGCATCTTGGAAGCCTACTAGAGGTCTGTAGCTTTGAGTCAGAGCTCCGCTGGCAGACGCCGTCTCAAGATGTCAGACCCCTTGCTTTCTGTCAGTCAGCGGCGGTAGAAGAGGTGTCATCTGAAATCCCGATCCCGGGTAGTTCCGGAAGAATCGGGTCACAGGCACGCGGCTCTCGAAAGCGGTAGCCGACACCCGGGATGGTCGCAATGAGCTCCTCGTCGAACCCGGTATTGAGGGACTTCCTCAACTGATAAAGGTGGCTGCGAAGCGCGTCTGACTCGGGTGTTCTGGTGCCCCAGATCTTCTTGAGCATCTCTTCGCGTGTCACAACGCGCGGATGGGCACGCATGAGCTCGACGAGGATCGCCATACCCGTGTCCTTGATGTGCAGATGCTTTCCAGCACGCGTCACGAATCCACTCCAGGGATCTGCTCGTACGTCGTCTATCTCAAAAGCTTCCGGGGCGACTTCGTTGCGGCTACGCCGCACCAAGGCTTCGATTCGGGCGGACAGTTCCTGGGGCGAGAACGGTTTGACCAGGTAATCGTCGGCGCCGGATGCGAGGGCTTCCACCTTGCTCTCGACATTATTCCGAGCGGTCAGAAAGATGATGGGCGTTGTGGGGTTGGACGTGTCCCGAAGCGCCCGGCAAACCGCCAACCCGCCCATGCCAGGCATCTCTAAATCCAGAACGATGGCATCAAAATGGTCTTGGGCTGCCAAGGTCAGCGCTTCTTTTCCGCAGGCGGCGAAGTCCACAGAGTAGCCACCGTTCTCCAACCAGTCCCCCACCAGCCCAGACAGCCGGGCGTCGTCATCGACCAGCAAAACCGTGACCTCCCTTTGCCGTTTGCTGCTCACTACCGATCCTCCATGCGGCTGTGAAGGCGGGGGAGAGATAGATCCCACGACTTTCATTTCAAAGGAGAAAATTCTGGGTCATCGCAGCGAACGTCTTCCGTGCGATTTCGCACACAAGGCGACAGCCCGTCGCCGTGTTTTTGCACTCGAATCTTCTATGACATTTCTCATCGTCTAAAAGCGACGTAGAACTGACAGAGCAGTCCGGTGAGGGGTGCAGCCCAAGCGCGGTTACGACATGCGCGTTCACATCAGCCTGAGATGGTACTGGCCGCGCCTTCGGTTCGGGACACTATGGGCGGTCTTCAGATGAAGCAGGTATGCGGCCAGCCGGAGAGACATCGATCTGATCGATCCGCCAGCTCGATGCACGCGCAACGTCGCGCACTTCCTGCACCTGCACCGCCGTCAGGTCAACGTTCTGCAGATACACGATGCCGGAGAGATGCACCCCTTCTTCGTGCAGCCGCACCGAGCATCCCTCTACCCAAGGCAGTCGCGAGATTACATCGCACAGTTGCGACGTCGTCGAGTCGGTGCTGTCGCGTTCGAGTGCCTGCGGCTTCGCATCGTGAAGATCACGCACGGCGCCGCGGAGGTTGCTCGCGCCGTCATGAAGAATGCTGCCTGAAATGACGAGGGCTGCCATGGCGTCGGCCCACCAGAACCCGAAGCCGATGCCGGCGATACCGACGATGCCCGCGAGCGCGGTCAGCCAGTCTGCACGCCCGACATCCGCGTCCGTGCGCAGTGGCTTGAGAGACAGTGTCTTCGACAAAGCGAGCTTTTTGCGGCCCAGGATGATGGGCGGTATCGCCGAGGCGGCGAGGGCCGCCATCATGACCCAGCCTTGCCAGATCACCGCGTCGCCGATGCGTACCGAGCCGACGACCGGCCGGGTTGCGGAGATCAATGTGTGCAGGCTCTCGAAGACCAAGGCCAGGCCCACGCCGGTCAGCGCCACCGCCGAAATCAGGAAGTTCACGTCGAAAGCGCGTTCCCGACCATTGACGTATTCGGCGTCCACACCCTTTCTGCGGAACCAGCTGGCAACCAGAAAGGCTGACGCGGGGAGCATGCTCAACAGGTCCTCGATCAGCGCTGTTTTCATCGCCTGCGACCCACCCAGCGCGAGATACATCATCACCGAGACAAGCGACATCCAGAACAACGTCCAAGCGCACAGACGTTCTGCGCGATGCAGGGCAGCTTGCTGCTCCTGAGGGAGCGCACGCGGTGTTGGTCGACGATTGACGTTCATCGGGCCGACTCGTGGGCAACCAGATAACGATCCAGCAGAAGGTGCCATGCGTTTTCGCCTGGCGGCAGGGCGAAGCGTCTAAGCGCGAGCGGTGATGGACGTGCTTCTCGGGTCGGGACTTCCTTCGACCAGCCCACGCGGGGCTCCCAGGGGGAGTCCTTCGCGTGACCGCCGATCACCATGTGCAGGCGAGCTTCCTCCAGCTGGGCCATCAAGGCATCGTGCCCGCCGACGATCCAGTGAACGCGGAACCCATGCGCGCGGGCGAACCGCTCCACGATCTCCGCATCGCTGCCACTCACCGTATCGTCCGGACCGATCACCACGTGCGGCGGATCGGCGCTTGCGCCCACCGTCATGCCGTACTGCGCGCCTCGGCTTGAGGACTCTGCCGTATCGCGCGGATAGGGCGCGCACCCCGCGCAGACGAGGGACAGCACGGCAAGGGCAGAGAGTCGAATCAGGGTCGCGAGCATGCGGGTCTTATGCGCCGGTCCAGGTCAACAATGCGTCACGCCGACCGCCCAATGGCGCATGCATTCCGGATCTGCATCGATATGTATATTCATCAGCCCCTCCAGCAGGCATCCGGGCGATGCGATACGCGACCTTCATCGGCGGTAGTTGGCACAGCCGGCGCGAGCTGTTGAACCAGCCTGCAGATTTGATCGAGAAAAAGGGTCTCGACGGCACGGTCGAGCATTACGAAAAGTTCAAGCCGACAGGCGAGTTTGCGGGCCTGCCTGGGTTGCGCTCCGACAGTCATGTGACCTACGTGCTGTCGACAATGAGCCGGCAGGCGCTGCTGAAGGCGATACAAACTTTGGGGCAGCCACTTTTCGTGGAAGTTGTTTCCGGCGAGTAGCTCCGGATCGCCTCGTCGGACAGGCGGGTTGCGTAGTCGGGGAGAGCATACGACCGCTGCACTCGGTGTTTTCTGCGCACCTCGCGACATACGCGGCGACGACCAGCAGTCGCCGTTCTCAACGTGACTACCGGCACTTCTCGCCCAGTAGATGAATGCGACTATGCGTTTCCACGGCTTCCTCGGGTTAGCCGGATCACGCATCGGCTGGGAGGCCTCGTGTCCCGTAATTTCGTTTTGCGCATGGGTTTGGGCTTGGCCGCGCTTGCTACAGCCGGCTCCGTGCAGGCCGCCTCTTTTGTGCCTTGTAACGACGCCGAAGAATTCGAAGTGCTTTCAGGCTCGCAATGCCTGCGCGCGCATGCGCCTCTCGACTACGCAACGCCAAACGGCGATGAGGTCGAGCTGTTCGTTCGCAGGTTTCCGGTCGCCGAGGGCCGTACCCGCCTTGGCGAAGTCTGGCTGGTGGCCGGGGGCCCTGGCGAGACTGGCGCGTCTTTCTATCCCGCGCTGTCAACGCTGCGCCGCGCGTTCCCGGACTAGGAACTGGTAATCCCCGACCATCGGGGCACCGGCTATTCGACGAAGCTTTGCCCGGAGCAGGAGTCACGCGACAGCGCCTCGGGTCTGGATCTGGCTGGCGAGGAATGGGGGCCGTGCATCGGCGCCATGTACGCCAATGCTGCGCGTACTCAGGCCTTCACCATCACCCATGCGGCGCGAGACCTGTCGGGCCTGATCCGCACGCATCGCGGCGAAGGACCGGTGTACCTCTATGGGGTGTCCTACGGCACCCAGCTCGCACTGCGCATGCTGCAGGTGGCCCCGGTTGAACTCGACGGACTGATTCTCGACGGGCTCGTGCCGCCGGAGGGGGCGCTCCAATGGGAGATCAGCCAGCGCACGCGGATCACTGACGACGTCGGCCGCGCGTTCTTGACGCCCGAACAAGCCGGGACGGTCGCCCGTCTGGTCGCTTACGCGGGTGACAAGCCCGCCTGGCTAGAGCAGGTGCCGGGCAAGGACATCCGTAGCTTTATGGGTCGCCTTCTGAACTTCCCCGAGCTGCGGGCACGCATCTCTGAAATGGCCGACGAGTTGCTGCACGACGACACCACTTTGCTCGGGCGTACTGTCGTGGACTTGAGCGAGATTGGCCGCACTTTCGTCAGAAGTGGTACTCGACATCCTTCATGCGGTTGACAAGCCGCTTACCAAGGAAGATGGAGAGATGGTGATCGATCAGAACGGAAAGCGCTTGCTCTGACAGCCCTGCCGACCAACACGGAACCGTGCTCGAGCACCGCCAGCAAAGAGAAGAATGGAGATTTGGATAGCATGCGCAGCGTGCGCGCCCGCGGCGTGTTGCGCCCGGCGTGTCTTTCATTCGGTCTGTTTCAGCGTATCGGACACTTGTCTCAGCATGCGAAGCCACGAGGTCCACTGCGCAATCGACGGCACCGCGCCGCCGCCAAGCGTCTCCTCGATCTCGAGCGAGACCAGACAAGTCGCGGCGCTGGCGTTGAGTTTTGAAAGGCCGCGTCCGGGAGGTCCTGTGTTCACTTCCTCGCCTTTGAGAAGCAACCTGGGCGGTAGCCAACATGCGTCGCTACCATCGATGGAGCGGAACTGCCAATCTGGAAGCGTCAGCGCTTCCAAACGTGCCCGATCGCAAAAGGCGGCCCGTTTGTCGATGCAGGACAGGCGCTTGAGTCGCCGCTCTTGCTTGGAAGCATCCGTGCGGCTCGGCCCCGCTTCCAAAACGCCCACAACGGCCGCTACGCCCCGTGAGCGCGTATAGCGCCCTCCGTGTCCTCGCCAATGCTGGTGCACACGGAGCGACACGTCTTGGGTTATACCCAGATACAACGTGCGGTCATGACATTCGAGCAGATAGAGGTACCACTGCGAGCTAGTCATATTTGCTCACCACGATGCGTGCGCGAGCGCCCAAATGACCTCCGAGATGCTCGCAATACGTCAAAGCAGAAGGGCGGCTGATCCCAAATCCATCCATGAGGACTCGAGGCTGATTGACCCCGGACTTGACCAAAGCTGCGATACCGGTGGCGCGCAGCTTGCGGGCCCTGAAAGGCAGGATCTTCGTTACGGAACTCGGGCTGACGTGACTCGTGGCGTGTCTGCCAGGAAAGAGGAACACGTTCTCGTCGGTCAGTTCGAAGTTAGAGAATTCCCGCCGCATCGAAAGCCAAAGTTCCATGATCCGATTGGTCTGCGGATCCAGCAGAATCCAGTGCTTCGCGAAACGCATTTCATAGCCTTCAGGGCTAGCGCGCACCCGGTCGAGATTCATGGCACAGACTTGATGCGTGTGCTGGCCATAGACCAGAGTGAGCAGCCCGATTAAGGCCCAGCGAACTTCCGCAGTTGTCCGAGCAGCCAGCAGCAGCCGAAGTGCCCGGATGCGTTCCTGCTCCGGCATGATCAGATGAAACGGGAAGTTCATCTTTCGCGGCGGGGGCATCTTAAGCCGGCGGAAAAGCTTCTCGTGACGGTTGAGGTATGGCACGAAGGAGCCGAGCGCAAGTTCGCCATTGGACTGGGCGAGGAACGAGTCGAGGACCGTTTGTGTGAGGCCCTGCACTGACTGCAGGCCTTGGGCGTCGCGCGCATGCTCGAGGAACGATCGTGAAGAAGCCAGGATGCTTCTCATCGAGGAGCGCTTGGTTGGCGTGCGTCGCCGCTTCCGCCGATCGACCACGTGGCTGCGACGCTCGATCAGATGATCAAAGTAGCGACACAGAACGTCGGTCACCCATCCAGGTTCACGGGGCAATATCTCGCGAATGGCCGCGATGCCTTTTTCGAACGTGTAGTCGGGGTCCGTGATGTCGACGAGCCCGATGTGCGCGAGATAGGACACGACACGCTGATGACACCTCAGCAGCGGCCATCCCAGCTTACGGACAATCAGCACGCCGTTGAGCTCATCGGTGTTCTGGAAATGCTTCTCCAGTTCGACGAAGAAGGCGACATCCTTGCGGATGGCTTTGTGCCACACGCTGTGGGTATGCATCCAACGCGAGTTGCGATGGTAGGCCGCGAAGAATTCGCGCCCCCATTCTGTCTGGAGAGTTGTAGTCGAACGCGCCATCAGCAATTCAAACCGGCGCTCCCATCCGCAATCCTCGCAAAGCTTTTTGCTGTACGCATGGCCGACCTGGTTGCAACGCGTGCAGGTGATCAAGGGCCGGGCCCCGGTGGGCAGACACTGCGCGCAGTACTCTTTCCCGTCCGAACGCGTGCCTGCCATCACCCGCGGACGTCGGCATGCAGCACAGCATGGGAGCTTCTTGTGCTCCGAGCGGCACCGCCTACAGGCCGGCTCAGTCAGTCCAGTGCCGTAGTCCCTGATCAGACGGGGACTCAGCTCCTTGCAGTAGCTGCACGGCCGAGGCCCCCTGACCTTGTCGATGCACACATAGCAGGCGCCGCCGCCGTCCGGCAGATGAAACCGCCTGCCTTTGACGAGCACTCGTTTGCATTTCGAGCAGTTAGACGGCCAGCTCGCATTTTCACGACATGAGCTACAGACCGGGTCGCTGGTCCCGCGTTTAACATGTCCCAGTCGATTGCAGATGGTGCACTGGACGCGTGGATACTCTTTTTTGAAGCAGTTATGGCAGATGTGGCCATCGCACAGCTTGCGATAGATGATCTGGACATTCGTGCGATTGCAATGCATGCAGGGGATCGCCATTACGGCTCGCTCCCGTCGTCTGCCTGAGGGCGCGCCAGTCGATGGGCCTGCAGCGCTCGAATGCTGGGGCCGACCACTCGCGCGCGGATCGCATCAGGCAGCCTTTGCGGCGCGGGCTCTGGCAGAGAAATCGAGGTCCGCTTGGGCTTCAGCTTGACCGGAGGCGGTTGCCCTGCGGAGCGCAGGAGCTCGCCCGGAGTGCAGTCGAGCAGCTGACACAAGGCGTCGAGCATGGTCATCGACAGGCGTTGCGGCATCCGTACCATGCGCGCGGCGTGGACACTCGACGTCGGGTGCCCGATGCCTGTAAGCGCTCTGCCAAGTTCTGCGGGGGACGCGATCTTCCGATACTCCATCCATTCGCGCAGATGCCAGGTCAGCGTGTGTTCCTCGCTCGTGGACGTCACGGATCCTCCGAATCGATGTTGGTGAGGCCGCGCACGTGATTCTTCGCAACATCGCGCACAAAGTTGCTAGACAGATGGGTGTAGATCGTCGTGGTCGCCATGTGCAGATGGCCATGGTTGGCCGAGATGAACGGCAACGGCACATCCGCCTCTGCCTGATGCGAGATCGACATGTGGCGCAGACCGTGGGTCGAGAAGAGACTCGAATCCAAGCCACAGATCTCGAGCATATGTTTGAAACGCGCTGCGATGGAGGCATGCGACAGACGCAGCCCGTGCTCCGACAGCCACATCGCATCCTCGTTCTTGCACTTGAACTGCGGCCTCACCTCGGCCAGATACCACTCAAGCGCGGGCGGAACGTCAGGATGAATGCATGCGACTGCGCGAAAGCGAGGGCCACTTCCCCGCGACCCCTTGCCAAACACACCCGCGTAGCCGAACCGCCCCATCTGTGGCAGATCAGAATTGGTATAGAAGCTCGAGAGGTTGAGCATCTGCCCTTCGCTCAGCCGCAGGCCGTAGGCGTAGTAGGTGTAAAACATGACCCGATCGCGCTGCAGGGTCTTGAGTTGCCGTGGCGCCTCGATCGCGACCTGCTCAACCATAGAGTCCAGAACGGCGAAGATCTGTGTCAGCTCGGCCGCAGACAGATGGCTGCGCTCGCGCACGCGCGTTTCGCACGTATGCACGACGCGAGACTCGCGTGTGGCGACCTGCCGGATGCGCTTGCCGATTCTGAGAGCGGCGCTCTGCCAGTCTTCGCTCTCAGCCAGATAATCGTAGAAAGTGGCAACTGCCCCTTGCAGGACGCGCTGCGTGCCGGCGGCAAGCCGGCGCTCAACCGACAGGTGTGCGGCCCAGCACTCGAAATCGGACGGTGTGCAGTCCCAGATGGCCTGTCCCGCATAGGCGAGGAAGTCTTCGACTGTGCGCCGATCGCGGCGGATGGTTTTGGCTTCATGGTTCCGGGCGGGACGCGAGCCGGCGAAGAACCCGTCCAGCATCCGAGTCTGGAGCTCGACTTCCGGGCTGGAGAGAGTCCGCTGGGGACGGTCGAGCGGCTTGACGGTGAGCGGGACGCGCTTGCCATCGACCATGTGGGTTGGTGACGCGCGCGGCGGATCTTCGCTCGCGCGCGCGGCATTGCCGGTGTCCAGCGGCGTGCCCGGGGTGCTTCCAAGCGATCGGCCGGGAAAAGTGAGGATGGTCGCGGTCATGCCTGCGCCCCTCGAAATTGGCGCGCGCGCGCCTTTGCTGTGGTTTGGGTGTCCATGCTTTAACGCATAGCACCGGATTTTGGGGCATCCAAAACAGACTGTGATCTGACCGATACGCCCGTTGGGTGCGATTCGCAACCTCCTGACACCAGAGGTTGCATTGGCCTGGGCAATTCTGTCGGGAGTATCAATCGATCCCTTGAAAATCAGTCGTTTATCTTGCTCAGCTTTCTTCTCTCAGGAGAGGGAGATCTCTGGGTACTTGGCAGTTCGTCGAGGAAAAGCACCCCCTGGTGTGCCAGGGACACCTCGCCGGGACGCGGTTCGCCACCGCCGCCGATCAGCGCGACGGCACTGGCGGTGTGATGCGGGTTGCGGAACGGGCGTGTGCGCCAGGCGGTCGGGTCGAAGCCGCGGCCGCTGATCGACCGGACCGCCGCCGCTTCGAGTGCTTCGGCTTCGCTCGCCGGTGGCAGCAGGCCCGGCAGGCGCGAGGCCAGCAACGTTTTGCCGCAGCCCGGGGGCCCGACGAGCAGCAGATGGTGCCCGCCGGCAGCCGCGATCTCGAGCGCGCGCCGCGCCTGCGTCTGGCCGCGGACATCGCGCAGGTCGATCGCCGGCACGTCGCGCTGTGGCGGTGGCATCGCCTGCGGCAGCGACTTCTGGCCACCCAGCATCGCGCAGACCTCGAGCAGGGTGCGCGCGGTGTGGACCGCGACCTCGGACGCGAGCGCAGCCTCGGGGCCGTTCGCCGCGGGCACCAGTAGCGAG
Source organism: Luteimonas sp. Soil_N_1 (assembly GCF_057656255.1). Lineage (NCBI taxonomy): Bacteria > Pseudomonadati > Pseudomonadota > Gammaproteobacteria > Lysobacterales > Lysobacteraceae > Luteimonas > Luteimonas sp. Soil_N_1. The sequence goes on from NZ_JBDGKS010000003.1 coordinate 24,762, forward strand.
CGTCCCGTGCCGGCGACCGCGAGCGCGGCCGGCAGGGCGCCGTCGATGGCGCGGAGTTCGCCGGTCAGGCCGAGTTCGCCGACGAATTCCCAGTCACGCAACGGCTCGGCGGGAATCTGGCCGCTGGCGGCGAGGATGCCCAAGGCGATGGGCAGGTCGAACCGGCCGCCGCCCTTGGGCAGGTCCGCCGGTGCGAGATTGACGGTGATGCGGCGCGCGGGGAATTCGTACTGCGCGCACTGGATCGCGGCGCGCACCCGGTCCTTGGCTTCACGTACCGCGGCTTCCGGCAACCCGACGATCGACATCGACGGCAGGCCGCCGCCGAGATGCACTTCGACCTTGACCTCGGGGGCGCGGATGCCTGCGCGCGCACGTCCGTGCACGAGCGCAAGTCCCATGGCGGTTCCTCAGTGGGCGATGTTGCCTGCGGTGTCAGACGGGCCGGCGGTGGTGTGCGCGGGCGACGTCTGGGTTTCGATCTGGCGCACCTGCGCCTCGAGGGCTTCGAGCTTCTCGCGCGTGCGCAGCAGGACCGCGCGCTGCACCTCGAACTCCTCGCGGGTCACCAGATCCAGCTTGGCCAGTCCCGACTGCAGGACCGCCTTGAAGTTCTCCTGGATATCCTCGCGACTCTCGCGCAGGCCCGGCGGCACCAGTCCGCTCAGGCGGCGGGCCAACTCGTCGATGGTGTTCAGGTCGATCATGACAATGTCCTCGGTTGCAGCATGGCCAGACTCGCGCGCGGGGTGCGGACATGCCGTCGGCAGCGCTCCCGGGGCGCGGTAGGAGAATCCCGGCGCCTAGCGGGGCGGCACTACAGCATGCGGGTGGGGCCGCGACAAGCCGCGGTTGCCGTGATCGTGTCGGGCGTCGCGTGAGCGTGGCGTATCCTGTCCGCGAATCCATACCGGGGAGGCCCATGCGATGAAAATGGTCATGGCCATCATCAAACCGTTCAAGCTCGACGACGTGCGCGAAGCGCTTGCCGATGTCGGCGTCAACGGCATTACCGTCACCGAAGTGAAAGGCTTCGGTCGCCAGAAGGGCCACACCGAGCTCTATCGCGGCGCCGAGTACGTCGTCGATTTCCTGCCGAAGGTGAAGCTGGAGATCGTGATCACCGACGACATCGTCGACAACGTCGTCGAAGCGATCCTCAAGTCGGCCGGCATGGGCAAGATCGGCGACGGCAAGATCTTCGTCTACGACCTGGAGCGCGCGGTGCGGATCCGGACCGGCGAGCTGGATTCCGACGCGATCTGAGGTCCCACGGCGGGCGCAGAGAATCGCGCCGCCGGAACGGACGAGGCCCCGCAATGCGGGGCCTCGTCGTATCTGCAACGGGTGGCCGAAGCCTGCGTTCAGCCCTCGCCGAGCGCCTTCGCCACGAACGGCGGCAGCGACTGCGCGCCCTTGTGGATGTCGGCGGTGTAGTACAGCGTTTCGAACGGCTTGGCGCGTGCGTCGGCTTCACGGAAATCGAAGCCTTGGCCCTTGCGCGCCAGCGTGCAGCTCCACCAGCCGGTCGGGTAGCACGGCTGCGGGAACGGCAGGGTCTGGAACGTGGTGAAACCGGCCTTGCCCATCTCGGCGCGCATGGCCTGGATCAGCTCCAGCAGCACCAGCGGCGATTCGGATTGCTGGACGAGGATGCCGTCGTCCTTCAGCGCGCGGTGGCAGCTTTCGAAGAACGCCTTGTTGAACAGGCCTTCGGCCGGACCGACCGGATCGGTCGAATCCACGATCACGATGTCGACACTGCCGGGCTCGCAATTCGCCATGTACGCGATGCCGTCGTCGAACAGGATCTCGGCACGCGCATCGCCATTGGATTCGCACAGCTCGGGGAAGTACTTCTCCGCCATGCGCGTGACCTGCTCGTCGATGTCGCACTGCACGGCCTTCTCGACGCCCGGGTGGCGCAGCACTTCGCGCAGCGTGCCGCAGTCGCCACCACCGATGATGACGACGGTCTTCGGCGCGGCATGGGTGAACAGCGCGGGGTGCGACATCATCTCGTGATAGAGGAAGTTGTCGCGCGTGGTGACCATCATCGCGCCGTCGATCAGCATGACGTTGCCCCAGTCGGTGCTCTCGTAGATCTCGATCTTCTGGAACGGCGACTGCACCTCGTCCAGCTTCGCGTTGACGCGGAAGCCGATGGCCGAGCCGGCCGTTTCGAAGTTTTCGTAGAGCCAGTTGGGCGCGGTCATGAGGTGTCCTGCAAAGCGGATAAAGGGAAATCGGGCTGCGGCCGGTGGCAGCGGGGCCGTGCGCGAGGGGCGAAATTGTAGCGAAGTCCAGGTGTCGGCTTCGTGTCCGGGCCGATGCGATACTGCGACGCACCCGCTGCCGACGCCGCCCGAGCCCATGGAAGATCGCCGCGCGGCGCAGGCCGCTACTGCCCGCCATCGCGCGCGGGTCCAGCGCCTCGAAACCCTCGCCGCCGCCGCCCCGCGCGCATATCTGATCCGGGTCCTGCTGCTGGCACTCGCCGGTTACGGTTTCCTGATTGGGCTGTTGCTGCTGCTCCTGGCCGCGCCGCTCGCGATCGCATGGCGGGTGCTCGTGCAGGGCGTCCGTTTCGAGCCGCAACTGGCGATCGTGCTGCTGATCGCCGGTGCCGGGATCGCCGCGCTCGTCCGCGCGCTGTGGGTGCGCTTCGAGGTGCCGGACGGTCGATTGCTGGCACCGGACGAGGCGCCAGCACTACAGGCCGAAGTCGAGCGTCTGCGCCAGGCGACCGGTGCACCGCCGCTGGCCGGCATCGTCATCGACACCCAGCTCAATGCCGCCGCGGCCAGCCTGCCGCGTCTGCTCGGCCTCGCCGGACACCGGCATTACCTGGTGCTGGGTTTACCGCTGCTGCAGCTGCTCGATCGCGACGAGGCTGCCGCGGTGATCGCGCACGAGTTCGGGCATTTCGGCGAACAGCACGGCCGCCTCGCCGGCTGGCTCTACCGGGTGCGCTTCACCTGGTATCGCGCCGTCGACGGCCTGACGCGCAGCGGCTTCCTGCTCTCGCTGCCGATCGCGCATTTCTATGCCTGGTACGCGCCGTTGTTCGATGCGTGGAGCTTCGTGCTCGCGCGGGCGCACGAGTTCCGCGCCGACGCAACTGCGGCGCGGGTGGTCAGCCGGGACGCGATGGCCAGTGCGCTGCTGCGCATCGAACACGGCAGCGGGCGGATGCAGTCGACGCTGTGGCCGCGCGTATTAGCTCGCGCCCGCGTGCAATCGCATCCGCCGGCGCAGCTGCTTGCGCCGTTGATCGATGGCCTGCGCGCAGCGCCACAGCCGGATCCGGCACGTCTGCTCGCGATTGCCGATCGCGATGTCGACCCCTATGACACGCATCCGGTGCTGGCGCCGCGTCTCGAAGCGTTGGGCGTGTCTGCCGTCTTGCGCACGCCCGGCGAACCTGCATCGGTGTGGCTCGGCGACGCGCTGGACGCCATCGAACGCGAGCTGGACCAGCACTGGCGCACGCAACTGAAGACGGAATGGCGGGCGCTGCACGCCGCGGGCGCGGACGATCGCGCACGTTTCCATGCGCTCGACGCCTTGCCGGAGCGCTCGGCCGACGAAGCCGTCGAACATGCGCGTCTGTTCGAGACAGTCGAGATCGACCGTGATCCGCTACCGGTACTGGCGCGCGCGCATGCCGCGCATCCGGACAGCGCGATGGTCGCGTTCCGGCTCGGACTGCGGCAGCTGCAGGCGGGCGATGTTGGCGGCATCACCCATCTGCGTCAGGCGGTCGCGCGTGATGCCGGCGCGGTCGGACCGATCGGCGAGGCGCTGGCGGCACTTCTGCGCGATCCCGATGTGGATGCCGACACGGCCACCCGGATCACCGCGCTGCGTAACGAACTTGCCCCGCGCGCCGACGATCTGCGTGATCGCGATGCTGTTGCCGATGCCGATGGCGATGCGCTGCAGCCGCACGATCTCGACACCGCCGCGCTGGGGCGCCTGACCGCCACGCTTGCCAGCCACGAACGCATCGTCAGCGCGTGGCTGGTGCGCAAGCAGGTCGCGATGGTCGAACAGTCCGCGCATTACGTGCTGCTGCTGGACTGGCGCGGCTCGATCGCCAGCGAAGCCGCCGGCCTGCGCGCGGTGTCGGAAGCACTGCAGCTGCCGGGCAGCCACACCGTGTTCACCGGCAGCGACGCCGCGACGCTGACGAAGCAGGTGCGGCGCCTGTGCGGCGCGCCGGTCTATCGACGAGGGAAGGGACAGGCGCTCTGAGCGTGGCTGCGGCCGGTGTCACCACAGGTTCGGCTGCCAGACCCTAGACTATGCGGCCTTCACGCTTGACCGGAATGCCGCCGATGACCGCCTGGTCCACCGACCTCGCCCGCAAGACCTACTCGATCCCGCACTGGAGCGAGGGGTATTTCGACGTCGATGACGCCGGCCGCATCGTGGTGTCGCCGCGCGGCAAGCACGGCCCGTCGATCGCGCTGCCCGAGGCGGTCGACGCCGCGCGCGCGAACGGCGCGCAGCTGCCGATGCTGGTGCGCTTCCCCGACATCCTCGGCGATCGCCTCGCGCGATTGCAGGAGGCCTTCGCGCAGGCCCAGGCCGAGTGGGAGTATCCGGGCGGCTATACGGCCGTCTATCCGATCAAGGTCAATCAGCACCAGGGCGTGGCCGGCACGCTGGCCACGCACCACGGCGACGGCTTCGGTCTGGAAGCGGGCAGCAAGCCGGAACTGATGGCGGTGCTGGCGTTGTCGCGTCCAGGCGGCCTCGTGGTCTGCAACGGTTACAAGGACCGCGAGTACATCCGCCTCGCGCTGATAGGCCGCAAGCTGGGCCTGCAGACCTTCATCGTCGTCGAGAAGCCGTCCGAGCTCGCGTTGGTGATGGAAGAAGCCGCCGCGCTCGGCGTGAAGCCGGGCCTCGGCGTGCGCATGCGCCTCGCGTCGCTCGGCGCCGGCAAGTGGCAGAACAGCGGCGGCGACAAGGCCAAGTTCGGCCTCAATCCGCGCCAGCTGCTGGACCTGTGGAAGAAGCTGCGTGACGCCGGCATGGCTGATTGCCTGCAGCTGCTGCATTTCCACATGGGCTCGCAGATTTCCAACGTCCGCGACATCTCCAATGGCATGCGCGAGGCGGTGCGTTATTTCGTCGAGCTGACCAAGCTCGGCGCGACGATCAGCCACGTCGATGTCGGCGGTGGTCTGGGTGTCGATTACGAAGGCACACGTTCGCGCAGCTACAACTCGGTGAACTACGGCATCCGCCAGTACGCCGGTTCGATCGTGCAGCCGCTTGCGCAGGCCTGCGTCGAGCACGGCCTCACGCCGCCGCGCATCGTCACCGAATGCGGCCGCGCGATGACCGCGCACCACGCGGTGCTGGTCGCCAACGTGTCCGAGGTCGAACGTGCGCCCGAAGGCCGCGTGCCCGACGTGCACGATGACGAGCCTGCAGTCGTCGCGAACCTGCGCGAACTGCATGCCGAACTCACCTCGCGTCCGGCGGTCGAGCTGTTCCACGAAGCGCAGCACCAGCACGCTGAAGGCCTGGCGCTGTACGCGCTCGGTCAGATGGACCTGACGCATCGCGCGCGCATCGACGATCTGTTCTATGCGATCGCGCATGCGGTGCGCGCGCGGCTGACCTTCGACGAGAAGAGTCATCGCCCGCTGCTCGACGAACTCAACGAGCGCTTGGTCGACAAGTACTTCGTCAATTTCAGCGTGTTCGAATCGATGCCGGACGTCTGGGCGATCGACCAGGTGTTCCCGATCGTGCCGATCGAGCGCCTCGATGAACTGCCCGAGCGTCGCGGCGTGATTGCTGATCTGACCTGCGACTCCGACGGCAAGATCGACATCTACGTGGAGAACGAGGATCTCGACACCTCGCTGCCGCTGCATCCGCTGCGCAAGGGCGAGCAGTATCGGCTCGGCTTCTTCATGGTCGGCGCGTACCAGGAAATCCTCGGCGACATCCACAACCTGTTCGGCGACACCGACGCGGTGGAAGTGAAGATCGAGGGCGACGGCATCACGGTCGTGCAGCAGCGTCGCGGCGATACCACCGACGTGATGCTCGATTACGTGGGTTATCGCCTCGAGGACCTGCGCGCGCGCTACACCGCGCTGGTCGACGATGCCGCGCTGGCCGCCGACGAATCGCAGCGGCTCAAGGATGCGCTGGAAGCTGGACTCACCGGCTACACGTATCTGGACGACACGCCGCTGGAGTGACGCGCCGGGCGGTCAGGGCGCGTCCACGCCATGCAGCTGGCGCGCCTCCTGGAGTGTCACCTGGCCATCCTTGTTGAAGTCGGCCTGCAGCAGCAGGCCGAGCTGCGCCTGCTGGTAGTTGTCCAGCGTGATGCGTCCGTCGCCGTCGACGTCGTAAGCAGCGAATGTGGCGGAGATGACCTTCGACTGGACGTCCGGCGGAAGCTGCGAAGCGCCGGCATCGAGCTGTTGCTTGCGGATTTCCGCATAGCTCAGCAGACCGTCTCCATCGATGTCGTGCTTGCGGAACTCGATCGCCGTCGCGGCGTGGCTTTCGGCAGCCGTGATCACGCCATCCCGGTTCGCGTCCGCGAGTTGGAACACGAACTCGACATGGGCGGCGCCGCGCGGATTGGCCTGGGTCAGCGTCGCGCCGAGCAGCAACAGCGACGCGAGCGCCGCGACGGAAATTCGTTTCATGGGCATGGCGTCCTGCCGAGGGTGTGGCAGACACGTTAGCAACGCGGCTGCGTGCGCAGCACCGCGTTGTCGCATCGGAATTTTCCGCACGCATCGCCATCGCGTCGCGTCCGGGTGACATGCAGCGGGCCACCCGTGCAGGCAATCGGATCCGGTGGCGGGTCTATGCTGCGGCGCTATCGCGGCTTGCCGCGTTCCACGTCGAATGGAGATCCGTCATGCGCCACTTCAATCCCACCCGTGCCGTTCTGACCCTCGCGCTCGCCGCAGTGCTCGCGGCCTGCGCCGAGCCCGCGCCGCCGCCGGCCACCGTCGATGCACCACCGCCGCCGATGGCCACGACCGACGCCGCGCCTGCTGCCGACAACGCCGACGTGCATCACTTCCGGATCGGCACGCTCGACGCAGCGGTGCTGCGCGACGGCGACATCCGCTTTCCCAATGACGGCAAGACGCTCGGCATCGGCGCGCCGAAGGCCGAAGTCGATGCGCTGCTGACGAAGGCCGGCGAACCCACCGACACCGTGCACCTGAGCGTGCAGGCGCTGCTGGTGCGCAGCGGCGATCGTGTGCTGCTGTTCGACACCGGTGCCGGCGACGCCGACTTCGCCGATGCGGGCCGTCTGCCGGCGTCATTGCGCGCCGCTGGCGTCGAGCCGCCACAGGTCACCGACATCTTCATCAGCCACGCACATCCCGACCACGTCGGCGGGCTCGTCGACGACGCCGGCCAGGCGGTGTTCGCGAACGCGACCGTGCACCTCTCGGCGCCGGAATGGCAGGCGCTGCAGGCCGAAGCACCGAATGCCGCGCTGGCGGCCGCCATCGCACCGCGCGTCGATGCGTTCGCACCCGGCGCCGAAGTCGTGCCGGGCGTCACCGCAGTCGCGGTCGAAGGCCATACAGCCGGTCACAGCGCTTACGAGATCGTCGACGGCGACGCGCGCCTGCTCTACATCGGCGACGGCGCGCACCACTTCGCAGTGTCGGTGCAGCGGCCGCAGTGGACGATCGCGTTCGACGGCGATGCGCCGGCCGCCGAAGCCAGCCGCGAAGCCCTGCTGGTGCGCGCGGCCGACAGCGGCGTCACCGTGGCCTCGCCGCATTTCCCGTATCCGGGACTGGGCCACATCGTGCGCCGCGACGGCGAACTGGTCTGGGCGCCGCTGCCGTAACCGGCAGACCGCGACGCTGGATCAGGCGTCGCGGTGGATCTGGAAACCGGCGAACGACTGGCTCACCGGCATCACTTCGAGCCGGTTGATGTTGAGGTGCGGCGGCAGGTTGGCCACCCACCACAACGTCTCGGCGATGTCGTCGGCCACGATCGGCTGCGCGCCGGTGTACAGCGTGTCGGATGCCGACTGGTCGCCGCTGGTGCGCACGAGGGTGAACTCGGTCTCGGCCAGGCCCGGCTCGATCGAGGTCACACGCACGCCGGTGCCGTGCAGATCGCTGCGCAGTCCCAGCGAGAACTGGGTGACGAAGGCCTTGGTGCCGCCGTAGGCGTTGCCGCCGGGATACGGATAGCTGCCGGCAACCGAACTGACATTGAGGATCGCGCCGCGGCGTTCGATCAGCGTCGGCAGCAGCGCGTGCGTCAGCGTGACCAGCGCAGTGACATTGGTGTCGATCATCTGCCGCCACTGCGCGAGGTCCGCGCGCTGCGCCGGTGCGGTACCGAGCGCGAGGCCGGCGTTGTTGACCAGTGCGTCGATGGTGCGGAATTCCGCGGGCAGCGCGTCGAGCGCGGCGTGCATCGCGGCTTCGTCGCGGATGTCGAACGCGGCCGTGTGCAGGCGTTCGCTGCCGTGCGCATCGACCAGCGCCTGCAGCCGTTCGGCGCGACGGCCGGTGGCGACGACGCGCCAGCCGCCGGCGAGAAAACGCGCGACGGCAGCGGCGCCGAAACCGGAGGTGCCGCCGGTGATGAGGATGGTGCGGGTCATGACGGGGCTCCTTGAAACGCGGCGCGCCGGCAGACGGCGTGCGATCGATGCGGGATCAGGCAACGTCGGCGCGTGTCGTCCGCGCCGGGTCGCAGCTTACGCGGAGGCCTGGTCCGCGCAGCACTTCTTGTACTTCTTGCCGCTGCCGCAGCTGCAGGGATCGTTGCGGCCGGGCACGTCGGCGCGTTTGGCCGGCGCGGGGCGACGGTCGTGCAGACGCTGCAGGTACATGTCGTAGAGCATGTCCGGCAGGTCGTAGGTCAGGTCGAATCGCTCGTCGAGGGTCAGCATTTCCTCGGCCGTCATCTCCGCGTCCGCGAGCTGCGCGGGATCCACGATCGCCAGGCGCGTGATCACGCCCAGATCGTTGTCGATCGCCTCGTGGTCTTCCATCCACTTCGCCCAGTCGTCTTCGAATTGCGCAGCGCCGCGCAGGAAGCCGGCGGCCCAGGCGGCGGCGAAGGGGAAGTCTTCGGGAATGCCGTCGAGCGCACTGGCGCCTTCAGCCTTCTCGTCGTCGCCTTCGGATTCGGGCGGCAGGCCGAGCAGCGGCATCAGCGATTCGCGATCGCCCGCTTCCGAAGGATCGTGGCGGATGCGCTGTTCGACCTCGGCGGCCAGTCGCGTGATCAGCGCTTCGGCTTCGCGGGTCTGACGCTCGTCGCGGCGCGGCACCTCGCCCGTGCCCCAGACCGCCGGGAACACGGTCGGCAGTTCGACGTCGACCGGACCGACCGCGAGCGCGGACAGGAAACCGTCGAGCATCTCGAGATTGCCGAGGCCGGTTTCGGGGTCGGTGCAACGGTCGAGCAGCACATCCAGCCGGTCGAGTTCGGTGTCGCTGAGGGCGGTCGTGGGCGGGGTGGTCATGCGAGGTCGGCAACGTGCGGGGTGGTACAGCTTAACTGCTGGCCCGGGCCGACCCGCTGCATCCACGCGATGCAGGTCACCAGACGCCGGGCACCAGGCGCCGGGTCATGCGCGCATAGGCGGGGTACTCGACCGGGAACGCAGCCGCCAGCGCGGCTTCCTCGATCCGGATGCGGCCACGCAGGGCGATCCACAGCGGCGCGGCAACCACCAGCGGCGCCAGCCAGCTGCCCAGCGCGCACAGGAAGCCGAGGAACGTCACCAGCAGGCCGGTGTAGGACGGATGGCGCAGATGTCGATAGGGCCCGCGGCGGATCAGCTCATGGTCGGCGGCGATCGCCACGTCGACGGTGAAGTGCCGGGCCAGCACCCGGACCGCCCACCAGCGGAACAGCATCCCGGCGAGCATCAGCACGCAGCCGCTCCAGAGCAGGGCAGGTTGCCAGGCGGGCGGCAGGCGCCCCGGCTGCCAGACCGACACCAGAAAGGCGACCGACACGCTGCCACCGATCACCAGCACCAGTCTGGCCAGCGTGCCGCCGTCGCGACTGCGGTCGGCGGCGCGGTGGCGCAGGCCGATCCACAGTTCGCTCAGACACCACAGCGCACTGACTGCGGCGAACACCAGGATGCCTGTCATGGGACGCTCCGGACACCAGGCTGCAGCCTTGCAGGCTCAGCGTGATGTCGCGGTGCCGGCCGGCGGTGATTCGGCCGGCTGACCCGGCGCAGCCGTGTCTCCGGTCGGCACCGGTGGAACACGACGCCGTCCCGTGGCGGACTTGCCCCGGGTGCGGGCACGGGTGGCGCGATGCTTCTGGAGCATGTCTTCGGCCAGCACCACATCCTCCGAGAGAATGCCGGCCGCCCGCGCGATCGCGATCCGCGCCGCTGCCCGGCTCTCGTCCGGATTGGCCTGCAGCAGCTCGCGGATCGCCTCACGCACTGCGGCCTGCGCATTGCGTTTCAGCTTCAGCTCGCTGCCCTGCTGGAACAGCGCCAGCAGTGCGTCGACAACAGGTTTGATCAGTGCCGCTTCGATGGCCATGACGCCCTCCCTCATCGCCATTGTCCGCAGCGCCATCGCGTGGGCTGCGATTGCGATGGGACGGGCGCCACGGAACGGCGTGCCGGCCGGCCTCGATGCGCCCGCCGCAGTGCGGCGGGGCGCGTGGCGCCTGAACGGCGGGCGCGGCGGTCAGCCGGCCTGGATCACGCCACAGGCGAGACGGTCGCCGGCGTTGCCGGTCGGCTGGGTCGCGTAGTCGTCGGCGTCCTTGTGGACGATCACGCCCTTGCCGACGATGTCCGTCGCCGCGCCGTCACCGATCGTCGCGCCCTCGAGCCAGCCCGAGACCTGCGCGGTGCCATCGGTGCCCGCGGTGATGTTGTCGCTGTCGCCGGCGTGGTGCGCACCCTGGCCCACGCGACCGTGGTCGGTGCTGCCCGGGTTGAAATGACCGCCCGCACTGCTGCCGTCCGGCGCGCTGCAGTCGCCGGTTTCGTGCACGTGGAAGCCATGGGTGCCACCGCCCGGCAGGCCGGTCACGGTGCCGGTGACTTCGATGCGTCCATCCACCACGGCAAAGCGCAGTTCGCCCGCGGTCTGGTTGCCTGCGGTCGGCTGCAGCGCGGCCATCGCGCTTGCTGCGGCCTGGCGTGTCGCGGGCGGCGTGGCGGCCGTGGTCTCGGCGGCGCGGTCGGCCTCGGCGGCGGCGTTGTTGCCGGTGTCCGCAGTGTCGGTACCGCCGCAGGCAGCGAGCGCAAGGGCCAGCGCGGCGGGGACCGGCAGCAGGAATCGATGGGTACGCATGGTGCTCTCCTCGAAGGGGTTGGGCGCGTCTTCGCGCGGTGGAACCTGGACGCCAGCATCGGTGCGATCCGGTCGGGACCGCGTGAGCAAGGCGTCGCCGGTTACTGGATCCGGATCGGCCCGCAGGCCACGCGCGCGCTGATGGCACCGGGTGTTGCACCCAGCACCAGCAGTGCGCGACCGACGATGTCGTTGGCCGCGCCGCCACCGAGGACCGCACCGGGCAGCAGAAGGTCGAGCGTGGCGACACCGCTGCCATTGGCGACGATGCGGCCGCGTTCGCCGGAGTCCGGCAGTCGCGATGGCGTGCCCTGCTGCGCGTCGAATTCGGCGCCGGCGCTGGTCGCATCGACCGCGCTGCAGTCGCCACGCGTGTGCAGGCGCAGGTTGTGGGTGCCGTTGCGGACCAGTCCGCCGACTTCGCCGCGCACACGGACGCCGCCGACGTCGGGCGACAGCACGAGGCGGCCGCTGACCAGCGAACCGGACGCGGAGGCGAGGTTGGCGATCGCGCCCTGGGCGGTGCCGGTGCTGGCGATCGCGGTGATCGCCGGCGGCGGGGTCTGTGCGGCGGGCCGCGGGGCGCTGGCACAGCCGGCGAGCAGGGTCGCGGCTGCGGCCGCGAGCATCGGAAGTCGGATCGTACGGTTCATGGCGGTCACCTTAGCCCGCGCACACGGCGCGTCGATGAAGGGGGTTCAACTGCGGCGCCGGCGCGCGCCGAGCTTGCGGGTCAGGGTGTTGCGGCCCACCCCGAGACGGGTTGCGGCTTCCGCGCGCCGCCCGCCCGTGTGCACCAGTGCCGTCTCGAGCAGGGCGCGGTCCAGGCGTTCGCGGGCCTGCGCGTGGATGTCGTCGTCGCCGGCGCGCAGCCGTGCATCGGCCCACGCGCGCAGGGCGTCGTCCCAGTCACCCGCGGCGACCGGGTCGCCGGTCGCATCGTGCGGGGCGGCGGCCGGTGCGGTCAGCAGGCCGTCGAGATCCTGCGGCGTGACCAGATCGGCCGGTGCCAGTGCGGCCAGACGCCAGCACAGGTTCTGCAGTTCGCGCACGTTGCCCGGCCAGGCGTGTTCGCGCAGCCGCTGCAATGCGGCGCGGCCGAGTCGCTTCGGCGGCGCGTCGAGTTTCTCGGCGGCCGCCTGCAGGAAGCGCTCGGCAAGCTGGCCGACGTCTTCGCGGCGCTCGCGCAGCGGTGGCAGCCGCAGGCGCACGACGTCGAGGCGATGCAGCAGGTCGGCGCGGAAGCGGCCTTCGGCGACCAGATGCTCCAGGTCCTGGTGGGTCGCGGCGATCACGCGCACGTCGACGCGGATCAGTTCGCGTCCACCCACGCGGAAGAATTCGTCCTCGGCCAGCACGCGCAGCAGGCGCGTCTGCAGCGAGGCCGGCATGTCGCCGATCTCGTCGAGGAACAGGGTGCCGCCGTCGGCCTGCTCGAAGCGGCCGATGTAGCGCCGCGACGCGCCGGTGAACGCACCGGCCTCGTGGCCGAACAGTTCGCTCTCCAGCAGCTCGGCCGGAATGGCCGCGGTGTTGAGCGCGACAAAAGGCTTGCGCGCGCGCGGCGATTCGCGGTGCAGCGCGCGCGCGACCAGTTCCTTGCCGGTGCCGGTCTCGCCGGTGACCAGCACCGACACCGGCGCCTGCGCGAGGCGGCCGATCGCGCGGAACAGCTGGCGCATTTCGGCGGTGTCGCCGACCAGTGCATCGCTGTCGCCGGTCGGCTGCGGCGCGTCATCGGGTGCGACGTCGTGATCGCCGAGTACGCGCGCGGCGAGCGCAACGGCTTCGTCGAGATCGAAGGGCTTGGACAGGAACTCGTGCGCGCCACCGCGGAAGGCGCCGGCGGTGCTGGCAACGTCGGTGTAGGCCGACATCACCACGACCGGCAGCTGCGGGTGCTTCTGCTTCAGGCCATCGAGCAGCTGCAGACCCGAATCGCCGGGCATGCGCACGTCGGTGAAGAGCATGTCCGGCGGCGGGCGCTGGGCCAGCGCATCGCGCACGGCCTGCGCGCTGTCGAAACCGGACACGTCGTAGCCGGCTTCGCTGAGCGCGGTGGCCAGCACGAAGCGGACGGAGCGGTCGTCGTCGACGACCCAGATGCGGGGGGCGGGCGTACTCATGCGGCGGGCGCCTCCGGCGCACGGATGGCGGCGGTGTCGGGCACGTCGTCCTCGACAGGGAAGGGCAGCTGCAAGGTGAAGACGGTATGTCCGGTGCGCGAACGGTAGACCAGTGCGCCGCGGTGTTCGCGCGCGACCTGCTGCGCCATCGCCAGGCCCAGACCGCTGCCGTCGGGGCGGCCGGACACCAGCGGCAGGAAGATCTGTTCGACCATGTCGTCCGGCACGCCACGGCCGTCGTCGACCACCTCGAGCCGCAACACCATCGCGTGCACCTCGTCGCCGATCCGCACGCCGAGCGCGGCACGCGTGCGCAGGGTGATGTTGGCGGCGCCGGCCTGGATCGCATTGCGCACGAGGTTCCAGATCGTCTGGGTGAGGCGGTCCGGATCGCCGGACAGTTCCGGCAGGCTCGGGTCGTAGTCGCGGATCATCCGGACCGCCCAGCCGGCGTCGGCCTCGGCCAGACGCAGTACCTGTTCGAGCACGCCGTGGATGTTGAGCGGGCGATGCGGCGTGGGCGCGCGCGGCGACAGCAACTGGTCGACCAGCGTGCCCAGCCGTGCGACTTCGGTATCGACGAGGGCGACCAGTTCGCGCGATTCGCCATCGCTGACGCGCCGCGCCAGCAGCTGCGCGGCGCCCTTGAGCCCGGCCAGCGGATTGCGCAGTTCGTGGGCCAGTCCGCGCAGCGCCGCCGACAGCGCCAGCGGCATCGCCAGCGTCGGATCGGCGCCGGGGAATTCGTCGACCGGATGCGCTTCGAGCAGCAGCCCGCCATCGGCCTCGTAGGTCAGCCACGCATCGGCGAAGCGCGGATCGCCGCCGAGGAAGGCAAGCACCAGCCGGCGCACCCGCAGCGGGCCGTCGGACGGATCGCCGGGCGTGCGCAACGCCAGCCGCAGGACCTCGCCATCGACCTCCAGCGCTGCCAGCGGCTGGTCGATCAGGCGCTTGCGCCCGACGCCGAGCCACCGCGCGAAGGCCACGTTGCAGGCCCGGATGCGCCCGTCTGGGCCGGCCCACACCAGCGGCGTGGTCAGCGCGTCGAACGGTTGCGGCGGTGGGGTCTCGTCGGCCATTGCACCAATGTAGTGCATCGACGCCGGTATCGACAGGCACGCGGTGCGCCGGTCGGACCGTTCACCGCGGTGTCCCGCGAACTGCCGTCAGCGATCGCCATCCGGATCGCGTCGCCGATCCGGAAACCGCAGCACCACACCACGCGGTTCTTCCGTCGGCCGCTCCCACAGCACCGGCACATCGTGCGGCGCGGGCGGCTCGTAGGTATTGCGCTGTTCGAGTTCGGCGCGGGCGGCTTCTTCCTCTTCGATCTCCCAGCTGTAGCGCCGGCGCGGCGGCACCGGGTCCGCATGGCGGAACCAGAACGCGGCCAGCAGGCCGCCGATCGCGCCGCCCATGTGCGACTGCCAGGACACGCCGGGCTCCTGCGGCAGGATCGTCAGCAGCATGCCGCCGTAGAACAGGAAGGCGATCATGCCGGCGGCGATCGAGGGCCGGTCGCGGCGCAGCAGGCCCAGCACGAACACCAGGAACATCAGCCCGTGGGTCACGCCGCTGGCACCGAGATGATGCGAGCCGGGGTTGCCCATCAGCCAGGCACCCAGGCCCGAGCCCAGCCACATCAGCGGCAGGCCGCGCAGCGTAGCGCGCGGGTAGACCACCAGCGCCAGCGAGCCGAGCAGCAGCAGTGCGCTGGCATTGGCGATCAGGTGTTCGGGCGAACCGTGCAGCAGCGGCGCGGTCAGCAGGCCGAGCAGACCGCTCCATTCGCCGGGCTTCACCGCGAGGAAGCGCCAGTCGATCGCCGCCTGTACGCCGAACACGATGCACAGCAGCAGCACGAACAGCACGCTCGCCTTGAGTGCGTTGGAGAGGCGGCGCCTGTCGTGCTGGCGCTGCGTGTCGGAATCGGCGACGTCGTCGGGGCTGTCGAGGTGCATGTCCCCAGCATGGCGACGGATCCCGCGGTTGCAAGCCGGGACCGCAGCGTCCGATGCGTGACGCAGGCACCATCGGCTTCATCCCGCACGCGCTAACGTTGCGTGCTGTCGTGAATGGGTGCGGGTTCCGATGGGTGCTGCGAAAGTGACCCTGCTGTCGATGTTCGTGCTGCTGGCGCTGTCGCTGGCGGCGATGACGTGGCTGGTGCTGCGCGAGCAGCGGATCCGCGAACGCGCCGGGCTGCGCGAGTGGACGGCCGGCCTTGCACTGCAGACCCTCGCCTGGCCGTTGTTCGGCGTGCCGCTGACGGTGCTCGGTGGCGCGATGCAGGCGCTCGCCTGCGCCCTGCTGGTCGCAGGCTATGCGGCGATGCTGCGTGCACTGCTGCGCAGCCTGCCGGCGGTGCCGGGTCGGACTGCGCTGTCATGGGCGGTGGTCTATCTGCCGTCGGTGCTGTTGCTGCTCGCCTTGCTGTTGCCCGGGCCGGCCCCGGAACAGCGCATCGGCATGTTCTGGACCGCTGCGCTGCTGACCGTGCTGCTGGCCGCGCGTGCGCCATTGCGGCGGCGCGGCCGTCGACCGTGGCCCGAGCGCGCGCTGGTGGTGCTGTTCGTCACCGCGGCGCTGGTCTGTGTCTACCGGCTTGTCGAGCAGGCCTGGTGGCCGCAGAGCGGACCCGCATTCGGGCCGGAGATCACGCCCGGCCAGCAGATCGCGCTCGCCTATTTCCTGATCGCGCCGGTGCTGGCGACGTTCGCGTTCCTGCTGCTGCAGCTCGAACGCCAGCAGCGCTGGCTCGAGGGGCTGGCGGCGGAGGACGCGCTGACCGGCATTCACAACCGGCGCGCGTTCTTCGAGCTCGCACAGCGGCGCCTCACACGCGCGCAGAACGACGGGCTGGCCGCCCTGCTGATGATCGATGTCGACAGCTTCAAGGCCATCAACGATGCCCATGGCCATGCCGCGGGCGACGCGGTGCTGGCGGCGGTGGCGGCACGCCTGCGTACGGGCACCCGCGAGAACGACCTCGTGGGGCGTTTCGGTGGCGACGAGTTCTGCATGCTGCTCACCGGTTGCGGTCTCGGCGAAGCGGCCGAATGCGCCGAGCGGCTGCGCACTCTGCTCGCCGCGCAGCCGCCGGTCATCGACGGCACCGCCATCGAAGTCACGCTGTCGATCGGGATCGCCCACGTCCGCGAAGGCCGCGCACCGGATCTCGGCGCGCTGCTGGCGATGGCCGACCGCCGCCTGTACCTGGCCAAGCGCGCGGGCCGTGACCGGGTCATCGACCGCGATGTCGAGGTCGCGATGCCGGTGCCGGCCTGATCGACGTGCGCACTGCGGGCGTCGCCGTCGGCGACCCCGTAGAATTCGCAGCATGCAGACTTCCTATCCCGTCGTCCGGCTGAAAAACGCCTGGCGCTCCAGCCATCCGTGGATTTTCCAGCGCCTCGTCGAAAAGCCGGCGCAGCGCCCCAAGCCGGGCAGCATCGTCGATGTCGTCGGCGTCGAAGGCGAGTGGATCGGCCGCGGTTTCTACAACGGCCATTCGCGCATCGCCGTGCGCATCCTCGAAACGCATCCCGACGTGCCGGTCGATGCCGGCTGGTTCTCGCGCAAGATCGCCGAGGCCGTGTCGCTGCGCCGCGAGGTCCTGAAACTCGATGACGTGTCCAATGCCTGGCGCGTCGTCCACAGCGAAGGCGATGGCCTGTCGGGCCTGGTCGTGGACCGCTACGGCGACCTGTTGGTCGTCGAATTCTTCAGCGCCGGCATGTTCCGCCATCGCGAGTGGATCTACGAAGCGCTGACCGAACAGTTCCCCGGCTGCCGCTTCCACAGCTTCGCCGACGAGCACGTGCAGAAGCAGGAAAGCTTCGATTACCGCGGCAGCGTGCCGGCCGATCCGGCGATCATCACCGAGTACGGCATCCGCTTCCGCGCCGATCCGGCCGGCGCCCACAAGACCGGTTTTTTCGCCGACCAGCGCGAGAACCGCGAGTGGTTGAGCCGCCAGGTGACCGGCAAGCGCGTGCTCGACCTGTGCTGCAACACCGGCGGTTTCGGTGTGTATGCCGCAGTGCGTGGCGCCAGCGAAGTCGTCGGCATCGACATCGACGAAGACGTGATCGAGATCGCCAAGGGCAACGCGAAGCTCAACGATGCGCGCATCAAGTTCGTCCAGGCCGACATCTTCCCGTGGCTGCGCGATGCGTCGAACGCGGGCGATGCCTTTGATGTCGTCGTGCTCGACCCGGCCAAGATGACCCGCGACCGCGAGCAGGTGATTCCGGCGCTGAAGAAGTATCTCGACATGAACAAGCTCGCGCTCGGCGTGGTCAAGCCGGGTGGCCTGCTGGCGACGTTCTCGTGCACGGGTCTGGTCAGCGAGGAACAGTTCCTCGACATGCTGCGGCGCGCGGCGTTCTATGCCAACCGCACGATCCAGATCCTCAAGGTCTCGGGCGCGGGCGCGGATCATCCGTTCATGGCCCATGTGCAGGAATCGCGCTATCTGAAGGCGGTGTTCTGCCGCGTGGTCGACTGACCGCGTGAGGCGGCAGGTGCGGCCCGGCCTGCGCCGCGCGCTGTGGGGCGTCGCCGCGTTGACGGCGGTCGCCTTCGCGGCAAGCTTCTTCTGGGACTGGCGTACGCCCGAGCGTCCCGTACTCGGCCCGCCACCGGCGGGCCTGCCGTCGCGCATCGAACTGGCCGCCGGTGACGGCCATCGTGGCGTGCGCGATGGCGCGCGTTCCGAGGCGCGGTTCGACGATCCCTTCGGCATCGTTGTGGCGGCGGACGGCACTGCCTTCGTCGCCGATGGCGGCGCGTCGAACCGCATCCGTCGCGTGCACCCCGATGGCCGCGTCGACACGCTCGCCGGCAGCCTCGAAGGTTTCGTCGATGGGCGCGGCGCCGATGCGCGTTTCCACACGCCGTCCGGTCTCGCGCTCGACGCGGGCGGTACGCTGTATGTCGCCGATACCGGCAACCACGCGATCCGCCGCATCACGTCCGATGGTGTGGTGACCACGCTCGCGGGCACCGGCGATGCAGGTTTCGCCGACGGCCCGGCGCTGCAGGCGCGCTTCCACGCGCCGACCGGTGTGGCGGTGGACGCCATGGGCCGCGTGTTCGTCGCCGACGGTTTCAACGACCGCATCCGTGTCATCGAAGCCGGCACGGTGCGCACGCTGGCGGGCGAGGGGCGTCCGGGTCTCGCCGATGGCGCGGGCGCCGTGGCGCAGTTCGATATGCCGGGTGGGATCGCCGTCGACACCGATGGCGGACTCTGGGTGGCCGATACCGGCAACCACGCGCTGCGCCATGTCGCCAGCGACGGTATGACGACGACCCTGGCCCTGCACGGAGACGAACCGGATGCGGCGCCGGCCTCGCCGGTGTCGATCGCCCTGGATGCGCAGCAGCGCCTGTATGTCGGCGAGCTGGCCCAGGGGCGCGTGTTGCAGATCGAACCCGACGGTCGCGCCCGTGTGCTGACCGGGCGTGACATGGCGCAGCGGCTCGCGCGCCCCACCGGGCTCGCGTTCGACGCACAGGACCGGCTGTGGGTGGCCGATGCCGCCGCGTATCGCGTGCAGCGCATCGTGCAGGTGCGCCCGCAGCGCGCCAAACAGAATCTCGCCAACGCGCAGGTCGGGCCTGCGCCCGATGCGGCGCTGCCGGACACGCGCGGCCGCTGGCCGCTGGCGCCGCAGGACGGCTGGCACGAACTGGTCGGCACGCTGGGGGAGGTGCGCGGCAACTTCAGTGGCGAGTCGCGCAGCCACCTGCATGCGGGATTCGACGTGCGTGGCGATGTCGGCAGCCCGGTGATGGCGATTGCCGATGCGAAGGTCCTGTTGCCGACGGGCGCCACTGGCTACGGCCACCAGGCCGAACAGCTGACGGTCGACGATCTGGCCTACGTGCACATGCGCGTCGGCCGCACGCCGCGCGGCGACGCGCTGGACCCGCGTTTCGGACTGGTCGCCGGCGACGACGGCCGCACTGCCCGGGTGCGCATCGCGCGCGGCACGCACCTGCGTGCAGGCGACGCGCTCGGCACCATCAACGCGCAGGCGCACGTGCATCTGGTTGTCGGCCCGCCGGGCTACCAGCGCAACGCGGTCGCGCTCGGGTTCCACAACTTCGTCGACACCGTGGCGCCGCGCATC
Source organism: Luteimonas sp. Soil_N_1 (assembly GCF_057656255.1). NCBI lineage: Bacteria > Pseudomonadati > Pseudomonadota > Gammaproteobacteria > Lysobacterales > Lysobacteraceae > Luteimonas > Luteimonas sp. Soil_N_1. The sequence goes on from NZ_JBDGKS010000003.1 coordinate 44,352, forward strand.
GACGATCTCGCCCTGCTCGACGCGTTCGACCAGCCGATGACCACGCGCGAGGACGGACGCCTGGTCGTACCACGCGAGGGCGGCGGCGTGCAGATCGTCGTCGAAGCCTGGGACCAGGTCGACGGTAATCTGCCGCGTCGGCGTCTGGGCCTGCACGCGCTGGGCTGGCAACTGCTCGACGCCGCCGGCCTGTCGCTGCCGGACTTCGGCACGCCCCGCATGACGATCGATTTCGACCGCATGCCGCCGCATCGCGAGGCGGTGCGCGTCGCCTATGCCGCCGACAGCGGCATCACCGTGCATGGCGCCTCGCGCACGCGTTTCCGCTACGCGGTCAACAACCTCGTGCGCGACGGCCGGCTGGAGCCGGCGCTGTGGGATCCGGCAGAGCGGGCCGCCGGCGACTACGTGCTGCGCGCCGTGGTGCGTGATGCCAGCGGCAACACCGCAACGCGCGACCTGCCGATCCGGCTCCGCTGAGGTCGCACCTCAGGGCAGCGCCAGCCGGACGCCGAAACCGACCAGACAGAGTCCGGCGATCCGCCGCAGCCACATCGCGATGCGCGGATCGCGGGCGACGCGTGCGCGCAGTGCGTGGCCCGCGAGGATCAGCAGCGAGCAATACAGCAGCCCCAGCGTGCAGATCAGCGCCGACATCGTGGCGAATGTCGCGAAGCCGCGATGTTGCGCGGGATCGATGAACAGCGGAAAGAACGCCATGTAGAACAACACGGCCTTCGGGTTGAGCAGGGTGATCAGCACGCCCTGACGGAACCAGTGGCCGTTGCCCAGCGCCACCACGCCCGCGCCGTCGCCGCGGCTGCGCAGCAACTGCAGGCCGATCCACACCAGATACACAGCGCCCAGCCACTGCACGCCGCGGAACAGCACCGGATTGGCGGCGAGCAGTGCAGCCACGCCGCCTGCGGCCAGCCACAACAGCACCTGGTCGCCGAGTGCCAGGCCGAAGAACGCCGCATAGCCGCCGCGCACGCCGCCGCGCGCGGTCGCGGTCAGCAGTGCGAACGTTCCCGGACCGGGAATCGCGAGAAACACGAGTACCGCGACCACGAAGGTCGGCAGATCGGAAATGCCCATCCAGCCCATGTCGTCACCGCCGCGGATCGAGGCCGGATGATACGCACCGGGCGTCGCCTCGCAGCCGGTTCACGGTGCGCAGCCGGCCGGGCTGGCACCGTGTGACGTCGCGGGCATCGACGCAGGGCGGCCAGACGGCCGGGAGGCGATGGTCGCAATTCCCTGCCGCCGGAGATCTCCATGCATTCACGTCGCACCTTCCTGTCCGCCGCCGCGCTCGGCGCCGCCACGCTCGCTGCCGCACCGCTGATGGCCAGCACACAGACCACGCCCGGTGATGTCCTGCCGACGCAGGGTCGACGCGGTGCCAGTCCGTTGCCGACCAATCCGGCCGGCAGCCGCAAGTACCGGCCGACCTCGCGCGTCGGTCTGGGCTGCGCCCCGATCGGCAACAACTGGGCGGTCGTCACCGAGGAAGATGCTGCGTCCACGGTCGAGGCGGCATGGGACGGTGGCATGCGCCTGTTCGACACCTCGCCCTGGTACGGCCTGGGCCGCTCCGAGCGCCGTCTGGGCCATGTGCTGGGCCAGAAACCGCGCGAGGAATACGTCATCTCCAGCAAGGTCGGTCGCCTGCTGACCGCAACGAAAGAGACGCCGAAAGTCAGCTGGAAGGATCCGCCGCCGTTCGACTACCGCTACGACTACAGCGCCGAAGGCACGCGCCGCTCTGTCGAGGACAGCCTGCAGCGCCTGGGCATCGATTCGCTCGACATCGTGCTCGTGCACGACCTGTCGCCCGACAACGGCGACATGGGCGAACGCTGGCTCGAATACTTCGAGCAGGCCCGCACCGGCGCGTTCCCGGAACTGACGAAGATGCGCGAAGAAGGCCTGATCAAGGCCTGGGGCATGGGCGTCAACACGCCGGACCCGGCGATGCGCGCGATCGAAGTCGCCGATCCCGACATCTTCCTGCTCGCCTGCCAGTACTCGCTGCTCGACCACGCGCACGCGCTCGAACACACCTTCCCGCATCTCGCCACGCGCGGCATCTCGGTGATCGTCGGTTCGCCGCTGCTGGCCGGCTTCCTCGCCGGTCGCGACCGCTATCTCTACGGTTCGCAGCCGGTGCCGCCGGATTCGGAGCGCAAACGTGCAAAGGCCGAAGAGATCGTGCGGGCGCACGGTGTCGATCTGCGTACGGTCGCGCTGCAGTTCGCGAACGCGCCGGCAGTCGTCTCGGCGATCGTGCCGGGCTCGCGCAACGCCGAGCAGGTTGCAGCGAATGTCGAGTCGATGTCGGTCGCGATTCCGGAAGGCGTGTGGTCCGATCTGCGCGCCGCGGACATCATCACCGCGAACGCGCCGGTACCGGGCGCGGGTTGATCGCGCAGTCCTGGCCGGATTGCAGCAGCGGTCCGGCCAGGCGTTCGAACATGCATTGCGCGTCCTGCGTCAGCACCCGGAACGGTATCGGGACCGCGCCCTGCGCCAGTTCGACGAGGTAGCCGCGGCGGTAGATGCGGACTGCCCGCAAGCGCGTCCACGGCACACCGGATACGCCGCGTCTCGATGTCCGCTCGATGCCGTGCGCATCGATGATGAAGGCGCATTGCCCGACACGCAGCGACTTCCAGACGAAGGTCACCGTCGCGAAGAGTCCGAGAACGCCGGCGAAGATCCACTGCTTCCAGCGCGCGGCATCGCGCACGAAGACATCGGTTGCAAGCGCATCGGCAACCGCGAACGCGACGTACTCGCCCAGGCGATAACGCACCTCGAACCGGAGCGGTGCGACGGTTTCATCACTGGATCCGTCGGCCCCGCTCAATCGACGCGCTGCCCGGACGGCGCCGCGCGGGCGTGCATGCACAGCGGTGCCTGCAGACATCGGCGCGGTGCGGTCATGCGTGCCCGGATACCGCTCCGCGTCCTGCCTGTCCGTGCCATGCGTATCAGCGCACCGGACGTGCGGTCAGCACATCGAAGGCCTCGTCGACCTGCGCCGGCGAGAAGCCGCAATGCCCGTCGCCCGCCGGTGGCAGTACCGTCACCCGGTCGGCTTGTCCGGCCGCCGCCGCGAGTGCGGGATAGACGCTCTGCCAGCGTGGTGGGATCGTCGGATCGTCCCGGTTGTAGCGGATCACCAGGGGCCTGGCGATGTTGCCGACCAGGCCGGTCGTCGCGCCGGGATAGGCCATCGCGCCAGGATCTGCCGTGTAACGGCGCACGCCGGCATTGAACGCGGCATCGTCGCCGAAGCCGCTGTACACCGTGTCGCGGTTGCCGACCGGCAGGCCGCCCGCGCGCGCGATCATTTCGCGCTGCACCAGCACGTGCAGGCTGAGCGTGCCGGCGAGCGCATCGGGCGCGACTTCCAGAGCGCGCGCCAGCGTGGCGGCGGCGTCGGGGTTGGCCGAGAGCGCAGTGCCGATCGCCTGCATCACTGCAGTCTGGTCGGCGCGCGGATCGTCCAGCGGTGGTGCCGCGGGATCGGACAGGCTGCCGCCCGGCAGGCCGGCCCCGGGAAACAGGAAATCGAATGCCGCCAGCGAGCGCAGCGTCTCGGCGAACACCTGCGTCGACGGCACGTTGACGCCGCACAGCGACAGCGCGCCGTCGTAGGCCGCGCCGTGCTGCTCCAGGCTGGCGAGCGCGACCAGTCCCCCCATCGACATGCCGACCAGCCAGCTGCGCTCGGGATCATGCCGCGCGGCGACGTGGGCGCGCAGGCGCTCGCTGTCGGCGATCGCATCGGCGACCGCCCAGCCCTGCGAGGCGTAGCCGCTCTCGGCGACCGCATAGCCACGGGCGAGGAAGATCGCCGTCGCCGGATCGGCCGGCCAGGGTGTGTCGCGCGGTGCACCGCGCGGCTCGTAGCCGTGCAGCAGCACGACGAGCTCGCCATTCCAGTCGGCCGGAATCTCGAAGCGGTAGGGCGCGCCGGCGAGCGTACCGGTGTCGATCACCGGCGCCGCGCGTGCGACCGGCGCCGGCGATTGGACAGGCGTGCCCGCACAGCCTGCGAGCAGAGCGATGGCGACCGCGAGTGCGGCGCCGCGCAGCGGATGGTGTCGCATCGTCGAACCTCCCCGGGCCTGCGGCGAAGCATCGCACGACGCCGGGGCGCGGTCAGCCGGTGGCGGGCGGCGCCTCGCGCACTTCTTCCATCAGCCCGACGAGATTGCCGTCCGGGTCGCGCAGGAAGCCGATCCACAGGTCGTGGTCGGGAATCCGCGCGGCGAGCGCGGGCGCGCGTTCCGGCACGGCCCCTTTCGCGACGCAGCCCTCGAAAACACGCACGATGTCGTGCACGTGGAAGTACAGCACCGAATTGCGGCCCGGTTCGCCTGCGCCCTGTGGCGTGCTGAGCATCAGGCGCACGCCGCCGGCATCGAGGAACGCGAGGCCGGGACCCGCACGGAACAGGAATTCGAGCGCCAGCACGTCGCGATAGAAACCGAGCGCGGTGTCGACGTCGGACACGGTTACGGCGACCTGGCGCAACGCGATCGCGGGAATGGCGTTCATGCCGTGCGCTCCGAGGACGTCTCGACCGCCGCGAAGCGCGGCACCTCGCTGCCATCGACGTCGACGGTCCCGACGAACATCGCGTACGGACGCACCCACAAGCCGCCCGCACCGTACAGAGGCCGATAGACCACCACCGGCTCCAGCGTCTCGCTGTGCCGCGCCACGCCGATGACGTCGTAGTCGCGGCCCTTGTAATGGCGGTAGCGGCCCGGTGCGAGTGCGGGCAGGACAGGCAGATCGGACATCGGAGCCTCCGGTGAGGGTGCGCGGATCAACGGCGTCCGCGCGGCGCGCGGTTGGTCGTCGACACCAGCAGGCCGAAGCCGTAGACGAGCAGACCGACCAGCACGACGGCGCCGCCGACGATCCGGCCGAGATCGCGCGCGCCGGCGTCTGTGGCGAACAGGTGGATGGCCACCAGCACGCCTGCGCCGATCAGCAGCAGGCATCGGCCGACCATCACCAGCGGCCGGGTGAACCGTCGTTTCGCTTCGTCGATCGACCGGTTGCGCTGCATCGTCGTCGCCTCGTGTTCCGGAGAGGATGCGAGTTTCTCATGCAGGCGCAGCCGCTGAGACGCCGACCGCTAGAATCACCGGATGAATGCCACGCTCGTACTGCTCGTCCTGATTCTCCTGCTCGTCGCCATCGCGACCGGCATCCTCGTCGTTCTGCTGCTGCGCCGACCCGGCCAGGGCAGCGACACACTGGAACGCGCACTGCGCGAGGAACAGCGCGACGGCCGTGGCGAACTGCGCCAGCAGCTCGATGCCTCCGCGGCCTCGCAGGCGCAGCGCATCGACGCCTTCGGTGCGCAGCTGCAGGCCGTCGCCGCGCGTACCGACCAGCGCCTGGACGAGTTCACCCTGCGCACCGATGCCCGGCTCGATACCTTCACCCGGACCACCGACGAGCGCCTCGGCGTGCTGCGCGCGGCGCTGACCGAAGATGCGCGCAAGACGCGCACCGAAGGCGCGGAGCAGCAACAGCGTTTTGCCGATGCACTGGGCGCACGCCTCAACGAACTCACCCAGCGCAACGAACAGCGCATCGGCGAAATGCGCACGACACTGGAACAGCAGCTGCAGCGCCTGCAGGCCGACAACGCCAGCAAGCTCGACCAGATGCGCGCGACCGTCGATGAAAAATTGCAGACCACGCTCAATACGCGTCTCGATGCCTCGTTCAAGATCGTGTCCGAGCGACTGGAGCAGGTGCAGCGCGGCCTTGGCGAAATGCAGCAGCTGGCGACCGGCGTCGGCGATCTCAAGCGCGTGCTGACCAACGTCAAGGACCGTGGCGGCTGGGGCGAAGTGCAGCTGGAGAACATCCTCGAGCAGACGCTGACGATGGAGCAGTACGCGCGCGGCGTGCGGGTGAAGCCCGACAGCGCGGAAGCGGTCGACTTCGCAATCCGCCTGCCCGGTCGCGGCGACGACACGGTGGTGTGGCTGCCGGTCGACGCCAAGTTCCCGCGCGAGGATTACGAACGCCTGATCGACGCGCAGGAGAAGGGTGACGTCGATGCGCTCAAGAGTTCGGCGGCGCAGCTCGAACGCGCGATCCGCGTGCAGGCGAAGTCGATCAGCGACAAGTACGTGTGCCCGCCGCACACGACCGATTTCGCGGTGATGTTCCTGCCGACCGAAGGTCTGTACGCCGAGGTGATCCGTCGCGCCGGCCTGGTCGATCTGCTGCAGCGCGAACACCGCGTGGTGCTCGCCGGCCCGACCACGTTCACTGCATTGCTCAACAGCCTGCAGATGGGCTTCCGCACGCTGGCGATCGAGAAGCGCTCCAGCGAGGTCTGGCAGGTGCTGGGCGCGGTGAAGAGCGAGTTCGGCAAGTTCGCCGGCATTCTCGAAAAGGCCGAAAAGCAGATCACCACGGTCGGCAAGAGCCTCGGCGAAGCGAGCCGCAAGACGCGCACGATCGAGCGCCGCCTGCGCGGTGTGGAAACCCTGCCCGGCCCCGATGCGCAGGCGTTGCTGGGCGAGGCACTGGACGACGTGGCGGGCGACGAGGACGACGAGGGGTCGCAGGAACCGTAACGCGCTTCCGCGCGATGACGCGTGGATCGTGATTGGCGTGGTGATGGGTTTCGCCGCGCTGGACCCATCCGGCGGTTGTGGTCGAACCGTCAGTCTGTGGAGACGCGTGGGCCGCTAACATCGGGCCTCTTCTTCTTCGCGAGCGTACCGCCATGACCGCACCGCTGACCGACATCCCGCTCAAGACCATCGACGGCGACACGACCACCCTCGGCGCGCATGCCGGCAAGGTGCTGCTGGTGGTCAACGTCGCGTCCAAGTGCGGCCTGACGCCGCAATACGAAGGTCTCGAAGCGCTGTACCGCGAGAAGCGCGACGCGGGACTGGAGGTGCTGGGCTTTCCGGCCAACGACTTTGCCGGCCAGGAGCCGGGCAGCGAAGCCGACATCCAGCAGTTCTGCAGCCTGACCTACGACGTCAGCTTTCCGATGTTCTCGAAGATCGCGGTCACCGGCGATGCGATCCATCCGCTGTACGCGGCGCTGACGGCCGCGCAGACCGAAGCCACCGGCGACGGCCCGATGCGCGAGAAGCTGCGCGGCTACGGCATGACACCCAATCCGGCGCCCGGCGTGTTGTGGAACTTCGAGAAGTTCCTGATCGGACGCGACGGTCGGGTCATCGGCCGCTTTGCGCCCGATGTCACCGCCGACGATCCGCGCCTGCGCGCGGCGGTGGCAGCTGCGCTGACGGCTTGAGTCCGCGGGTCGCGTCCCGCGGTCGGTGTGGCGACGACGTGCGGTCGACGCGCGTCGACCGCCGTGAGCCGGCTTACTGCGCCTTGATCGCGAGCGCCGGCAGTCCGCCGTTGCCCAGCTTCTGCTTGGCTTCGGCCAGATCGGTCGCGGTGCCGTAGGGCCCCATGCGTACACGGTAGACCGTGCGACCGGCAGCTTCGCCCGATTCCACACGCGCGGTCAGGCCGAGCAGGGCGATGCGTGCCTTCAGCGCTTCGGCATCGCCGGAGGCGCTGAACGAACCCGCCTGCAGAATGTAGCGCGCGTCGCCGGCCGCCGCGGGTGTGGGCGACGAGGCCGCCGGCGCGCTGGCCGTTGGCGTCTGCTGCGGCGCTGCAGCCGGTCGACCTTCGGGCAGGGGCTGCGGGCCGGTCGTGGACGTACCACCTGCCAGATCGGCAGCATCGGGATGCCGGGACTGCAGCGCTTGCTGCTGGGCTTCGGCACGGCGCTGGCGATCGGCTTCGGCACGCGCGCTTGCGGCGAGTTCGGCGTCCGTCATCGGGACTTCCTGCTCCGGCAGCATCGTGTAGAAATCGTAGTCCGTGGAAGCGGACTGCTGGCCCGCCGGCTGCGGACGCTGACCCGCAGGTGTCGGCAGTTCGGGTTCCGCATCGGCGTCCGTGGTGCTGACCGCCGGCTGCGCATCGGGATTCGGGCTCGGCCGGAAGAAGCCGTCCTGCGAGTCGGGCTTGAGCAGGCGCGGCACCGCCAGCACGAGGCCCAGCGCGAGCACCACACCGATGATCATCCATGCCCAGCCCGGCAATCCGCCGGAGCTGCCGCCGTTGCGTCGGGCCTGGGTCTTGCCGCGTCGTGCCGCCATTACATCGCCTCCGGGGCCTGCACGCCGAGCAGCGTGAGGCCGTTGCGCAGTACCTGTCGCACTGCAGTGGCCAGCGCCAGACGTGCATCGCGCACGTCGGCGTCATCGACCAGGAACTGGTGATCGTTGTAGTACGTCTGGAAGCCCTGTGCCAGCTCCAGCAGATAGGTCGCGATCAGGTGGGGTTCAAGCTGCGCGCCTGCGGCGGCCACGATTTCCGGCCAGCGTGACAGGTCGATCAGCACGTCGCGCAATGCGACGTCCGCCATGTCCGGCAACTGCGCCAGGCCGTTCTGCAGATCGAACGCGAGACCCGCGTCGCCGAGCTTGCGCAGCAGGCCGCAGATACGCGCGTGCGAGAGCTGCACGTAGTACACCGGATTGTCGAGCGACTGGCTGCGCGCCAGATCGATGTCGAACACCAGCTGCGAATCGGGCTTGCGCGCGACCAGGAACCAGCGTGTCGCATCGCGGCCGGCTTCGTCGATCAGATCGCGCAGCGTCAGATAGCTGCCGGCGCGCTTGCTGAGCTTCACTTCCTCGCCGCCGCGCATCACCGTGACCATCTGGTGCAGCACGTATTCCGGCCAGCCCTGCGGGATGCCCGCATCGAGCGCCTGCAGACCCGCGCGCACACGCGCCAGCGAGCCGTGGTGATCGGCGCCGAGTTCGGTGATCGCACGCGTGTAGCCGCGCTGCCACTTCGACAGGTGATAGGCCACGTCCGGCACGAAGTACGTGTAGGTGCCGTCGGACTTGCGCATCACGCGGTCCTTGTCGTCGCCGTAGTCGGTGCTGCGCAGCCACAGCGCGCCACCTTCCTCGTAGGTGTGGCCGTGGGCGACGAGCTCGCGCACGGTCTCTTCCACCTTGCCGTCGGCATACAGCGACGACTCGAGGAAATACACGTCGAAGCCGACGCCGAACGCGGCGAGGTCCTCGTTCTGCTCGCGGCGCAGCCACGCCACGGCGAAGCGGCGGATCGCGTCGACATCGTCGGCGTCATCGACGCCCGCAACGGTGTGGCCGTCGACTTCGACGGTCGCGCCATCGAGATACGCGCGTGCGACATCGCCGATGTAGTCGCCGTTGTAGGCCTCAGCCGGCCACTCGGCGTCGCCGGGCTTGAAACCCTTGGCGCGCGCGCGGGTCGAGCGGGCGAGATTCTCGATCTGCACGCCGGCGTCGTTGTAATAGAACTCGCGCTTGACGTTCCAGCCGTTGGCATCGAGCACGCGCGCGATGCAGTCGCCGATCACCGCCGCGCGGCCGTGACCGACATGCAGCGGACCGGTCGGATTCGCCGACACGTACTCGACGCCCGCGGTCTGCGAGGCGCCGCTGTCGTTGCGGCCGAACGCATCGCCCTGCGTGTGCACGGCGACCAGCTGGTCGCGCCAGGCATTCGCGGTCAGTCGGAAATTGAGGAAACCCGGGCCGGCGATCTCGACCGAGGCGATCGCATCGTTGACCGGCAGCGCATCCACCAGCGCCTGCGCGATCGCGCGCGGGTTCGACTTCGCGGGCTTGGCCAGCAGCATCGCCGCGTTCGTCGACGCATCGCCATGGCTGCGGTCCTTCGGACGTTCGACAGTGAAGGCGGGCGTGGCGAAGTCGGCAGGCAGCGTGCCCGCGGTGCGCAGGGCGGCGATGGCCTGCTCGACGAGCGGCTCGATGAGGGCGCGGAGCTGGGATTTCACGGGGGCGTTGTCGCGGAAAACGGCCTCACATTGTACGCGAGCGCGCCCCGGCCCCCGGCAGGCGTATGCTTGCCGCCCCCCGCCGCAGGCTCCCCGCGTGGACGCGCTGTTTCCCGAACTGGTCTGGCTGGTCTGCATCGCCTTCATGGCCGGTCTGGTCGATGCCGCGGTCGGCGGCGGCGGCCTCGTGCAGCTGCCGGGCCTGTTCACCGCGTTGCCGCAGCACACGCCTGCCGCGCTGCTGGGCACCAACAAGTTCAGTTCGTTCTTCGGCACCGCTGCCGCCGGCTGGCGCTACGCGCGCAACGTGCGGTTCCCGTGGGCGCCGGTGCTGTTCGCTGCGGCCACCGCCTTCGTGTTCTCGTTCCTGGGCGCCACCGCAGTGACGCTGCTGCCACGCGACGCGGTGCGGCCGCTGATCCTGGTGCTGCTGGTCGCGATGCTGGCCTACACGCTGCTCAAGAAGGATTTCGGTGCGCTGCACCGGCCGCGCGATGTCGGCCGCCGCGAACTCGGGCTGGCGCTGCTGATGGGCGCGGCGATCGGGTTCTACGACGGCCTGTTCGGCCCCGGCACCGGCAGCTTCCTGATCTTTCTGTTCATCCGCTTCTTCGGGCTCGACTTCCTGCGCGCCACCGCGGCGTCGAAGATCGTCAATATCGCGACCAATCTGGCCGCGCTGTCGTTCTTCGTGCCCTCGGGCCATGTGCTGCTGGCGTTCGCGGTGCCGATGGCGGTGGCGAACGTCGCTGGGGCATTCGCCGGCACCCGGCTCGCGCTGCGGGGCGGCACGCCGGTGATCCGCAAGCTGTTCGTAACCCTGGTGGTCGTGCTGATCGCCAAGATGGGCTGGGACACGCTCGCCGGTGCCTGAGCGCCGGCGGACACACATCTCAGCGGCGGCTGCCGCCGACTTCGATGAAACGCAGGAACTCGGCGCGGGTGCGCGCGTCTTCGCGGAAGCTGCCGAGCATCGTCGAGGTGATCATGCTCACGCCGCGCTTGTGCACGCCGCGGGTGGTCATGCACTCGTGCGCACCTTCCACCACCACGCCCACGCCCAGCGGCGCCAAGGCGCGCTGGATGCAGCCGGCGATCTGCGCGGTCATCTTTTCCTGCACCTGGAAGCGCTTGGCATAGGCCTCGACCACGCGCGCGAGCTTGCTGATGCCCACCACCTTGCCGGCCGGCAGATAGCCCACGTGCACCTTGCCGATGATCGGCGCCATGTGGTGCTCGCAGTGGCTTTCGTACTCGATGTCGCGCAGCACGATCATCTCGTCGTAGCCGGCAACTTCCTCGAACGTCCGGGCGAGGTACGCATCGGCGTCGGTCGCGTAACCGCTGAACCACTCTGTGTAGGCATCGGCGACGCGGCGCGGGGTGTCGAGCAGGCCTTCGCGCGCCGGGTCTTCACCGGCCCAGCGCAGCAGGGTACGGACCGCCGATTCGGCGTCGTCGCGGCTGACGCCGTGGCGGGCGTCGGAATCAGAAGAACGGGTCATGGGCGGGCACCGCGGCAAAGAGCGCCATGGTACCGCGTCGTATTCACCGCAACTGCGGCAGCGTGCTCAGCCGACCCTGGGTTCGGGCGAATCAAGCGCGACGTCGACGTCGTCGTCGGCCGCCAACGTCTGCGACCAGGCATCCTCGACCGCGCCGCGGGCTTCGATCCAGCCCAGCCGCGAGGTATCCCGCGCGCCCTTCCATTCTTTCTCGAGTTCCCGCTCGACCTCTTCGAACCGGCTGCCTGCGTGGCGCTGACGGCTGTCGCGACCGAACCTGTATGCAGGCGCGTAGTCGTTCCAGTGGCGACCGGCCGAGTAGTACGACGCCTGGGGAAGCGCGGCCTTGAACTGGGCCTCGAGCGCGTCCTGACCGTCTACGGCCGTATCGGCGGGCGTGCGTTGGTCAGGAGGCGGTGCGCTGTTGTGGAGGTCGTTGGTCATGGCGGGTCCCGCGAGCACGCCAGCGCCGAGAGGGCGTAGAGGAGGACGTGCTGCGTACGCGACGCTAGGGCCGCGGCTGTCTGATGCCAGTGAAAGACGCCTGTTGGCCCTGTTTCGCACCAGCTGCGATTCAGCGCGGCCGCGCTGCACCGTCGAGACCGGCCAGCACCGCAGCGGTGAATGCGGCGGGATCGAAGCGCTTGCCGGTCGGATCCTCTCCCCGCCGCACCAGCACCACGCCACGCGACGGCACCACGATCACGTACTGCCCGCGGTTGCCCATCGCGGCAAAGGTGTCGGCCGGCACGCCGGGCGCGCGCTGCATCAGCCACAGGGTGGCGCCGTAGCCGAGATCGCCTTCGGGCTGCGGGCCGGACGGCGTGGTCGCGGCGCGCACCCAACCGTCCGGCAGCAGACGGCGGCCTTCGAACACACCGTCATGCTGCAGCAGCAGGCCGAAGCGGGCGAGGTCCCGCGCGGTCGACCAGACCTGGCTCGACAGCACGAAGCCGCCGCGCCAGTCGGTCTCGGCCACGGTGCGGGTCATGCCCAGCGGCCAGAAGAGGTCCGTGAACGGCCGCGACAGGGCGCGAGCCTCGTCGCCGGTCGCCGAACGCAGGGCATGCACGGCCAGCACGCTGTCGTTGTTGGCGTAGCGGAACTGCGTGCCCGGCGGATGCGCCAGCGGCCAGCCGGTCGCCGATTCGGCCACGGTGACACCGCCGAAATACAGCGCGTCGGTGCGGTTGCCGGCGGTGTCGCTGTGCAGGCCGCTGCTCATGCGCAGCAGCTGATCGACGGTGATCGCGGCGCGCGGATCGCCCGGCGCCTGCCATTCGGGCACCGGCGCCGGCTTCGATGGATCGAGTTCGCCGGCCGCCTGCGCCACGCCGACCAGCGCGCCGGCGAGACTCTTGGCCACCGACCAGGTGCGCTGTGAGGTGTGCGGGCCGAAACCGTCGCGATAGCGCTCGGCGACGATGCGTCCGTCCTGCAGCACCAGCACGCCGGTCGTCGCATGGCCTTCGCCGTAGTCCGGCGTGTCGAACGCGGCGGCGACAGCGGCGTCGAGGGCGGCCGCATCGCCGCGTGGCGTGGCAGTCGCGTCGCGTTCGCCGAGTGGCCAGGGCCGGTCATCGAGATCCGGCGTCGCGGTATCGAAGCGCGGCAAGGCGGCGATCGCATCGACACCCGCGCCGACCGGCAGCTGCGCGCAGCCGAGGTTCGGACGCCACGCGGCGATGCGCGGCGGCAGCGCGTCGTCGAACGCGACGGATACCGTGTGCGCCTCGGCATCGACCACCGCGTCCAGCGCCAGCACGTCGCCCTGGTAATCGGGATAGATGCCGACGAACTCCAGTGCCTGCACTTGTGCGGGCGTGCGCCCGGCATTGAACTGCACGCTGCACAGCGTCAGCGCCTTGTAACCGGCGGCGATGGCGCGTGCATGGGTGGCGCTTTCGCGTTGGGCTGTCGTCTGCGCAGCGGCGGACGTGGTGACCAGCAACAACGGCAGCAACAGGGCGAGACGCATCGGCATTCCGGGTGGCGGGACTGAACGCCAGTGTAGGCGTCGCGCTTTCGCAGACGTCGCGCTTTGCCGCGCGACCGGCGACGGGCATCATGTCCGGCCGGACACACGCAACACACGGAGCAGGACATGACGGACGCCACCGGCAAGCGACGCATCAAGCGTTCGAAGACGACGGCCCTGCTGTTGATGGGCACCGCGCCGTTGCTGTTCAGTGCCTGCCAGCGCACCGCGCCGGTGGAAGTGCAGGACGGCCTCTACACCTCGGTCGAGACGTGCGCGCAGGCTGTCGGCGACACCGCCACCTGCCGCATCGCGTTCGAGCAGGCCAAGCTGCAGTCCGCCGACACCGCGCCGCAGTACAGCAGCCGCGCCGCTTGCGAAGCCGAGTTCCCGGCCGAGGAATGCGTCGAGCAGAAGACCTCGACCGGTCATTCCTTCATCGGTCCGCTGATGGCCGGTTTCTTCCTGTCGCAGATGATGGGCGGCAACCGCGCCGGTCTCGCCCAGCAGACGCCGCAGGCCTCGCCCGCGTTCCGCGACAACCGCCAGGGCTGGTTGCGCCCGAATGGCGCGCCGGGCGCCGGTCGCGCCGGCATGGCGCCGGTGTCGGCGACGCCGGACCGTGCGGTGACCGCGAATCGTGGCGGCTTCGGCCGCTCGGCCAACGGTCGCAGCACCGGCGGCTGAGGTGCGGCGCGTCGCAATCGTCGAACGCGGCGACTGGCAGGCGCAGGCCGCCGAGTGCGGCTTCCGGTTCCACACCATCGACGGCGCCCGTTACTGGGATGAGCGCGCGTACTACGCGCTCTCGATGGCGCAGATCGAGCACGACCTCGAAGACCCCAGCGTCGAAGTCCACCAGATGGCGATGGGCATGGTCGACGAGATCGTCGAGAGCGATGCGCTGATGCAGCGCCTCGCGATTCCGGAAGGCTTCCGCGACTGGATCGCCGAGAGCTGGCGCAAGCGCGAACCGCATCTCTACGGCCGCCTGGATTTCGCCTACGACGGGAATGGGCCGGCCAAGCTCTACGAGCTCAATTACGACACGCCGACCTCGCTGTTCGAAGCCGCGTTCTTCCAGTGGCAGTGGCTCGAGGACCAGCGTGCCAGCGGCCGTCTGCCGCGCGACGCCGACCAGTTCAATTCGATCCACGAAGCGCTCGTCGACCGCTTCGCCGACCTCGCGTCGAGCCTGCCGCCGCCGCTGCTGTTTGCGGCTGTGCGCGACTCGGAAGAAGACCAGGGCACGATCGCCTATCTGCGCGATTGCGCATCGCAGGCCGGCCTGCACGGCGCGGCGATCGCACTGGAAGACATCGGCCTGTCCGAAGACGGCCGCTACACCGATCTTGACGACACGGTGATCGGTGCGCTGTTCAAGCTGTATCCGCTCGAGGACCTGTTCAACGACGACTTCGGCCGCGCTTTGCCCAGATCCGGCCTGCGCCTGATCGAACCGCCGTGGAAGGCCGTGCTCAGCAACAAGGGCCTGCTGCCGCTGCTGTGGGAGCGGCATCGCGGGCATCCGAATCTGCTTGCGGCCGAGTTCGACACCGGCGGCGACCTGCCCGCCGGCTGGGTGCGCAAACCGCTGCACTCGCGCGAAGGCGCGAACATCGAACTGCACCTGCCCGACGGCCAGCGCCTGCACAGCGATGGCCCCTACACCGGCCCGAGCATCCGCCAGGCCGCGCATCCGCTGCCGGCGTTCGATGGCCACTACCCGATGGTCGGCAGCTGGATCGTCGGCGATCACGCCTGCGGCATCGGTATCCGCGAAGACGACTCACCGATCACCCGCGACAGTGCGCGCTTCGTGCCGCACGCGATCGTCGAAGACGGCGCGCCGGCCACGTTCTACGCCTGATCAACCGGGCGTACGACGCGCGACCGGTTTACCAGCCGAACAGCCTGAAATAGGTCTGCGGCACGTCGTCGCGGTCGCCGTCGATGCTGCCGTCGCCGTCACGGTCGTAGAGGAAGTACGCCGGACCGCGCGAAGGCACGACCTGTACTGCGCGCAGCTGGCCCGCGATGCGGTACTCGGTGATCTGGTCACCGTTGGATTCGGTGCGGGTCACCTGTTCGGCATCGGCGGGCACGCCCTCGGGCATACCGGCACCGCCGGACGTCGCGCAGGCGGTCAGCCCCATCAGTGCGATCGCGAGCGCGGCGTGTCGTAAGACGGACATGGCGTTTCTCCTGCAGGTGGGAAGCCAGTATGCGCGCAGGGTGTGGAGCCGCCGTGCGCGCGCTACGGCGCTCACTGCAGCGGGTCGTAGCTGAAGAGCCACAGCTGCGCATTGCCCTGCTGCACGCCGGCGCCGCTGTGGAACTGGCCCGCCGTGGTGAGCTCGCCGACGAAGGTGTAGCGCTTGCCGGCCTCGAGTCGGCCGCCGGGCATCAGCTGTTCGGTCTGTGGCTGCATGTACAGCGTGACCTCGCTGCCGTCTTCGGTTTCCACGGTGATCGCCCGCCAGCGGCCGTCCTTGACGATGGCCTCGTTGACCTTGAACTGCGCCGGCGCCGGCTGGAGATCCCGGACGGTCGCGGTGAAGCGCACCAGCGAACCGATCGCCTGGTCGCGCGCATCGTCCCAGGGCCGGCCGGCCGCGCGCTCGGCCTGACGCGCGGCGGTGAAGTCGAGCACTTCCCGGATGTCGTTGAAGCGGATCTGGAACGTACGTCCGCTGCCCGTCAGCACCCGCATCTGCGACTCGACGATGTTGAGCAGGCTGCGGGTGAAGACACCGCAGCCGTCGGCGTCCTGGCAGTCGCGCTGCCACACGTCGGCAGTCCAGCTGTCGAACTGCGTGACCGGATCGCCGAATTCCAGCTGCTTGGCGACGCCGGGCGCATAGGCCACCGCCGAAGTGCCCTGGTTTGGCGCGACGACGAAGATGCCGCCATTGCCGAGGTCCAGCTTGCCGATCCGCAACTGCCGCATCATCGCCCAGGCATAGTCCTGCGCGTTCATGCCATGCAGGTCGTCGACCACCAGCAGCGCCAGCTCGATGCCCTGCTTCTGCGCAAGGTCGTAGAGCGCCGTATCGAGGCCCTCGAGCAGTCCGGGATCGAGCCGCCCGGTTTCGTCGACGACGAAACGCCCGTATTTGAAGGGAATGGTCTGCGCGGATGGCGTCGGCAGTCGCACGGATGCACTACGCGGCGGCGGTGCTGCCTGGGGCGGTGCGGTGCCCGTGCCGGTACCGGCCTGGCAGTCGGCGCGGCCCGCCTGGCTGCAGGCTTCCATCCAGCCATCGCCGATCGCCGCAAGACGGTCGCTGCGCGCGGGATGGGTCGCGGTCACGTGGTCGGCGCCCAGCGATGCCATCGCGCTGCGCGCATCGGCCAGGCTCGCGCCCATGCGCTGCAGCACGAAGCCGCTGAACTTGTCGGCTTCCAGCTCGATCGGCGGCTGGCTGCCGGTGCCGGTGATCGTGTGGCCCGACAGGTGATGGCCGATCTCGTGCGCCATGATGCTGACCGGCGCCCAGGGATTGTCGTTCGTCGCCGCGCGCACCTCGCCGAGGAAATTGCGGTTGAACGCGATCACGCGCTGCGGAATCTTCTGCTCGTCGAACAGGATCACCGCCGCCGCGTTCGCGACCGGACCTTCAGTCACGACGAAGTTCTGCGGCAGGCCGGTGAAGCCCATCACCTGTTCGACCATCGAGCGGCAGTCGGCCGGCGCGTCGCCGGTCAGCGTCGCCGGATCGAGCAGTTCGGGACGGCCGTCGTAGGAGCAGGCCTGCAGCGTCGATGCGAGTTGCTCGACCAGCTCCGCGCGACCGGGCGTGTCGGCCCCGGCGGACGCGGCGGACGCAGGCGGCGCGGCCTCACGATCCCCGCAGGCGGCCAGCAACAAGGCCAGCGGCAAGACCGCAGGCAACGGACGGAACGAGCGGGCAGAAAAACGTCGGGACATGGCCATTCCTCTGGCGGCGTGGATCAGGGCGTTTGCGCGTAGACGATCGCAACGATGAGATGGGCGTAGGCGCGTCGCAGCAGCCAGTCGATCGCGATGAACACGACCAGCGCGAGCGCCAGGCGCCACCACTCGCGGCGCAGGTCGAGTTCGAAGAACTGCCGGAAAGCGAGGGCCAGCACCACCGCCTTGACCGCGTACATGTACCACTTGGCAGCCTCGCGCCACGGCAGCACCAGCGCGGGGTCGCGCATCGCCAGGAGCGGCAGCTGGTTCACCAGATTCAGCACGATGATCACCGCCGATGCGTACGCGGCCAGCACCATGTGCTCGACCAGGTTGTAACGGCGCCGCCCGAACACCAGCACCGTGCTGGCGACCACCGCGAAGAAGCCGAGGGTGAAACTCCAGTTGGCGTAGCGCTGCATCATCGCCATCGCATCGCGATAGTCGGCGCCGCCGACGCGCAGGAAACCGCTCGCATTGAGCACCAGCAACAGCAGCGCGACGCAGACCAGCAGCAGTTTCAGCGGGTGCACATGACGGACGCGCGCACCCGCCACGTATTCGCGGGCCACGGTGCCGGGGCGCAGCAGCAGACGGCCGGCAGTGCGCGCGACTGACAGTTCGAACAGCCGCCACTTCTCCCAGGTTTCCCGGCGCAGATCGCCCAGCTGCAGGCGCTGCGCCACCTTCTGGCCGCACTGGCTGCAGTAGGGGCCATCACCCCATGCCGCGCCGCAATTGCGGCAGACGGTGCCTGCTGTCCAGTCGGTCGCGGGCGGCACACCGTCCGGACGCGTCATCGGCGGTACCACGCGTCCGGGCCGCGGATGGCGTGACACCGGTGATTCGACCAGCCCTGGCAGGACATTCCCATACAGACTCCCCGTATGGGCCGGATTATCGCGACGAGATGTTCGGATTCTGTCAGTGCGCGCCGGTCGCGGCCCCGCGCCACGCGGCCGCATCCGGCGCTCCGGTTCGAACGCGGCGCGAACGACGGACCCCTTAGAATCCCCGGATGACGAAACGCCTCATCCTGATCGACGGGTCCTCGTACCTGTATCGCGCGTTCCACGCGCTGCCCCCGCTGACAAACGCAGACGGTGAACCTACCGGCGCGCTGTTCGGCATCGTCAACATGCTGCGCGCGACCTTGAAGGAAGCGCCGGACTTTGCGGCCTTCGTCGTCGATGCGCCCGGCAAGACCTTCCGCGACGATCTCTACGACCAGTACAAGGCCAATCGTCCGCCGATGCCCGACGAGCTCCGTGCGCAGGTCGAACCCATGTGCACGATCGTCGAGGCGCTGGGCTTTCCGATCCTGCGCGTTGCCGGCGTCGAGGCCGACGATGTCATCGGTACGCTGGCGCTGCAGGCCGCGGACGCCGGCATCGACGTGACCATCTCCACCGGCGACAAGGATTTCGCCCAGCTGGTGCGCCCGCGCGTGACCCTGGTCAACACGATGAGCGGCAGCCGCATGGACAGCGACGACACCGTGCGCGAGAAGTTCGGCGTCCGCGCCGACCAGATCGTCGACCTGCTCGCGTTGATGGGCGACAGCATCGACAACATTCCCGGCGTGCCGAAGTGCGGGCCCAAGACTGCGGCGAAGTGGCTGACCGAATACGAATCGCTCGATGGCGTGATCGCGAACGCAGGCAACATCAAGGGCAAGATCGGCGAGAACCTGCGCGAGGCGCTGCACCAGCTGCCGCTGAGCCGTGAGCTTGCGACGATCAAGACCGATGTCGCGCTCGATGGCGGCCCGGAAACGCTGATCCTGCGGCCGCGTGCGATCGATGCCCTGCGCGTGCTGTACGCGCGCTATGGCTTCGGCCAGGCGCTGAAGGATCTTGACGCTGCGGGCGGTACCGGCGCTGCGCCTGCAGGCGCAGCCGCGATCGCGATGCCCGCGCCGCCGTCGACACTCGATCCTGCGCTGTCGGTGCCCGGCGAGTACGAGACGGTGATGACGCGCGAACAGCTCGATGCCTGGGTCGCGCAGCTGCAGGCCGCCGACGCGTTCGCGTTCGACACCGAGACAGACGCGTTGGATGCGATGCGTTCGGGCCTGGTCGGTCTGAGCTTCGCGATCGAGCCGGGCCGCGCTGCCTACATTCCCGTCGGCCACAACTATCCGGGCGCACCGGCGCAGTTGGATCTCGCGCTGGTGCTCGATGCATTGCGCGGCGTCCTCGAAGACCCGGCGAAGCGCAAGCTCGGCCAGCACGGCAAGTACGACATCCATGTGCTGCGCCGGCATGGCGTCGACGTGCGCGGTTACGCAGATGACACGCTGCTGGAAAGTTTCGTGCTCGACGCCGGCATCGCCCGCCACGATCTCGACTCGCTCGCCAAACGCCACCTCGGCATGGACACGATCAAGTTCGAGGACGTGGCCGGCAAGGGCGCCAAGCAGATCTCGTTCTCACAGGTCGCCATCGACGACGCGTCGAAGTACGCCGCCGAAGATGCCGACATCACCCTGCGGCTGCACCGGGTCATGAAGCCGCGGATCGAGGCCGATGCGGGCCTGGCGCGCGTGTACGCCGACATCGAGATGCCGCTGGTGCCGGTGCTCGCGCGCATCGAAGCCAATGGCGTGCGCGTCGATGCCGACGAACTGCGCCGGCAGAGCGCGGACCTGTCCAAGCGCATGCTCGCCGCGCAGCAGAAAGCGACCGAACTTGCCGGCCGCACCTTCAATCTCGATTCGCCCAAGCAGCTGGGCGCGTTGCTGTTCGACGAGCTGAAGCTGCCGGCGGTCGTCAAGACGCCGAAGGGCCAGCCGAGCACCAACGAGGAAGCGCTGGAGGCGATCGCCGACCAGCACGAACTGCCGCGCGTGATCCTCGAATACCGCGGCCTCGCGAAGCTGCGCAGCACCTACACCGACAAGCTGCCGGAGATGATCAACGCCTATACCGGCCGCGTGCACACCAGCTATCACCAGGCGGGCGCGGCGACGGGGCGGTTGTCGTCGTCGGATCCGAACCTGCAGAACATTCCGATCCGCACCGATGACGGCCGCCGCATCCGCCGCGCCTTCGTCGCACCGCCGGGCCGCAAGCTGATCGCCTGCGACTACTCGCAGATCGAACTGCGGATCATGGCCCACCTGTCCGAGGATCCGGGCCTCGTGCGCGCGTTCGAATCGGGCGTCGACATCCACCGCGCAACGGCGGCCGAAGTCTTTGGCCGACCGCTGGAGGAAGTCACCGGCAACGAGCGCCGCGCGGCCAAGGCGATCAACTTCGGCCTGATGTACGGCATGAGTGCCTTCGGCCTGGCGCGCAACCTCGGCATCGGCCGCGGTGAGGCGCAGGACTACATCGCGCTGTATTTCTCGCGGTACCCGGGCGTGCGCGACTTCATGGACCGCACGCGGCTGCAGGCGCGTGAGACCGGCTTTGTGGAAACCGTGTTCGGCCGGCGTCTGACGCTGGACTTCATCCAGAAGGGCAACCCCTCGCAGCGCGCCGGCGCCGAGCGCGCCGCGATCAATGCGCCGATGCAGGGCACGGCGGCGGACATCATCAAGCGGGCGATGATCACGATCGACACTTGGATCGCCGACCACGCGGATCGCGCGAAGATGATCCTGCAGGTGCACGATGAACTGGTGTTCGAAGCGGATCTGGATTTCGTCGACACGCTGCTGGCCGAGGTCGTGACGCGGATGACCAGTGCTGGCGAACTGCGGGTGCCGCTGGTCGTCGACAGCGGCATCGGCGACAACTGGGACGAGGCGCACTGAGCCCGTTCGACCACCGGAAATGTGCCGTTTCTGGCGGCACCGGTCGGCAGGCGGATGCCGGGTAAATCCGGCCTGAATCCAACAGAAAATTAACCGGAATCTTCACGATCCATCCATCCCCGGAATGGTCTTATGTCCCTCGACAGATGCAAGGTCTGTCGCCAGATCGCTTCCTTCCCCTGGAGTGATCGACCGGAACCATCAGGCGTCTCCCCGCGCCCGGTTCCCCGAGCCCCGTAGGCCCCCCCTGCCTGCGGGGCTTTTTTATGTCCGGAATTTGCCGCGCCGGTGGTGGAGCGCGCCTGCCGACGAAGCGTCAGAACGGAACCGGACACGCGATGCGCAGCGACGCGCCGGTCACCGGATGCGACACGGTCAGCGATCCGGCGTGGAGCAGCAGGCGCGGCGCACGCGCGCAGGCCTCCGGCGTGGCGTAGAGCGCATCGCCGAGGATCGGGTGACCGATCGCCTGCAGGTGCACGCGCAGCTGGTGGGTGCGGCCCGTATCGGGTGTCAATGCGAGGCGGGTGCAGGGCGTGCCGTCGGCAGCCCGCGTGCGTGACAGGACCTGCCAGTAGGTGCGGGCGGGCTTGCCGGTCACCCGGTCGACCTGCTGGCGCGGCCGGTTCGGCCAGTCGGCCTGCAGCGGCAGGTCGATCGTGCCGGCATCCGCGTCGGGCCAGCCGTCGACGACGGCGACGTACTGCTTGTCGACACGGCGTTCGGCGAACGCATCGCCGAGCGCGCGCTGCATGTCCAGGCCCCGTGCCAGCACGATCACGCCCGAGGTCGGCTGATCCAGCCGGTGCACCACGCGCGCGTCAGCCCATCGCGCGAGGACACGGGTCGCGAGGCAGTCCTGCTTGTCCGCACCACGGCCGGGCACCGACAGCAGGCCGCTGGGCTTGTCGAAGGCCAGCAGGTGATCGTCCGCGTGGAGTATCTGCAGGCCGTCGGGCGCGACGTCCGGTCGGGTGGCGTCGTCGGACGCGCTCACTGGATCAGGCCAGCTCGGCGAGCCAGTCGCGCGGACGCAGATAGTCGGCCAGGCGCGCCTCGTCGCTGCCGGCCGCCGGGCTGAAGCCGTACTCCCAGCGCACGCGTGGGGGCAGGCTCATCAGGATCGATTCGGCGCGGCCACCCGACTGCAGGCCGAACAGGGTGCCGCGGTCGTAGACCAGGTTGAACTCGACATAGCGGCCGCGTCGGTACAGCTGGAACTCGCGCTCGGTCTCGCCATGCGGCGCATGCTTGCGGCGTTCGACGATCGGCAGGTAGGCATCGAGGAAGCCGTCGCCGACCGCGCGCATGTAGGCGAAGTCGTTGTCGAAATCCCCATGCAGATCGTCGAAGAACAGGCCGCCGACGCCGCGCGTCTCGTTGCGGTGCTTGAGGAAGAAGTAGTCGTCGCACCACTGCTTGTGCGCGTCGTAGCGCGCCTGACCGCCGAAGGGTTCGCAGAGGTCGCGCGCGGTGCGGTGCCAGTGCAGCACGTCCTCGTCGACCGGATAGAACGGCGTCAGATCGAAGCCGCCGCCGAACCACCAGGCCACGGTCTCGCCGTCGCGCATCGCGCGGAAGTGGCGCACGTTGGCGTGGGTGGTCGGCAGATGCGGGTTGTGCGGATGGAACACCAGCGACACGCCGCAGGCGCGCCACGAGGCGCCGGCGAGTTCGGGCCGGTTGGCGCTGGCCGACGGCGGCAGTGCCGTACCCGACACATCGGAGAAGCCGATGCCGGCCTGTTCGAACACCGCGCCGTCGCGCAGCACGCGGGTGCGGCCACCGCCGCCTTCGGCGCGCTGCCACAGGTCTTCGACGAAATGCGCGCGGCCGTCGGCGCCTTCGATCGCATGGCAGATCCGGTCCTGCAGGCCGGTCAGATAGTCACGGACGGTGTCGAAATCGTTCATGCAACGCATTGTAGTTGGCGCCCGCCCCACGGCATTGATCCTGGTCAAATGCCGCGCGGCGCTCAGACGTGCGCCTGGCGCCAGGCTTCGAGCTTCGCCGAAAGCTCTGCCGCCTTGTGCCCGTAGGTGTCGGGCAGGGCGCCGTCGAAGCCGGTCAGTCCACGATTGACCCGGCGCAGGCGAGCTGCGGCGTCCACGTGGTCGGCGAAATCGATGCCGACCATCGTGTGCAGCCCCACGCGTGTCGGACCGAAGCGCACGACATCGCGCCAGCCCCAGCGGGTGACCCGGAACAGCGAGCGCAACTCGATGCCGTCGGCGTCGAGCCGCAGATGGTTCGCGCCGGGCAGCAGCGACACCAGCGCGACCAGCGCGCACAGCCCGAAGAATCCACCGCACAGCCCTGCGATCAGCAGATTGCGGTCGGCGATGCCGACCGCAATCCAGACGAACCCGACCGAGATCGCCAGCAGCGCGAGCATCTTCCACGGTGACGGCCGCAGCAACTCCGTGGACGGCAATGCGCCGGCGGCAGTCATGGCAGCGGGACGTTGGACACGGGACGGATGCAGCGGGCGGAAAATTTCGGGATCACGACTGCCGGGGTGGGACTGCGGGCCTACAGGCTACGGGACCGCGAGCAAGGGCGTCGAGATGCCGGATACGCGGTCCTGGACCGCCATGACCATGCCGGAAGCCGGCCCCGTCTCCGGTGTGACGTCATAGAGCCAGCCAGTCAGGGTCTCCACACCATCAATCCCGGCATAGGCCTTTGCAGAGGGCGGCCCGAAGATGGCTTCGACCTCGTCGAGCGACATGCCAGGGGCGAGTGCCTGCCAGTTGGCAAGCACCCGCCATGGCTGCGCATCGACGGGGAGACCGTCCCCGTCTGCACCCAGTCGCGCGACGCTGTAGTTGAACAAGCCCTGCCCATCCATGAACACGGCGATCATCCAGTCCCGACCGTTGCTGGACCGGAATTCGAGATCGCGTGTGCTGCCGGCGAGGCTCCGGTGGATGCGGGACCGGGCCGGCGTGCCGAGGACTGCTTCGACCTGATCGGGGGTCATCCCCGTCTTCAGGCGGGCGCGGACGTCCGGCTGCTTCCAGGCGTCGGGATCAACCGCCTGTGCATGGCTGGCGAACGTGGCGAAACAGGCTGCTGCGAGCAGCACGATAGTGGCGCGGACGCGATATCGCATCGATGTCTCCGGGGAGCTGACGGGTTGGGGAATCAGGGGCAGCGCGCCTGTGCGGATGCGCTGTCAGGCGAAGACCACGAACGTCACGATGGCCCAGACGATCGTGGCGACGACTGCGCCCACCCCGGTGATCAGCACCTGTTTCAGGGCGCCGCTCGGGTTGCCCTTGAACGCCAGTGCAAGCGTGCCGAAGAAGCCGACGAACAGGCCGGCCAACACGGACAGGATGCCGAGCGCCGGAATGATCGCGCCGGCGAACAGCACGCCGGACAGCACCTTGATGACGGTGGCGAGTCCGGCCGTGTCCCGGATTGCGGCTTCCCGCCGGGCCCTGCGCAGCGCGAGCTCCTGTGCCACCAGCCCTTCGCTGTCTTGCGGTGGCTGTACACCGGTGGGCGACACGGGGCCGTTCAAAGGGCACCGCCCAAGACGTCATCGGCCATGCAGTCGACACTCGTGCAACCAGATGCCGGCGCTTCCTGTGTCTGCACGGGCACGCTGCCGTCGGGACCGTAGTCGACGAGGACGCGGCCGCTCCGGTCGGTGATCCGCACCCGCGTCACCAGGGCATTTACCCGGCTGGCATTGAGGTCGGCGGACTGGGCGAAGAAGTAGACGCGCAGGCGCGGTTTGCTGTTCCAGTTGCCGCGCATCGCTTCGAGTTCGCGTGCCACGGCTTCATCGGCGACAGGCGCGAAGGCGACCTGCTCGTGATTGGCCCAGGCGTAGCTGAAGCTGCTGGCGTCGTTGAAGTAGCGATAGCCGCCCGGAGTCGAGAACTCGCCCACGACGAAGCCCTTGCGCTCGAAGTCGTAGCTCTGCAGGTCCGCGTTGTCGAGCTCCACCCAGCCGTAGGGTGTTGCGACCGCATCCGCGATGCCCTGCTCGAGTTGCGGTCGCAGGGCCTTGAGCAGATCGCTCCTGCGGAAGGCATCGCTGGTCTGCCGGTAGTCGCGCGAATGGGCTTCGGCCAGCTTGTCGAAATCGGGCGGCAGCTTCGACGCGGCAACGTAGAGGAACATCACCTGCTGGCCACTCTTGATCGACGGGTAGCTGTCGAGCGGCCTGGTCTCGTCCGCTGTGGGGAGCGAGGTGCGGCGGGCGGTGGCTTCAGCCTGCCTGACGGCCTCGCCCAGGGCGCCTGCCGGCGGCTGTGCGGGGTCGGACGCGGTGTCGTCCTTGTCGCCACAGGCGGCCAGAAGCAGGGCGCTGGCGAGTGTGAGCATGGACAGGCGGACTGGGGTCATACGGGTATCTCCGGAGCGTGGTGGATGGCAGGGGGTGTGGGGTGCGGCCGTTCTGCCCGGACACGTCCCGGCAGCTGTCGATCGGCGAAGGTGTCGTGCGGCGCCGGACGCGGTCGGGCGGGATGTCCGGCGCGCCGTTCCGGGCAGCATCCGGATGGGCGGCGACCCGCTTCACCGGCGCAGGTGGACGGCGCGACCGTTCGCACGCGATCCAGACGGGTCCGGGGACTCATCGGCGACCGCCATCAGGCGTGGCATCCGCCAGATAGGGCGCCGACCAGCCGGTAACACGTCCATCCGCGAGGTGGACGATGCCGCTGACGGCGCCCGCGAGATTGGCGGAGTCGATCTGCTGGTAGAGCATTGCCGTGATCTCGCCAGTCAGGGCGCCGGGGGTGCGCATCCGCTGTCCGGACGACGGCGGGCCGAGCAGTTCGACAACCTCCTGCTCGCGCATTCCCACACGCAGCTGGTTCCACTTCGCGGTGTCCTGCCATGCGAGGGATGCTGGAGACGTGCCGGTGGCAGGACGCCCTTCAAGCGCGGAGACGCGTGCCTCCAGGGCCGCCATCCGGTGCAGCAGTGCGCTGTTGTCCCCGTCGCCGGCGATCACGGTTCCGGACAGGAGAAATGATGCGGTCAGGGCGGCCGTGGACAGACCGATACGCAGGCGCGGACTCATCGGACGCTCTCCGGCTCGGCGTGCGGGCGGGGCGGCAGCAGCGTGCGCTTGACCGCCAGGCCGGCCAGCACCAGAGACGTGGCAAGGCACAGCCAGAAGCCCAGACCGATGCCCAGCATGTCGATGAGCTGGCTGGTCATCGCGCGTCCCATGCCGGCGTCGAACTGGTTCATGCCTCTGGACACGGCACGGACCGCGGCAAAGACGTCGAACCAGGGTTTGACCGTGGCGAACAACGGCAGCAGCAGTGCCAGCCACGCCCAGCGGCTGCGCCAGAACAGCGGAACCGCGATCGACAGGATGGCGAGCCAGGGCAGCACGCTGCCGCCGATGGCGCTGCCCAGCTGTTCCGACAGACGCGACAGGCCGACCAGCGAGTACGCCTGGCTGGGACCGAACAGTCCCTCGACCTTCAGATAGGAGAAGAACAAGGCAGATGCCGCGAACAGGCCATGGCAGATCAACAGGACCCGGCCGAGGCCGGAAACCTGTGCAACGACACCGCCCCGCGGCGAGCCCTGCCGGATCCCCTGAAGCGTTGCCGCCCCTGCTGTGCCGAGCCGGCCTGCGATTGCGCCTGCTTTTTCCTTGAGCAGGATGTCCTCCGCAACGCGTGCAACCGAGGCGAGCCGCTCGCCTTCGAACACCATCTCAATGGTCTGGTTGACGGCAGGCGCACTTTCGCTGCGCCACTGGGCGATCTCGAACGCGTGCTGCTGTGGTCCGGCGGCAATGAGTCCTTTGCCATCGCCGCCGTTGTAGTGAATGATCCTGCCTCGCATGGCGATTCCTCGACGGGGTTACCGGCGGTCGCCGGCGGGGCCGCAAATGTCGGCAAAGACGTTGCGTGCGGTCCCCACGACGCGGAAACGAAATTCAAACGGATTGCATCCCTTTGATTTAAAGGGGAATTCATGGCGCGTTGATTGCGCTCCATGCAAGGAGAAAGGGATGTCAGGGGATCGTCAACCAGTGGGGACGGCAGCGTCCTACGCGTGGTCGTTCGGTAAAATGGAATTCGATGAGGGGCGTTGGCAGCTGACCGTCGACGGCCTGCACGTCGAGCTGGAACGCAAGCCGCTCGAGGTACTGCAGTACCTGCTGCGGCATGCCGGTGAGGCGGTCACCAAGGACGAACTGCTGTCCAACGTCTGGGCCGGACGCATGGTTGTGGAAGCCGTGCTGACCAACGCAGTGGGCAAATTACGCAGGGCGCTCGGCGAGGACACGGGCGCGGTGATCGTGACACTGCCCCGTGTGGGTTACCGGCTCGAAGGCAAGATCAGCCGACGGGCTGTGGCGCACGTGCCGCCCGAAAGCCGCTTGTCGGCCGGCGACGCCGTCCCGCGACGCAGCCATTGGCTGCTGGAAGACGCGCTGGCGCGTGCCGGTGACAGCGAGGTATGGCTGGCGCGCCATGCCAAGACCGGACAGCAACGCGTCTTCAAGTTCAGTCTCGATGGCCAGCGGCTGACCGGTCTAAAGCGCGAGGTCACTGTTGGGCGGCTGCTGCAGGCGGCGCTCAGCGAACGGCAGGCGTTCGTGCAAGTGATTGACTGGGATTTCGAACAGTCGCCATTTTTCGTGGAGTTCGAATACGGCGGCGTCAGCCTGGACCGTTGGCGCGACGCAGACGGACGCGGTATCGAGCATCTGTCTCTGGAAGAGCGGTTGTCGCTGTTCGTCGAAGCGGTCGATGCGGTGGCGGCGGCGCATGCAGTCGGTGTGCTGCACAAGGATCTGAAGCCGGCGAACCTGTTGATCTACGGTACGCCCGGAGGCTGGCATCTGCGCGTCGCCGATTTCGGCAGCAGTGGGCTCTTCGACGCGGGCAGGATCGATGCGCTGGGCATCACCCAACTCGGCCTGACCCAGTCGCTGGCGGCACCGTCCGACAGTGGCACCCCTCTATATCTCGCACCGGAGGTTGTGTCCGGACAGGTACCGAGTATCGGCAGCGACATGTATGCGTTGGGCGTCATCCTCTACCAGTTGATCGTCGGTGACTTCCGCCGGCCGCTGGCGCCGGGATGGGAGCGCGACGTCGATAATGAGTTGTTGTGCGAGGACATTGCTGCTGCCGCCAATGGCGATCCGGCGAGGCGGCTCCAAGCCGCATCACTGCTGGCCGAGCGCATACGGGGTTTGAATGAGCGTAGACAGCAGCGTGCTCTCGAACAGGCAGTGCGCGCTCGCGTGGACGCTGGCGAAAAACGTCTGGCGCGTCAGCGTGCGCGGCGGCCGTGGATGCTGGCTGCAGCATCGCTGCTGCTGGTTGGGGCGATCAGTTCAGTGATTCTGGCCCAACGCGCACATCGGTCAGAGCTGCGTGCACAGGGCGAGGCTGAGCGGGCACAGACCAGCCTGCATGCGCAAACTCTTCTGAACAGCTTTCTCACTGACGACGTGATCGGGGCATCGTATCCCGACCGGAACGACGGTCGACAACCCACAGTGCGTGAAGCCGTGGACATAGCGGCGGCGCGAATCGAAGAGCGGTTCCGTGGGGATCCGGGGTCGGCAGGCCTGATGCACCTGGCCGTCGCACGCGCCTACAACGCGTTGGCGCAAGTCGAAAAGGCTGAAGCGCAGTACAGCGCCGCCGCTCACTTGCTGGAGCAGGCGTTCGGTCGGCAGGACGAGAGAGGCATCGATGCCCGATTGGGGCAGAGCCACGCGTTGATCGATCTGGGCCGATTCGACGAGGCAAGCAAACACCTTCAAGTCCTCGAATCGAGGATTGCGGGCGAAGTGCATTCCTCGGTCGATCTACGCTATCTCCTTGGCCACACGAAAGCATATCTGCACGAACGTCAATCGGACTACAAAGCGGCAGCGATCGAATATCGGAAATTGATCCGTTTGGGCGAGCAGGACACCGGGCTCGGGCGCGACAGATTATTGAAAACCCGCGCCGAACTGGGTCACGCGTTACTTGCGATCGGCGAGGTGGTCGAGGCGGAACAGCAGCTGCGACAGGCACTGTCCGGTCTGGAGGAAATCCATGGACGGCTCAACTCGCAGACGATCCAGGCGCGTCAGAATCTCGTGCAAGTGCTGATGCAGACTGGCGAGCAGGACACAGCCCTGGCTCAGATCGACATGCTCGAAGAGGACCTTATCCAGGTGCTCGGCACGCGGCATCCGCAGTTGGCCAACGTCAATACTCTGCGTGGGGTCGCGCTGGTTGCCGAGAATCGTTTTGACGAGGCCGCGCTCGAATACGGGAAGGCCAGCATCTTGTTTGCGGAGACGCTCGGCCAAGATTCGCCGTTTGCTCTGAATACGCTGCAATATCGTGGCGAAGCCTTGCGCTGGGCGGGGCGGTCAGCTGAGGCCGTGGAACTATTGCAGAAGAGACTCGACGATGCACATGGGATATTCGGCGACGCCTCACCTGCATTTGCCGAGTTTTCCATCATCTTGGCAATGTCCTATCTCGATCTGGGCATGCAGGAAAAGGCTCGCGCTCTGCTTCCGGGGATTCACATCGATGATGGGAAAATTGCCGAAGACGTAAACTCGCAACGGATTCCCTATGTGCGCCTGCTGGAAGGGCGGCTTAACGAGGCGGTCGGCCACTCAGCAGCGGCCTTGGAAAAATATAGAGCTTCGCTCGCGGCGCTTCCCGAGAACAGTGACTATTCGAAGGAAGTGCTTCGCCGTATATCGGACGTGGAGAGTGCGGGATAGAACAATGTGAGAAGGTCCGTGCGGCGCTTGACCGGTGTTTTTCGAGGCGAGCCGTCATCGAGACGGCCGCCTTCTCGGGAGCATGCAGATAGAAAGTTCAGAATCTTCTGATCTGCATCACGGCTTGAGCGTGCGCTCGAACAGTTCGTAGATGCGGCGGTACTGGTCGTACCACGAGGCCGGGTGCTGGTAGGCGTGGCGCTCGAGCGGGTAGCTCGCCAGTTCCCACTTGTCCTTGCGCAGCTCGATCAGGCGCTGCGCCATCATCACCGAGTCCTTGTAGAACACGTTGTCGTCGATCATGCCGTGCGCGATCAGCAGGTTGTCCTGCAGGCGGTCGGCGTATTCCATCGGCGAGGACTTCAGGTACGCCTCGGGGTCGATGTCCGGCGTGTTGAGGATGTTCGCGGTGTAGGCGTGGTTGTACTGCGACCAGTCGGTGACCGGGCGAAGGGCGGCGCCGGCCTTGAACACGCCGGGCTCGCGGAACAGCGCCATGAAGGTCATGAAGCCGCCGTAGCTGCCGCCGTAGATGCCGACGCGGTCGCGATCGGCCTGGTGGTTGTCGACCAGCCAGTCGATGCCGTCGAGGTAATCCTCGAGCTCGGGATGCCCCATCTGCCGGTAGATCGCCGTGCGCCAGTCGCGGCCGTAGCCGGCAGAGGCGCGGAAATCGAGATCCAGCACGATGTAGCCCTGCTGCACCAGCAGGTTGTGGAACATCTGCTCGCGGAAGTAGTTCGGGTAGCGATCACTGACGTTCTGCAGGTAGCCGGCGCCGTGCACGAACAGTACGACGGGATACTTGCGGCCCGGCTCGTAATTCTCCGGCGCGTAGAACTTGCCCCAGACCGTGCCGGCGCCGTGCTTGGACGGAATCTGCACGTACTCGGGCTGCAGCCAGTCGTGCGCCTTGAACTCGGCCGTGCGGGTGTCGGTGAGCACGCGCACTTCGCCGCCGGCGACGTCGGCCACGGCGAGCTGCGGCGGCGTGTAGCTGCTGGAGGTGCGCAGCAGGAGGCGGGTCTCGTCGGGCGACAGCGCGAAGTCCTCGATACCGCCGGTCTTCGTGAGTTCGCTGACGGTGCCGCCATTCGCGCTGCAGACCTCGTACCGGCCCGGCCACTGCTGGTTGCACAGGAAGAAGAAGCGGCTGCCGTCGCGCGACATCACCGGCGACGACACTTCCCACTGGCCCGAGGTCAGCGCGCGCGAGCGGCCGCCGTCGTTGAGATACAGATGCGAGTAGCCGGAGGTTTCCGACAGGAACCACAGCGTGCGGTTGTCGGGCAGCCAGCCGAACTCGTTGAAGTCCCAGTTGATCCACGCGGCGTCGGTCAGGCGGTCGCGGGTCTGCAGCGTCGCGCCAGCCAGGTTGACGGTGGCGAGCCAGCGGTCCTTGTTGTCGACCGAGTGGATCGACAGCGCGACGCTGCGACCGTCGTCGCTCCAGCGGATCGCACCGCCGCCACCGCCGCGGCCGTCGAGTTCCAGACGCACCGGACGGTTGCCCTCGAGCGCGTCCTGGCCGGCGGACCGGCGCAGATCGGCCAGCGGATCGGTGCCGATGCCGGGCAGGGTGTCGGTCTTCAGCTCACGCGCCTGGCCGCTGACCACGTCCACCAGCCACAGCGTGTGCGGCAGCGGATCGTTGCGGCCGACGCGCGTGCGCACGTCCTCGAATTCTTCGTAGCCCGATTCGGTGACGTACTTCGGCATCTTGCCGGCCTGGCCCGCATCACCGCTCTTGGCAGCAGTGACGACGATCAGACGGTCGCCGGCCGGCGACAGCGCGCTGCCGGCGATCGTGACGTCCTTGCCGAGGAACACCGGAGCGGGCGCGCGCGTGGCATCGCCACGGCGCCAGGTCTCGTTCTGCGTGCGCAGGCCATCGCGGCGGTCGCGCTCGACGCGCAGGGTTTCGATCATGCGCAGCTGGCGATCGCGCAGGTCATCGTCCTTCGGCGGCTTGGCCGGGTCGTCCTCGGCCTTGAGGCTGGCCAGCTGCGCGGTGCCGCGTTGTGCATCCCAGCCGAACCAGTCGTTGCCCGCGCGCCAGACCAGACCGCCGGTCGTCGACCACTGCGGCTGCGCTTCCGGCGCTTCGGTGCGCGTGACCTGGGTCAGCGCGCCGGTGCGCAGATCGCGCACGAACAGATCGCCGTTGCGCAGGAACGCCATGCGCGTGCCGGTGGCATCGATGATCGGGTTCTGCGCATCGAGATCGGCGCGCGCGCCGTCTTCGACACGGGCCGACGCACCGCCGGCGAGCGGCTGCTGCCAGGTCTCGCGGACACTGCTGCCTTCGCGCTTGAGCGTGTAGTACGCCGCCTGGCCATCCCAGCGCCACCACGCGCCTTCGACCGGGGCACCGATCCAGTCCGGATCGGCCATGATCCGCTCCATCGTCAGCGGCTGCGCCGGTTGTGCAAGGGCGGCGGGGGACACGAGGGCGCAGGCAAGCACCCAGCTCAGCGGCAGTCGACGCATTCGACGGTTCCGTAAAGCGGAAGGAGGCGGCAGTGTACCGGGCGTCGCCGGCGTCACGGCCCCGACACGGGTCATGCGCGCTGCGGCGGACGGTCGCGCGTCGCTGCGCCGCATCCCGTTTTCACGGTCCCGGTCGCACACTCGCGCAGCGCCGCTTATCGGAGCTCCGCTTGGACGCCCTGCTGCTGTCGCGGATCCAGTTCGGATTCGTGATCTCGTTTCATGTGCTGTTTCCCGCCTTCACGATCGGCCTGTCGAGCTGGCTGGCGTTCCTGGAATTCCGCTGGCTGCGCACGCGCGACCCGGTGTGGCGCGAGCTGTATTTCTTCTGGATGCGGATCTTCGCCGTGTCGTTCGGCATGGGCGTGGTGTCGGGCATCGTCATGAGCTTCCAGTTCGGCACCAACTGGTCGGCGCTGAGCATCGCGGCCGGCAACATCCTCGGGCCGCTGCTGGCCTACGAAGTGCTGACGGCGTTCTTCCTGGAAGCGAGTTTTCTCGGCGTGATGCTGTTCGGCTGGGGGCGCGTGTCGGAAAAGCTGCATTTCCTGTCGACGTGCCTCGTCGCGGTGGGCACGCTGATCTCGACGTTCTGGATCCTCTCGGCCAACAGCTGGCTGCACACGCCGGCAGGCTACGAGCTGATCGACGGTGTGTTCCATCCGGCCGACTGGATGGCGGTCATCTTCAATCCCTCGTTCCCGTATCGCCTGGCGCACATGGCGCTGGCGGCGTTCATCACCACATGCTTCGTGATCGGCGGCGTGGCGGCCTGGTATCTGCGCCGCGGCGAACACGTCGATGCGGCGACGCGGATGCTCAAGCTCTCGGTCGCATTCGCCGCGATCACCGTGCCGCTGCAGATCTTCGTCGGCGACCTGCATGGCCTGAAGACCGGTGAAGTGCAGCCGGTCAAGCTCGCGGCGATGGAAGCGCACTGGCACGAGAGCGCGCCCGGCGAGGGTGTGCCGTTGGTGCTGTTCGCGGTGCCGAACGTGGACGAAGAGCGCAACGATTTCGAGATCGCGATTCCGCGGCTTGGCAGCGTGATCCTGACCCACAGCTGGGACGGGACGATCGCGCCGCTGACCGCGGTGCCGCGCGACGAACGGCCGCCGGTGGCGCCGGTGTTCTATGCCTTCCGGGTCATGGTCGGCATCGGCATGGCGATGCTGCTGCTCACCGTGGTCTCGTTGTGGGCGTGGCGCCGCCGCTGGCTGTTCGAATCGAAGTGGCTGCTCAACACGTGGCGGCTGATGGCGCCGAGCGGCTTCATCGCGGTGCTGGCGGGCTGGTTCGTCGTCGAGATCGGCCGCCAGCCCTGGGCGATCCAGGGCCTGCTGCGGACTGCGGATGCGGTCAGCGACATCGACCGCAGCAGCGTGATCATTTCGCTCGGTGCGTTCTTCATTGCCTACGCCGTGGTGTTCGGCGCCGGCGGCGGCTACATCCTCAAGATGATCCGCAAGGGCCCGCAGCCGTTCGACGACGGCCCTGACCACGATGAGGGCGAACGCACGCCGATGCGGCCGATCTCGGCGGCCGACGGCCCGGTGGGAGACGACTGATGGACCTCGACCTGCAGACCGTATTGCCGGTGATCTGGTACGGCGTGATCGGCTTCGGCGTGCTGATGTACGTGCTGCTCGACGGCTTCGTGCTGGGCCTGGGCGTGCTGGCACCGTTTGCCGAAGACAGCGACCAGCTCGACCACATGATGACGACCGCCGCGCCGATCTGGGACGGCAACGAAACCTGGCTGGTGCTCGGCGGCGCCGGGCTGCTGGCGGCCTTTCCGAGCGCGTACGCCATCGTGCTGTCGGCGTTGTATCTGCCGGTGCTGCTGATGCTGATCGCGCTGGTGTTCCGCGGCGTCGCGTTCGAGTTCCGCTTCAAGGCGCAGCGCGGCAAGCGGTTCTGGGGTGTGGCGTTCGCGCTCGGCTCGCTGCTGGCCGCGTTCGCGCAGGGCGTGATCCTCGGCGCGCTGGTCGAAGGCATGCCGCTGGAGGAGGGCAAATACGCCGGTGGCGCGCTCGACTGGTTCAGCCCGTTCTCGATGTTGACCGGGGCGGCGGTGGTATTCGGCTATGCACTGCTCGGCAGCGGCTGGCTGATCCTCAAGACCGAAGGCCGGCTGCAGCAGATGGCGCGCACGCTGACCCGGCCGCTGGTGCTGGTCGTCGCCGCGTTCATGGGGCTGGTGAGTGCGTGGCTGCCGTTCCTCGACTCCGAGATCATGGCCCGCTGGTTCGAGGACGGGAATTTCTGGTGGCTGTCGCCCGTGCCGCTGCTGGCACTGGTCAACGCCATCTGGCTGTGGCGCGCGGCGATGCGCGAGGGCCGCGATGCGCGTCCGTTCCTGCTGACGTTGAGTTTCTTCGGGCTGGGATTCCTCGGGCTCGTGCTGGGCATGTGGCCGAACATCGTGCCGCCGTCACTGAGCATCTGGGAGGCCGCGTCGCCGCCGTCGTCGCAGGGCTTCGTGCTGGCCGGGCTGGTGGTGCTGCTGCCGTTGATCCTCGGTTACACCGCGTGGTCCTACCGCGTGTTCCGCGGCAAGGTGGCCGCCGACGCCGGCTATCACTGAACGCGGCGTCGACGGGCGCGGCATCCAGCGCAGGTCGCGCGATACCCAAGCCTCCGCTTTTGCCGCACAATCCAGCGTGTTTCCGCGGTTCTTCGCCCATGCACGCCTACGTCTACAAAAGCCAGCGCAAGGCGGACACCTATGTGTACCTCGCCGAGCGCGATGCGTTCGACGTCCTGCCCGATCCGGTGCGCGCGCAGCTGGGCGAACTGACCTTCGTGCTGGATGTGGCGCTGACGCCCGACCGGAAACTGGCGCGCGAGGATGTCGCGACGGTGCGCGAGAAGCTGCGCACGCAGAAGTTCCACCTGCAGATGCCGCCGCGGCTGGTCCACGATCCACTCACGGAGGACTGGGGCACCGATGCCTGAGTCCAAGCAGCGCCTGTCGTCCGGGTCCGGACGCGCCCTGATTCCGCTCATCCTCGCCGGCATCGTGCTGACCGGCCTGACCGTGCTCGGCGGCCCGCTGGCTGCGATCGCCGGTGCACTCGCACAACCGGCCTTCGCGTTGGCCGTGCGCGGTCTGCGCACCCGCGCCGTACCAGCCGGCCCTGCCTTGCGCACCGACCTGTGGTCGCTGGCCGCCGCCTGGGGTGGCGCCACGGTGGCGACCGCTGTGCTGGTCGCCTGGCCGCTGTCGGCGTTGCGGCACGGCGGTGAGCTCGGTGCGGCGCTCGCATTGAGCATCGCGGTGGGCCTGGCGGTCATCGGCTTCTGGCGCACCTGGCCGCTGTGGCACGCACTCGAACGCGATGGCGGCGACCTGCGCACGCACTGGCGCACGCTGTCGGAGCGCGAGACCGGTCACTGGCGTGGCGTCGGTGCGGCGTTGTGCGTGGCGCTGGTCGTCGCGCTGGTGCTGGCGCCGGCGTGGCTGTCCGGCGAAGCCGCACTGGGCACGCGTATCGCGCTGGCCGTGGCGACGCTGGTCGTGTGGTGCGCCCTGCATGCAGCACTGCAGCGGTTCGCGCCACCGGCCACGCTGTCGATGCCGATCGTCGAGATGCAGGGTGACCCGGCGGTGGCCCTGTTCGAAGAACCCACGGGCGCCGATCCCGCCGTGGCGCTGTATGCCGCGGCCCGTGCCGGCCGTGTGGATCGTGCGCTGGCGCTGATCGAGACCGGCGCCGATGTGCGCGCGCTGCCCGCAGCGGACGATCGCGACCAGCGCAGCCTGCCCGTCCTGGCCTCGGTACTGCCCGACCTGCGCCTGCTGCGGGAGCTGATCGCACGCGGTGTCGACGTCAACGCCGCCCACGCCGGCATGACGCCGCTGCTGGCCGCCACGCGCGACAGCTGGCATGGCCGCCCCGATGCGGTGATGACCCTGCTGGCCAATGGCGCGGATCCGCGGATCACCGACCACGAAGGCAACACCCCGCTGCACCTGGCTGCGCGCAGTTCCGATCCGGGTGTCGCGGCCCTGCTGCGCGACGCCGCCGCCGAACTCGAAGCCTGCAACCAGGATGGCCTGACCCCTCTCGGTACCGCCTGTGCATCGGGCAACTGGCGGCTTGCGAAGTTCCTGCTCGAGCGCGGCGCCCGCGCGGAGAGCGAGGGCGGCACACCCGCCCTGCTGGCCGCGGCCGGTGGCGACGAAGACGATGCGGCCGGCGTGCAGCTGCTGCTGCGGCACAAGGCACGGGTCGACGCGCGCGATGCGCAACGTCGTGGCGCATTGCATGTCGCCGCCTACCAGGGACACGACGACATCCTCGCCGCGTTGCTCGGCGCGGGTGCCGACGTGCGCGGTCGTGACAACGACGGCCGCACGCCGCTGCTCGAAGCCGCACGCGGTGGCCGGCTGGCGGCACTGGAGGCCCTGCTCGCTGCCGGTGCCGACGTGGCGGCAGTCGATATCGCCGGCCGCAACGCGGTCACGCTGGCCTGCACGGCCGAGCTGCCGTCCGCAGCGCTGGTGCAGCGTCTGCTGACACTCGAGGTGCCGGCCGACGTCGTCGATGCCGAAGGCCGCAAGCCGGTCGACCGGGCTGCCGAAGCCGGGCGCTGGACGCTGGTGCGCCTGCTCGACCCCGACTATCCGCTGCCGGCCAATCTCGGCATCGCCGGTGACGACGAAGACGCAGCGCCCGGCGACCGGACGCCGCTGTTGCTGCTGCGGGCCAGCCTGCGCGAAGGCCGGTTCGAGGATCAGGGGCCGCTGCTGCGGTTGCTCGGCCCGCGCGATCTCGGCGGTCTGCTGCTCGACCCCGACATGCCGCCGTCGCTCGAACGTATCGAATGGCTGCTTGCGCAGGGCGCCGACGTTGAAGCGCCGGATGCAGCCGGACAGCCCCCGCTGTGCGCACTGCTGTCCACAGCACCGCAGACATTGCCGATCCTGCAGGCGCTGCTGCGTCATGGCGCGTCGCCCGGCGGTGCCGGCAACCTCGCACGCTATCTCTCCGCCTGCGCCGGCGACGACCAGGCGGCGCGCGCGTTCGAGGCCTGCGCGCTCGACCTGCTGGCACGCGGCGCCGACCCGTTCATGGCTGCGCCCGGTGGTGATCCGCCGTTGTCGCTGGCGGTCCGGCTCGGCTGGCTGCGGCTGATCGAACGACTCGTCGCGCATGGGGTCGATCTCGATGCCCGCGACAGCCGCGGCATGACCGCGCTGCACCTCGCCGCCGCGCTCGGACGCGAAGCCGCGTTGAAGGTGCTGGTGCGCCACGGGGCGTCGCCGGCAGCGCGTGCGGCCGACGGCCAGACACCGCTCGGGGTCGCACTGTCTGCGGGACGACGCGATCTCGCCGACTGGCTCGACTGGCGTGGCTGGGCACTGCCGAGACGCGCACTGGAGCCGGCCGACCTGCCGTCGGCTGCCAGCGCCGGCGATGCCGATGCCGTGCGCCGGCTCCTGGATCTCGGGTTTCCCGTGGACACGGTGGACGGGCAGGGCTGCAGCGCGTTGCTGCGTGCATCCGGCGGCGGCCACCACGCGGTCGTCGATCTGCTGCTGGCACGGGGCGCCGATGCCGCGCTGGCGGCGCAGTCAGGCGCCACGCCGCTGTCGGCGGCGGTCAGCATGCGTCACGCCGCGATCGTCGACCGGCTGCTCGCCGCCGGGGGCTCGCTCGACCAGCGCCTGCCGGGCGAGGTCAGCGTGCTGATGCTCGCCGCGGCCCTGGGCCTGCCGGATCTTGCTGCGCGCCTGCTCACCGCCGGCGCCGACATCCATGCCACCGACGCGCAGGGCCTGACCCCATTGCACTGCGCCGCCCTTTACGGATTCACCTCGCAGGACCGCCCGCGCCTGCTCGCGCTGTTCGACACCCTGCTGCTGGCGGGTGCCGAGGTCGATGCAGCCGCGGCTGGCGGCGTCACCCCGTTGCTGCTGCTGCTCGGCGCCCGCGCCGAGCCGGGCACTGCCTGCGACGAGGACGTGGTGCTGGCGGCAATGGAGCACCTGCTCGACGAGGGTGTCTCGCTCGATTCGCAGGATCAGCGCGGCTTCGGCCCGCTGCATCTGTCCGGCCTGCACGGCCAGCTGCGGATCGCCCGACGCCTGCTGCGCGCCGGGGCCGATCCCGACCTGCGCGACACCCTCAACCGCACCCCGCGCGAGATCGCGGTGATGCGCGGCTTCATCGACGTCGCTGCGGAATTCGCCCCCGCGCAGAGCGGCGACGGCGTGTCGATGGCCCGGTTCCTGCGCGAGCAGCGCTGACCACCCGGGGTGTGCCCGGGCTTGTCCCGGACCCCTGGAGGCGGCACAGTCGGGCTCCGGTCCTCTGCAGGAAGCACCCATGAACCGCACGCTCGCAGCGATGCTCGCCATCGCGTTTCTCGCTGGCGCCACACCCGTCGCGGATGCCCAGAGCGCGCGACAGGCGCGTCAGGAAGTCGAGGCCTCCATGCTGGTGACAGGGCATGTCGATATCGATCGCGAGGGCAGGGTCAGCAGCCACGCGCTCGACCAGCCCGAGAAGTTACCCGAGCACGCCATCAGCCTGATCGAACGTGCGATGCCGGCGCTGCGGTTCGAGCCGGTCCTCGTCGACGGCGCGCCCGCGCTGGCGCGCGCGAAGATGAGCGTGCGGCTCGTCGCGACGCCGGTCGGTGACAGCGAAGGCAACATGCAGGTCCGCATCGCCAGCGCGCATTTCGGCGAGGAGTACTCGGATACAGATCGCAGCAGCGTGCGTCGATCCGACATGCGTCCCCCGCGGTACCCGATGAACGTCGCACAGATCGGCGGCAAGGGCACCGTCTATCTGCTGGTCAAGGTGGGCCGCGACGGCAAGCCCGAGGACGTGGTCGCCGAACAGGTCAATCTGACTGCGCTGGGCAATGCGCGGCAGATGCAGATGATCCGCAACACGCTGTCGAAGACCGCGATCGACAATGCACTGAAGCATTGGACCTTCGCGCCGCCCGATCAGGGTGACGAGACGACCCGTGATTACTGGGTCGTCCGGGTGCCGGTGCAGTTCTCGTTCAACGAGGACAGGGAAACCGCGTACGGCCAGTGGAGCGCCTACCATCCCGGTCAGCAGCAGCGCCCCGTCTGGGCCGCCCCGACGCCGCCGGGTTTCAGCCCCGACACCCTGGTGGCCGGCGGCGTGACGCCGGAAACCTCGCGATTCAAGCTGCTGACGCCGTTCCAGGGTTGAGCAGAGTCGCAGTCATTGCATGCCGCTCGTTTCCTCGAGACATGAAAAAAGCCCCGCAATGCGGGGCTTTTTCCTGAGCGATCAGCCGAGGCTCAGCGCTTCATCGACGAGAAGAACTCGTCGTTGGACTTCGTGCTCTTCATCTTGTCGAGCAGGAATTCCATTGCGGCGATCTCGTCCATCGGGTGGAGCAGCTTGCGCAGGATCCAGATGCGCTGCAGCAGGTCCGGCTCGATGAGGTAATCCTCGCGACGCGTACCCGACTGGTTGACGTTGATCGCCGGGTAGACGCGCTTCTCGGTGATGCGACGGTCCAGATGCACTTCCGAGTTGCCGGTGCCCTTGAACTCTTCGTAGATCACCTTGTCCATCGCACTGCCGGTGTCGACAAGCGCGGTGGCGATGATGGTCAGCGAACCGCCTTCCTCGACGTTGCGCGCGGCGCCGAAGAAACGCTTCGGGCGATGCATCGCGTTGGCGTCGACACCGCCGGTCAGGACCTTGCCCGAGCTCGGCACGACGTTGTTGTAGGCGCGGGCAAGGCGGGTGATCGAGTCGAGCAGGATGACGACATCCTTCTTGTGCTCGACCAGGCGCTTGGCGCGCTCGATCACCATCTCGGCGACCTGCACGTGGCGCGCGGCCGGCTCGTCGAACGTCGACGAGATGACTTCGCCGCGCACGGTGCGCTGCATCTCCGTCACTTCTTCCGGACGCTCGTCGATCAGCAGCACGATCAGGTGCACGTCGGGATGGTTGTAGGTGATGGCGCTGGCGACCTGCTGCATCATCATCGTCTTGCCCGCCTTAGGTGGCGAGACGATCAGGGCGCGCTGGCCCTTGCCCTGCGGGGCCATCAGATCGAGGATTCGGCCGGCGATGTCCTCGCTGGACCCGTCGCCACGTTCGAGCTTGAAGCGCTTGCGCGGGAACAGCGGGGTCAGGTTCTCGAACAGCACCTTGCCCTTGCTGGCTTCCGGCGGCTCGCCGTTGATCGTGTCGACGACCGACAGTGCGAAATAACGCTCGCCGTCCTTCGGCCAGCGGATGCGACCGAGCAGATGGTCGCCGGTACGCAGGTTGAAGCGGCGGATCTGGCTGGGCGAGATGTAGACGTCGTCCGGGCCGGCGAGGTAGCTCGCCTCGGCCGCACGCAGGAAGCCGTAGCCGTCGGGCAGGATCTCGAGCACGCCGTCGGCGACGACGCCTTCACCGTGACGGGTCAGAACCTTGAGCAGGCCGAAGATCACGTCCTGCTTGCGGGCACGCGCCACGCCTTCGATCGCGAGCTGGTCGGCGATGTCGAGCAGCTTGTGCGCCGGCATGCGCTTGAGGTCGCTCAGCGTGTACTGCGGGAAACCTTCCGGGATGTTCGGAGGCGGCAGGCGCTGGACATGATCGTTGCCACCGTCCTGCGGCAGGCCGTCATCGCGGCCACCGCCACGCGGACGGTCGCGCCGGTTCTTGAACCGGTCGCGGCGGTTGTTGCCCTGATCATTGTTGTTATTTCCACCACCACCGCCACCGCCGGCATTGCCGCCGTTGTTGCCGCGATTCTGGTTCTGCTGGCCGCCACCGTGCTGGCGCGGCTCGCCGCCCTGCTGGGCGTGGTGCTGGCCGGCGTTCGGCTGGCTGTTGTTGCCCTGGTTGCCGCGCTGGGCATCGCCCTGGCCGGATTCGCCGGATGTCTTCGGCGCCTCGGACTGCGGGGCGGCCGCCTGCGGCGGCGGTGCACTGGCAGGCGGGGCCTTGGGTGCGGCGGTGTCCCGGGTCGCCAACGGCAACTGGGACTGGGAATCGGGAGTCGCGGCGTCAGTGGCCTTCTTGGCCACGCGCGGCTTGCGCACGCGCTTCACAGCGGTGTCGCCCTCGGGCGTGCCGGGGTCGGATGTGTTGTCGGACAAGCGGAAAATCCTCGCTCGGTTGCGAGCGCCCGGGACGGGCGGCGGCAGGAAAACGGACAGTCGGGAATGACGCCAGATGGGTGCGGCGCGCGGTACACACGCCGGAGCAGGGCAAAACTAGCACTGCGACCAACCGGCGGCAAGCGTGGCCGCGCGGTCGGTTCAGACGACAGGACGCGCTCGGGCGGCCTGTCGCTGCGGTGGAACGGCCTTCAGAGGGCCTTGTCGATCATCTGCGCGAGCTGGGGCTTGCCGACGGCGCCAATCTGGGTGCCCTGCACCTGGCCGTCCTTGAACAGCAGCAGCATCGGGATCGAGCGCACGTGGTACTTCAGCGCCGTCTCCTGGTTCTGGTCGACGTCGATCTTCACCACCTTGGCGCGACCGGCATAGTCGCCTGCCAGTTCATCGAGCGCCGGGGCGATCATCCTGCAGGGGCCGCACCAGGGGGCCCAGAAATCGACCAGCACCGGGACGTCGGACTGCAGCACGGTGGCATCGAAATCGGAATCGCTGGCATGGATGACGGCGTCGGTCACGGGGGGCTCCGGGGGGCTGGGGCGCACTTGGAGGCAGTGGCGCCGGGAATGGATGTAAAATGGGGGATCGCCGACCGGAATCAAGGTGGCGCTCCTGCGGGACGACCCACGCGTCCTGCGCCCAGGCAGTCTGCCGTTGCGGCTGTCTCCCACGCAAGCACGCGGCGCCCTTTCAAGCTGGCGACGCCCGGACATCATTCCTACGCATGAGCGACAAGCCTCTTACCGACATCACCTTCTCGTCCTTCGACCTGCATCCGGCATTGCTTGCCGGGCTGGAAGAAGCCGGGTTCACCCGCTGCACGCCGATCCAGGCGCTGACGCTGCCGCTGGCCCTCAACGCCCGTGACGTCGCCGGCCAGGCCCAGACGGGCACCGGCAAGACCCTCGCCTTCCTGGTCGCGGTGATCAACCGCCTGCTGCAGAAGCCGGCGCTCGCCGACCGCAAGCCGGAAGACCCGCGCGCCCTGATCCTCGCGCCGACCCGCGAACTCGCCATCCAGATCCACAAGGATGCGGTGAAGTTTGGCAGCCACCTCGGGCTGAAGTTCGCCCTGGTCTACGGCGGCGTCGACTACGACAAGCAGCGCCAGATCCTCACCGAAGGCGCCGACGTCATCATCGCGACCCCCGGCCGCCTGATCGACTACGTCAAGCAGCACAAGGTCGTCAGCCTGCACGCCTGCGAGATGTGCGTGCTCGACGAAGCCGACCGCATGTTCGACCTCGGCTTCATCAAGGACATCCGCTTCCTGCTGCGTCGCATGCCGATCCGCACCGAGCGCCAGACGCTGCTGTTCTCGGCGACGCTGAGCCATCGCGTGCTCGAGCTCGCGTACGAGCACATGAACGAGCCGGAGAAGCTGGTCGTCGAAAGCGAGTTCATCACCAACGCCAAGGTCCGGCAGGTGATGTATTTCCCCGCCGACGACGAGAAGCTGCAGCTGCTGCTGGGCCTGCTGTCGCGCAGCGAAGGCGCGCGCACGATGGTCTTCGTCAACACGAAGGCATTCATCGAGCGGGTGGCGCGTGCGCTGGAGAAGGCCGGCTACCGCGTCGGCGTGCTCTCGGGCGACGTGCCGCAGAAGAAGCGCGAGAGCCTGCTGAAGAAGTTCCAGGCCGGCCAGCTGGAACTGCTGGTGGCGACCGACGTCGCCGCGCGCGGTCTGCACATCGACGGCGTCAGCCACGTCTTCAACTACGATCTGCCGTTCGATGCCGAGGACTACGTCCACCGCATCGGCCGCACCGCGCGCCTGGGCGCCGAGGGTGACGCGATCAGCTTCGCCTGCGAGCGTTACGCGCAGAGCCTGCCGGAGATCGAGGCCTACATCGAGCAGAAGATCCCGGTCGAGCCGGTGACTTCAGAACTGCTGACCGCGCTGCCGCGCGCGCCGCGCGAAGGCGTGGCGCCCGACGACGAAGACGGCGACAGCATCAGCGAGATCTTCAAGGAAGTGCGCGAAGCGCGCGCCGTCGAAGACGCCAAGCGTGGCGGTGGTCGCGGTGCGGGTGCCGGTGCCGGCGGTCGGGGTGCGCCCGGTTCGCGCGGTCCGCGTTCGGCGGGCAGTGGTGAAGGTCGTGGCGAGCGCGGACCGCGCAAGCCGCGTCCACCGCGTGTCGAAGGCGACGAAGCCGCGGCCGCACCGGCCGTTGCCGCTGCGCAGCCGGTGATCGATGCTGCCGGTACGGTCGCGCAGGCGATGCCGGACGAATCGCGTCCG
Organism: Luteimonas sp. Soil_N_1; assembly: GCF_057656255.1. Taxonomy (NCBI): domain Bacteria; kingdom Pseudomonadati; phylum Pseudomonadota; class Gammaproteobacteria; order Lysobacterales; family Lysobacteraceae; genus Luteimonas; species Luteimonas sp. Soil_N_1. Next base: position 88,017 of record NZ_JBDGKS010000003.1, read on the forward strand.
CCGCGCAAGCGTCGTCGCCGTCGCGCCGGCAAGAAGATCGAAGGTGCCGAAGGCGCCGCGCCGCAGACCGGCGAGACGATCGCAGCCGATGCACCGAAGAAGCCGCAGGGCAACGGTGGCAAGGGTCCGCGCGAAGTGCGTCCGACCCAGCGTCCGGCACCGGCTGCGAAGTCGGACAAGGCGCTGTCGCTGTTGAGCCGCATCGGTCGCGGCCTGCGTCGCCTGGTCTCGGGTGACGACAAGCGCTGATCGCATGCCGCGGTGTGCGTGACGAAAAGCCCCGCTCCGGCGGGGCTTTTTTGTGGCTGCTGTCCGCATGACATCGTGGAATGGCCAGCTTGCAGCGAAGTCCATCGGGTGCGAGGCGGTGACGGCACCGCGCGAATGGCGGCCCTCATCCCGAGCCTTCTCCGACGGGAGGCCACCGCGCCATGCGGCATGAGGACTGTCGGGCGACCGGGCGTCGCCCTGGGCGCTGTGCGGACGCTGCGTCGACGCGCGTGGCCTGTCGGCGATGCGGCGCCGCACACCCTGCGGAATCACCGCCCGACGCACGCCGATCATGACGCTGTTGTCCGCATTCCCTGCGATACTGGCGCGCATGAGCGTTCTGCGATTCGACAACGTCAGCAAGCAGTACCCGGGCGGCCATGTGGCGCTGTCGGAAGTCAGTTTCGATGTGGCGGCCGGCGAGATGCTGTTCGTCACCGGTCACTCCGGCGCGGGCAAGAGCACGCTGCTGAAACTCATCCATCTGGCCGAGCGGCCGAGCCGCGGCGCGGTGGTGTTCGGCGAGCGCAATCTGCTCAAGGTGCGCGGTCGCAAGGTCGCGATGCATCGGCGCGACATCGGCGTCGTGTTCCAGGATCACCGCCTGCTGCCCGACCGCACCGTGTTCGACAACATCGCCCTGCCGCTGATCCTGCGCGGCATGCGCCGGCCGGAGATCGGCAAGCGGGTGCGCAGCGTGCTGGAGCGCCTGGCGCTGGGGGCGCGCGAACGTGCGCTGCCCACGCAGCTCTCTGCCGGTGAACAGCAGCGCATCGGCATCGCGCGCGCGATCGTCGGTGAGCCGATGCTGCTGGTCGCCGACGAGCCCACCGGCAACCTCGATCCCACGCTGTCGGCCGAAATCATGACGCTGTTCGCCGAGCTGCCCGAGCGCGGCACCAGCGTGCTGATCGCCAGCCATGACCTCGGTCTGGTCAAGCGCATGAAGAAGCGCACGCTGGTGCTCGACCACGGCACGCTGGCCGACGACATTTCGCCGGAGGACCTCGCCGATGCCTGAGGCACCCCGCAACCAGCCCGTGCGCAGCGGCCCGTCGCCGGTCGGCACCTGGGTCGACCATCACGTCTACAGCGTGCTCGCCAGCCTCGGCCGGCTGTTCAAGAAGCCGTGGTCGGCCGCCCTGACGATCGGCGTCATGGCGGTCGCACTCGCGCTGCCGCTCGGCCTTTGGCTGGTGCTCGACAACGTCGGCCGCCTCGGCGGCAGCATCGATGCCTCGCGCGAAATCAGCGTGTTCCTCAAGCAGGACGTCGACGGTCCGCGCGCCGAAGCGCTGGCTGGCGAACTGCGCGGCCGCGGCGATGTCGGCAGCGTCGTGCATCGCTCGCCCGACGAGGGGCTGGCGGAATTGCGCGAGCGTGGCGAATTCGGCGATGCGATCGATGTGCTCGGCGAGAACCCGCTGCCGCACGTGCTGATCGTGACGCCCGGTGGCGACGAGATGCTGCTGGCCGAATCGCTGCGCACGCTGCCCGAATCGGAACTCGTCCAGCACGACGCGCAGTGGCGCGAACGCCTTGATGGCTGGCTGCGTTTCGGCGGTCGCGTGGTCTGGGTGCTGGCGGCGCTGCTCGGCATCGGCGCGCTGCTGGTGGTCGGCAATACGGTGCGGCTGGACATCCAGTCGCGCCGCGACGAGCTCGGCGTGCTGCAGCTGCTCGGCGCCACCGACGGTTTCATCCGTCGGCCGTTCCTGTATCTCGGTGCCTGGTACGGGCTGGCCGCCGGCGCCGTCGCGCTTGGCCTTCTGGCATTGGCCGGGCTCGCGCTGCAGCCGCCACTGGCGGAACTCGCGGCGAGCTACGGCGCGGCGTTCGCGCTGCGCGGCTTCGGTCCGATGGGTGTCGTGGCGGTGCTGGCCGGCGCGACCGCGCTGGGCTGGTGCGGCGGCGGCATCGTCACCGGGCACTTCCTGCGCCAGACGCGGCCGACCGACACCTGATCCATGCACGACCTCCGTCATTTGGCCGGCGACGCGCCCCGGGTGATGGTCGTCGATGGCTCCAGACTCGTGCGCCGGCTGATCGGCGATGTACTGCGGCAGGCGCTGGCCGATGTCGAGGTCATCGAGTGCACGGGCCTGGCGGATGCCACCGTCGCGCTGGAAGGGGCGCCCGTCGACCTGGTCAGCACCGCGCTGTCGTTGCCCGACGGCGATGGTCTGCAGCTGGCGCGCCGCGTGCGCGAGGCCGCCGGCCAGCGCTACATGCCGGTGATCGTGGTGTCGGCCGATGCGCAGGCGCATCTGGAGGCGCGGCGTTTCACCGAGGACGTGACCGACCATTTCGACAAGGCGCTGGGCCATCGCGCGCTGGCCGAGTTCATCCGCGGCTATGTGCAGCCGGCGCCGATTCCCGACGCGCACGTGCTCTACGTCGAGGACAGCCGCACGGTCGCGCTGGCCACCCGGCGGATGCTCGAAGCGCAGCAGATGCGCGTGACCCACGTGCTCAGTGCCGAGGACGCGCTGGCGTACCTGGAGGCCTACCGCGACGGTCCCGCCGCGCCCGGCGCCGACCTGCTGCTGACCGATGTCTATCTCAAGGGCGAACTCAGCGGCCATGATCTGTTGCGCGCGGTGCGCCGCGACTTCGGCTACGGCAAGCGCCGGCTGCCGGTGCTGGTGATGACGGGCGATGGCAACCACGACAACCAGGTCGCATTGCTGCAGGCCGGTGCGAACGATCTGGTGGTCAAGCCGGCAGAAGAACGCGTGCTGGCGACCAAGGCGCGTTTCCAGCTGCGCCTGGCGGCCATGCCCTAGCGGCGCCTACTGTTTCCATTCCCGCGCCGGTACGCTGACCGGCGCTTCCGACACCGGGCCCCCATGTCCCAGATCAGACTCGAACCTTCGTGGAAGGCCCGCATCGGCGACTGGCTGCGCCGCGAGGACATGCAGGCGCTGGCCGAATTCCTGCGGGCCCGCCGGGCGGCCGGCGCCGCGATCCACCCGCCGGGCCCGGAGATCTTCGCTGCCTTCGAGGCCACGCCGTTCGATGCGGTAAAGGTCGTTGTGCTCGGCCAGGACCCCTACCACGGGCCCGGGCAGGCGCACGGCCTGAGTTTTTCAGTGCGTCCGGACGTGCGCGTGCCGCCGTCGCTCGACAACATCTACAAGGAGATCGAACGCGATCTCGGTCTGTCCCGTCCCGACCACGGCTGGCTGATGCCCTGGGCCCGGCAGGGTGTGCTGCTGCTCAATGCGGTGCTGACCGTCGAGGACGGCAAGGCCGGCGCGCACCAGGGCCGGGGCTGGGAAGGCTTCACCGACCATGTCGTCGATGTGCTCAACCGCGAGCGCGAGGATCTCGTGTTTCTGCTGTGGGGCAGCTACGCGCAGGCCAAGGGCAAGGTGATCGACACCAATCGCCACTGCGTGCTGCGCACCACGCATCCGTCACCGCTGTCGGCCTATCGCGGTTTCCTGGGCAGCGGACATTTCTCCAAGACCAACAACTTCCTGCGCAAGCGCGGCATTGCGCCGATCGACTGGTCGCTGCCGCGACGCGCGGAGCTGGACGCGTGATCCGGCGTGTCGACGCCACGCGCTATGTCACGCCGCTGCGCGAAGGCGGATCGCTGCCTGCCGTCGTCGAAGCCGACGATGACGGCCTGTACGTCCTGAAGTTCCGCGGCGCCGGCCAGGGCGTCAAGGCGCTGGTAGCCGAACTGGTGGCGGGCGAGTTCGCGCGGCTGCTGGGCCTGCCGATTCCCGAGATCGTGTTCATCGATCTCGATCCGGACCTGGCCGCCACGGAGCCGGACCCCGAGATCCAGCATCTGATCCGGGCCAGCGCCGGCTGCAATCTCGCGCTGGACTACCTGCCGGGCGCGATCAACTTCGACCCGGCCGTCGACCCGCCGGAGGCCGACCTGGCATCGAGGATCGTCTGGTTCGATGCCTTTGTCTGCAACGTCGACCGCACGCCCCGCAATACCAATCTGCTGGTCTGGCACCGCCGTCTGACCCTGATCGATCACGGCGCAGCGCTGTATTTCCATCATGACTGGGACGGCGCGACGCGCATCGCGAGCGCTCCGTTCGCGCGCATCGCCGACCACGTGCTGCTGCCGTTCGCGAGCGCGCTCGACGCTGCCGACGCGGCGCTGTCGGCGCGCATCAGCGAAGCCGACATCCGCCGCATCGTGGCGCTCGTGCCTGACGACTGGCTGACGGGGGAACCGCAGTTCGCCGATGCCGACGCGCATCGCGCGGCTTACGTCGCGTTCTTCTGCACCCGGCTCGCCCATCGCGCCGGCTTCGTCGAGGAGGCGCAACGTGCGCACGCTGCAGGTCTATGACTACGCGGTGATCCGGGTCGTGCCCCGGGTCGAACGCGAGGAGTTCATCAACGCGGGCGTCATCGTGTCCTGCCAGGCCGCGCGCACGCTGGCCGCGGCCGTGGCGCTGGACCCGCTGCGCCTGCATGCCCTCGACGCGCACGCCGATGCGGCCACGCTGCAGCGGCATCTCGATGCGATCGTGCGGATCTGCCGGGGCGACGCCGACGGCGGTCCGATTGCAGCACTGCCCGCGCGCGCGCGTTTCCACTGGCTCACCGCGAAGCGGAGTTCGCTGATCCAGGTGTCGGCCGTGCATACCGGTCGTACCGACGATCCCCACGGGCTGTGCGACCGCCTGATGGTGCGGATGGTGCTGCCGCCCGGGCCGGTCCGCGGCGCATAAAAAAACCCGGCAGCGTGGGGGCTGCCGGGTCCGACCCGGGCGAGGGAGGGATCGCCCGGATGTTCGATTGCGGGGCTGCTGCCCCGCCGCTGCAATCAGCGCTTCGCGGTCTTCGCGGCGGCCTTGACGACCTTCTCGGCTTCGGCGCGGACGTCGGCGGTGGCCGACTCGACGTGCGACTTGGCGAGACCGGCGATCGCTTCGTGCGTCTTCACCGTGCGGCCCAGGGTTTCCTGGCCGGCGCTGACGAGACGCTCGACGTTCTCACGGGCGACCTGTGCGCCCTTCGGCCACAGGGCCTTGAGGCCGTCGATGTCGCGCACTTCGATCGCTTCGTTGACGAACGCGAAGGTGGCGTGGGTGTTGTCGTTGAACGTCGAGAGGTGCAGACCGAACAGGGTCTCGGCATTCTCGAGGGTCAGACGGTTGAACTGGGCGGCTGCATCGGCGAACTGGCGCGACGCGGCGGTGAACTGCTCGTTGAGCTGGTAGGACATGGCGGTTACCTGCGTGAGCCGGCGGCTTGCCGGGTTTGTGCGATGCAGCATATCGCAGCCATGTTGCATTGCAACAAACAGCCGACGAACGGTCGCCGGGCATTCAGTTTTGTAATCAGATCAGTGACTTGGAACCGCTTGCAGCCCGAAGGAGCGCGCTCAGGGGCCGGCGTAGCGGCAGCCCGACGTGCAGGTTTCGCGAATCACGATCGCGCTCAGCGCCGGCAGCGTGGGCTTGAGGCGTTCCCAGATCCAGATCGCGAGCCGCTCGCTGGTCGGGTTCTCGAGGCCGGGGATGTCGTTGAGATAATTGTGGTCGAGCTGGGCGTAGAGCGGGGCGAACGCGGCCTTCAGATCGCCGAAGTCCATGATCCAGCCGGTCTCCGGGCCGGGCTCGCCGGACACGTGCACCTCGACCTGGAACGAATGTCCATGCAGACGCGCGCACTTGTGGCCGGGCGGCACGTTCGGCAGCCGGTGCGCGGCCTCGAGGGTGAAAACCTTGAAGATGTCCATGTGCGCATTCTCGGGCGTGGCCGCCTGCGCGGCAATCGTCGCGGTGCTGACATGCGCGGATGCCACGATCTCCGGTCCACCCCGTCCGGCCGATCGTCCGATGTCCCGAACGCGTTTCCTGCTGCCAGTGCTGCTCCTCACCACAGTCATGACCGTCGCCGATCACGCTGTCGCCGCCACACCCACCGATGCACCACGTGTGGTCGCGCATCGCGGTGCCAGCGCGCACCTGCCCGAACACACGCTGGCCGCCTACCGCCGCGCGGTGGAGGACGGCGCCGACTTTATCGAACCGGATCTGGTGATGACCCGCGACGGCGTGCTGGTCGCCCGCCACGAGAACGAGATCGGCGGCACCACCGATGTCGCATTGCATCCGCAGTTCGCCGACCGCAAGCGCACGCAACGCATCGACGGCAGCGACGTCACCGGCTGGTTCACCGAGGACTTCACCCTGGCCGAGCTGAAGACGCTGCGTGCGCGCGAACCGCTTCCGGCGCTGCGCGGTGTCTGGTACGACCGCCAGTTCGCGGTGCCGACGCTGCACGAGATCATGGTGCTGCTCGACGATCTGGTGCGCAGCTCGGGCCGCAATGTCGGCCTGATTCCGGAGATCAAGCACCCGACGCACTTCGTCGCGATCGGCCTGCCGATGGAGCAGGCGATGATCGACGTGCTGACGAAGCACGACGTCGCCACGCGCGTGCCACTGATCGTGCAGTCCTTCGAGCCGGCAAGCCTGCGCACGCTGCGCGCCATCGCCGCACCGGTCCTGCCCGATCTGCGCCTGCTGCAGCTGATCGGCGACCCGCGCACGCGTCCGGCGGATGTCGAAGCGGCGGGCGGCAGTCTGCGCTACCGCGACATGCTCACCCCCGACGGTCTGCGCGCGATCGCGGAGTACGCGTCGTTCCTGGGCCCGCACAAGTCGCAGGTCGGCGAGGTCGGGCGCGGCGCTCGCTTCGAAGCCACGACGCTGGTTGCCGATGCCCACGCGGCCGGCCTGCAGGTCATGCCGTACACGTTCCGTCCCGAGAATCCGTATCTCCCGCGCGCGCTGCGCAGCGGCAGTGCGAATGCCCGCAACGACGCGGGCGCCATCGCCGAGATGCGTGCATTCCTGGATGCCGGCGTGGATGGTCTGTTCGCCGACGACCCTGCGCTCGCGCGCCAGGCGGTGGACGCGCGCTGAACCGGACTGCATCCGCGCTCTGCATTGGCGGCGTACGTCCCGTGAGCATCATCACGGGAATCGTCCATGCCGTTGTCCGCTGCCGCACCTGCTGTCTGCGCCCGCACGCGTTGCGTCGCGCTCGCCACCTGTCTGCTCGCAGCGCTGCCACTGGCGGCCGCCGAGCGCGAAGAGGCGCGCGCGTTGTCACGCGACGACGGGCGACTGCTGTACCGGGAGGTGCATTTCCAGGACCGTGACGGCGGTGCCGCGCGACGCGTGGTGCTGTACCAGTGCCCGGATGGCGCCGCATTCGCGCGCAAGATCGTGCGCGCGCAGGGCAACGCCACGCAGCCCGATTTCGCATTCCACGATGCCCGCAGCGGCTATCGCGAAGGCGTGCGCACGCGTGATGGGAAGCGCGAGATCTTCGTCCAGCGTGGCGAAGGCGCGCCGCGGACCGCCGCGTTGCCGGCTGCCGACGATGCGGTAATCGATGCCGGTTTCGATGCCGCGGTGCGCACGCACTGGGCTGCATTGGGCGATGCGCCGCAGCGGCTGTCGTTCCTGCTGCCCGAGCGCTTCGCGTTCATGCCGGTGCGCGTGGCGAACGTCGGTGACGCCGATGGCATGCGCCAGCTGCGCATGTCGGTCGACCGCTGGTTCGGCTTCGCGGTGCCGCCGATCGAGCTGCGTTACGGCCTGGACGACAAGCGGCTGCGCGAATTCGCCGGCCCCGGTACGGTGCGCGACGCGCGTGGCAAGCCGCGTGACGTGCGCATCGTGTTCCCCGCGCAGGCCCCGCGCGCCGTTGCCGCGAGCGAAGTCGCGGCTGCGCTCGAAGACCCGTTGAGCGGCCGATGCAGCGCCTGATGCCCGTACGCCCGCGAACGGGTCGCGGCCACCGGATCGCACGATCGCGCTTGCGCGAACGGCGGGCGCCGGTGAGGATGGCGGTCCATCACTTCCCGGGATGCGCGCGCCGGATGCCACAGCACGATGCGACCGCAACTGCGACCGAACCCGGCCTCGACGTCTGGCTGGCACAGGTCGCCGGCGGCAACCAGCGCGCATTCGAATCGCTGTATCGCGCCAGTGCATCTCGCCTGCTCGGCGTGTGCATCCGCGTGCTGCACGACCGCGACGAGGCCGAAGACGCCCTGCAGGACGTGTACGTGCGCATCTGGCGCAAGGCCGCGCAGTTCGATCCCGCGCGCGCCGCGGCGACGACCTGGCTGGCGACGATCGCCCGCAATACCGCGATCGACCGCCTGCGCGCGCGTGCGCAGCATCAGCTCGCGCCGGTCGAACTGATCGAGGCGATGCCGGACGACGGTGAAACGCCGTTGGAATCGACCGAGCGCGCCGGTGACCGCTCGCGTCTGGACACCTGTTTCGAGACCCTGGAGCCGCGGCGGCGCCGGCTGATCCGCGCCGCGTTCTTCGACGGCGCGACCTACGAGGAGCTCGCGCAGCGCATGGGTTCGCCATTGGGATCGGTCAAGAGCTGGATCCGCCGTGGGCTGCTGCAGCTGCGGACGTGCCTGGAGCCATGAACGTGCGCGATCCCGACTTCGACATCGACGACGACGGCGGTCCCGAGCCGCCGCGCGCGGATCTGCTCGCCGGCGAGTACGTGCTGGGTGTACTCGACGCGCAGGCGCGTGCAGCGGCCGAGGCACGCATCGCCCGCGATCCGGGCTTCGCACGTCTGGTCGCCGAGTGGGATCTGCGGCTTGCGCCGTGGTTCGCCGAATTTCCGACCGCCGACGTGCCTGCGCATGTGTGGCCGCGTATCCGCACTGCGCTCGGCTGGACACCCGTGGCTGCGAAGCCCGAAGGCCTCTGGCACAGCACCGGCTTCTGGCGTGGCGCCACGGCATTGGCGGCGGTCGTCGCGATCGTCGCGGTGCTCGTCGGCCGTGTGCCGGTCGAAGACGACACGCGCGAGGTGCCGGTGGTCGTCGCGCCGACGCCGATCCCCGCGCCCACGCCTGCACCCGCCGCCGAGGCCCTGCCGGTCACGACGCTCGCGCACGAAGACGGCTCGCCCGCGTGGCTCGCATCGGTCGATGCCGCGCATGGCCGCGTGCTCGTCGTACCGCTGCCGGCGGATGTCGATGCCGAAGGCCGCGTCGCCGAGTTGTGGCTGATTCCAGAAGGCGGCGCGCCGGCGTCGCTCGGCCTGCTGCCGCACGACCGCACGCGCGCCGTCGAGGTGCCGGCAGAACTGCATGCGGCGCTGATCGCAGGCGCCACGCTGGCAGTGTCGCTGGAGCCGCCGGGTGGCGCGCCGGATGGCGCACCGACCGGACCCGTGGTCGCGAGCGGCGCATTGCGCATCTGATTCACCCACGCGTGGCGGCCACAGGCCACCGCGCGTTCGCGTCTGACCGTCGAGACGGTGAACGCATGCGCATCGCATGCATCCGTTTTTCACGTCCGCGCGTATTTCCTGACAGTCACACCCGCAGGAGTTCCCCATGTCGAGCGATTCCGGCCGCAACGCGACCGGTGCCCGCACATTGCGCGCGAGTCTGGGCCGCTGGTTCGATACCGGCGCCCAGGCGAACGAAGTGCGCGAAGGCGACGACCGGATCGACTGGCTGCGCGCGACGCCGTTCGTGGCGATGCATCTCGCCTGTCTGCTGGTGTTCTGGGTCGGCGTGTCGCCGATCGCGGTGATCGTCGCGGTCGCGCTGTACGCGATCCGCATGTTCGCGCTGACCGGGTTCTATCACCGCTACTTCTCGCACCGCACCTTCCGCACCTCGCGCGTCGTGCAGTTCGTGTTCGCGTTGATCGGCGCGTCCTGCGTGCAGCGCGGCCCGCTGTGGTGGGCGGCACACCATCGCAATCATCATCGCCACACCGAAACCCCACTCGATCCGCATTCGCCGCGCGTGCACGGGTTCTGGTGGAGCCACATGGGCTGGTTCCTGACCCGCGAAGGCTTCCGCACCGACTGGTCGCGGATTCCCGATCTGGCGAAGTTTCCGGAACTGCGCTGGCTCGATCGTTTCGACACGCTGATCCCGGTGCTGCTCGCGGTCGGCCTGTTCGGTCTGGGCGCATTGCTCGAGCGCGTCGCGCCGGGCCTCGGCACCACGGGTGGGCAGATGCTGATCTGGGGTTTCTTCATCTCCACCACCGTGCTGTTCCACGCGACGGTGACGATCAACTCGCTGTCGCATCGCTTCGGCAGCCAGCGCTTCGAGACCGGCGACGACAGCCGCAACAACATCTGGCTGGCGCTGCTGACCTTCGGCGAGGGCTGGCACAACAACCATCACTTCTTCCCCGGCACCGTGCGTCAGGGCTTCCGCTGGTGGGAGATCGATCTGACCTGGTATGGCCTCAAGGCGATGTCCTGGGTCGGTCTGGTGCGTGACCTCAAGCCGGTGCCCGCGTGGGTCCACGAGAAGGCACGCGGATGAGCCAGCGCATCGCCGTCGTCGGTTCTGGCATTGCCGGTCTCGCCACCGCGTGGTGGCTGTCGCAGCGTCACGCGGTGACGCTGTTCGAAGCCGACACGCGCCTCGGCGGCCACACACATACGCATGCCGTGCAGATGGCGGGACGCGACTACGCGGTCGACACCGGTTTCATCGTGTTCAATCCGCAGCATTACCCGCTGCTGAGTGGGCTGTTCGAATCGCTGGATGTCGCGTCGCAGCCGACGACGATGAGCTTCTCGGTGCACAACGAGGCCGACGGCCTCGAGTACAACGCGACCTCGCTCGACACGCTGTTCTGCCAGCGGCGCAATCTGCTGTCGCCGCGGTTCTGGGGCATGTTGCGCGACCTCAAGCGCTTTTATCGCGAGGCGCCTGCGCTGCTCGACGGCGACGACGCAGGACCGACGCTCGGCGAGTACCTGCAGGCCAACCGTTATGGCGACGCGTTCCGCGATCTGCACCTGGTGCCGATGGCGTCGGCGCTGTGGTCGTCGCCGAGCGCGGGCATCCTCGAATTTCCGGCGCGCTACCTCGTGCAGTTCATGGCCAACCACCACATGCTGCAGCTGACCGGGCGCCCGGAATGGCGCGTGGTGCGCGGCGGCTCGTCGCGTTACATCGACGCCTTGCGTGCGCGCTGGTCGGTGACCGAGCGCGTCGGCTGCCGGGTCGATGCGGTGCGTCGGGATGCGGCCGGCGTGCATGTGGCGTCCGCGGCAGGCAGCGAGCGTTTCGACCAGATCGTGCTGGCCTGCCACAGTGACCAGGCGCTGGCGCTGCTCGACGACGCCGATGACGCCGAGCGCGACATCCTTGGCGCGATCCGCTACCAGACCAACGAGACCGTGCTGCATACCGATGCGCGTCTGCTGCCGCGCGACCCCAAGGCCTGGGCGGCGTGGAACGCGCACGTGCCGGCGACGCCCGATGCGGCGTGCACGGTGAGTTACTGCATGCATCAGCTCCAGTCGCTCGACACACCCGAACCGCTGGTGGTCACGCTCAACCGCAGTGACGCGATCGATCCTTCCAAGGTGATCGCGCGCATGCGCTACGCGCATCCGGTCTACGACGCGGCGATGGTGGCCGCGCAGGGTCGGCGCGAGGAGATCCAGGGCCAGCGTCGCACCTGGTACGCCGGTGCGTACTGGGGCTGGGGCTTCCACGAAGACGGTATCCGCAGCGCGGCACAGGTCGCGCGTGCATTCGGTCTCGGGCCGCTGGCGGCGGCCGGCCGCGCGCAGTCGACGCCGATGCCGGTGAGCGCAGTCGCATGAGCGGCGATGGCGATCGCGCCGACCACGTCGCACCGCTGCAGAGCGCGGTGTACGAAGGTGTGGTGCGCCATCGCCGGTACCGTCCGGTGCCGCATGAATTCTCGTATCGCGTCGCGCAGCTGTGGCTGGATCTCGACGAGCTCGATCGTGTCTTCGACGGGCGCTGGTTGTGGTCGACCCGGCGCCCCGCGCTGGCCCGGTTCCGCCGCTCCGATTATCTCGGCCCGACCGACGTGCCGCTCGCCGAAGCCGTGCGCATGCGCGTCGAAGCCACGCTCGGACGCAGGCCTGAAGGTCCGATCCGGCTGCTGACGCATCTGCGCTACTTCGGATTCGTCTTCAATCCGGTGAGCTTCTACTACTGCTATCGCGCCGACGGCACGACGCTCGACTGCATCGTCGCCGAGATCACCAACACGCCGTGGAAGGAACGCCACGCCTACGTGCTGCCGGCCACGGACGCCGAGCGTCATGGCCGCGCCCTGCAGTGGGATTTCGCCAAGGCGTTCCATGTGTCGCCGTTCATGGCGATGGATCACGGCTACCGCTGGCGGTTGACGCCGCCGGTCGAGGATCTGCACGTGCACATGGATGTGTTGCGCGACGACGTGCGTGAATTCGACGCCACCATGACGCTGCAGCGGCGACCCTTTGACGCGGCCTCTCTGGCGCGCGTGCTGTGGCGCTACCCACTGATGACCGTGCAGGTGGTTGCGGCGATCCACTGGCAGGCGCTGCGTCTGTGGCTCAAGCGCAACCCGGTGCACGACCATCCGCGCCTGCCGGGCGCCGAACAGGAGCCTTTCCGATGAACCAGATCGCCGCCCATGCGACGCCGCGTGCGTTCGGCGCGCTCGAACGCACGCTGCGCACACGGCTCGTCGCCCAGTTCGCACAGATGCAGGGCGGCGCGTTGCGGCTCGACGATGCGCTCGGCAGCGAGACCTTCGGCGACGCCCAACTGCGCCCGGTACAGGTGCGCGTGCACGATCCCGCGTTCTACCGGCTGGTCGCCGCCAACGGCAGCGTCGGTGCGGGCGAGTCCTATATGGAAGGCCATTGGGACTGCGACGATCTCGTCGGCCTGGTGCGTCTGCTGGTGCGCAACCGCGATCTGCTCGACGGCATGGAAACCGGCATCGCGCGTCTCGGCGGTCTGGCGATGCGAGGGTGGAACGCGCTGCGCCGGAACACGCGTGACGGCAGCCGTCGCAACATCGCCGCGCACTATGACCTCGGCAACGATTTCTTCTCGCTGTTCCTCTCGCCCGACCTGATGTACTCGTCCGCGCTGTTCGAGCGCGACGGCGACACGCTGGAGGTCGCGTCGACCCGCAAGCTCGATCGCATCTGCGACCGACTGGCACTGCGGCCCGGTGATCGCGTGATCGAGATCGGCACCGGCTGGGGCGGCTTCGCGCTGCACGCCGCGCAGCACTACGGCTGCCACGTCACCACGACCACGATCTCGCGCGAGCAACACGCATTGGCGAGCGCGCGGATTGCGGAGGCCGGTCTGCAGGACCGGGTGACGCTGCTGCTGCAGGACTATCGCGATCTCGACGGCACCTACGACAAGCTGGTGTCGATCGAGATGATCGAAGCGATCGGCGCGCAGTATCTGGAGACCTATTTCGGCAAGCTCGGCAGCCTGCTCGAGCCGGGCGGCGCCGCACTGGTGCAGGCCATCACGATCGAAGACCACCGCTACGCACAGGCGCGCGATTCGGTGGACTTCATCAAGCGCTTCATCTTCCCGGGCAGCTTCATTCCGTCGATCTCGGCGATGCTGCAGGCCAAGACCGCGGCCAGCGATCTGCAACTGCTGCAGCAGGACGACTTCGGTCCTTCCTATGCACGCACGCTGCAGATCTGGCGCGAGCGCTTCCTGTCGCGGTTGTCCGACGTGCGCGAGCAGGGTTTCGACGCACGCTTCGAGCGCATGTGGACCTTCTATCTCGCCTACTGCGAGGGCGGCTTCCGCGAACGCTCGATCGGCGTGTCGCATCTGCTGTTCGGCAAGCCGGGCCACGTGCGGGCGACGGCGTCATGAGTCCGCTCTGGACGCTGCTGCTGGTCTGGGCGCTCGCCGCGATCGCGATGACCGGCGCCTGGCGCTGGCAGAAGGCGCGCGACAACGCCGGCATCGTCGACGTGGTCTGGGCCTGCGGCGTCGGCGGCGCGGCGATCGCGGTCGCACTGCTCGGCGATGGCGCGATGCTGCCGCGGATCCTGCTCGCCGTGCTCGGCGGGCTGTGGGGCCTGCGTCTGGCCGCGCATCTGTGGAAGCGCGTCGGCAGCGAAGACGAAGACGGCCGTTACGCCTACCTGCGCAAGCACTGGCACGGCGACCAGCGCAAGTTCTTCCTGTTCTTCCAGGCGCAGGCGCTGCTGGTCGCACTGTTCGCGCTGCCGTTCCTCGGCGTTGCGACCAACCCGGTGTCCTCGCTCGGTCTGCTCGCCGCGATCGCGGTGTGGCTGATCAGTGTCGGCGGTGAAGCGGTCGCCGATCGCCAGCTCGCCGACTTCCGTGCCGATCCGGCGAATCGCGGCAAGACCTGTCGCGAAGGCCTGTGGCGCTACTCGCGCCATCCGAACTACTTCTTCGAATGGCTGCACTGGCTGACCTACGTGGTGCTGGCCGCGGGCTCGCCGCTGTGGTGGCTGGCGCTGGTCGGGCCGGTGCTGATGTACCTGTTCCTGCGCTACGTCAGCGGCATCCCCTACACCGAGCAGCAGGCGCTGCGCTCGCGCGGCGACGACTACCGCGAGTACCAGCGCACGACGCCGATGCTGTTTCCGTGGTTCCCCCGCTCCGAATCCGCCCGCTCTGAAGGACCTTCCACATGAATGCCGTGGCCCGCCCCGAACTCGAACGCGATACCGCCGCGCCCGGCCTGATCGGCATGGCCGAACGCGGTCTGGTGCCCGACGCGGCGCTGCGTCTCGGCATCCGTCGTCTGTGTGCACAGCGTCTGGCCGAAGAAGCCGAAGGCAGCGTGGAAGCGCAGTCGACGCGCTTCGACGCGCTGCTGCAGTCGCTGCGCACCAGTCCCGTCGCCATCCACACCGATGCCGCCAACACCCAGCACTACGAACTGCCACCCGAATTCTTTGCGCTGTGCCTCGGGCGTCGCTTCAAGTACAGCAGCTGCTATTACCCGACCGGAAACGAGACGCTCGACGAGGCCGAAGACGCGATGCTGGCGCTGTACGGTGCGCGCGCCGAACTGGCCGACGGGCAGGACATCCTCGAACTCGGTTGTGGCTGGGGGTCGCTGACGCTGTGGATGGCCGAGCACTTCCCGGGCGCGCGCATCACCGCCGTGTCGAACTCGCGTCCGCAGCGCCTGCACATCGAAGCGCAGTGCAAGGCGCGCGGTCTCGACAACGTCCGAGTGATCACCTGCGACGTGAACCAGCTCGAGCTCGACACCGAAGCCTTCGACCGCGTGGTGTCGATCGAGATGTTCGAGCACATGCGCAACTACCAGATCCTGATGACGCGCATCGGCACGTGGCTGCGCCCGGGCGGCAAGCTGTTCGTGCACATCTTCGCGCACCGCACGCTGATGTACCCCTTCGAGACCGCGGGCGAGGACAACTGGATGGGGCGGCATTTCTTCACCGGTGGCCTGATGCCGGCGGCGGACACGCTGCTGCATTTCCAGCAGGGCGATCTGGGCATCGAGCAGCGCTGGCTGCTCGATGGCACGCATTACGAGAAGACCTCCAACCACTGGCTCGCCAACCAGGACCGCAACCGCGAGGCGGTGATGCGCGTGCTGGAACAGGCTTATGGACAGGAGGGCGCGAAGCTGTGGTTCCAGCGCTGGCGGATGTTCTGGATGTCCTGCGCGGAACTGTTCGGATACGAGCGTGGCCAGCAGTGGCTGGTCGCGCATTACCGGTTTGCACGCGCGGGCTGACCGCGACCGACGCCGTGCTCACGGCAGGAGGGGTTTCATGGCGACTTCGAACCGGCGGTTTGCCGCTGGCCTGATCTTCGCGGGCATTGCCACCGGCATGCTCGCGGCCTGTGGAGGCGGCAACGTGAAGGAACAGATTCCCCCGGTCGCGCATGTCGACGTGCCCCTTTTCATGGGCGACTGGTACGTGATCGCGCAGATCCCGACGCGTCTCGAGAAAGAGGCTTTCGACTCGGTCGAGACCTATACGCTGCGCGAGGACGGCAAGGTCGACACGACCTTTCGCTATCGCGACGGCGGCTTCGACGAGAAGATCAAGACCATGCACCCGACCGGCACCGTGCGCGAAGGCACCGGGAATGCGATCTGGGGCATGCAGTTCGTCTGGCCGATCAAGGCCGAGTACGTGATCGTCTATGTCGACGATGACTACCAGCAGACCATCGTCGGCCGCAGCAAGCGCGACTACGTGTGGCTGATGGCACGGACACCGGTGATCTCCGACGCGGACTATGCGGCGCACATGGAGCGCATCCGCGGCCTCGGCTACGACATCTCCAAGATCCGCCGCGTGCCGCAGTCGGCCGGCGATCCGGCGCGCGTGTCCGACGCGACCCGCGTCGAATAGACCGTTCCGGGCGCGGCGTCCGGCGCTCACGGACGCCGCGCATAGAATGCGCGTCATGCAACGACGCACGCGCTTCCGCTGGGCCTGGTGGCTGCTGGCTTACGCCAGTCTCGGCCTCGGCATCGTGGGCGTTTTCGTGCCCGGCCTGCCGACGACGGTGTTCGTGCTGATCGCTGCCTGGGCCGCTGCGCGCGGGTCGGATCGTCTGCATCGCTGGCTGCTGGCGCATCCACGTTTCGGCCCGTCGATCCGCAACTGGCAGGCGCATGGCGCGGTCAGTCGCCGTGCGAAGTGGCTCGCGACCGGCACGATGACGCTGTGCGCCGCGATCCTGCTCGCGTTGATGCTCTGGATTCCGGCGCATCGCTGGTGGATGACCGCGCTGCCGATCGCGTGCATGGCCGCGGTGGCGACCTGGTTGTGGTTGCGGCCGGAGCCGCCAAGCGTCTGATCCGTAGGAGCGCGCTTGCGCGCGAACGGTCTCCGCGCGCTTATGGCGCGCCGGTCTCGGCCTTGTAGCGCTCGAGATAATCGCGGTAGCGCGTGTCGTTGAGGTTGCCCGACAGGCGATAGGGCGGGGTGTAGGCGAACTGGAAGTCGTACTGGCCGTCGCGTTCGACGACCAGCGTGCTCGTGGTCCAGTCCTGGCCCTTCTGCGCGTGCATGATGCGGCCGATCTGCGCGAAGCCGGCCTTGGCTTCGGGCGACAGGCGGAACGCGACCTTCTCCAGCGGACCGTCACCATCGCGCGCGATTGCGAACGAAATGCTGCTGGTGCGCGGCGCGCCGCCGTCTTCGGACAGCGATTCAAAATCGACCACGAGGCGCAGCCAGTCGCGTGCGCCCCATTCGCCGTCGTTCACATCCCGGACGCTCGCCGCGACGGCACGCACGGTGTCGGCATAGGCGGCATTGAGATCATCCATGGCGTGTTCGCATCACTTGTTGGGGAAGGTCTGGTCGATCCAGTCGCCGGCATCCACGCGATATTCCGCAACGAAGGTGTCGGGACGGTTGCTGGTGTTGCCCGGATTGTATTGGGGCGATACCCGCATATCCACCTCGTGCCCGTCGCCGGCGAGCCGCGCCAGTTCGTTCTCGAAGCGCTTGTACTCGCCGTTGTTGAGATTCGGCAGGCCATCGCCGATCGGCTTGCCGTTGCCCGGCACGACGTTCAGACGGTTGGTCGGGCCGGCAAGGCGGTCGGCGATGATGTGGAAGCCGACGTCGGTGGCGCGGCCTTCGTTGCCGATGTCGCGCTGCAGGCCGGCATCGTTGCGACCGACCGGTTCCAGATCGACGCGGCCTTCGGCGCGGATCACGCGCGCCTGGTCGTCGGTAGTCCAGCGGTAGTTACCGAATTCGTAGACGGTGTCGGGACGCGCGGCATTGGCGGCGAGGTTGAAGTCGTCCATCGACTCGAACGCCAGCACCGGACGTCCGCCGACGGTGCGGCCGCTGTCCGCGTCGGCGAGGATGTCGCCCAGATCCGCCTCGTCGGCGCCTCGTGCAGCCGTGGTGCGACCAGCATCGCCGGCAGTGTCGGCGCGATCGGCGACACGCGCCGCGTCCGCAGCCGTATCCGCCGCATCGGCCACCTTCGCGCCCTTGGCCGCCTTGTCGGCGCCCTTGGTACCGACCACGGCCAGCACCAGTTCGGTCGCACCGCGACCGAGCGCTTCGCCATAGTTGCCGGCCTGCCAGTCGGCCTTGATCGGATCCACCACCGCATCGACCAGCAGGCCCGGATTGCGGGCGAGGGTGGAGACAACCTCGGCGGCGGCCTCCATGCGCTCACCGCCGCGCGCGGCCGACGGCAACCAGTCCGGTGCGTCGAGCGTATCGCCGGTGGCCTGTTCGTACAGCCCGGTCACGCCGTCGACGGCAAGGCCAGCAGGGCTCAGGTCGTAGCTGGCCTTGAGCGCGTTGCCGCCGAGGGTGACGACGCCTTCGCCGGTCTCCCACAACACTTCGCCGGCGCCCTTGAAGACGCCGCCTACCTGGGATGCGGCGTTGCCCAGCCCATCGAGAATGCCCATCGTGCGGTCCTGTCGGCGCGGATGCCGCAAAGTCTGGGCGGGGCGTCAGGCCCGGACAATCTGGGGCCGACCCTTGGTGCGCTGTCATCGTGCCGTCATCTGAACAGCAACGCCGGTGATGTCGCGCGCCACGCGCCGGGCTACACTTCCGCGCATGCACATCCGTCTGATGCCGATCCTCGCCGCCACGCTGTTGTTGTCCGCCTGCGGCAACAAGGCCGACCTCCTGCAGCCGCGCCAGGTGCCGCCGGAAGACCGCGGCCGCTACATCTTCAAGTCGTCGATTCCGACCCAGGAACAGCTCGACGCCGAAGAAGAAGCGGCGTGGGAAGACGACGCCGACGAGACCACGGACGACGACGCGACCGACGACGCGAGCGGCACGCCGCCCGCGCAGCCGGTGCCGCTGATCCGTGACGTGCCGCCGGCCACCACCGGAACGCCGTGAGCCTGCGCGACACCCGTTCGCACCGCTGTCGTCCCTGATGTCCGGAACCGTCTCCCCGCTGCGCTTCACCAAGATGCATGGCGCCGGCAACGACTTCGTCGTGCTGGACCTGCGCGGCGACGTGCCGCCGCCGGACGCCGCGCTGTGTCGCGCGCTGGCCGATCGCCACACCGGCGTCGGCTGCGACCAGATCCTCACCGTCGAAACACCGCGCGCCACCGGCGTGCTGGCGCGTTACCGCATCTGGAACGCCGACGGCTCGGCCTCGCAGCAATGCGGCAATGGCGCGCGTTGCGTGGCTGCGTGGCTGGTGCGCGACGGCGTGGGCGGTGATAGTTTCGTGCTCGAAAGTCCGGCCGGCCTGCATGCGGTCACGCGCGAAGGCGCGGACTATCGCATCGCGATGGGCGTGCCGGAGTTCGCGCCGGCGCGGATTCCGATGGCCGGCGTCGATGCGGCGCAGCCGCTGTACACGCTGCCGGTCGACGACATCGGCACGCTCGCATTCGGCGCGGCGTCGATGGGCAATCCCCATGCGGTGATCGAAGTCGACGACATCGCGTCCGCGGACGTCGAACGCATCGGTCGCGCGCTGCAGGCCTCGTCATGGTTTCCCGAGTCGGTCAACGTCGGCTTCGCACAGGTGATCGCGGACGACCGCATCCGCCTGCGCGTGTTCGAGCGCGGCGTCGGCGAGACGCTGGCCTGCGGCAGCGGCGCCTGCGCGGCGGTCGCGGTGCTCGCGCGGCGTGGTCGCACCGGGCGCAGCGTCGCCGTATCGTTGTCCGGCGGCACCCTGCACATCGACTGGCCGGCCGACGACGTCACCTTGTCGATGGCCGGACCGGCTGCATTCGTTTTCGAAGGGGAATTGTGATGAGCGAGACGACCGAGAAACTCGGCGCACACGAAGTCGCCACATGGCTGCGTCGCCACCCGAGTTTCCTGCAGCAGTTCCCGGATCTGGCGCTGACCCTGGTCGTGCCGCGCGAAGACGGCCCCGCCGCTTCGCTGGCGAGCTACCAGCTCGAAGTGCTGCGCGACAAGAACCGCGAACTGTCCAAGCGCCTGCGCGATCTGTTCGCGATCTCGCAGGAGAACGAGCGCCTTGCGGTGCGCACGCACCAGCTCACGCTGGCGCTGATGCGCCAGTCCGATCCGGCGTCCACCGTGCGCGCGCTCGCCGCGACGCTGGCGGAAGATTTCAACGGCGATCTGGTGCGCATCGTGCTGTTCGCGCCGGTGCCCGGGCTGGAGGAAGACTGGTTGCAGGTGGTCGCGCGCGACGACCGTCTGCTGCAGCCCTTCGTCGATTGCCTGAAGGACGAGGAGCCGCTGTGCGGCCGCCTGCATCCCGACAAGCAGTCGCTGCTGTACGGCCCGCGCGTCGACGAAGTGCATTCGAGCGCGTTGCTGCCGCTGGCCGGCATCGGCCTGGTCGCGGTCGGCAGCCGCGACGGCAACCGCTTCTATCCCGGCATGGGCACGCTGTTCCTGCGCATGATGGGCGAAGCGTTCGCCACCGCGATGCGACGGTTCGACACCGCCGTCTGAGCGCACGCACATGCACGCCGACGTCGACGCGTTCCTCGACCATCTGCAGATCGAACGGCGGATGTCGGTGCACACGCTCGACGCCTATCGCCGCGATCTGACCGCGCTGGTCGACTGGACGCACGCGCAATCACGGGGCGATCTGCGCGCGCTGCACGGCGAGGACATCCGCGCCTTCGTCGCCGCAGGCCACCGCGGCGGCCTGTCGCCCAAGAGCCTGCAACGGCGCCTGTCCGCATGTCGCAGCTTCTACCAGTGGCTGCTCAAGCACGGCCACATCGACGCGAATCCCGCGTCCGGCGTGCGTGGCCCGAAGGCGCCGCGCAAGCTGCCGCAGGTGCTCGACGTCGACGAGGCCACGCAACTGGTCGAAGTACCGGTCGACGCGCCGCTGGGCCTGCGCGATCGCGCGCTGCTGGAACTGTTCTATTCGTCGGGCCTGCGCCTGTCGGAACTGGTCGGCTTGCGCTGGCGCGATCTGGATTTCGACGGCGGTCTGGTGACCGTGCTCGGCAAGGGCAGCCGCCAGCGCAGCGTGCCGGTCGGGAGCCATGCGTTGCGCGCGTTGACCGAGTGGCGCACCGAGAGCGGCGGCACGTCGGCGACACCGGTGTTCCCCGGTCGCGGTGGCGCACCGATCTCCGCACGCGCCGTGCAGTTGCGCCTGCGCCTGCTCGCGCAGCGCCAGGGCCTGTTCAAGCGCGTGCATCCGCATCTGCTGCGGCATTCATTTGCGAGCCACGTGCTCGAATCGTCGGGCGACCTGCGCGGCGTGCAGGAACTGCTGGGCCACGCCGACATCGCGACCACGCAGATCTACACCCATCTCGATTTCCAGCATCTGGCCAAGGTCTACGACGCCGCGCATCCGCGCGCGCGCCGCAAGTCCTGATGCGCACCCGGAGTTGTCCATGAACCTGCGCATCGTCATCGGCCTGGCCGTCTCGGTTTCCCTGCAGATGCTGCTCGGCCTGCTCGCCGCGTCCCTGTTTCCGCCGGTGCCGTCGGGCGTGGCGCCGGTGTCGACCGCGGTGCAGGCGGGCGTGATTGCACTGCTGTCGTCGACCGGCGGTGCCTTCGCGGCGCGACAGCCGTTCATGCGCGCCGCGCTGGTGTTGTGGGCGGTGGGCTGGGTGTCGAGCGTGCTCGTGGTGCAGCGCCTCGGTGGCGGGCAGTTCACGTTCGCCGATGCCGCGAGCGCGAACGCGATGGCGATCGTGATCTCCGGCTTCGCGACGGTGCTGGGCGTGCGCGCGGGACGGCGTCTCGATCGCCACGTGCGCGGGCCTGCGGCCGACGCGACGCCCTGACGCAACGCCGGATGCCTTGATCCGGGCGGGCGCGGCCCCATCCAGTGGATTCGATCCTTGGAGGCCGCATGGACCCCAGCCAGAATCCCAACGTATTCCACGCCACGACGATCGTGTCGATCCGCAAGGGCGGCAAGGTGGTCGTCGCCGGCGACGGCCAGGTCACGCTCGGCCACACCATCATGAAAGGCAACGCGCGCAAGGTGCGGCGCCTGGGCGAAGGCGGCAAGGTGCTCGCCGGATTCGCCGGCGCCGCCGCCGATGCGTTCACCCTGTTCGAACTGTTCGAAGGCAAGTTGCAGCAGCACGGCGGCCAGCTGGTCCGCGCCGCGGTGGAACTGGTCAAGGACTGGCGCACCGATCGCCGCTACGGAAAGCTCGAAGCGCTGCTCGCCGTGGCCGATGCCGAAACCTCGCTGATCATCAGCGGCAATGGCGACATCATCGAACCCGACGACGGCATCATCGCGATCGGTTCCGGCGGCTCCTACGCATTGTCGGCCGCGCGCGCACTGCTCGCGCACACCGATCTCGATGCCCGCACGGTCGCCACCGAGGCCCTCAACATCGCCGGCGACATCTGCATCTACACCAACCGCAACGTGGTGGTCGAAGAGCTGTGATCGACCTGCGGCGGCGTGTGGCGATCCGCCGGGTCGCACGCGTCGGCCGGTCGCGCGCGCCCGCCCACGCTTCTACGGACACCCGATTCCCATGACGAATGCCAATTCCTCGACCATGACCCCGCGCGAGATCGTGCAGGAACTCGACCGCCACATCGTCGGCCAGAACGCCGCCAAGCGTGCGGTCGCGATCGCGCTGCGCAACCGCTGGCGCCGCGCGCAGCTCGATGACGATCTGCGCAACGAGGTCATGCCCAAGAACATCCTGATGATCGGTCCGACCGGCGTCGGCAAGACCGAGATCGCGCGTCGTCTGGCGACGCTCGCCAATGCGCCGTTCGTCAAGGTCGAGGCGACGCGCTTCACCGAAGTGGGCTACGTCGGCAAGGACGTCGAGCAGATCATCCGCGACCTCGCCGACACGGCGGTCAAGCTGTATCGCGAGCAGGCCAAGGTGCGCGTGCGCACGCAGGCCGAGGATCGCGCCGAAGACCGCATCCTCGATGCGCTGCTGCCCAAGCGCGAGGCCGCGCAGCCGGCGTTCGGCTTCGGTGCGCAGAGCGCGACCGTCGACATCGGCGCCGAGCCGTCGTCGAAGGAATCGGAGACGCGGCAGAAGCTGCGCCGCCAGCTGCGCGCCGGTGATCTGGACGATCGCGAGATCGAACTCGAGCTCAGCGCCGGGCAGGGCATGGACATCATGACCCCGCCGGGCATGGAGGAAATGGGCCAGCAGTTGCGGCAGATGTTCGCCAATCTCGGCGGCGGCAAGACCCACAAGCGCAAGCTGACGATCCGCGCCGCGCGTCCGCAGCTGGTCGAGGAAGAAGCCGGCAAGCTGGTCAACGAGGACGACGTGCGCGAGGCCGCGATCGAAGCCTGCGAGCAGCACGGCATCGTCTTCATCGACGAGATCGACAAGGTCGCCAAGCGCAGCGAGGGTGGCGCCAGTGGCGCCGACGTCAGCCGCGAAGGCGTGCAGCGCGATCTGCTCCCCCTCGTCGAAGGCAGCACGGTCAGCACCAAGTACGGCTCGGTGAAGACCGACCACATCCTCTTCATCGCCTCGGGCGCGTTCCACCTCGCCAAGCCCAGCGATCTGATCCCCGAGATGCAGGGACGCTTCCCGATCCGCGTCGAACTGACCGCGCTGACCAAGGACGATTTCGTCCGCATCCTCACCGAGCCCAAGGCCGCGCTGACCACGCAGTATGTGCAGCTGCTGAAGACCGAAGGTGTCGGCCTGACGTTCGCGCCGGATGCGGTGGACCGGCTCGCCGAGATCGCCGCGCACGTCAACGAGCGCCAGGAGAACATCGGTGCGCGTCGTCTGCACACGGTGCTCGAACGCCTGCTCGATTCGCTGAGTTTCGAGGCGCCCGACAAGGGCGGCACGGTGCTCATCGACCGTGCGTACGTCGACCAGCAGCTGGGTGATCTGGTGCAGGACCAGGATCTGAGCCGCTACATCCTCTGACGCATCCGCGTTCACCACGTTCGAAGCCCGGGCCCGCATCATTGCGGGCCCTTTCGTTGGAAACGCCGCGATGTCGAACGCCGCACGCAAGTCGGTTCTTCTGGTGGCGCTGCTGGCATCGCTGGGCGCTTGCACACAACGCGATGCGGAAACGCCGGCATCCACCACAAAGCCTGCGGCTGTACCGGAGACCGACGCCGCGTCGTCCGCAGACGCGGCCGCATTGCATGCGGCACCGGCCGGCACGCCCGCCGTGCCGGTCTACCGGACCTTCCGCGACGTCACGGTCGCCTGCGACAACATCCGCCGCTGCGCCGCGATCGGCATCAGCGACACCGTCACTGGACTGGTGCTGTCTCTGACCCGCGACGCCGGTGCCGATGGCGCCCAGGCGTTGCTGCTGCGCGCCCCGTGGGACGAGCTGGATGCCGGTGGCCTGCGACTCGATGGTGTCGACGCGCCCGGCATCACCGGCTTGCCCTGGCGGCGCGATGCAGGCGAGTACGCCGCCCTGCGCCTGGAGGATCCGGCTGCCATCGCGCGCTTCATCGATCTGGTGCGCGACGCTGCGCGTCTGGGCGACGAGGCGGGTCGCGAGGTGTCGCTGTCCGGTTTCAACGCCGCATTGCTTTATGTCGACGACCATCAGCACCGCCTCGACACCCCAGGTGCGTGGGTGCG
Source organism: Luteimonas sp. Soil_N_1 (assembly GCF_057656255.1). Lineage (NCBI taxonomy): Bacteria > Pseudomonadati > Pseudomonadota > Gammaproteobacteria > Lysobacterales > Lysobacteraceae > Luteimonas > Luteimonas sp. Soil_N_1. The sequence continues at coordinate 112,604 of NZ_JBDGKS010000003.1, forward strand.
ACGCGGGGATCGTCCGGAAGACCGCGTGCCTGCCGCCCCGGCGCTGCCGGTGCTGCCGCAGGTCCCGGTCGCACGGAGCGCATTGACCGGCGTCGCGGTCGCGGACCTGATCCGCCTCACGCGTGATTCGCACCTCGCCGTGCTGGGGGCGCAGGGGTGTGACACGTCAGGCGGCGAATTCGACATCGCGCGCCAGGACACCGCGGTGCCGCTGGATGCGACGCATGCGCTTGTATTCGTGACCTGCTTCAGTGGCGCCTATCAGGCCTCGAGCCTGGTGTTCCGCACGGCACTCGACGGCAGCAACGTGACACGGCTGACTCTGCCCGCACCGCTGATGTCGGACGACAGCACCCAAGTCCGCGAGGATTTCGATCTGCTGGTCGGCCCCGACTTCGATCCCGCCACCGGCACACTGGCGCAGTACGCCAAGGGGCGCGGCATCGGCGATTGCGGTTACCACGCGACCTGGCAGTTCGATGGGCAGGCATTCCAGCTGTCGCACTACGCCGAGATGCAGACGTGCGGTGGTCTGAGCGCCGATGCATGGCCGGTGCTGTGGCGCGTGGCCGAGCCTGCGGCCGCGCCTTGAGCCCGCCGGGCGACGGCGCCACAATCGCCCGCCCTGTCCGGTGCGCCGCCCATGTCCGTGTTGCTTCGACTCGTCGCGATCCTGCAGATCGCCGGTGGTTTCTACGGCCTCGCCAGCACGCTGATGCGGCTGGCCTCCGGCGGCGCCGGCGGTGGCGCGGTGCTGGTGCTGGTGATCGGCCTGCTGCTGTCGACGTTCGCGATGATCGCCGGCGTGCTGCTGCTCGAAGGCGACGCCCTCGGCGAGCGCCTGTCGCGGATTGCGCTCGCCCTGCAGATTCCGGTCATCGCCACGCCGTGGCTGAGCTACGCCTGGCACGCCGGCGCCACGGTGCCGCTGCAGTTCCGGTTCGGCCGCAGCGTCGTGGTCGACCTCGACTGGTCGGTGCCGTCGGAGGCCTTCCGGCTCGCGCTGGCTGGCCCGTCGACCGCGGCGCTGGGGGTGAACCTGCTCGCGCTCATCCTGTGGATGGTGCTGCGCTTCTCCCGTCGCTGAGCGGGTCCGGAACACCGGGCATCGCGTGAAGGGCCAGATAGGCCAATTGGGGTATATTTCCTTATGCCCGCCGCAGGAGCGACCGCGATGACGATGTCCCTCAAGCTCGACGCCCTCGATGCGCTGCCGCGCACGCCGGCCTCCGACGTCAAGAAACTCGGCTGGCGCGGCGTGATGAAGACCATCGCCCGCGGCGGCAAGGTTGTGGTGACCAACCACAACACGCCCGAGGCGGTGATCCTCTCGGCCGAGGAATACGGCGCGATCCTGCAGGCACTCGACGCCGCCGGCGCAGCGCAGCGTTCGGCGCTCGACACCCTGCGCACGCGTTTCGACGCGCGCCTGGCGGCGCTGCAGGCCGACGACGCCGGCACGCGCCTGCGTGACGCGATGCGTGGCCCCGCGCGCCTGCGCGGCAAGGTCAAGGCCGGCGCGACCTGCTGAGCGTGGCGCGTCCGGTCCTCTACGTGCTGGCGGGCGTCAACGGCGCCGGCAAGAGTTCGGTCGGCGGCCATCTGCTCGAACGCGCCGGCATGACGTGGTTCAACCCCGACACCTTCGCGCGCGAACTCGCCGCCGCGACCGGCTGCTCGATGCCTGAAGCGAATGCGGAAGCCTGGCAGGAAGGCATGCGCCGGCTGGATGTCGCACTCGCGAACGGCCACAGCCATGCATTCGAAACCACGTTGGGCGGCAACACCGTGCCGGCGCGCATCGCCGAGGCCGCGCGCACGCACGACGTGTTGATGTGGTTCTGCGGTCTGTCCTCAGCCGAGCAGCACATCGCGCGCGTGCGGGCGCGGGTTGCGATCGGCGGTCACGACATTCCCGAAGCCAGCATCCGCGCGCGCTGGACGCGTGCGCGCGAGAACCTGATCGCGCTGATGCCGGTGCTCGCGCAGCTGCAGGTCTACGACAACAGCGTCGAGGTTGCGCGCGGGAAAGCGGTGCCGGATCCGGTGCTGCTGCTGGAGATGGTCGACGGCGCGCTGGTGGTGCCGGATGCGGACGATCTGGCCGCGCTGGCGAAGACGCCGGAGTGGGCGAAGCCGGTGTTGGAGGCGGCGTTGGGTTTCTGAGAATCGACGTGGCTAAGTCGCCAGGCACCCTGTCATTCCAGCGGTTTTCAACAGCCGAATGGCTGGTCAGGCTGGAATCCATTTTGATCTTGCTTGGTATCTCGAGACGCTTTCACTGGAGCGAACCGCTTTCGCTGGAACATCAATCCGCTTACGGGCCGTCTGCACCGCAAAAATGGATTCCGGCTTTCGCCGGAATGACGGTCAAGCGCAATTGCCTCATCGCGGACGCAACACCGGCGCATCGCCAGCGTCTTCTCGCACTGCTGCCCCCGTATCCACACTCACTTCCACCGACATGCCCGGACGCAGCCGCTCCGCCAGCGGCTGATCGCGATCCACCGCGATCCGCACCGGAATCCGCTGCGCGATCTTGACGAAGTTGCCGGTCGCGTTGTCCGCGGGCAGCACGCTGAACTCCGAACCGGTCGCGGGTGAAATCCGTTCGACGCGACCGGTCAGTCGCGCGCCACCCAGTGCGTCGACCGTAAAGCTCGCCGGCTGGCCGACGCGCATGTCGACCATCTGCGTTTCCTTCATGTTCGCCAGCACCCAGACGTCCGCCGGCACCACCGCCATCAGCTGCGTGCCCGCGTTGACCAGCGCGCCCTGGCGCACGGTGACCTGGCCGAGCAGGCCGTCGTTGGGCGCAGTGATGCGCGTGTTGTCGAGATCGATCTTCGCCAGACGCACCGCCGCTTCGGCGCTGGCGACCGCGGCTTCCAGACTCTCGCGATTGACGTCGACGCTGCGCGCGTCCTGTTCGGAAATGTCGAGCGATGCGCGCGCCTGCGCTGCCGATGCGCGCGCCTGCGCATTGCTGGCGCGGGCGAGGTCACGGTCGTGTTCGGAAATGAGTTTCTGCGCGGCGAGTTGTTCGATGCGGCGCAGGTCGATCGCGGCGACGTTCGACTGCGCGCGCGTCGCGGCGATGTCGGCGGCGCTGCGGGCGATGCCGGCCTCGGCGCTGCGGCGCGATTGTGTGGCATTCGCCAGCGCGGCCTGCTGCACGCGCAGGTTGGCTTCCGCCTGTTCGAAACGCTGGCGGTAGATGCGGTCGTCGATCGTCACCAGCAGCTGACCGCGCGTCACCGGCTCGAAATCCTGCACCGCGACTTCGGTGACGTAGCCCGAGACCTGCGGCGCGATCAGCGTCACGCGTCCGCGCACGGTGGCGTTCTCGGTGCTTTGCACGCTGCTGCCGAACGGCGGCAGGCGCCAGGCGTAGAGCACCAGCAGCACGCCCGCCAGCGCGACCGCAGCGAATGCGGCGATCTGCAGCACGCGTCGGCGACGCGACGGCGCGGCCGGCTGTTCGGGTGGGGGTGTCGGGGCGGGTGCGCTCATGCGGAATCCGGGGCGGCAGAAGAAGGTGGCGATGCGGGCGTTGCCGGCGCGGCGCGCAGACGCGCCCAGACCCGCGACGCGATGATCCACACCAGCGTGCAGAACGCGATGAAGGCGATCAGCAGGAAGACATCGTTGTAGGCCAGCACATTGGCCTCGCGCGTGGCCGCGCCGCCGAGTGCGCGCACGGCAAGTGCGTTGCGCTGCGCGGGATCGGCGATGGTCGCGGCATAGCCGTTCGCGGCGGCCTGCACGCGCGCGGCGACCAGCGGATCGAGTAGGGTCAGGTGCTCGGTCAGCACGCTGGAATGGAACTTCTCGCGCATCGTCTGGAACGTGCCCAGCAGCGCGGAGCCGAGAAGGCCACCGAGGTTCTGGGTCATTCCGAACAGCACGACGAAACTGATCAGGTTGCGGGGCTGGCTGATCACCGGACCGATGCCCGCGATCAGCATCGGCCCGAGGAAAAACGTGCTGCCGAACGCGAGCAGGAACTGGCTCACATACATCTGCTCGGGCCGGGTGACGTTGCTCGCCTGCGCATCCATCAGCGCACCGGTCATCATCAGCGCCAGCGAGATCAGTACAGGTTGCCAGGTCTTCGCAGGGTTGATGGTCAGCGCGCTCGTCGCCAGTCCGGCGACGCTGCCGATGAGCACGATCACGAACAGCGTGCGCATCTGCTCGTTGCCGAGGCCCAGCGCCTGCAGAAAGCCGACCGCGCCGGTCGCCTGCTCCGACAGCACGATGCGGATCAGCACGATCGCCAGTGCCAGCCGCAGCATCGAGCCGGTCGCGAGCCAGCGCGTATTGAGCAGCGGCCGCGCACGGAAGTGTTCGATCGCGATTGCCGCCGTTACCAGCACGAACGCGCCGGCCAGCGCCCAGCCCAGCCACGCGGTTTCCGTCCACCATGCGAGCCGTCCCTGCGCGAGCACCGCGGTCAACAGCGCGATGCCGGGCGCGAACAGGCCGAAGGTCACGAAGTCCAACGGCTCGAAGGCCTTGTGGCGATCACCGGGCGGCAGTTTGAGCAGCAGCACGCCACCGAGCGCGACCAGCGCCAGCCCGAGTTCGAACATGTACAGCCCGCGCCATTCGCCGAACTCGAGCAGATCGGTCGAGAACACGCGCGCCAGTGGCAGTGCGAGCTGCGCGATGCCCAGGCCGATCACCAGCCCCCGCAAACGGTGCTTCTGCGGAAAGGCCTGCAGCATGTAGTACAGGCCCAGCGTGTTGAGCGCCGCGCCGGCGATGCCGTGGCCGGCGCGCACCGCGATCGCCGAGCCCAGATCGTTGACGAACAGATGCGCCAGCGTGATCAGCGCATAGAGAATCAGGAACGCCTCGGTGAACAGCCGCAGGCCGAACTGCTGGCGGAATTTCACCAGCAGGATGTTCATCGACACGTTGGTCATCACGTAGGCCGCCGGCAGCCAGGCGATCTCCGATGCATACGCGCCCAGCGCGCCCTGCAGGTTGACCAGGTTCGCGGTGACCAGCGCATTGCCGAGACCGCCGGTCATCGCGACGATGAAACCGATGATGCCGAACGCGATGCGGCGCCGCGTGGAGTGCAGCGGCGTCGACGGCGAGCCCGGCATCATCGGCCGCTCGTGCGGCGCCCATTCGCGGGGCGCGTAGCGATGCGCGCGCAGTGTGGCCCGATCCGGAACCGCGGAAGGCGGCGTGGAGGGCGGCAGGCTCGACATGGCGCCAGTCTGGGCCGGTGCCGGGGTCAGAACAAGCCGGCCGGCGGCATGCATCGTCCGGATGCGCCGCCGTTGATTTCACGTTCCACTGACCGCCTGTGCGCACAGCCCGGGCTGTCTGCGATACGTGTCCGTCAGCGGCCGGTGTAGCGCGGTGCGCGCTTGTCGAGGAAGGCCTGCATGCCTTCGCGCTGGTCGGCGCTGTCGAACAGGCGTTCGAACAGGCGGCGTTCCAGGGCCAGTGCCGTGTCGAGCGGAACGTCGGCGCCCAGACGCATGGCTTCGCGGATCGCCTGCACGGCCAGTGGCGGCATCGTTGCGATCTGTGCGGCGATGCGGACCGCTTCCTCCAGCGCTTCGCCAGGCGGTACGAGACGCGAGACCAGATTGGCCGCGTACGCATCGCGCGCCGGAATGTGTTCACCGGTCAGCGTCCACAGCAGCGCCTTGTAGCGACCAGCCGCACGCAGCAGGCGCTGGGTGCCGCCCGCGCCCGGCATGATGCCGACGCGGATCTCGGGCTGGCCGAAACGTGCGTCCTCGGCCGCGACGATCAGGTCGCAGGCCAGCGCGAGTTCGCAGCCACCGCCCAGCGCGTAGCCCTCGACTGCCGCGATCACCGGCTTGGGCGACTGCCGCACCACGTGGAAGACGCGGTCGGTATCGAGACGCTGGTGATCGGTCGGCGACAGGGTCGCCATCTCGCCGATGTCGGTGCCGGCGACGAAATAGCCGCCACTGCCGGTCAGCACGATGGCGACGACGGCAGGATCTGCGCAGGCCGCCTGCAGCGCCGCGATCAGCTCGGTCTTGACCTGCAGGTTCAGCGCATTGCGCCGCGCCGCGCGTTCGATGCGCACGATCGCGACCGCGTCGCGGACTTCGGTGGCGACGAACTCAACCATGCGCGCGTGCCCCGATGTGTTGCGTCTGGACCTCACGACGCAGCCACGGCGACACCTTGTAGCGGTCCTCGCCATACGCCGCCGCCAGATGCGTGAGGACTGCTGCGAAGTAGGGCAGGCCGTCCTTCCGGCCCCAGGCCAACGGTCCCAGCGGATAGTTCACGCCGCGGGTCATCGCCGCGTCGATGTCGTCGGCGGACGCGAGGTCCTGCTGCAGGGCGTCCGCCGCTTCGTTGACGAGCATGGCGACCGTGCGCGCGACCACGAGGCCGGGCGCGTCGTCCAGGACCGAGATGCGCTTGCCGAGTGCCTCGAACAGGCCGACGACCGCGTCGCGTGCCTGTGCGTCGACATGTGGCGGAAACGCGACTGCGATCCGGGTGGCGGTGGCGTAGTCCAGCGCCAGGTCGAAGACCGCCACCGGCTCGCCCGCCTCGAGCGAACGCGCGGTCGCGCTGCGGCCGTCGGTCAGTGCGAGCGCGAGGCCGTCGATCCGCAACAGGCCGGGGCCGCTGCCGTGTTCGACCGTGATGCCATCGAGCCTGTCGAGCAGCGCGACCAGCGCCTGCGCCGCGCCGAGGTCGCCCTCGACGCGTAGCTGCGAGGGCCGCGTGCCGGTGGCATCGTCGGGCCGCGGTGTGTCGGCGTCTTCGCGATAGTCGAAGAAGCCGCGACCGGACTTGCGCCCCAGCCAGCCCGCGTCGACCAGCGACTGCTGCACGAGCGACGGGCGGTAGCGCGGATCCTGGAAGAACGCGTCGTAGACCGAGCAGGTGACCGAGAAATTGACGTCGTGGCCGATGAGATCCATCAGCTCGCACGGCCCCATGCGGAAGCCACCCGACTCACGCAGCACCGCATCGAGTGTGGCCGGCGTCGCCGCGCATTCCTGCAGCAGCCGCAGCGTCTCACCGTAGAACGGACGCGCGATGCGGTTGACGATGAAGCCCGGTGTCGAGCGGCACACCACCGGCGATTTCTTCCACGCACGTGCGGTCGCGACGAGGGTATCGACGACCCCGGGTGCCGTCGCCTGGCCGGCGACGACCTCCACCAGCGGCAGCACCGTGGCCGGATTGAAGAAGTGCAGGCCAGCCACACGCTCCGGGCCGGGCAGGCGCGCGGCAAGCGCGGTGACCGACAGCGACGAGGTGTTGGTGGCGAGGATCGCGTCGGCGGGCAGGGACTCCGCGTACGGCGTCAGCGCGGCGACCTTGATGTCGAGGTTCTCGACGATCGCTTCGATCACCAGCCCGACATCGGCCGTATCGGCACTGCGGTCGTCGGCTTGGATGCGCGACACGATCGCATCGCGCGTGGCCGCGTCGAGCTTGCCGCGGGCAACACGCTTGTCGAGGCCGGCGTGGATGCGGGCGATACCGCGCGCCAGCGAGTCCGCGTCGGCATCACGCAGCAGCACGCGATGGCCGGCGGTCGCGGCGACCTCGGCGATGCCTCCGCCCATCGTGCCTGCGCCGATGACGATGACTGCCCGATGCAGGGGCAGGGCGCTGTCATGCGTATCAGCCATCGGCAGGCACCGTGGCGGCAAAGGACGGTCGTGCGGACACGTCGGCGAACCAGGCTGCCAGCGCCGGGGCGGTGGCCCGCCAGTCACGCGCTGTGAACCGGTAGTCGAGGTAACCGAGCGCGCAGCCGATCGCGATGTGTCCGATTGCGAACGGCGCGGCGGACAGTGCAGGGGCTTCGCGTTCCAGCTGCGCGACCACTGCATTGGTCTTCAGCGCGAACGCATCGCACAGAGGATCGGATGGCACATCACGCTCGCGTTCGTTGCGCCAGAGCACCAGCAGGTCGAGGGCACCATCGCCGAAGGCCTGCCAGCGCAATGCGTCCCATCGCAGGCCGGGCGCTCGCGGAAACAGGTGTCCGTCGAAGCGATCGTCGAGGTATTCGCAGATCACGCGCGAGTCGAACAGGCGCACGCCGTGCTCCAGTACGAGCGTGGGAATCTTCGAGAGCGGGTTGTCCTGCATCAGCCTGTCGTTCGGCACCAGCATCGCGGCGACCGAGCGCTCGAGCGCGATCGCATCCACGCATCCCAGCTCATGCGCGCAGACCATGACCTTGCGGACGAACGGCGACTTCGGCGACCAGTGCAGTTTCATCAGACGACTCCGGTGGCGCGCAGCGCCGCAATGCGCTCGGGACTGTAGCCGAGCGTGGCGAGGATCTCGTCGCTATGCTGTCCAAGCAGCGGCGGCGCGGTGCGCGGCTTGAGCGCGGCGTCACTGAAGCGCATCGGCGTGCCGATCAGCGGCACGTCGACGCCGGCCGGATGCGCGGCGTGCTGCAGCATGCCGCGTGCGACGACCTGCGGGTCGGCCAGCACTTCGGGCACCGTGTTGATCGCGCCGCAGGGCACGCCGACCGCATCGAGCGCGGCCACCAGATCGGCGCGCGTCCAGCTCGCGAAGGCCTCGCGCAACAGCGCCGACAGCGTGCCGATGTTGCGCACGCGGCCCGCATTGCTGGCGTAGTCGCCCTCGGCCCATTCGGGATGGCCGAGCACGTCGCAGAGCTTGACGTACTGGCGGTCGTTGCCGACGACCAGGATCACGTCGCCGTCGCTGCAGGCGTAGACGTCCTGCGGCTGGATGTTGGGATGGGCGTTGCCGTTGCGCTGTGGAGTGTCGCCCGACACCAGATGGTTCATCGCCTGGTTGGCGAGCGTCGCGACCTGCACGTCGAGCATGCTGATGTCGATCGTCTCGCCTTCGCCGCTGCGGTCGCGTTTGGCGACGGCGGCGAGCACGGCGACCGCGGCGTACATGCCGGTCATCAGGTCGACGATCGGGATGCCGACCTTCTGCGGGCCACCGCCGGGACGGTCGTCACGCTCACCGGTGACGCTCATCAGGCCGCCCATCGCCTGGATCAGGAAGTCGTAGGCGGGCTGGTCGCGACGCGGGCCGGTCTGGCCGAACCCGGTGACCGAGCAGAAGATCAGCCGCGGATTGATCGCGCGCAGCGCATCGGCGTCGAGGCCGTAACGCTTCAGCGTGCCGACCTTGTAGTTCTCCAGCACCACGTCGGCGCTCTGTGCGAGTTCGCGCACCAGTTGCTGGCCTTCGGGCGTGTCGATGCGGATCGTGATCGAGCGCTTGCCGGAATTGACCGCCAGGTAATAGCCGGCCTCGCGGGTGTCGTTGCCTGCGGCGTCCTTGAGGAACGGCGGACCCCAGGTGCGCGTGTCGTCGCCACTGCCGGGGCGCTCGACCTTGATCACGTCCGCGCCCAGGTCGGCCAGGATCTGTCCGGTCCAAGGCGCGGCCAGGATGCGGCTCAGATCCAGCACCTTGAGGTGCGACAGTGGGCGTTGGTCGGGCGTCATGGGGCAGGCGATCTCCGGCGGGTGTCCGGTGGACTGTAGGAAGGTGGGCCGCCGCTGCCTACGCGCCTGATGCGCAAGGCTGGCATGCCGTCCGCGACACATCGCGGCCACGGCGGCACGGGTGCATCAGCGGCCGGTGAATAGCGGCGCGCGCTTCTCGCGGAACGCGGCCTGCGCTTCGCGTGCATCGTCCGTGCGGCCGATCGCCGCGGTCATGTCCTGCTCGTAGCGATAACCGTCACGCAGGCTCATGTCTTCGATGACGTTCATCGTGTGCTTGCCCATGCGCGTCGACACCGGACTCTTGGCGGCGATGCTGCGGGCGATCTCCAGGGCAGTCGGCAGCAATGCGTCGTGCGCGGTGCAGGCCTCGACGATGCCCAGCCGGTACAGCTCCGCGCCGTCGACACGATGTCCGGTCAGGGCCATGCGCCGCAGACGCGAGTGCCCGAACAGGCGCATCGCATGGCGACAGCCGCCGAGCAGGCCCACGTCGACTTCGGGCAGTCCCAGCGATGCACGCTCGGACGCGACCAGGATGTCGGCCGAAGCGACCATCGCCAGACCCGAGCCCAGCGCAGCGCCGTTGATCGCGACGACGACGGGCTTGGCGCATTCGCGGATCGCATGGAAGCACTCGCGGGTGCGGCGCGCGTGCGCCGGCAGATCGCCGGGTCCCTTGATGACTTCGGCGCGCCCCTTGAGATCGGCGCCGGCGCAGAACACCTTGCCCGCCGCGGTCAGCAGCACCACGCGGACGTCGTCGAGTTCCGAGATCCGGTCCAGCGCCAGCGTGAGTTCGTCGTTGAGCGTGCGCGTCAGCGCGTTGACCGGCGGCGCATCGAGGGTCAGGGTCGCGACGTGGTCGGTGATGTCGACCTGGAGCTGGGTGTAATCGTCCATGTGGCGTCTGCAGCCCGTGCCGGTGAAGACGTCCGAGTCTAGGCAGGCGGTCCATGGGCCACGATGCGGGCGCCCGCAGAGCAGCTTTGCGGATTCGCGCAACACGGCGTCACACCGCGCCGCGCGGTCAGTCGTACAGCGCGGCCGGGTTGTCGACGAGGATCAGCTGCGCGAGCGCGTCCGGGGTCCAGTCGCGGAACCGGGCCAGCAGGTCGGCGGCATCGGGCGCCGGATCGACGCGCAGATGCGGCCAGTCGCTGCCCCACAGCAGTTGCGCGGGATTGGTGTCGAGCAGCGCCTGGTGGAACGGCTGCCCGCGCGCGATCTCGGTGCCCAGCAGGTTGCGGTAGGCGCACAGCTTGATCCAGGCATGGCCGTCATCGAGCAGTGCCCGCAGCGTGGCGAAGCCGGGCGCATCGATGCCGGCCTCGACATCGAAGCCGCCCATGTGATCGATCACCACGGTGACCGGTAACGCGCGCAGTGTCGCGTCGATGCCGGGCAGCACGGTAGTGTCGGTCCACAGTTCGGCGTGCAGGCCGGCATCGGCCATCGCGGGTGCCAGCGCGACCAGATCATCCAGACCGGCGCTGCCGGCGAAGTTGCCGGCCCCGCTGCGATGGCTGAAACGCAGGCCGCGCACGCCGCGCGCGCGCAGACCAGACAGATCGCGCGGTCCGTCGGCGCGCACGACCATCACGCCGCGCAGTTGCGGCGCGGCCTCGAGCGCATGCAGCAGCAGCGTGTGATCGGGCCCGTAGGCGCTGGCGTGCACCAGTACGCCGCGTGCGAGGTCGAGCCGCTGCAGCAGGGCGAGGTAGGCGTCGAGCGGTGCCTCGGGCGGCGTGTAGCTGCGCTCGCCGGCCAGCGGAAAATCCGCGTACGGGCCGAACACGTGCGCATGGCAGTCCCAGCCCGCGCTCATCGCAGCGTCGCCTGTGGCAGGTCGAACGCGGGGGTGACGCCTTCGGGCAGGGGAATCTCGTGTGCGTTGAGCGTCATCGCGACCATCGTGTAGTAGCCCACCAGCGCGGTCAGTTCGACCACGGCCACGGTGCCCAGCAGCGCGAGCGCGCGTGCATACACCGCGTCGGAGACCGAGCGGTGCGCATTGAGTTCTGCGGCGAACGCGACGACGACGGCTTCCTCTTCGACGAGACCGGTCGGCACTTCATGCGCGAGCAGGGCTTCGATTACCGGTGTCTCCAGCCCGATGCATTCGCTTTCCAGTCGATGCGCATACCACTCGAACGGCGAGTTGCAGGCGCGGCCGGTGACCAGGATCGCCAGTTCCGACTGGCGCGGCGTCAGCGAGGTGTCATAACGCAGCAGCGCACCGAGCGCCTGCCAGCGGTCGGCGAGTTCGGGGTTGTGCAGCGCGGCCCGGAGCGGACCCTGGATCTTCCCGCGCGGGCCGGACACGATGCGGTCGTACACCGCGCGTTGCGCGGTCGACATGTCGTCGGGGGCGGGCAGGGCAATGCGAGGCATCGTGACTCCGGGCAGCGGCGACATCGAGACGTCGGGGAGCGACGACCCTAGCCCGCACGCGCTCGACGATCCAGCACGCGGCCTGCAACCCAGCTATGCGTCGGCAGGTGCTTGCGGACGATCGCGATGCCAGATGCCGGTCTCGGCCATCTCCCGCACGATGGCCTCGATCTGCGACGCGACCGCCGCGACTGCGCGGCCTGGATTCTTCGAGCGCGCCATCGCCATCGAGATCGTGCGCTGCACGGGCGGGTCGGTGATCTGCGAGGCCTGCAGCGAGCCGTCTTCCAGTTCGTGCCAGACCGCGTGGATCGGCAGCACGGTGTAGAGCCCGTCGCGCGCTGTGAGCGATTTCTGCAACGGCAACGAGTCCGCCTCGATCGCCGGCGACAGTGCGATGTCGCGCTGCCGGGCGATGCTGTCGAGCGCACGCCGCAGCCCGTTCGGTGCACTCGGCAGCACCAGCGGCAGGCCGTCGAGCCGGTCGAAGGCGACGGTCTTGTTGCGCGTGAGTGCATCGCGCCGTGGCCCGATCAGATAGCTGTCGACGACCGCGAGCGGCTGCTCCATCTCGTGGGCGGACATGCCATAGCGGTAGAGGATGGCGATGTCGATGCGCGCATCGGCCAGCCACTCTTCGACCTGGCCACCGGAGCCTTCGAGGATCTTCAGACTGACGCTGGCGAAGCGCTCGCGCAGCGCGGCGAACAAGGGCGCGGTGATCGTCTGCGAGATCGACGGCAGCAGCCCCAGTGTGACCCGGCCGGTCGGTGCGAGCGCCTCGCCGCGGATGTCGGCGTCGAGCAGCGCGGCGTCTGCCAGCAGCGTCTTGACCCGCGGAAAGACGTGCGCGCCCAGCTCCGACAACTGCACGCCGCGCCCGGTGCGGGTGAACAGGCGTGCGCCGCAGTCGCGCTCCAGCGCGTTGAGCTGGCGGCTGAGCAGCGACTGGTTGCTGTCTAGGAACAGGGCCGCGCGGGTGATGCTGCCGAGCTCGGCGATCGCGACGAACGCGCGCCAGCGGTGCAGGTCGGACGCGATGCCGATGTCGAACTCGGTGGGTTTGGCCGCTTGCATCGCCGATCCTGATGGAGACGCAAGCCGGCGCGCGGCTTGCGTGTCTCGAGGCTGTGCAGCGTACGCCTGCGTCCGGATCGCGCCAAGACGAAGCCTTGCGTTGCACGTCCTGGCGCAACGCGCGCGGCATGGATGCGGCGAAAGCGGAATTGGCGAAACGACCCGGAAAAATGCTGTGCTGCAACAATCGTTGACGCAAGGCCGCCATGTCTCGCATGGCATAGCTGGATTGTCCGCGGACTCCGTGCGCCGGTCGAAAACCCACCGATAGACTCCGCTACGTCGAGACGCCATGGCCTGCGCCGCAACGTCTCGCACCACGACGAGGGAGGTGTGGAGTGCAGCGTGTCCAGCAAGTCGCCATGCCGCACCTGCGGCCCCGTATCGATCGACGGATCCGGATTGCCATGACGCGATCGGGCGATGTCCACATCGTCGACGCCACGCCGACCGCCCGATGGTTCCACCGGCGCATGCCGGTGCCCTGACCCCCGTCATTCGACCGAAAGGCCGGGTGCAGGACGCCCCGACCGCACCTGTTGTTCCGACACATCCGCCAGGCCTTGCAGCCGGGCCGGCGAGCCGTGCACGCCAGTCCGCAGCGCGAAGGAACCCCCTGCCTCGTGACGCGGCGGACGCGTTGGAACCACTGCCCGCATGGATGCCCATCCGAACACGACAACCAGATTGAAGGGGATGTGCGAATGAGACAGACGATAGCGAGCGTGACGATCTGTGCCGGCATGGTGCTGAGCGCATCGGCCGCCGCGCAGCAACCGCAGACGCCGCCGGAGCCCGCGCCCGCGCCTGCGGCGGCCCCCGCCGCTGCGACGCCCGCCGCGAAAGCGCCGCTCAAGCCGATCGGCCTGTACGGCATCGTCGACGTCTTCGTGACCACAGGCGACTACGGCAACGGCACACGCACACGCGTCGATTCGAACGGCGCGCGCGCCAGCCGGCTCGGCCTGCGCGGTGGCAAGGAGATCACCGACGACCTGTCGGTCCAGTACACCTATGAGATGGGGCTGGATCTGACCCACGCCCGCAAGGCGGACCGCCACCGGGTGTTCAACCGCCAGGCCTGGGTGTCACTGGTCAGCGAGGACTACGGCATGTTGCGCGTGGGTCGTCAGAACACGCCGCAGTTCATCATGCTGGGCAAGTACGACGCGATGGACGCGACCACGCAGTCGTCGGGTCTGTTGAATCTGGCGCCGTTCAATCCCCGCTACAGCCGTCTGGTGTCGTACTTCACCCCGAAGCTCGCCGGTGCGGTGACGCTGCAGGCGCATTACGGCCTGGGCGAACATCTGTTCAACGGCAACCGCACCAACAGCTGGCATGTCGCGGCGGAGTACGAGAAGGGTCCGGTCGGCGTCGGTGTGACCCACGAGCACGTCAAGGATCTCGGCACGGCGACGGTCGAGACCGACTACACGCTCGCCGGCGGCAGTTACGACTTCGGCCGCTTCAAGGTGTTCGGTGGCTACCACCACGTCACCACTAGCAATGCCAGCCGGGAAGCCGACACCTACTCGACGTCGGTGCTCTACCGCATGACGCCGGTCGACACCCTGTCGCTGGGTTACAGCGTTCTGTCGGACCGCCTGCCCGCCAACAACGACGCCAGCCAGGTCGGCCTGCTGTACCAGCGCTTCCTGCGTCCTCAGACCGTGGTCTATGCCGGCGTGGCGCACATCAACAACCGCAATGCCGCGCGCTTCACGCTCAACGGCTCCGCCGTCGCGGGCACCCCGCTGACCGAACCCGGCTTCAATCCGCAGGCGCTGCAGCTTGGCTTCCGCCATGCGTTCTGACCTGAACCCTTCTTCCGCTGCCGGTACCGACGGCACATCCGCGCCGCCGTGCGCGCTGGCATTCTTCGCTCCAGGAGACATCGCATGAGTCACGACGCAGCGCCCCAGGCACACCAGGCTTCCGATACGAAGACCATCCGCCGGGTCGCCATCTCCAGCTGGATCGGCACGACGATCGAGTTCTACGACTTCCTGCTCTACGGCACCGCCGCCGCGCTGGTGTTCGGCAAGCTGTTCTTCCCGGAAAACAGCGCCACCGCCGGCACGCTGGCGGCGTTCGCGACGCTGGCCGTGGGCTATATCGCCCGCCCGCTGGGTGCGGCCGTGTTCGGCCACTACGGCGACAAGGTCGGCCGCAAGAAGATGCTGCTGCTGACGCTGATCCTGATGGGCGGTTCGAGCACCCTGATCGGCCTGCTGCCGACCTACCACAGCGTCGGCATCCTCGCGCCGATCCTGCTGGTCCTGTGCCGGCTGGTGCAGGGCATCGCGATCGGTGGCGAGTGGGGCGGCGCAGCGTTGATGGTCGTCGAGCATGCCGGCGCGAAGAACCGGGCGTTCTGGGGCAGCTTCGCCCAGATCGGTGCGCCGACCGGCGTGCTGCTGTCGACCGGTGTGCTGGCGATCATGACCCAGCTGCCGCCCGAGCAGTTCGAGAGCTGGGGCTGGCGTGTGCCGTTCCTGCTCAGCGTGTTCCTGCTCGTGATCGGCTACTACATCCGCACCAGCGTGTCGGAAAGCCCGCTGTTCGCCGAAGCCAAGAAGAGCGAGCAGGGCGTTGCCAAGGTCCCGTTCGTCGAGCTGATGCGCGCGCCGGGTCCGCTGTTCAGCGCGATGGGTGTGGGTCTGGGTGCGTTCGTGATCCAGGCGATCATGCTGCTGTTCGGTCTCTCGCACGCGATCAGCGTCGGCTTCGATCGCAGCGACGTGCTGCTGATCCAGGTGGCGGGTTCGGCCGAACTGATCGTGCTGGTGGTGGCGATGGCAGTGCTGGCCGACAAGGTGGGCCGGCGTCCGGTGGTCCTGGGCGGTGCACTGCTGTCGGCGGCCTGGGCGTTCCCGATGCTCAACCTGATCAACACCGGAGAGAAGTGGGCGCTGATGCTGGCGATCGGCGTGGGCACGATCGCGCAGGCGGCGATGTACGCGCCGCTGGTCGCGTTCCTGACCGAGAAGTTCAAGCTGCGCACCCGCTACACCGGCGCGTCGCTGGGCTACCAGGGCGCGGCGCTGATCGGTGCCGGCTTCACGCCGATGATCGCCACCGCACTGAAGGCCGAGTTCGGCGGCACGTTCGCAGTGTCGATGCTGTTGCTGGTCACCAGCCTGATCTGCGCGGGCTGCGTGTACTTCGCCAAGGAAAGCCAGCACAACGACCTGCGCCACTGATGGTGCGGCGACCCGCGTCGCCGCCCCGATCCATGCGCCCGGATTCCGGGCGCATGGAGTTCTGCAAGCCCTGCCGTTCGATGGAATCCATGTGTCGATGAACCACCCCGATTTCCGTGGCGCGCCCGGCGCCAGACACCGCCGCCTGCTGGTACGGGGCGATGTCCAGCTCGATGTGATCGTCGAAGGCGCCGGACCTGCGATCGTGCTGCTGCCCTCGCTCGGTCGCGACTCCGAGGACTACGACGACGTCGCGGATGGACTGGTCGGGCATGGCTTCCGCGTGTTGCGCCCGCAGCCGCGTGGACTGGGTCGCAGTCACGGGCCGATGCTCGACCTGACGCTGCGCGACTACGCCGACGACATCGCCTTCGTCATCGCCGAACTGTCGGAGGGACCGGCCGTGATCGTCGGCCATGCCTTCGGCAACTGGGTCGCGCGGATGACTGCCAGCGTGCATCCGGCGCAGGTGCGTGGCGTGGTGATTGCCGCAGCGGCGGCCAAGCGCTATCCGCCCGCACTGACCGCCAGCATCCGTCGCATTGTCGACCCGACGATCGGAGACACGGAACGCCTGCAGGAACTGCAGTCGACGTTCTTCGCCCCGGGCAACGACGCCTCGGTCTGGCTGACCGGCTGGCACGAGCACGTCCGCGACAGCCAGTTCGCCGCACACCAGGCGACTGCGCAAGGCGACTGGTGGGCCGCGGGCGACGTGCCCCTGCTCGACCTGCAGGCCGCGGACGACCCGTTCAAGCCCGCCGACAAGCGTGAGGAACTGCGCGACGAGCTCGGTCCGCGGGTGTCGATCGCATGCATCGAACACGCGAGCCATGCGCTGATCCCCGAGCAACCGGAACGCGTCGTCGAAGAAGTCGTGCGCTGGGTCGGGACACTGTGATGTATGTCTGCGCCACTACGTCAGAAACGAGGTACGCACGCGATGCATGACGTCTTCATCTGCGATGCGGTGCGCACGCCGATCGGCCGCTATGGCGGTGGCCTGGCGCCGGTGCGCGCCGACGATCTGGCCGCACTGCCACTGCAGGCGCTGATGCGGCGCAATCCACAGGTCGACTGGTCGCGGCTGGACGAAGTGTTCCTCGGCTGCGCCAACCAGTCCGGCGAGGACAACCGCAACGTTGCACGGATGGCAGCGTTGCTTGCCGGCCTGCCGGTCGAAGTGCCGGGCGTGACCGTCAATCGCCTCTGCGCGTCGGGCATGGACGCGGTGGGCGCCGCGTTCCGCGCGATCGCCAGCGGCGAGCTCGAACTGGCGATCGCCGGCGGCGTGGAATCGATGTCGCGTGCCCCGTTCGTCATGGGCAAGGCCGAGGCCGCGTTCGGGCGCACCCAGGTGCTGGAAGACACCACGATGGGCTGGCGATTCGTGAACCCTGCGCTCACCGCGTTGCACGGCACCGAGACGATGCCGCAGACCGGCGACAACGTCGCTGCCGACCACGCCGTCTCGCGCGCGGACCAGGATGCGTTCGCGCTGCGCAGCCAGCAACGCGCCGCGCGCGCACAGGCGGCGGGATTCTTCGCCGGGGAGATCGTGCCGGTCGAAATCAGCTCCCGGAAAGGCCCCACGGTCGTCGACCGCGACGAACATCCGCGACCCGACACCACGCTCGAGACCCTGCAGAAGCTGCGGCCGGTCAACGGCGTCGACCGCAGCGTGACCGCAGGCAACGCATCGGGCATCAACGACGGCGCAGCCGCGATGATCCTCGCCTCGGCAGACGCGGTGCGGGCACATGGCCTGACGCCGCGCGGTCGCGTGCTGGGCATGGCCAGCGCCGGCGTCGCACCCCGTGTCATGGGCATCGGGCCGGTGCCCGCCATCCACAGACTCTGCGCGCGTCTGCAGATGTCCGTGGCGGACTTCGATGTCGTGGAACTCAACGAGGCCTTCGCCAGTCAGAGCCTGGCGGTACTGCGCACACTCGGACTCGCCGACGATGCGCCACAGGTCAATCCGAACGGCGGCGCGATCGCACTCGGCCATCCGCTCGGCATGAGCGGCGCGCGCCTTGTATTGACCGCGCTGCATCAGCTCGAAGTGCAGCAGGGCGATCGGGCCCTGGCCACGATGTGCGTCGGTGTCGGCCAGGGCGTGGCCCTGGCGATCGAGCGTGTCCGATGACACGCATGCCGCACTCCATCCCCAATCCGGATCCAACGTCATGAACCACCGCGCTATCGGTCGCACCGGTGTCCGCGTTTCGCAGCTGTGCTTCGGCACGATGTCGTTCGGCTCCTATTCCGACGCCGACGCATCGAAGGCCATGTTCGCGCGCTGCCGCGAGGCCGGCATCAACTTCTTCGACTGTGCGAACTCCTACGCAGGCAGCCGGTCCGAAACGATCCTCGGCGCATGCATCGCCGAATCGAAGTCGCGCGACGACATCGTGCTGGTGTCGAAGGTCTGCCGCCCGATGGGGCCGGGCGTGAACGATCGCGGCCTCTCGCGCCATCACATCATGCGCGAGGTGGAACAGAGCCTGCGCCGGCTGCAGACCGACCGCATCGACTTCTACTTCATGCACCACTACGACCCGCTGACGCCGGTCGAGGAATCGCTGCGCGCGTTCGACGACCTGCAGCGCCAGGGCAAGATCCTGTACCCGGCGGTCAGCAACTGGGCCGCCTGGCGCATCGCCAAGGCGCTGGGCATCTCGGAACGTGAATCACTGGCGCGCTTCGAGCTGGTCCAGCCGATGTACAACCTGGTCAAGCGCCAGGCTGAAGTCGAACTGTTTCCGCTGGCCGAGTCGGAGCAGCTGGGCGTGATCGTCTATAGCCCGCTCGCCAGCGGGCTGCTGACTGGCCTGTACGGCGTGGACCGCAAACCCGAAACCGGCCGCCTCAACGAAGCGCGCTACTCGCAGCGCTATGCCGACCGCATGAATTACGAGGTGGCCGACCGCTTCACCGCGTTCGCGGCCGAGCACGGCTTCCATCCGCCGTCGCTGGCAGTGGCCTGGGCGATGTCGCACCCGGCCGTGACCGCACCGATCATCGGCGCCGAAACCGTCGAACAGCTCGACGGCTATCTCGGCGCGCTGGATATCGATTTGACGCCCGACCTGCGCCAGCAGATATCCGATCTTTCGTTCGTGCCCGATGTCGGCACCGAACGCACCGTCGACTGACCCGGCATTCCTCCCCCTTTTCGCCGGTTCGCTGGCGACGCCGTACTGCTCTGAAGGAGTCCCCCATGCACAAGACCCACCTGCTCATCGACAACCAGGACGTCGCGACCGACGACTACCTCGAAGTCCGCGATCCCGGCCGCACCGCCGACATCGTCGGCCTGCTCGCACAGGGCACCGCGGCGCATGTCGACCAGGCCGTGCAGGCTGCGCATCGCGCGTATGCCGGCTGGCGCGACACGCCGCTGGCGCAGCGCCAGGCGCTGCTGACGCAGGCCGCCGATCTGCTGGTCGCCGAAGGCCCGGGCGTGGCCGAACTGATGGCGCGCGAGTCCGGCATGCTGGTGCCGACCAACAAGGCCGAAGCCGGCATGTCGGCCGCGATCATCCGTGACAACGTCGATCTCGCCACGGAATTCCTGAAGCCGCTGCAGGTCGAGGACGAGGCCAGCTGGGTCAGCGTCGAGAAACGGTCGATCGGCGTGATCGCCGGCATCATTCCGTGGAACGCCCCGATCATCCTGACCATGCGCAAGCTCGCGCCCGCGCTGGTCTGCGGCAACACGCTGGTCCTCAAGCCCGCGCCGACGGCAGCACTCGGCCTGTCGGCGCTGCTGAAGAAGATCGCCGCGCTGTTCCCGCCCGGCGTCATCAACGTGGTGCACGGCGGCGCCGAGGTCGGCACGGCGCTGACCACGCATCCGCTGGTGCGCAAGGTGTCGTTCACCGGTGGCGGCACGGTTGCGAAGGCGATCATGAAAGCCGCAGCGGACAGCATCAAGGGCGTGCAGTTCGAACTCGGCGGCAACGATCCGGCGATCGTGCTGGCCGATGCAGACCTCGACGACGTGATCCCGAAGATCGTCGGCGGCGTGTTCCGGCGCTCGGGCCAGTTCTGCTTCGCGGTCAAGCGGATCTACGTGCAGCGGCCGATCTACGACGCGTTCTTCGAGAAGTTCATCGCCGAGGTCGACAGGTTCAAGGTCGGGCACCCGCTCGCCGAGGGCGCGACCTTCGGCCCGGTCAACAACCGCGCGCAGTTCGAGTATCTGCAGGGCCTGTCCGAGCGCACCCGCGCCGCCGGCGCCGAAGTGATCGAGCTTGGCAGCAAGCTCGACGCCAGCACCTGGGACGACGGCTACTACCTGCTGCCGGCCGTGGTGAAGCACGCGGCGCCGGATCTGGAGGTCGTGGTCAACGAGCAGTTCGGTCCGATCATCCCGATCGTCGCCTTCGACGATGTGGAAGAGGCCATCCGTCTCGCCAACGACAGCGAGCTGGGTCTGGCGTCCAGTGTCTGGTCGACCGATGCGGATCAGGCCGTCGCGATCGCCAGCCGCATCGAGGCCGGCATGACCTTCATCAACAACGCCGGCACGTCGCGCATCGGCCAGAAGAACAGCCCGTTCGGCGGCGTGAAGCAGAGCGGCATCGGCCGCGAGAGTTCGGAAGTGGGCCTGTCCGAGTACGTGGAGTACCACGCCATCAACTTCCACAAGTGAGCGGACCGGTCGCAGGAGACACACGCATGCATATCCCCACGCTTCAACTGCTGATCGACAACCAGGATGTCGAGACCAGCGACTATCTCGAGGTCCGCGATCCGGGCCGCTTCGCCGACGTCGTCGGTCGCGCTGCGCAGGCCGACGCGAGCCACGTCGATCTCGCCGTGCAGGCCGCGCATCGCGCGTTTCCGGACTGGGCGGCCACCCCGCTCGAGTCGCGCATCGAGCGTGTGCTCGCGGTCGCCGATCTGCTCGAATCGATGGTCGATGAACTGACCCCGATCGTCGTCGCCGAGTCCGGCCTGCTGCCGCAGGAAATTCGCATGGAGATCGCCGGCTCCGCATTCGCCACCCGCGACAATGTCGATGCCGCCCGCGATTTCCTGCAGGTCAAGCGCGTCGAGGACGACACCAGCTGGTTGACGGTCGAGAAGAAGCCGGTCGGTGTGATCGCGGGCTTCGTGCCGTGGAACGCGCCGATCGTGCTGATGATCCGCAAGCTCGCGCCCGCACTGGTCTGCGGCAATACCATCGTCATCAAGACACCGCCGACCACGCCGCTCGGCGTGGGCACGCTGCTCAAGCGCGCGGCTGCACTGTTCCCGCCGGGCGTCATCAACGTGCTGCACGGCGGCAGCGACACCGGCTCGGCGCTGGTCGCACATCCGCTGGTGCGCAAGATCTCGTTCACCGGCGGCGGCAAGGCAGCGACGGCGATCATGAAAAGTGCCGCCGATACCATCAAGAGCGTGCAGTTCGAGCTGGGCGGCAACGATCCGGCGATCGTGCTCGACGACATGGATCTCGATGCGCAGATGCCGACGCTGGTTGCCGGCACCTTCCATCGTTCGGGGCAGTTCTGTTTCGCGGTCAAGCGCATCTACGTACCGCGTGCCATCTACGACACCTTCTTCGAAAAGTTCAGCGCGCAGGTCGCGAAGTTCCGCATCGGCCATCCGCTCGATCCGCGCACCACGTTCGGTCCGGTCAACAACGCGGCGCAGTACCGCTACGTGCAGGATCTCGTGGCCCGGGCGAAGGACAGCAGTGCGACGGTCGTGGAACTCGGTGAACCGGTGGATCCCGACACCTGGCAGGACGGTTACTACCTGCGTCCGGTGCTGGTGAAGCATCCGACGCCGGATCAGGAGATCGTCACCTGCGAACAGTTCGGCCCCGTCGTGCCGGTGATTCCGTACGACAGCGAGGATGCGGTCATCGCGATGGCCAACGACAGCGAATACGGCCTGGGCTCCAGCATCTGGACCACCAGCTTCGAGCGCGCGGTCGGCATGGCGCGGCGCATCGAGGCGGGCATGACCTACATCAACAAGAACGCGCAGTCGCGCCTCGGGCGTCGCTACATGCCGTTCGGCGGCGTGAAGCAGAGCGGCATCGGCACGGAGAACGGCGAACTCGGTCTGGCCGATTACGTCGAGTACCACGCGATCAACTTCCACAAATGAACCAGCTGACCCGTCCCGTGATCGAGACCGCCCCGGGAGGCGGTGATCCTGGTGCGATGCGTCGCGAGGAGCACGCCGTGAGTCGTCATCAACTGTTGCAGGGCAAGACCGCCATCGTGACCGGTGCCGCGTCGGGGCTCGGCCACGCCATCGCCGCGCTGTTCCATGCCCAAGGAGCGCGCGTGATCGTCGCCGACCTCAATGGCGAGGCTGCGGATACGGTGGCGGCGACGCTCGGCGCGGACGCCCATGCGGTGCAGGCCGATGTCGCCTCGGAAGCCAGCATCCGCGCGCTGGTGGACGCCACGGTGTCGCGCTTCGGCGCAATCGACGTGCTGGTGAACTGCGCCGGCGTGCCGCAGGTCTATACCGCGATCGAAGACCTGGAAGAGCGGCACTGGGATCGCATCCTCGGCGTCAATGCCAAGTCGATCTTCCTGGCCTGCAAGCACGTCGTGCCGCACATGAAACAGGCGGGCGGCGGCGCGATCGTCAACATCGGTTCGATCGTCGGCGTGCGTCCGAAGCCGGGCCAGAATGCCTATTGCGCATCCAAGGCCGCGACGATCGCCCTGAGCCAGTCGCTCGCGCTGGAGCTGGCGTCGAGCCACATCCGCGTCAACGTCATCAACCCGGGCGCGGCGGAAACGCCGATGCTCGGCGGCTTCCTGGATCCAGCCAAGACCTCGCTGGAAGACGCCAAGAAGCTGTTCGCCGGGAACATCCCGATGGGCTCGCTGATCCAGCCCGATGACATCGCCGAAGCGGCGCTCTATCTCGCCTCGTCGCTGTCGAAGCAGGTCACCGGTCTGGTGATGAACGTGGACGGCGGTCGCGGCGTCTGAGGTGACCGCACCATCGCCGGGCGGGCCCGGCGATGGTGGCGCATGGCATCGGGCTCAGTGCCCCGCAGTGGAACGCGCACCCGGCTTGTCGTGCACACCATGCCGCTCGACCAGCGTCGCGCTCGCAGCATTGAGGCCGAGCACCTCGACGTCGACGCCGCGTGCGCGCAGTTTCATCACCACGGTGTCGAGCGCACCGATTGCGCTGAGATCCCAGAAGTGCGCGTGTGTCAGATCGATCACGACGCGCGGCACGGATTCGAGCAGATCGAAGGCGTCGCCGAACGCATTGGCCGACGCGAAGAACACCTGGCCGCGCACGACGTAGCGGCGGGTGCCGTCGGCGTCGATCGAATCCTCGACATCCAGCAGCCGGCCGACGCGCCGGGCAAAGAACAGCGCCGACAGCAGCACGCCGGTCAGCACGCCCTTGGCGAGATCGTGCGTGGCCACGGTGACGACGACGGTGCTGAGCATTACCACGCTCGATCCGGGCGGATGCCGGCGCAGATCCAGCAGCGACTGCCAGCTGAAGGTGCCGATCGACACCATGATCATCACAGCGACCAGCGCGGCCATCGGAATCATCCCGACCCACGGCCCGGCGAACACCACCAGAGCCAGCAGCACGGTGCCGGCGACCATCGACGACAAGCGCCCGCGGCCACCGGATTTCACGTTGATCACCGACTGGCCGATCATCGCGCACCCCGCCATGCCGCCGAGAAAACCGGTGGCGATGTTCGCCGAGCCCTGGCCCACGCATTCGCGATGCTTGTCGCTGGGCGTGTCGGTCATGTCGTCGACGATGCGCGCGGTCAGTAGCGATTCGAGCAGGCCAACGACGGCGAGCGTGGCCGACACCGGCAACACGATGCGCAGCGTCTCCAGCGTCCACGGCACGTCGGGCAGCAGGAACACCGGCAGGCTGTCGGGCAGCGCGCCCATGTCGGACACGGTGCGCACGTCGATGC
This sequence comes from Luteimonas sp. Soil_N_1, assembly GCF_057656255.1. Lineage (NCBI taxonomy): Bacteria > Pseudomonadati > Pseudomonadota > Gammaproteobacteria > Lysobacterales > Lysobacteraceae > Luteimonas > Luteimonas sp. Soil_N_1. The sequence continues at coordinate 136,714 of NZ_JBDGKS010000003.1, forward strand.
CCATCGCGGCGACAAGCACGGTCATCGCGACGATCGCCACCAGCGGCGACGGCACGGCGCGGGTGAGGCGCGGCAAGCCATAGATGATCGCCAGCGCCGCCGCGCACAGTGCGTAGACCGTCCACGGCATGCCGATCAGTTCCGGCAGCTGCGCGGCGAAGATCAGGATCGCCAGCGCATTGACGAAACCGGTGATCACCGAGCGCGAGACGAAGCGCATCAGCGATGCGAGTTTCAGCACGCCGGCGAGGATCTGGAACGCACCGGCGAGCAGGGTCGCGACCAGCAGATACTGCAGGCCGTGGTCGCGCACCAGCGTGACCATCACCAGCGCCATCGCGCCGGTGGCGGCGGAAATCATCGCGGGTCGGCCGCCGACGATCGCGGTGACCACCGCCATCGAGAACGAGGCGTAGAGACCGACGCGCGGATCGACGCCGGCGATGATCGAGAACGCGATCGCTTCGGGAATCAGTGCGAGTGCGACGACGAGTCCGGCGAGCACGTCGCCGCGGACGTTGCCGAACCATTGCTGGCGCAGCGGAATCTTGAGGTGCATGGGAAAGCCCTGACGAGGCCGGACGCGCAGCGGTGTCCGGCGGAATGACGGTGCATGGCATAGCGCGGCGTCGCCCGAGAGGGCGGCGCGGAAGCGGCGGCTATGGTGGCGTGGTCGTCATCGAATTCAGGGCAGGTGACGCGAAGGCGCGCAGTCTAGCGCAGGCTGCGGCGTCGCTCAGTCCTCGCCGATGTCCTCGTTCCAGACGTCCGGATGCGCGGCGATGAAACCGCCGAGCAGGTCCACACATTCCTGGCTCTGCATGTCGATCACGTCGACGCCGGCCTCGCGCAGCCAGTCGATGCCGCCCTGGAAGGTCTGCGACTCGCCGACGACGACGGTGCCGATGCCGAACTGGCGCACGAGGCCACTGCAGTACCAGCACGGCGCGAGCGTCGTGACCATGATCGTGTCGCGATAGGAGCGCTGACGGCCGGCCTTGCGGAACGCGTCGGTTTCGCCGTGGATCGACGGATCGCTTTCCTGGACGCGGCGGTTGTGGCCGCAGCCGAGCAGGCGGCCGTCCTGGTGATATAGCGCCGCGCCGATCGGAATGCCACCTTCCGCAAGGCCCTGACGGGCTTCGGAAATCGCGGTGTCGAGCAGGGCGCGGTAGTCGGGCGTGGCGATCATGCAGGCGGTCTTCGATACATCGGGCCCGCGAGTCTGCCTGCCGCATCCGTCGCGGTCGAGCGTGAGACGCCGCGGCAACTTCTTAACGATCGCGTGGCAGAATCCGTGGCCCCCAAGAGCGCGATGCAAGAACACCTATGGAATGGCTGTCCGACCCCACGATCTGGATGGGGCTGGCGACCCTGGTAGTCCTCGAGATCATTCTCGGCATCGACAACCTGGTGTTCATCGCGATTCTCGCCGACAAGCTGCCACCGGAGCAGCGCGACAAGGCCCGTGTGATCGGCCTGTCGCTGGCACTGCTGATGCGGCTGGTCTTGCTGGCGCTGGTGGCGTGGATCGCCGGCCTGATCACGCCCTTGTTCACGGTCTGGGGCAACGACTTTTCCGGGCGCGACCTGATCCTGCTGGTCGGCGGCGTGTTCCTGTTGTTCAAGGCGACGATGGAGCTGCACGAGCGGCTCGAAGGCCAGCAGAGCCAGACCAGTACCAAGCGCGTCTACGCCTCGTTCGGCGTCGTGCTGACCCAGATCGTCGTGCTCGATGCGGTGTTCTCGCTCGACTCGGTGATCACCGCGGTCGGCATGGTCGACCACCTTGGCGTGATGTACGCAGCGGTCACCATCGCGATGGCGGTGATGCTGCTCGCCAGCAAGCCGCTGACGAACTTCGTCAACAAGCATCCAACCGTCGTGGTGCTGTGTCTGGGCTTCCTGCTGATGATCGGTTTCAGCCTGGTCGCCGAAGGCCTGGGCTTCAAGATTCCGAAGGGCTATCTGTACGCGGCGATCGCGTTTTCGATCCTGGTGGAAGCCTTCAACCAGTGGTCGCGCTTCAACCGCGAACGCCACGCGCAGCAGCTGCCGTTCCGCCAGCGCACCGCCGATGCGGTGCTGCGTCTGCTCGGCACGCGCCCGACCGCGCATGTCGAAGATGGCGCGATCGAAGTGCCGCAGGGCGAGGGCGAGGAACGCCTCGAAGCCGCCGAGCACGACATGATCCGCAGCGTGCTGACCCTGGCCGAGCGCCCGGTGTCGAGCGTGATGACGGTGCGCAGCGACATCGAGTGGATCGACGCGACACGCGGCATCGAACACGCGACCGCGCGCCTGATCGAATCGCCGCATACGCGCCTGCTGGTCTGCGACGGCGAACTCGACCAGATGCTGGGCATCGTGCAAAGCGGCGATCTGCTGTCGAGCGTGCTGCAGGGCCGCGCGCTGAACGTCACCGACTTCGTGCGCGAACCGCTGGTCGTGCCCGAGGGCACCTCGACGCTGCGCGTGCTGGAGCAGATCCGCGCGCACCCAATTCCGCTGGCGGTGGTCGTCGACGAGTACGGCAGCCTCGAGGGCATGGTGACCGCGAACGATCTGCTGGCGACGATTGCCGGCGATCTGGTCGACACCCAGGACGCCGACTACGCCGCCAGCCGCGGCGACGACGGCATCTGGCTGGTCGACGGCTCGATGTCGCTGCAGGATCTGGAACAGACCACGGGCATCGTGCTGCCGCGCGAAGCGACCTACGTCACCCTGTCGGGCCTGGTGCTGCACCTGCTCGACCGCATGCCGGTCGAAGGCGATACCGTGACCGTGGGCGCCTGGCAGCTGCAGGTCGAATCGCTGGAACGGCGCCGCGTCGGCAAGCTGCGGATCGCGCCGGTCGCGGATGAGGGATAATCGGCCCATGAGCGACGAATCCAAAAAACCCGGCACCACCCATTTCGGTTTCCGCGACGTGCCCACCGGGGACAAGCAGAAGCTGGTCGGCGAGGTGTTCTCCTCGGTCGCGGGCAACTACGACCTGATGAACGACCTGATGAGCCTCGGCATCCACCGGGTGTGGAAGCGCTACTTCGCTGCGACCGCGCAGGTGCGCACCGGCGACCGTGTGCTCGATCTGGCCGGCGGCACCGGCGACATCGCCGCGTTGCTGAAATCCCGTGTCGGCGAATCCGGCGAACTCGTGCTCGGCGACATCAACGCCTCGATGCTGCGCGTCGGCCGTGACCGCATGACCGACCGCGGCAACGTGCGCGGCTTCGAGTACGTGCAGTGCAATGCCGAGACGCTGCCGTTCCCGGACGCCAGCTTCGATCTGGTGACGATCGCCTTCGGCCTGCGCAACGTCACCGACAAGGACGCCGCGCTGCGCGAGATGCTGCGCGTGCTGAAAGTCGGCGGCCAGGCGCGCGTGCTGGAGTTCTCGGAAGTGAAGGCCGACTGGTTCAAGCCGATCTACGACTTCCATTCCTTTCAGATCATGCCGCGGCTGGGCAAGCTGTTCGCGCGCGACAGCGACAGCTACCAGTACCTGTCGGAATCGATCCGCAAGCATCCGCCGCAGGACGCGCTCAAGGGCATGATGGAAGCGGCCGGCTTCGCGCGCTGCAAGTACCGCAATCTCAGCGGTGGCATCGTCGCGATCCACGACGGCTACAAGGCCTGAATACGCTGCTGCGCCGCGCATGCGGTGCAGCACACCGGAGTCAGGGCAGGGCGCACGGTAGAATCGCCGGCTTGTCCCCCGTGTGGATTGTCCGATGCGCCCACTCCGTTCCGCCGCCGGCCTGCTGGCACTGGCCGTCCTTGCGCTGACCGCCTGCAACCGTGATGCAACGCCTGCCGCCGAGCCGGCCGCGCCGCCTGCCCAGGCCGCCGTCGTCGATCGTGACGAGCATTCCTACGCCGAGCCCGCCAAGGTCGTCACCGAAGATCTGGCGCTCGACATCGCGCTGGACTTCGATGCGAAGACCATCGCCGGTGCCGCCACCTACACCCTGCAGTGGAAGGACCAGGCCGCGACGCAGCTGGTGCTCGACACGCGCGACCTGACCATCCAGAAGGTCGAAGGCGAAGCCGCCGGCCAGTGGCAGCCGCTGCAGTACGCGCTGGCCCAGCCCGACGCGACGCTGGGCAGCAAGCTCACCATCGAAACGCCCGAGCGCAACGCCAAGGTCCGTGTGACCTACGTGACCTCGCCGGACGCGTCGGGCCTGCAGTGGCTCACCCCGGAGATGACCGAAGGCAAGCAGTTGCCCTTCATGTTCAGCCAGTCGCAGCAGATCCACGCACGTTCGTGGGTGCCGCTGCAGGACACGCCGGCGATCCGCTATACCTACACCGCCCGTGTCACCGCGCGTCCCGACGTGATGGTGCTGATGAGCGCCGACAACGATCCGGCCGCCCAGCGCGATGGCGAGTACACGTTCTCGATGCCGCAGAAGATCCCGTCGTACCTGATGGCGATCGCCGCCGGCGATCTGGTGTTCAAGGAAATCTCGGGCCGCGCCGGCGTGTGGGCCGAGCCGGCGATGGTCGACCGTGCGGTGGCGGAGTTCGCCGACACCGAGAAGATGATCGAAGTCACCGAGCAGCTCTACGGCCCGTATCGCTGGGAGCGTTACGACCTGCTGATTCTGCCGCCGTCGTTCCCGTATGGCGGCATGGAGAATCCGCGCCTGTCGTTCATCACCCCGACCGTCATCGTCGGTGACAAGTCGCTGGTCTCGCTGATCGCGCACGAGCTCGCGCACAGCTGGTCGGGCAACCTGGTGACGTTCTCCAGCGCCAAGCACGGCTGGCTCAACGAAGGCTTCACCAGCTACGTCGAGAACCGCATCGTCGAATCGGTGTACGGCAAGGAAGTCAGCGACATGGAGTACGTGATCTCGCGCAATGCACTGCGCGAAGGGATCGCGGCCATGCCCGAAACGACCCAGGCACTGGCGATCAAGCCGGACGTCGAGCTTGATGCCGACGACGCGCTGAGCGCGGTGTCCTACGACAAGGGCGCGTGGTTCCTGCAGTTCCTCGAGCAGCGCTTCGGCCGCGAGAACTTCGACGCGTTCCTGCGCGGCTACTTCGACCACTTCGCGTTCCAGAGCATCACCACCGAACAGTTCCTCGCGTATGCGAAGGAACACCTGTTCGACAAGTTCCCCGACACCGTCACCGATGCCGAGATCCAGGAATGGGTCTATGGCCCGGGCATTCCGGGCTACGCGCCGCAGGTGATGTCGCGCAACTTCGGCATCGTCGATTCCGCGCGTCTGGCATGGCTGGGCAGCGCGCAGCTGCCGCCGCGCCAGATCACAGATGCATGGTCGACCCAGGAATGGCTGCACTTCCTCGAAAGCCTGACGCCGACCTTGACCATCGAGCAGCTGACCCAACTGGACGAGGCCTACAAGTTCACCGGCACCGAGAACGGCGAGATCGCGATGCGCTGGTATCCGCTGGCGGTGCGCAGCGGCTATACGCAGGCGAACGAGGCCCTGGCTGAGTTCACCGCGCGCGTGGGCCGCCGCAAGCTGATCATGCCGATCTACACCGCACTGGTGCAGACCGAGCCGGGTCTGGCGCTGGCGAAGCAGATCTTCGAGACCGCGCGTCCGGGCTATCACCCGATCACCACCGGCTCGGTGGAAAAGCTGATCGACGAGGCCAAGCCGGCACCGGCACCGGTGCCCGCTGAAGCACCTGCGGACGCGCCGGACGCCGCGCCTGCCGACACCACGACGCAGGCACCTGCCAACTGAGTCGATGCGGGTCGAGTCCTGCCTGCGCGGCCGCCCTCGTGGCGGCCGCGTGCGTTGAGGCGCGCACGGACACGACGCATGTCGATCCGGGCTGGACGCCGCTGTAGGCTGCGTATCTGCCGCTGGTACGAGCGCCGCGCACTGTCCGCGTCGCCTCGCCGATGCAGCCGACATGACACACGTCCGACCGAACGAGGAACGCCCGCATGACATCCCGCCACCTGCTCGCCACCGCCCTGCTCGCCGCGCTGCTGCCGTTGACCGCCTGCGAGGATCGACAAGCGCGTGCCGCCGCGCAGGCACAGGCGCAGGCCGCCGCTGCCGAGCAGCAGGCCGAAGCCGCAGAGCGCGATTTCGAGGCAGCCGTGGCGATCGAGAACTGGGCGCTCGCGAAGGCGCAGGCCGACGTGCTGCTGGCCCGCCACCCCGATACCGAAGCGGCGGAACGCGTGCGCGCGAAGTTCGACGACGTCGCGGCGAAGGGCGAGGCCGTGCGCGAAGACGCCCGCACGCAGGCGCTGTGGAGCTACAACGTCGCCCACGTCGAAGGTGGCGAGCAACTGTCGGCGACGATCTACGCCAAGGACAACATTGACGTCGACGGCACCGGCGCGAAGCAGGTGCGCCTGATCTTCCGCGACCATCCGTCCTGGGGCCGCAGCAGTTACCTCGTACTGCAGGCCGGCGATTTCGACTGCTACCCCAGCTGTCGCGTCAGCGTGCGCGTCGACGACGGCGAGCCGCGTCGCATGGCGGCCAACCGCCCGCAGACCGACGAGGCCATCGCGATGTTCATCGACGATGAGCGCGCGCTGTGGCGTCTGCTCGACGGTGCGAAGACGGTATCGATCGAGTTCCCGGTCAAGGCCGGTGGCACGCGGACGGCCGTGTTCGAAGTGGCGGGGCTGGATCGGACGAAGTTGCCGAAGTGGGGATGACGCGGGTATCGGCGTAATCGCAAGGCTCGCTGGGCATCAGCAGTTGAAGTTCGCACCGATCTGCCATTCCGTCATTCCAGCGAACGCTGGGCTTTCAACGGACGCAAGTCCGGTCATCCATTTTGATCTTGACTCGTGCTCCACGCTTCCAGCGCGAGCGCATTCTCCCCGCGCAAATGGATTCCAGCTTGAACAGCCATTCGGCTGCTAGAAGCCGCTGGGATGACGGAGCAGATCGCGACGATCGGCGCGATCTGACTGCCGTCATTCCGGCGAAGGCAGCATGTGCTTTTCAACAGCGCGTCGCGATGGTCATCCAGCGCCTTTGCCTGCCGCGAACGCGTCGGTCCGGCGAGCTGGGACCTTACATAAAACGAGAAGTCACTGGCTCCCGGCTTTCGCCGGGATGACGAGCGAGGTGGCGGCGGGTCGAGCCCCACTCCCCACATGCCCAATGGCACACGCCGCAGGCTCGAAGGAAACCTAGCCTCACCCCACGTCACTCCGGAAGGCCTGCATGCACCCGCCACCGTTGCCCGCACCGCATAGCGCTACCCGCATCCGCTTGACCCGCATCGCCATCCTCACGATCGTGCCCGCCTGGCTGCTTATGCTCTTCGGCAGCAGCGCCGGAAAACCGGGTTACTCGCACGTCTCGCAGTACATCAGCGAACTCAACGCCATCGGCACGCCTTACGCCTGGCAGATCGGGTTGTTCGGCTTCGTGCCATTCGGCCTGTTGCTGGCTATCGTGCTGATGCTCGCGGCGCCGCTGCTGCCGGTCCGCGGCGCCGCGCGCGTGGGCTACTGGATGCTGTTGCTCGAAGCGGTTGCCTACATCGGCTCGGCGTTCGCACCCTGCGATGCCGGTTGTCCTGTGGACGGCTCGCTGAGCCAGCAACTGCACAGCCTGATCGGCCTGCTGACCTATCTCGGAACATGCGTGGCGGTCGTGCTGCTGGCCTGCGGCACCGGACTGCGATTGCGCACGCGCGTGGTGCTGTTGGTGGCGGCGATTTTGTGGTTGCTGCTGTTCTTCGCGATGGTACTCCCGCCGTTCGAACCACTGCGCGGCCTCGTGCAACGCACAGGTGAAGCGATGCTCTACGGCACCCTGCTGACACTCGCGTGGCGCGGGCTGCTGCTCCGCTGACTCAACGGCAATTGCGCTCCGCGACTGCCATCCGCTGCTGCGCGGCATTGCGTTCGCGGCTTGCCGTGCGCTGCTGCGCATCGCGTTGCGCACGCAGACCACTGCGATCGGTGGGATCGGCCGCATCGCCGCCGCGTGCGGCACGCTGGGTGTCCGTCGCCGCGGCGCGACGTTGTGCGCTCGCGATGCGGGCATCACTGGTCGGCTGGATCGTACGCGTCGCCGCCTGGCGGCAACGGGCGAGCGCGGCGTCGCGTGCGGCGTCGGCGCCGACATGCGTGGGCATGCGCGGCGCGGGGTCCACCTGGCGCAACGTCGGGGCCGAACGCGGTGGCGGGTCGGCCGGATTGCGCAGTTGCTGCGCGAACACAGGCGCGGTCGCAGTCGCGATCAGCAGTATCGTCAGCAGGGTCATCCGCATGGCGTGTTCCGTGGGCGCGCAGGACACCGCGCTCGAACCCTCTAGATGCCGTCGCGGTGGGTGCAGGTCAATGCGAGGCGCGTCACGGGTTCAGCCGCTGTCCGGCTGGTAGCCCGATGCCATGCCGTCAGCGGGTGCGCCGACGCCTGTCCTGCGCCTCGTCCGTATCGTGCGGCTCCATGCTGGCGAGCGGCGCCGGCGGTTGCGCCGGCACTTCCGCCGGCACCGCGACCGGCTCGTGTGCTGCGTCATCGAGCATGCGCGCGCGGCGCCAGCCGCCCCAACGGTAATAGCCGATCGACAGCAGCATCGCGAGCAACGCACTGGCCGGAAAACTCCACCAGATCGCATCCACGCCGAGCGTCGGCTGCAGCAGCGTCGCGAACGGCACGCGCACGCCCCACAGCGTGACCGCGAGAATCACCAGCGGGGGCATGACGGCGCCGGTCGAGCGCACCACGCCGAACAGCACGAAGGTCACGCCGAAGAACAGGAACGACCAGATCGCGATGCGGTTGAGGTGACGTGCGGTCTCCAGCGCGACACTCGTATCGCCGAGGAACAGCGACAGCGCCGCGCGGTCCAGCAGCAGCAACAGGCCGATCAGCGCGCCGGTCATCAGCACGTTGAAGCCCACGCCGGTGGCGGCGATACGCGACACGCGGTCCCAGTGGCCGGCGCCGACGTTCTGCGCCGCCATCGTCGAACACGCCGCGCCGATCGCCATCGCCGGCATCTGCACGTAGGTCCACAACTGCATCGCGGCGCCGTAGCCGGCCGTGGTGTCCACGCCGTGCGCATTGACCATCGAGATCATCGCGATCATCGCCGCCGACAGCATCACCATCTGCAGGCCCATCGGCAGGCCCTTGGCCAGCAGCGCACGCACGATGGTCCAGTCGGGCCGGTACAGATGACGCTCGGTGCGATGGATCCACAACCGGTGCCGGCGATGGTGCAGCCAGGCGAGCAGGGCGGTCAGGCCGAGCGCGTTCGCGATCAGGCTGGCCAGCGCCGCGCCGGCCATGCCCATCTCAGGCAGCGGGCCGATGCCGAGCATCAGCAGCGGCACCAGCACGATGTCCAGCGCGACCACCAGCAGCAGGAACAGGAACGGCGTGCGTGCGTCGCCCGCTCCGCGCAGGATCGCCGACAGGAACGCGAACGCGTACAGGAACGGCACCGCGAGGAAGATCAATTTCAGATAGGCATCCGCATACGGCAGGGCGTCGGCCGGCGTGCCCATCCACAGCAGCACATGGCGCGACAGCGGCAGGCCGGCCAGCGCGACCAGTACCGAGGCGGTGAGAAAGAACGTCGCGCTGGTGCCGATCACCCGCTTGGCGCCGGGCAGATCGTCGCGGCCGATCGCCTGCGCCACCAGGATGGTCGCCGCCATGCCGACGCCGAAGACCGCGCCCAGCAGCAGGAACAGGATGTTGTTGGCATTGGCGATCGCCGCCAGCGCGCCTTCGCCCAGGAAGCGGCCGATCCAGACCGCATTCACCGAGCCGTTGAGCGATTGCATGACGTTGCCGCCGAGGATCGGCAGCGCGAACGCGAACAGCGTCGGCGCGATCGCACCGCGGGTCAGGTCGCGCGGGCGGGCGGGGGCATCGGGGCGGCGTCGCGGCATGCGCGTATTCAATCGGAAAGCGGGCGGGCCTGCACTCTGCAGCGTCGCGACGTACGGCGGCGTCGCTGTTGCCGGCACAGGAGCCCCGTCGGGCTCCCGGGACGATTCTGTGACGCATGCACGCTGGGGCACCCCCCATCTGTCGCGCGCGGGTGGGGTCCGGAAGACTGGTCAGCGTCCGGGGGGAATGCCCCGCAATCGCAGGAGCCCGCCGTGAGCTTCAACGCCGTCTCGCAGTCCGATTCCACACAGCGCCTTCCGCAGACGCTTCCGTCCCCGAACGAGACGCCGCAGAGCTACACCGCACAGCGCGGCGACACCCTGTCGCAGATCGCCAAGGCCCATGGCGTCAGCCTCGAAGGCCTGCTGTCGGCGAACCCGCAGGTGCTCAACCCCGATGTGATCTACCCCGACCAGTCGATCGTGCTGCCGGCCGGCACCCGCGCCATCGGCGGTGATGCGGGCCCGGTCAACGGCACCGCGCCTGCCACCGACACGCAGGGCGCCTACAGCGGCGGACCGCTCGACCGCACCCAGCTGGCCCAGCTGTTCCACGAGGCCGGCTTCCGCGGCGAGAACCTGGTGAGCATGGTCGCCATCTCGATGCGCGAATCCAGCGGTGACCCGGCCGCCTTCAACGGCAACCGTGGTACCGGCGACCAGTCCTACGGCCTGACCCAGATCAACATGCTCGGCGGTATGGGACCGGAGCGCCGCGAGGCGTTCGGTCTGGCATCGAACGACCAGCTGTTTGATCCGCAGACCAATGCGCGGGTCGCGTTCGAACTGTCGAATGGCGGCACCAACCTCTCACCATGGGGCGGCTACAAGGGGCTGCAGAACACCTACAACACCGATGTGCCCGCCGCGCGCGCTGCGGTCGCCGAAGCCGAATCGCGGGGCCTGCTGGGCACGCCCTTCAATGCCGCCGGCACCGACGGCACCGCGCCGGTGCAGCAGTCCACGCCGGCCAGCGCGACACCGCTGCTCGAACGCGATGATCGCGGCCCGGCGGTCAGCGATCTGCAGACCCGCCTGCAGGCGGCGGGCTTCAGCCCGGGCACGGCCGACGGCATCTTCGGTGCACGCACCGAAGGCGCGGTGCGCAGCTACCAGGCCAGCCGTGGCATCGAGGTCGATGGCGTGGTCGGCCCGAACACCTGGGCGCAGCTCAACGGTGCGCCTGCCGTCGAGAAGCCGCCGGCGACCGCACCGGTTGCACCGGGCGACGTGGCCCAGGTCAGCGACGGTCCGAGCAATGCCCGCATCGCCGGCCTGCATCCCGAACTGCGTGGCCAGGCGGCCGAATTCGTCAATCGCGTCGAGCAGGAACTGGGCATCACCCTGCGCGTGACCTCGGGCATGCGCACCTATGCCGAGCAGGACGCGCTGTACGCCCAGGGCCGCACCACACCCGGCGATGTCGTCACCAACGCGCGGGGCGGCTACAGCAACCACAATTTCGGCACCGCCTTCGACGTGGTCGAAGTGCGTCCGAACGGCAGCATCAACTGGAGTCCCGACTGGCAGGCCATCGGCCGTATCGGCACCGGCATGGGCTTGGAATGGGGCGGCAACTGGACGAGCATCGTCGACCGTCCGCACTTCCAGCTCGACAGTGGCCTGAGCACAGCCGACCTGCGTGGCCGCATCGCCAGCGGCAATGTCGACGCGGAAGGCTTCGTCAATCTGCGCTGAGGCCTGGACCCGTCAGCTGCAACGCAACAGGGCGCCGGAAGGCGCCCTGTCTGCTTGATGGTTCGGGTGCACGCGCCCGGCGTCCCGGAGAACCGCCAGCTGCGCGGACGGAGGCGCCAAGGGTCAACTCAGACGTTCGAGTTCGGACGCACGCTCGGCCGTCATCGTCAGGATGCACGACGCGGTATGGATCGCAGCCGGCGTGCCGCCATCCGGATACGCGTAAAAGCTGCAGTTCGCATCCCGGTACTGCATCCACAGCCGCTGCGCCACCACGAGCTCCGTGAGCCGGGCGCTGTAAAGCTGTCCACGCAGCGTGCGGTACGTCTCGTTGAGTCGTGCATCCTGCCGGGCGGTCTCGGCGGCGATGCACTGCAGGACATCCGCCGTGACGTCGCCCGAGCGCGCCATGCAGTCGTTGTAGTCAGCGCTGTAGACGTGATCACCCGCCGCAACGGGCAGGCTGGCGCAGCAGGACAGGAGTGCGACAAACGGCCATCGGGTCATGCGGTGCTCCGTGCGTGGGGTGTGCAGCCGGACGCTGCAGCAGGCGATTGAATCGGTTCCGGGTGCCGGCACGCGCCGCTTCGCGCATGCACCGCAGGCCGCCGACGCTGCGAACGTTACGCCACGGCAGCACGCAGTACAGCAGCCAGCGCGACACGCGCGCCGGGCGCATACGGGACCTTCGGCCCGTGTGCAGACTGTCTCCGCATAGCGGGGAAACACATGCAGACGGGCAGCTGGAACCGGCAGTCCCTGGATCCCGCTAGGGCGCGGTGGTTCGCGGCTGCGGTGCTGTCAGTTCACAAATTGACCGAACAGCTCCGATCGTCAGCCGGGTCCGTGCGGATCAGTTCGACAGTGCCGAGATCGTGGATGCGAGCCACCGCGAAATCGGCGTTCCAGCCCGCACGCTGCGACACAAGCCGCGGCTGGTAGCCCTCGCTGCAGATCCACAGGAACTGGCGGACCTGGGCCTCACCCATCACGGCTGTGATCCTGCGCCGGGAATCCGGCGCAAGCTGGACGCCGCCGTCGGCGTCGCTCCGCGCCAGAACGCGTGGCTGCCCTGCATCGAGGCGATCGTAGACGAAGGCCCCGGAAATCGCTGCTCTCGTGTCCGCATCCACAACGGACGCGCGAATGCCGTCGTGGATGACGACCTGGCGCGGCAGGCAGCCAGTGAGCATCAACAGGGCAATCAGGATGGCAATGGCGCGCATGCGCGGGATCTCCGGACACTTGTGTTGTATCGCGCCGGAACAGAAGCGACCGACATGGCGGGGAGGGGGGTGGCGACGTGCCCTGCAGTCCCCGTATGCGGAGAACGCTGGCACGCAGGGTTCGCAAGTCTGACATCCGTCCCGCGCGCGAAGCCAGATCGCATGCGCCGGGCGCGTCGATCACCGGCTGCAACTCGGCGCCGGTACAATGTTCGCCTCCTGTAAGCTTCGCGCCGCTGCGCGGCCATCGGCGCCGCGCGATCACGCAGGAACGCGGCATGTCGGCAATTCGATCCGGAGCGGTGCGCTCACAGGCCTGCCGTAGGCGCACTGCAGGCGCGGGCATGCTGGTGATGATGCTGTCGAGCTGCAGTTCGATCCTCGATTTTCCGCAGAACGTGCCGATGCGCAACGATGGCTTCGGCAGTCCGCAGCTCGGCCAGCAGGACCGCACGGTAGAGCGCGATGCCTATATGACGATGCCGGCGTTTGGCGAGATCATGTTGACGCTGCCGGCCGGCACGACGATGGGCCAGCAGCCTCACGGCAGTCCGCCGGTGTCGCTGTCGTACGACAAGAATCGCGCCGGGGGCTTGCGCAGGCGCTCGCTCGGCGTCCGCGGCGTGGCGCCGGATGCGGACGGCGTGCTGCACCTGCCGGTGCCGCATATCGCTGGTTACCACCCGACCTCGCTGCTGGTCTGGGTGCGGACAACCGGAGCGGATGGTCCGCGCGACATGCGTGTCGACTTTCCGCTCGCCGAGACCGCGGTCATCGACCCCGGGGACTCCGACCGCCATACCGCGTTCTGGCTCGATCAGGACGGACAGTGCATGCAACGCGGCCGCGTCCAGCCGATCGAATACGCGGACGACACAGCGGCGACGATCAATGGCGAGCGCCATCCGTTTCTCTTCGACACTGCATTGGATGGCCTGTGCGTCTTCCGGTTCCCGCAGCTGCGGTCGATCGTCGAGACGGTCACGCCCGGTGCGGTGCTGCGCTCGCCGGTGCGCATCCGCATTCCGCAGGTCTACCAGCAGCCGCAGTTCCGCAGCGTCTGGCAACCGGCCGCAGTCGCAGCGCCTGCGGCTACCGAACGCTAGTCGGGATCCAGGAAATTAAGTGAACCTGGCACCGTTATCTGCGGCGCGGGCAGCGGGAGCGTGTCCGCGATGCCGCTGAACGGACACGCGTATCCCATTGGAGCGTGCTTCACCGGAGGTCGGATCCCGGAATCACATCGATCGAAAAGTAGCCTACACAAGGCGCGGACAAACGCACTCGCCCGCATGGCCGACCCGGATTCCAGTAGCGTTGACACCTTGAGTCAGTCACCGAAGAATCGCGGCCTGCTCTCATGGAAGAACCTGATGCTCGTCCTGCAAATCACGTTGCTCATCGTCGTACTGGTCGCCCTCGTGATCGGGTATCGCAGGACCAACCGGAACGTGCTGTTGTTCGCTGCACTGACGCTTCTCGCGGCCGGTGCCGTCTCGGAGTTCGTGACCGGTTTCAACGATGGAAGGGCCGGTCGCGGCATGAGCCATGCTGCGTCGTCAGACTGATCGGTTCCGCTGCTTCGGCATCGAAATTATCTCTGACACCGAAGTTTTCCCTGACACTATTACTTATCACGCGCGCCTGCCGCCAACGTTGTAAGGCTTAAGCAAGAGCTTGCCATCCGCTACGTCTTGAGCGAATTGCTCTGCAATCTGCTCCGCTCTGGCCTCTAATTGAGCAGCCATCGCCGCTAAATACTTAACATGCCCCTCTAGCTTCTTCAGCTCTTCACGAACGTTAGATACGGGCATGATTCCGTACTGCATGTTCGCCTCATCGTTCTCCTCAAACTTCACTGCGTCTATCGGAATCTTTTGATTTCCCAGGCTCGCCGTGAAAAAAACCAAGGCGTCATGGCCAAGAACCCGCCGGCCAGCCCAGTGCGCGAACATATTGCGGAGGTGGCGATGCTGCACGAGTATCTCTGCAGCCTTGCGGATCCCCTCCGCCAAATCTAGATTCCAAATGCAGGTCTCAGCGCAGGCCATCAGGTGATCCAGCGCGTCTTTGTCATTAAGCTTCAGCGCGAACTCGGTCGGAGCACCCTTCCTAATGTGAGTGAGGTGGTTGATCACTCTCCGCGACTCAAGGTCGGCGAAGCAGTAGGTCTGAACAAATCTCCCGATCAACTCGTATTCTTGAGCTGAGAGTGGGTGAGAGTCATTTATGACATGACCTAGAGACATTCTCGCTTTGAGAAAATCGTCCGCCCTAAGGTCAGCCCGGGTCAGCGCCATTGTGTCAGATCTCATTTCAAACTCGCCGTGACGGTTCCCAGCGCCTAGCGCCTGAGTTAAGCCGAGCCGCGAAGCGGCTTCGGCTTGAACGAACTGTTAGGGCCCGAACTGCGGCTTACGGACCCAGACGCCTGATGCCAGTAATTGTGGCATTGCTTAGGCGGCCGACACACAGCTCCTTTTCAGGCAGCGATAGGTCGCCCGCGATCTGTACTACGTAGGTGCCCTCCTGATCCAAGGCGCCAGGTGCTTCTCGGGGCCCTGCGGCGTAGGAGCTGACCTGAATGCACCCGACAGTGTCGTTGGCCTCGAAGGTCGCAGGGCTTGGTGCCAAGCCCGCGCTTCCGCCTGGACCAAGTTCCAGGTATCCATAGGTGTAGATCGGCTTGCCATAGAACTGCTCCGGAGTGGCCAGCAGCTGGGTCATGGAGTGACGGCAAAACGATCGAGGCAGATCGCCCGTGCGAAAGGAACATTCGTTTGCAACTGCACTAGCCGGCTGCGCTGCAGGACTGCAGCTGCTCACGCCAAGGAGGCCGACTACGGCTACTGCTATCAAGCTCAGCGGATGCTTCATGAGGGGCCTAACGCCTGAATTAAGCCGCGCCGCGAAGCGACGTCGGCTTGAATGAATTGTTAGGCCGCTGCTCGCCGACCAAGAGAGGGAACGTCTGAAGCCTGAACCAACTGGCCAGCTGAAGCTTTGCGCTGCGCGCTCTTGAACTCTGTAACCATGCGGGAGAAATGAAGCGATTCACGAATTGGCAGTGGTACAACGATGGCAGCAAGAAAAACTGGTAGCAAGAACGCCCATGGCGAGACTGGCATGTCTTGAAGATAGCCTATCCCGATTGGCACCAAACCGGAGGCGGCCATGAAACTAGCAAGCTTGACCCCATGCCACAGCCAGAAGCGGCGCCAGTCGCTGGCCGCAGCTAAGCCTTGCTCGATATCTTCAAGTGTCAAAACGGTCGGGAGTTCCATAGCGGCCTAACGTCTGAATTAAGCCGACCCGCGAAGCGGGTTCGGCTTGAATGAATTGTTAGGTTGTAGCTCCCCGAAGAGTGGCAACCAGCGTTGCGGCAGATTGCCGTGTGAGTGGTCGAACAATCAATGGGTTTGCCAACTCATCAAGTGCATCCGCCGCGGCCTGCCCTAGGCCAATGTCATCGCGGCACTCGATGGCATTGGCTCAGTTCTCTACGTCAGCGGCAGAAAGCTCGCCCGAAAGAAAGCGATTGAGCACGGCATCAAGGTTGGCGGGTTCGAGCGTAGATAACTCGTCGTTCGAATCCCAGCCAAAAACGGCAAGATCCTGAAGCACCTCAGCGATTGGGCGAGAGAAGTCGATAAGCTCGTTGACAAGGGCGGTGCGATCTTGTGTCACTGCAACCTAACACTTGAATTAAGCCGCGCCGCGAAGCGGCGTCGGCTTGAATGAATTGTTAGGAATCACCAGCATACAGTTGGAGCCCGCAGTTGGAACAATAGCGCGTTGTGGCCATGACAGGCTCTTGGCCAGCAAAAAAGGGTTGGGAGCAGCGAGGGCATGGAAAGCGAGTAACACGGAAGCAAAGCCAAAGCCAGATGCAGCCCCAAGCCACTCCTGCGACTGTCAAAGCAATACCCATCTCCAGGTCAGCGGCAGCAAACATGAGATAGCCAAAAAAAATGCACGCTGCTGGGAGGCCAAGCATAAGCCCGAGACTTGCAGCCCAATGACGGCGCCGGTAGCTGCTCCACTGTTGCGCGTATTGCTCGGACATGTCTTGTGAGCCCTAACGCCTGAATTAAGCCGCGCCGCGAAGCGGCGTCGGCTTGAATGAATTGTTAGGGCTCATTTGCGCGAGCACTGCAGTTCAGATCTTGGAGGTGTCGAGGGTGGCGTGAGAACAATGCGTCCATTACAGGTGTCGCGAGAGAAGCGTGGCATTAAACCCGGGCCACCCATGTAGTTTGAGTCGTAGTTGAGGATGAAGCGTTGTCCGCTAGGGGTAAGCAAGGACGCTTGCCAAACGTCGGAATCGACGCCCTCAAGTTGTATGGCGAACCAGTGCGGAGCGCGTCTCTCAAGCGCAGACTCTGCGCAGTTCCATGCGTCGGCTGGGTCTGTCCCAAAAGGAATGAAACCGCAGTCCAATGCTTCAGGGCCGACTAGCATAGTTAGCTCATCGCGAAATGGATTGCCAGGCACAGGCGAGGGATCTGCGGCACTACAAGCGCAAAGACCGACTGCGGTTGCAACGACGATTGCTAGAACCTTGCTCATGAGCCCTAACGCCGGAATTATGCCGTGCCGCGAAGCGGCGTCGGCTTGAATGAATTGTTAGGCGGCAACCTGTACTTGGTAGTCGCGCCAATCTGTAAGAGCAGAGGCTGCCTTATTTGAACGCTCCTTGCGACCCGGAAGGCCCATGCGGTTGGCGACAATCTGCTCCAAGTGAGCCGATATGTCAGCGTCTGTAGCCCCTGAGCGAAGAAGCGTAAAGACTGCACCCACATAGCTGTCGTACTCGTCGCGGGCTTGCGGCACGCCAGCGACTCCAATGGGGTCCCAGATGTAATGCAGCACTTCGCCGACGATGCGCAAAAGTTCCTGGTCTTGACGGTTGAGTTGATGTGTCATTGCCGCCTAACGCTTGAATTAAGCTGTGCCGCGAAGCGGCATCGGCTTGAATGACTTGTTGGGCCGCCGGCAGTCAGCCCGAAGCCGGTTGAACTGACGGTACGGCAATGCAGCCGAGCGCGGCGCTTTGCCGATAGCGGTGCCAGAATTCCGGCGCATCCATGCCTCCGTAAGTAGCCGGCTTGCCCAGCGATGGCACCAGAGTGAAGCGACGGCGCACTTGCTGGTGGAGCGGGCTTTGCCTGTGAGCTGTCAGTCGCGGGAAGCCGCAGAAAAAAGAATGTGAATTCCTCGGCCCAACGTCTGAATTAAGCCGCGCCGCGAAGCGGCGTCGGCTTGAATGAATTGTTAGCCGTCATTTGCGCTCCAACAGGGCGCGCTCTGACGGTTCAGTGATGATTTCAAGTAACTGCCTCCGCGCTGCGTCCGCAAGCGATACGACTCGCAGCCAAGCTGGGTCGGAGAGGATGGCAGAGTGATTGTCGACATCTCCCTCTGGGGCCTTGTAGGCATCAGCAACCGCATGGAATTCGTGAACTGCATTTGCCTCTTTTCGGCTCACCAGTCCGTCCTCAATGACCCCGGTGTAGCCCGACGACAATGAAAGATCGTCGAAATAGCAGCACATCCACTCACCGAACGACCAGTGGGGACTGTTGTAATCAGGGCCGCCAAACCAGCTTTGACGCTGTAGAGCGTAGTCGGAGAACTCCGCGATGCTCTGCAGCCAGCTGAGCCGCCAAGCGGGGCGCATCTCTGCGAGGTAGGCTGGGTCCTTGCTCATGACAGCTAACACCTGAGTTAAGCCGTGCCGCGAAGCGGCATCGGCTTGAATGAATTGTTAGGCCGCGCCGCCCGCAGCAACTCTAAGGGGCGCAGCTGCTTGATTTATGCCGAGTCCAGCCGCGCCTGCCCCAAACCCGAGCAACCACGGGTACTTTTGAAGATCCCCCGCCACGTAGATGAGGTAGTAACCGCAGCCAACGCCTGCGCCCAGAAGAGTGACGCCTAACGCAACCCTTGTTGCAAGCGATGCGTTCTTTGCATTGAGAAAACGGGCGCCACCAATGATGATTCCTGTTGCTATGACGAGCGGCACCAGCAACTCCTTGTCGAACCAATCCATGATCTCTCCCTGGCGGCCTAACGCCTGAATTAAGCCGACCCGCGAAGCGGGTTCGGCTTGAATGAATTGTTAGACCACATGCTGCCACAACAAAAGCAAGAACATGCCGTAGCAGAACGCTATGAACCCAAACGCTGCTGCCGCGAACAGAGGAAGATCTGAGCGATATGCAATGCGGGAAATAGCTAACGCTACAGCAAGGAGAGATAGCGGAACCGCAACATGAAGCGCGATGGTCGTGCCAGAGAATGAGAAGTCTTGTCGGCACCAAGCCATCAGGCTCGCGATAAGTCCCGCTAGAGCGCCCCATGTTCCAGTTGCCGAATAATGGCATTTATCCTTATCTGCGTGAACGTTACTCATGTGGTCTAACGCCTGAATTAAGCCGACTTGCGAAGCAAGTTCGGCTTGAATGAATTGTTAGGCCCCAGATTGCGGTACACGCCTACCAACCAGAAAACTAACCCAGAAAGAAAACCTAACGGGGCAGACAGAGCGCCAAACTTGTACCAGACGAATCCACTGTTCAAGAGCGGGAGTACAAGGGCAGCAGCTAAACCGATGAGTGCACCGCCAAGTGCGACTTGCCACCAGCGCAACCAAGCCAAGCGATGAAAGACGAAGAACAACGGGCCGCCAAGCACTAGCGCCGCAGTTAGGGCAATGATGAAGCCGTACCAGCTAAAGAAGCTAATTGCCTGGGAGCACGAACCACCGCCGGTGTCGACGCCAACGAGAAGCACAGCGCAAAAGCCAAGGGGCATTGCCAGAACAGCAGCTGCGGCCGCTGCAAAGAAGGCAAGAATTACTCGAAGCTCTCGCATAGCCGTCTCTGGGGCCTAACGCCTGAGTTAAGCCGTGCCGCGAAGCGGCATCGGCTTGAATGAATTGTTAGGCATTGCTGCCCGGAATCTCACGGACTGACTCTACGGCAAACAATATTGGTGCTGACTCAATGTGCAAGCAAGCGCAGATCGCTTCCGAGAACTCGTCTAAGAGAGCTTTCCCCTCTGGGTCAAAGTCGTTCTGAACTTCAAGCACGATGCGATCGCTTTCCCAGCGACAAGACACGTTCTCGTGCCATGGACGACTGGCGAACTCGTCTGCAAGTTCTGAGAGGCCCGTCAATGCAGATTGCTTTGACATTCCCCGGCAAGAGACCGTGATCTTGAACATGCAATGCCTAACGCCTGAATTAAGCCGCGTCGCGGCGCGGCGCCGGCTTGAATGAATTGTTAGGCGACTGAGTCAAGTCGTTCGACAGCTGTTCTTGCCGCATCGCTTACAACCAGCCACCCTGGATCTTGCCGCCAATCTGGCCATTCTTGTGACAAATCTGGAAGGTGCTGCTCGAACACTCCGTGGAATTCAGCGAGAATTTCCAATTCTCCAGCGGAGAAGCACTCTCGCCACTCACGTTGCCCGCGATCCCATGTCTCCTGCGGATATCTGGGCGGACAGATCTTCTCCGCGGGGAAGTAAAGGTCATTGAACCACCCGCAGATGAGTTCATTCGGCCCAACGACCTCATTGAGATTAGCGAGATCGTCAAGGTGTTCGCGGATTGATGCGTGGTAAGCGAGTTGCTCCATAGCCGCCTAACGCCTGAATTAAGCCGCGCCGAGAAGCGGCGTCGGCTTGAATGAACTGTTAGGCCGCATGCTCATCTATACACGACCGATTCCGCAAGGTGCTGCAGCCTTATGATCGCGTCTAATTCAATTGGCTCAAGATCACAACCATGCTGGGCACGGATGGTCTTGAGGCTGTAGGCAAGTGCTGCCCAGTCATCAGTGAGGTTGTTGAGAATTGGATAGCAGCCAAGAATGACGCGGAGTGGGTCAATGGCGCGACGGTCACACTAGGCATTGACCAGTGCGGCTAAATCGCTATTTGTCTGAGCTACGACGGATTTGCTCATGCGGGCTAACGCCTGAATTAAGCCGCGCCGAGAAGCGGCGTCGGCTTGAATGAATTGTTAGGCCGCGTGCCCACTGTGCCAGGGCACTTGTAACGTACAAATTTCTGGCCTGGCACAGACGTTTCGTCAATAAGCTGAAGCCCATCTTGAGAAAGCTTGAAGCTTGCAGTGGATAGCCAAGTCTCTCCCTCCCCGGATAGCTCGGAGATTAAGGAAATCTCAGTGTCTCCGCGAGTCACGACGGCTCTAATTGGGCCGTCACTCTCCCAGTAAGAAATATGTCTCGGTGTAACGCGAAGAATCATATCGTCTGCGTCGGACCCGCAGGAGTCGGCGCTTCCGGCCCAGTAGCCCAGAAAGCGATCTGGGACGTTGGCTCCGTGACTGCCCGCAACAGCTGAAGGTGGTAGTAGCAATGCAGCGATCGCCAAGGCAGTTCTCATTGCACTCTCCAGCGGTCTAACACCTGAGTTAAGCCGTGCCGCGACGCGGCATCGGCTTGAACGAACTGTTAGGTGCGGGCCGACTAAGCGCCAGCGCCAAACTCTTTAGACAGAGCAGATTTGATTGCTTCTGTCATGCTGCACATATTGCCTGTAGAGCTGTCGTAGAAGTCGAACTGAGATGCTTTCCAGGTTGTACGACCCGAGCCATCCTGAAAATAGATCAACAGTCGAAGGTCCATTTCGCTCTCACCGTGCGGCGATGGTTCACAGGGTGCCTCCAGGATTTTGCTAATACGTTCCAACCGCGCCTTGTCTGTGATGTGGAACTCACTACCGGCGGATGTAACCATGATGCTTTCAGTCAACGTGACGATTGACGTTGCCTCAAACGGCCTGAAGTAGACGTCTGCAGCTGTCGGGGCAGGTTGCTCCTGGCATGCAGACAGCAAGGCAACGAGAGCTATAGCTTTTATCTGCATACGACGCATCTCCAGCCGCATCTAACGCCTGAATTAAGCCGACTTGTCCGCGCCAGCGGACAAGTTCGGCTTGAATGAATTGTTAGACCGCGTAACCGGTAAGTGAGTGCAGCAAACCGGTGTCCGGAGTGAGCGGCGCAAGATGATTGCGAACATGTTCTTCTCTTTCAGTTTGCGGCATTGTGTCCCA
Organism: Luteimonas sp. Soil_N_1; assembly: GCF_057656255.1. Lineage (NCBI taxonomy): Bacteria > Pseudomonadati > Pseudomonadota > Gammaproteobacteria > Lysobacterales > Lysobacteraceae > Luteimonas > Luteimonas sp. Soil_N_1. The sequence goes on from NZ_JBDGKS010000003.1 coordinate 158,609, forward strand.
AGCGGGGATGCGGGCGATCCTTTTGCGAACTATGGCCACCCTGTCCGGGTGATTAGAGGCACGGCGCCACTCAGTCCAACGCGGATCTAACCTAGAAAGTGCATCCACTACACGGTTTGCAAGCGCTGCGATTATAGGGCTGCCAGGTACGTCGCGATCATGAGGCGTGACCGCAAACTGCGCCTCGAATAGCGAACGGTGCAAGGCAATCAGCTCATTCTTGTCTGAAATAGAAAACTCCGATTGTGCTCCCATAGCGGTCTAACGCCTGAATTAAGCCGCGCCGCGAAGCGGCGTCGGCTTGAATGAATTGTTAGGTGCCACCCTCACGTCACCTCCCACTTGTCGCTCTCAGCCATCCAGACAATCTCACCGTTTGGGTGAATAAAGAAGCCCTCCGCGACCATCTCCCCGAGTGGGCCAAAAATATTGCGGTAGCGCTGTATGGCAACGCGGATTGAGCCATCCGGCTGAGAGTCTTTCATCACCGTGTACGCATAAGCAGCAAGTTGCTCCGGAACAACGACCCCGGAATCCGGCACGGCGGGCCACTCTGGCCAAGACGATAATTCCGAGAAGCTTAGCTTTGCCAGACGCGCAACGGCCTCCTGAAGAAATCTATCGGCTAACAGTTTGGTCTCGCGATCTGGCAAGTGGCACCTAACGCCTGAATTAAGCCGACCTGCGAAGCGGGTTCGGCTTGAATGAACTGTTAGCTACCACTACCGGCAACCACAAAGTCGCCAGTTGCTTGGCCAGCGATGATATGTGGAACCCTGCCATCAACTGGAACCTCAATGACCCAGACGCCAACGAAGTGTGGCGTACGGACGATGGTCCTGTGAAGGGCAAGTAGTTCCCGTAACTGAGTCATGGCCGCAGGCAGGTCTGCAACAAGATTGGCTGCGCCTTTGTCGTTGCCCCAAGGGTTGTCTGCATGGAGGAACTTGCCGAGCCTGTCATACAACGACTCGAACCGGTTCTTAGTCAGATAGCCATCGGGCTTTTGCTCAAAGTGCCAATGTCCAGGCTGAGTCTCGGCAGGTGGTGCGAGAGGGATTGGATAGAAATCTGGGTTGATCTTGGCAAGGTACTGCAGGATTGCTCGAGCGTTGTAGTCTCTGCGGTAATCGGCAGGGCGATCAGCTTGCGCCCGAAACTGCTCATAGCGCGCCTTATTTGGTGCAATTGCTGCGTAAGCAACGGCCTCCATGGCCTTACGCTTTTGCAGCACCGCAGACTCCAATAGTGATGCCGCGGCATCCTTGGAGTAGCAGTCTAGAAAGTAGTCACATGCCTTGAGTCGCGCAAAAGCCTCGTTGATCTTGGCTAGATAGATTTCCTGAGCGTCAGTTGCGAGAGTCATTGCGTGGCAGCTAACTAGTATTCGACCCCGGATGCGGGGCGTTGCGTCGAGTATGCGTCGGAGGTGTGCCAGTCGCAAAGGTGGTAGCTCGTGAATGGAATCAATGGCTTCCCGCATACGGGTCGGCCCTCGTGATTGCGAAGTAGGCTGTGTTATCAGGCAAAGGCCGACGAGCCGTGTTATCCGACGAAAGCGGGGTGTAACGCAGGTGGTCGGCGGTCGGAACAAGAGCCAAACGGATCTGGCGGAACGCAGCCGGCTTGGTCATCCATCGCGACCAACTTCAAGCAAGAAAAAGGGCGCCCCGAAGGACGCCCTTGTTTGATTCGTCGCAATGCAGCTTGAATCAAGCGGTCGTCTTGCTCTCCAACGCATACCCGAACTGCTGCCGGAACTGCAGCGAGAACTCGGCGTAATCGAAACGCTGGTTCTGTGTGCCGGGGTGTTCGACTTTCAGGGCGCCCATCAGGTTGCCGATGCGGCCGATGGTCAGCCAGTCGCAGCCCTTTTCGATGCCGAACAGCAGGCCGGCCCGGAAGGCGTCGCCGCAGCCGGTGGGGTCGGTGACGCGGCGCTCGTGGGCGGGTGGGATGTCGTGGGTCTGGCCTTCGGCGTGGATGACGACGCCCTTGGGGCCGCGCGTGCAGATATAGGCGCGCACTTTGGCGGCGATGGTCTTCTCGTCCCAGCCGGTGCGTTCCTGCAGCAGGTTGGACTCGTAATCGTTGACGACGACGTAGTCGGCCAGCTCGATGAAGTGGCGCAGCTCTTCGCCGTTGAACAGCGGCATGGCCTGGCCGGGGTCGAAGATGAAAGGAATGCCGCCTTCGGAGAATTCCTGCGCGTTCTGCAGCATGCCTTCGCGGCCGTCCGGGCCGACGAGGCCGATGGTCACGCCCGGCACGTCCTTCACGTGGTTCTCGTGGCTGCGCATCATCGCGCCCGGGTGGAAGGCGGTGATCTGGTTGTTGTCCAGATCGGTGGTGATGAAGGCCTGCGGCGTGAACAGGTCGGGGATCTCGCGGACCTGCGACAGGTTGATGCCGTGCTCTTCGAACCACTCGCGGTAGGGACCGAAGTCCTGGCCGACGGTCCCCATCGGGATCGGGTCGCCACCCAGCAGCTTCAGGTTATAGGCGATGTTGCCGGCGCAGCCACCGAACTCGCGACGCATCCGCGGCACCAGGAACGAGACGTTCAGGATGTGCACCTTGTCCGGCAGGATGTGGTTCTTGAACTGGTCGGGGAACACCATGATGGTGTCGTAGGCCAGGGAGCCGCAGATCAGTGCAGACATCGGGCGGAAGCTCGCGCGTAAGGGCCGCACAGGGTACCGGCGCGGGGGGCGGGAGGCCAGCTTGAAGCCTGTGCCGAGGCGCCGCGCGGACCCGGAACAGCGGCCCACCGGGCGCGCAACTGGGGGCGTCCCGGGGCCGCGGGCAGGGCGCTTTTTTGCTAGGCTAATCCGCTTCGTTTCGCCCCCTGCCGGACGCCCTATTCCGATGTTCAAGAAGTTCCGCGGTCTCTTCTCCAACGACCTGTCCATCGACCTGGGCACCGCCAACACCCTCATCTTCGTCCGCGGCCAGGGCATCGTGCTCAACGAGCCGTCGGTCGTCGCCGTGCGCCAGGATCGCTCCGGCGGCCACAAGGTCGCCGCGGTGGGCTCGGAAGCCAAGCAGATGCTCGGCCGCACGCCCGGCAACATCACCACGCATCGCCCGATGAAGGACGGCGTCATCGCCGATTTCACCTACACCGAGGAAATGCTGAAGTACTTCATCAAGAAGGTGCACAAGTCGCGGTTCCTGCGTCCCAGCCCGCGCGTGCTGATCTGCGTGCCGGCCGGTTCGACCCAGGTCGAGAAGCGCGCGATCAAGGATTCCGCGCTCGAGGCCGGTGCCCGTGAGGTGTCGCTGATCGAAGAGCCCATGGCGGCTGCGATCGGTGCCGGCCTGCCGGTCACCGAGGCGCGCGGTTCGATGGTCGTCGACATCGGCGGCGGCACCACGGAAGTTGCGGTGATCGCGCTCAACGGCATCGTCTACTCGCAGTCGGCCCGCATCGGCGGCGACCGCTTCGACGAGTCGATCATCAATTACGTGCGTCGCAACCACGGCATGCTGATCGGAGAATCCACCGCCGAGCGCATCAAGCTGGAGATCGGCTGCGCGTATCCGCAGGAGAACCCGGTCGAGATCGAAGTGTCCGGCCGTCATCTCGCCGAGGGCGTGCCGAAGATCGTCACGATCAGCTCCAACGAAGTGCTCGACGCACTGCGCGAGCCGCTGTCGGGCATCGTCGAAGCGGTGAAGCAGGCCCTCGAGCAGACGCCGCCGGAGCTGTGCGCCGACGTCGCCGAGCGCGGCATCGTGCTGTCGGGCGGTGGCGCGCTGCTGCGCGACCTCGACCGTCTGATCAGCGAGGCCACCGGCCTCCACGTCCAGGTGGCCGAAGATCCGCTGACCTGCGTCGCCCGCGGGGGCGGCCGGGCGCTGGAGCTGCTGGACCTGCACGGCAACGAGTTCTTCGCGGACTGATGCGCGCAGCTCCGGTCCGCACCGACGGCGTCGCGTCCTGATGCGTGACGCCGGCCTGCGCTCCGGCTCCGGCCTGCCTCCGCTGTCATGGCGCGCCCCGCGCGCCGTCCCCGTCACCGCTGCACACCACCGGTCCTGACCGTGTCCTCCTACGCCAGCTCTCCCGCGCCCCGGCCCGGCGATGTCGCAGGCACGCTGCGTCTGCTCACCTACCTCGCGCTGTCGTGCGCCCTGGTGGTCAGCGATCACCAGGGCGGCTGGCTGACCCAGTTCCGCCAGCAGGCCAACGTGGCGATGCAGCCGCTGTGGTGGCTGGCCGGGCTGCCGTCGCGGCTCGGGACGAGCATGCGCAACGATGCCGCCACGCGCTCGCAGCTGGCCGCCGACAACCGCCGCCTGCGCAACGAACTGCTGGTGCTCAATGCCGGCCAGGCGCGGTTGCGCGTGGAAGCGGTGGAGAACGCCCGCCTGCGCGCGCTGCTGGGCGCGGTGGAGCAGGGCAGTCTCGACGTGCAGCTGGCGCCGGTTCTCGACGTCGACCAGGACCCCACGCGCCAGCGTCTGCTGCTCGATGCCGGCAGCCGCAACGGTGTGCGCGAGGGCCAGAGCGTCATCGATGCCGGCGGCTTGCTGGGCCAGGTCATCGCGGTCACCCCGCGCACGTCGACCGTGCTGCTGGTGACCGATCTCGAACATGCGGTGCCGGTGATCATTGCCCGCAACGGCGTGCGCCTGGTCGCCTACGGCAGCGGCCGCCCGGACCATCTGGCCTTGCGCAACGTGCCGTTATCGGCCGATGTCGAGGTCGGTGACGCGCTGGTGACGTCGGGCCTGGGTGGGCGTTTTCCGCCGGGTTTCCCGGTCGGCACGATCATCGATCTGGCCCCCGACGACAGTCGTGCATTCCTCGTCGGCGATCTGGCGCCCGCCGCCCAGCTCGACCGCGGCCGTGACGTGCTGCTGCTGCGCGACGTGGTGGTGCCGGTGACGACCGCGGATCTAGAAGCCGCCGCCGCAGAACGCGAAGCGGCTGCGCGCGCCCAGGCCGAAGCCGATGCGGCGGCAGGCACCACAGGTGCGCCGGCGGGGGACGCTGCAGTGCCTGGACCGGTGCCGGCGGGCGACACGTCGTCCGACGCTGCGACAGCGCCGCCTGCCAGCGCGCCCGCGGTCCCGGACCCGCAGCGATGAGCCGCAAGCGCAATCCCTGGATCCTGCCGGCCAGTGTGTTCGTGGCCCTGCTGCTGGGCCTGCTGCCACTGCCGGACGGCCTGCAGCCGTATCGGCCCTACTGGCTGGCGCTGGTGGTCGCCTACTGGGTGATCGAGGATCCCGACCGCGCCGGTCTGGGCTTCGCGTTCGCGATGGGCCTGATCGCCGATCTCGCATTCGGCGGCCTGCTCGGCGAGCAGGCGCTGCGACTGGTCATGATGACCTTCATCCTGCAGCGCTTCCGCTCGCAGCTGCGCTTTTTTCCGATGCCCCAGCAGGCGCTTGCGATCGGCGGCCTGCTGTTCAACGACCGGATCATCAGCGCGGCGATCCATATCGCCTTGGGCGTGCCGCAACTGCCGTGGACCTACTGGCTGGCGCCGCTGATCGGCATGTTGCTGTGGGCGCCGTTGTACCTGGTGCTGGACGCACTGCGCTTCGGGCGCAAGTCCTGAGCCATGGTCAGGCGCAGTCGCCGTCCCGCCATCCGCAACAACGCCAGCGAGGCCGCGGCGTTCCGCACGCGTGCGCTGATCGGATTCGGCGTCGTCGTGGTGGCGCTGGGTGTGCTGGCCGGCTGGTACTTCAAGCTGCAGGTCATCGACCACGACATCTACGCCAAGCGCTCGGAGGCCAACCGCATCAAGCCGCGGCCGGTGGTGCCGGGCCGCGGGCTGATCCTCGATCGCAAGGGCCGCATCCTCGCCGAGAACGAACAGGCCTACCGCCTCGACGTGACGCCCGAAGAGGCCGGCGACATGCGCGTGCTGATCGCCGGGCTCTCGCGGATCATCGCGCTCTCGCCCGACGACATCGCGCGCTTCGATCGCGAACGCGCCGGGCAGCGCGGGTTCCGTGCGGTGACGCTGAAGCTGCGTATCAGCGAAGACGAGATGGCGCGGTTCGCGCTCGACCGCTGGCGGTTCCCGGGCGTCGAAGTGGTGCCGTACCTCAACCGCTACTACCCCTACGGCGACCTGTTCGCACACGTGGTCGGGTACGTCGGCCGCACCGACGAGAACGATGTCGCGCGCTACGGCCAGGCGCATCTGCTGTACCCGCAGACGGGTCGTACGGGCCTGGAGCGGTATTACGACGAAGCGCTGCGCGGGAAGATCGGCTACGAGCAGGTCGAAACCAATGTCGAAGGTCGCGCGCTGCGCCGGCTGGGTCTGGTACCCGCCACGGCCGGCGCCGACCTGCGCCTGAGCGTGGATGCGGACCTGCAGCAGGCGATGGTGCTGGCCTTCGGGGGTCTGCATGGCTCGGCCGTCGCGGTGGAGCCGGCGACCGGCAATATCCTCGGCATGGTCAGCCTGCCGAGCTTCGACCCGAACCTGTTCGTCAACGGGATCTCGCACGACGACTACCGCGGGCTGATGGACGACCCCGCGCGTCCGCTGTTCAACCGCAACGTGCTGGGCGGCGGCCCGCCGGGCTCGACGATCAAGCCGCTGGTCGCGCTGGCCGGAGTCGACAGCGGGCTGCGCACGCCGGATTCGCGCGTGTTCTCCACCGGCGAGTTCTTCATTCCCGGCCAGCGCCGCGGCTATCGCGATGCCGCGCGCGGTGCCGGCTGGACCGACCTGCGCGATTCGATCGCGCGTTCGGTGAACTACTACTACTACCAGCTCGCCTACGAGATGGGCATCGAGCGCTTCGACCAGTACATGACGCGCTACGGCTTCGGCCAGCCGACCGGCATCGACCTGCTCGGCGAGAACGCCGGCATCGTGCCGTCGCCGCGCTTCAAGGCCTCGCGCTCGCGCGAGCCCTGGTATGCGGGCGAGACCGTGATCGCAGGCATCGGCCAGGGCTACTGGATCGCAACCGCGCTGCAGCTTGCGCGCGGTACCGCGGCGATCGCCAACGGCGGCGAGCTCAACACGCTGCATCTGGCCAACGAACGCCGTGACGGCTTCGATGCGCCGTGGCGCGTGGTGCCGCGTCCGGCCCCGACCTCGATCACCGACAACCCGGCGCACTTGCGCGCGGTGCAGGAAGGCATGGTCACCACGATCCACGGCCGCGGCACCGGCACGCGCATGGCAATCGGCGCCGAGTACCGCATGGCCGGCAAGACCGGCACTGCGCAGCGCGTGAGCCGCCGTGGCAGCGCCAGCATGGATCCGCGCAGCCTGCCGTATCACCTGCGCCACCAGGCGTTGTTCGTCGGTTATGCGCCGGCCGAGAACCCGACGATCGCCGTGGCGATCACCGTCGAACATGGTGGTTACGGCGGCAGCACCGCCGCGCCGATCGCGCGCCGCATCTTCGATGCGTGGCTGCTGGGCAAGATGCCGGAAATGGAGATCGATCCGGCCACCGGCGCGCCGGCCGCGGTGGTGGCGACGGTGCCCGATGCCACGCTCGCGCCGGAGCCTTCGTTCGCGGCGGTCGTCGCCGGCGTGCGCACCGCGCCACGTGATGCGAACGGACAGTTCCCGGGCGTGCCGCCGCCGGACGCCGCTGCGACGCAGGCGCCTGCAGCGAGCGCGCCGTCGGACGCGGCCGTGCCGACGGGGGAGACGCCATGAACGTCATCCTGCGCTGGCTGCTGGAGATGCTGCAGCGCTTCACCCGCACCCTGGACTGGCCGCTGCTCGCCGCGCTGCTCGCACTGATGTCGATCGGCCTGGCCGTGCTGCACAGCGCGACCAACCAGAACGTCGCGATGGTGGCGTCGCAGGGCAGCCGGTTCGTGATCGGCCTCGGTGCGATGTGGGTGCTGTCGCGGATTCCCGCGGTGCAGTTGCGGCGCTTCACGCCGGCTGCCTACGTCGCATCGCTGCTGCCGCTGGTCGCGGTGCTGTTCATGGGCACCGGTCGCAGTGGCCAGCACTGGCTCAACCTCGGCGTCTTCTACATGCAGCCGGCGGAGCTGATGAAGCTCTCGCTGCCGATGATGGCGGCCTGGTGGCTGGGCCAGCAGCCCACGCCGCCCCGGCTCGGCACGGTCGCGGTCACCGCGGCGATCATCGGCCTGCCGACCGGCCTCATCCTGCTGCAGCCCGACCTGGGCACCGCGGTGCTGGTGGCCTCGGCCGGTGTGTTCGCGCTGTATCTGGCCGGGCTGTCGTGGTGGTGGTTCGTCGGCGGCGCGGCGACGTTCGCGATCGCCGCGCCCGCGGCGTGGTTCTGGTATTTCCAGCAGTACCAGAAGGACCGCATCCTGACCTTCCTCGATCCCGAGTCCGATCCGCTGGGCACGGGCTGGAACATCATCCAGTCGAAGATCGCGATCGGCTCGGGCGGATTCTCGGGGCAGGGCTGGGGTGACGGTTCGCAGTCGCATCTCAACTACGTGCCCGAGCACACCACCGACTTCATCTTCGCCGTGCTGAGCGAGGAGTTCGGCTGGCTGGGCGTCAGCGTCGTGCTGGGCCTGTACCTGTTCATCGTCGGCCGCTGCCTGTGGATCGCCAGCGAGGCACGCGATGGATTCTCGCGGCTGCTGGTCGGCAGCCTCGGGATGGCGCTGTTCGTCTACGTCATCGTCAACGGCGGCATGATTTCCGGACTGCTGCCGGTGGTGGGCGTGCCGATGCCGCTGCTGAGTTTCGGTGGCACCGCGGCGGTGTCGCTGCTCGCCGGTTTCGGTGTGGTGATGGCGGTGCAGGCGAGCGGCACGCGTCGCCGCTGAGCGCGTCGCAATCCTGACGGCCCCTGACTGCGTCCACGCGTCGCCGCGTTGCGCGACGCACCTGCGTGCTAACCTCGCCGCCGATGAGCCGACGCCCGTTTTTCCGACTCGCCGTGGCCGCGCTGCCGTTCGCATTGGCAGCGTGTGCGACACCCGTCAATCCGTCCGATGGCCATGCCGAGGACTACGGTGCGGTGACGCCGTTGCCCGAGCCTGCGCGCACCGAAGGTGCGTTGCTCGCGCCGGTGCCGCAGCCGCCCGAGCGTCCGGTCGCGCCGACCAACGTCACCGACCCGGCGATTCCGCGCGCGCAGCGCGTCGAAAACTTCGTCGCCTACACCGCGCAGACCTACGGCGCCGACCCGGCCCACATCCGCAGCGTGCTGGCCAAGGCCCAGGTGCAGCAGGCGATCCTCACCGCGATCAGCCGCCCGGCCGAAGCCGTGCGCCCGTGGCGTGACTACCGCCCGATCTTCATCAACGACGCGCGCATCAACGGCGGCGTGGCGTTCTACCGCGAGAACCGCGCTGCACTCGAACGCGTGGCGACCGAGACCGGCGTGCCGGCCGAATACATCGTCGCGATCATCGGCGTGGAGACCAGCTACGGTCGCATCACCGGCAACTGGAAGGTGATCGACGCGCTGTACACGCTGGCGTTCGATTACGCGCCGCGCGCCCCGTTCTTCGCTGGCGAGCTCGCCCAGCTGTTCGCGCTGGAGAAAGCCGAACCGCAGCTCGACATCCTGCAGCTCAAGGGCAGCTATGCCGGCGCGATGGGCATGGGCCAGTTCATGCCGTCGAGCTATCGCCTGTGGGCAAAGGACGGCGACGGCGATGGCCGCCGCGACCTGCTGACCCACAAGCCTGATGTCTTCGCGTCGATCGCCAATTACTTCGTCGTGCACGGCTGGGAACGCGGCGGTTGGGTGGTCGCGCGCGCGCAGCGCGACGCATCCGCGGCGGACTTCAAGCCCGAAAACTGGGATCCGGTGTATCCGCTGGCCGATCTCGCCAGGCGCGGCTACACACCGGCGCCCGGCCAGCCGACCGCCGAAGGCGCGACGCTGCTGTCGCTCGACGGTGATGCCGGCATGGAGTACTGGCTGGCGTACCGCAACTTCTATGTGATCACCCGCTACAACCGCTCGCCGATGTATTCGCTGTCCGTGCACCAGTTGGCCGAGGCGATCCGCGCCGGGGCCGGCCGGTGATCCGATGGCTGCTGCCATTGGCGGCAGTCGCGCTGCTGGCGGGTTGCGCCGGTGGTGCCAAACGCGGCGCGGCGCCAGCTGACGGCCAGGCCGTTGCGGCACCGGCGCCGGCGCACGGTGGTGGCACGCATCGCCCGGCCGCGGGCCAGCGCGGCGTGTCGCCCTATGCGCCTGCGCAGGAAGATCCCAATACCCGCGGCCATTACACCGCCGGCGGCCTGTACCGCCCGGGCGTGCCCGACAGCCTGCCCGATTACCTGCCCAACGTCGACGCGATTCCGGAGCCGGAAGTCGTCGATCTGCCGCGCTCGCCGGTCGGCAACCGCAGCCCCTACCAGGTGCTGGGCAAGAGCTATCGCGTGCTCGACGACCACAGCGAGTTCGCCGAGACCGGCACCGCGTCCTACTACGGCGCCAAGTTCCACGGCCGGCTGACCTCCAACCGCGAGGTCTACGACATGTACGCGTTCACCGCCGCACACAAGTCGCTGCCGCTGCCGAGCTTTGCGCGCGTGACCAATCTGGATACCGGGCAGTCGGTGGTCGTGCGCGTCAACGACCGTGGCCCGTTCCACGAAGGCCGCGTCGTCGACCTGAGCTACGCCGCGGCGGTGAAGATCGGCATCCATCCGGCCGGGACGGGCCGCGTGGAAGTGCGCGCGCTGAGCCCGGGCGAGAACGCACACAACGCCTATGACGCCGTGGCCGGTGCGCCCGCCGCAGCGCCGGCGGCCGCACCGGCACGCACCGCGCGACGCGCGGCGACGGCGACGGCGGCTGCGACCCCCGTGGCAGCTGCACCGCTGGCGATCTCGCCCGCAGGCAGCGCGCTGGATTCGGTCGTCGAAGCCCTGCCGATCGCCAGTGCGCATGCCGGTGAACGTCCGGCGCCCGCGCCCCAGGGCAACGCGGCGGACGGTCGTTTCAACATGTACCAGAACGGCAAGGTCATGACCGCCGACGATTTCGACGCGTGGCTCGCTTCGCGCGGGATCAAGCTCGAGAACGGCCGCCAGGTGCCGATCAATCCCGCACCTGCCGGTACGCCTGCGACTGCAGCTGCGGTACCGGTGGCGGTCGTGCCGGCCCCGGCACCGGCCGCCGTCACGGCGTCGGCTCCGGCGGCATCTGCTGTCGGCGGCGTGACCCTGCAGGTGGCCGCCTTCGGTGCCCGCGCCAATGCCGAGCGCGCGCTGGCCACCCTGCGCGGTGCGGGCATCGGTGGCGCACAACTGCAGGACGGCATCGCCGCAGGCAAGCCGGTCTGGCGCCTGCGCGTGGGCCCGGTGGCGGCGACGCAGGTCGCCGAAGTGTCCACGCGCGTGACCGGCCTCGGTTTCGGCGCGCCCACCGTCGTCCGCGACTAACCCTTTTCTTCAACCGCCGGTCCACATGGCCGGTTCCCCGGAGCTCCGCCCTACATGAAAGTGTCCGTAGTCGTTTCGCGCATCCTGCTGGCCGCCCTGGCCACCGCGATGGTCGGCATTGCCGTTGCCCAGGATCCCGCGCCGACGCCGCGCCCCGCGTCCCCGACGCCGGCCGCTGCCGCGCCTGCGCTCAGCGAGGACCTGCCGACGCCACCGCCGCCGACGATCACCGGCACCGCGTGGCTGGTCATGGACTACGCCACCGGCCAGGTGCTGGCGGGTGACAACGTCGACGAACGCGTCGAGCCGGCCAGCATCACCAAGGTGATGACCAGCTATGTGATCGCGGCCGAACTCGCCGCCGGCAAGATCACGCCCGACGACCAGGTGATGATGAGCGAGAACGCCTGGCGCAAGGGCGGCGCGGGTACCGATGGCAGCTACAGCGGCTTCCCGGTCAACCAGACCGCCAAGCTGCTCGACATGGAAATCGGCATGGTGGTGCAGTCCGGCAACGACGCCGCGATCGCCCTGGCCGAACACGTCGCCGGCAGCGAGGAATCCTTCGCGCAGCTGATGAACGCCTATGCCGCGCGCATCGGCATGAAGAACAGCCACTTCCAGAACGCGACCGGTCTGTCGGGCCCGGAGCACTACTCGACCGCGCGCGACCTGGCGATCCTGGGCCGCGCGATGGTGCGCGACTTCCCGGAGGAGTACGCGCACAACAAGATCCGCGAGTTCACCGTCGGTCCGATCACCCAGCACAACCGCAACCGGCTGCTGTGGCGCGACGACAGCGTCGACGGCATCAAGACCGGCCACCATTCCGGCGCCGGCTACTGCCTGATGGCGTCCGCCGTGCGCGGCGACCAGCGCCTGATCTCGGTGGTCATGGGCTCCACCGGCGAGGCGCAGCGTGCGACCGATTCGCTGGCGCTGCTCAACTGGGGCTTCCGCTTCTTCGAGACCCACGCGGTCTACGACGCGGACAAGGCCGTCGCCACGCAGAAGGTCTGGAAGGGCAAGGTCAACGAAGTGCAGCTGGGCGTCGCGGAGCCGATGCTGGTCTCGATGCCGCGCGGCAAGTACGCGCAGCTCAAGCCGTCGATGGACATCCCCGAGACGATCGTCGCCCCGATCGAGAAGGGCCAGCAGATCGGCACCGTGCGGGTCGTGCTCGACGGCGATGTCATCGCCGAGCGTCCGCTGGTGGCGCTGGAGGCGGTCGAGGAAGCCGGATTCTTCAAGCGTCTGTGGCACGAACTGCTGATGTGGTGGAACTCCTGACCGGCGCATCCGCGCGCCGAGGTGTTCCAGTGAAAGGCCGGCGCATGCCGGCCTTTCCGCTTCCGGCGCGGACCACTTGGGTTCGGCAGCGTGCGCCCCGATAATCCCGCGATGGACATCACCTCAGACAACCCCGAACACGGCTTCCAGTTTCCAGGCGACTTCGAGATCACCGCCATGGGCGCGGCCGACGCCGGTCTGGAGACCGAAATCCCGCGGCTGCTGGTCGCCGCCGGCATCACCGTGCTCGACGAGACGGTCACCACACGCGCCTCCACCGGTGGCAGGTACGTGTCGATCAAGCTGCGCATCCGCGCCGATTCGCGCGCGCAGTACGACGCCGCGCACGTCGCGCTGCGCGAGCACCCAGAAGTGAAGTGGACGCTCTGATTCCATGATCCGCCAGCTGCTCTACCGCAGCGGCCAGTTGTACGAGTTCACCGTGCCGGACATGGTGCAGCTGCTGCTGCAGGCCCGCACCTACAACGCGCGCCACGGCATCGGCGGCATGCTGCTGTTGCAGGACGGGTTGTTCATGCAACTGCTCGAAGGCCCTGCCGCGGCCGTCGATGCGCTGTACGCACGCATCGCGTCCGATCCCCGTCACTGCGAGGTCCGCCTGATGGTCCGCGCCGAACGCACCGCGCCGCTGTTGCCCGGCTGGCGCATGGCGTGGAGCGAGGCGCCGCTCGAAGGAGAAACGCCGGTGTTCCAGGGACTCGAAACCGACAGCAAGGCGCTGGCCCTGCTGGAAAGCGCCCGCAGCGATCGCGTCGCTGCCGCGATGCGCGATTTCCTGCACGGCGCACCGGTGCCCAGCGGCGGCCTCGGCTGCGCGCGCGTGATGGAGCGGGTGCTGTGAGCACGCCTGTGATCGTCCGCCAGCTCGGCCGCCAGCCTTACGAGCCGGTCTGGCGCGCAATGCAGTGCTTCACCGATGCGCGCGGCGCCGACGGCAGCGACGAGCTGTGGGTGGTCGAACACGATCCGGTGTTCACCCTCGGCCAGGCCGGCAAGCCCGAACACGTGCTCGCGCCCGGCGACATTCCGGTTGTGCAGGTCGATCGCGGCGGCCAGGTGACCTATCACGGCCCCGGCCAGCTGGTGGTCTACCCGCTGCTGAACCTGCCGCGGCTGAAGATCGGCGTGCGCGAGTACGTCTGCAAGATCGAGCAGTCGATCATCGACACGCTGGGCGACTGGAACATCGAGGCCGTACGCCGCGACGGCGCGCCGGGCGTCTACGTCAACGACGCCAAGATCGCCGCGCTCGGCATCCGCGTGCGCCGCGGCTGCACCTTCCACGGCCTGGCATTCAACGTCGCGATGGATCTCGAACCCTTCCAGCGCATCAATCCGTGCGGCTACGAAGGCCTGCAGGTGGTGTCGCTGGGCGATCTGGGCGGGCCGTCCTCGCCCGACGCGGTGGCGCCGATGCTGCTCGAGAATCTGGCCGCGCAGTTCGGCCTGTCGCTGACCGCAGGCCCGCCGCCGGTGATCCCGTCCGCTGAATGACACGCTGTATCCCTCGCCCCTCGGGAGACACTGCCGGGGCAGGGGCCTACAATGGCCCTCCGACCGCAGTCCTGGCCGCCATGTCCTCTTCCGTCGACAAATCGATCCCGCTGCAGGTGGTCTCCGCGCCGCCGCCGGCGTCGCTGCAGACCGGCGTCAAGCAGGTGGCGGGCGACAAGATCGCGCGCTCGCCGGTGCAGTTCGCCGATGCCCCCGTGCTGCGCAAGCCGTCGTGGATCCGCGTGCGCATTCCGTCCAACGGCGCGGTCGCCGCGCTGAAGTCGAAGCTGCGCGAGAACCGTCTGGTCACGGTCTGCGAGGAAGCCAGCTGCCCGAACATCCATGAATGCTTCGGCCACGGCACCGCGACCTTCATGATTCTCGGCGAGGTCTGCACGCGCCGCTGCTCGTTCTGCGACGTCGCCCACGGCCGGCCCAAGCCGCCGGATGCGAGCGAGCCGCTGAATCTCGCGAACACGATCGCCGACATGGGCCTGAAGTACGTGGTGATCACCTCGGTCGACCGCGATGACCTGCGCGACGGCGGTGCCCAGCATTTCGTCGACTGCATCCGCGAAGTCCGCGCGCAGTCGCCGCACATCCGCATCGAGGTGCTGACGCCCGACTTCCGCGGCAAGGGCCGCATGGAGCGCGCGCTGGAGATCCTGAAAACCAATCCGCCGGACGTGTTCAACCACAACGTCGAGACGGTGCCGGATCTCTACCGCAACGTGCGCCCGGGCGCCGACTACCAGTGGTCGCTCGACCTGCTGAAGAAGTTCAAGGCCCAGCATCCGGACGTGCCGACCAAGTCCGGCATCATGCTCGGGCTCGGCGAGAACATGGAACAGGTGCAGGGCACGCTGCGCGACCTGCGCGCGCACGATGTCGACATGGTCACCATCGGCCAGTACCTGCAGCCCAGCGCGCACCACCATCCGGTGCTGCGTTACTGGACGCCGGAAGAGTTCCGCGCGCTCGAGGACTACGGCATGGCGCTGGGTTTCAGCCACGTCGCCTCCGGCCCGCTGGTGCGCTCGTCGTACCACGCCGACCAGCAGGCCATGGACGCAGGCGTCGCCGCCTGATCCCGTCAGCGGGCGCCGGGCGCCCGCGACTGACGCCGCGATGAACGCAGCGTCGATTCATCCTGTATCCGTACAGTCGATTGCATGTGACGTGCAACTTTCGGCACTGTCGACACGTCTGTTCACGCGACAGGCTCCGAGGCATGTCGCATGATGACCGCATCCGCAATCCAGGACCCTGCATGAAAGCTTCCCGCGTCGTTTCCGGCTCCCTGATCGCTCTCGCGCTGGCGGTGCCGCTCGCGCTGATGGCCAGGCCCGACGCCATCGCCGATGTACCGGCGACGCCGAATACCGATCAGGTGGCCGCGTCCAAGCTGGTCTACGGCCTGCTGTCGGACAGCCGCTATGCCTATCGGCCGCGCGCGCTGGACGGCAGCCTGTCGGGCGAGATCTTCGACCGCTATTTCGAGAACCTCGACGGCAGCAAGCTGTTCTTCAGCCAGCAGGACATCGCGCGCTTCGAGCCGCTGCGTGACCGCATGGGTCCCGCGGTCCGCGATGGCGACGTCGCGCCGGCCTTCGACATCTTCACGCTCTACAAGGCACGCGTCGCCGAACGCATCGCCTATGCGCGTGAGCTGCTCGAGCAGGACATCTTCGATTTCGAAGGCGAGGATCGCTGGGAGTACGACCGCAAGGACGCCGCCTGGGCCGCCGATGCCGGCGAACTCGACACCCTGTGGCGGCAGTCGGTGCGCAACGACTGGCTGCGCCTGAAGCTCGCCGGCAAGGCCGACGACGAGATCCGCAAGACGCTCGACCGTCGTTACATCAACACCGCCAACACGGTCGCCGCGCTCAACAACGAGGACGCTTTCAGCAGCTTCCTCAACGCCTACACCGGCTCGATCGATCCGCATACCGACTACTTCAACCCGCGCGCGGCACGCCTGTTCAACCAGAGCATGTCGCTGTCGCTCGAAGGCATCGGCGCGCAGCTGCAGAAGCAGGACGACGTGGTGGTGATCCGCGAGGTCATCGCCGGTGGTCCGGCTGCGATGAGCAACCGGTTCAAGCCCGGTGATCGCATCGTCGGCGTCGGCCAGGGCACCAACGGCCCGATGGAAGACGTGATCGGTTGGCGCATCGACGATGTTGTCGACAAGATCAAGGGCCCGAAGGACACCCAGGTGCGCTTGGACGTGGTGCCCGCCGAGGCCACGCTGGACAGCGAGCCGGTGCGCATCACGCTCACCCGTGCCCGCGTGCGTCTGGAAGAGCAGGCGGCCAAGGCCGAGACCCTGACCCTGCCGGCCGACACAGAAGGCGGCCGCGAGAAGCAGATCGGCGTGATCAAGCTGCCGGCGTTCTACCAGGACTTCGAGGGTCGCCGGAACCGCGATGGCGAATATGCGTCGGCGACGCGCGACGTCGCGCGTCTTCTGGAAGAGTTCAAGACCAGGAACATCGACGGCGTCGTGCTCGACCTGCGCAACAACGGTGGCGGCTCGCTCAACGAGGCGGTCGAACTGACTGGCCTCTTCATCGACCAGGGCCCCGTGGTGCAGGTCCGCGAAGCGGGTGGGCGCGTCGGCGTGCAGGGCGACCGCAATCCGGGCGTGGCCTGGGACGGTCCGCTGGCCGTGCTGATCAACCGTGGCTCGGCTTCGGCGTCGGAGATCGTGGCAGGTGCCATCCAGGATTACGGTCGCGGCCTGATCATCGGCGAGACCACCTTCGGCAAGGGCACCGTGCAGAATCTGGTCGACCTCGACCGCTGGCCGGCCAACGAAACCAAGCGCTACGGACAGGTGAAGCTGACCATCGCGCAGTTCTTCCTGCCCGGCGGCAGCAGCACGCAGAACAAGGGCGTCGAACCGGACATCCATTTCCCGGTAACCGTCGACGCGACCGAGTTCGGCGAGAGCACCTACGACAACGCGCTGCCGTGGACGCGCATCGCCGCAGTGCCGCACACCCAGTACGGCGACTTCTCGCCGCTGCTGCCGCGCCTGGAAGAACTGCACGAGGGGCGCGTGGCCACGGACAAGGAGTTCGTCTGGTGGGCCGAGGACGTCGCCGAGTTCCGCGCAGAGCGCGAGAAGAAGTACATCTCGCTCAACTTCGAGGAGCGCCGCGTCGAACGCGACCGGCAGACCGAGAAGCGTCGTGTGCGTCAGGAAGAGCGCCGCGCGCTGGGCCTGGATCTCGACCCGTTGGCGGAGGATTCGGACGACGATGGCCTGCAGGCCAACGAGCGTGCGATCGCCCAGCAGAACCGTCTCGAGAAGGCGGCCGAGGAACGCCCGGATCCGCTGCTGCGCGAGTCGGCATCGATCCTCGCCGATGCGGTGCGCATGCTCAACGCCGACCGGGACCTGTCGGCCACGGTGTTGCCGGTGTCCACCGCACCGGGACGCTGGGCGCGCTGAGGCTCAGATACGAGGCGTGAGACGTCACGTGTAAGGCGTTGGACGCCAGATCCGGCAGGAAGCCGTCGCGAGTCATCGCGGCGGCTTTTTCATGTGTGGCGCGGCCACGCGTGTCCGCCTGCGGCACCCGGACGTTTGGCAGAGCGCTGCCTGCCGATGCAACACCACCGTTCCAGCCGTGCAACGGGGCGCAGGCGTAGAATTCCGCTCCCGCATCCGCGGTCGTCTTTTTCTTCGGAACCTCCATGAGCGTCGCGCCGGTGTCGCGTCCCGCCTCGGTCCTGGCCATCGCGCTGGCGCTGGCGGCCGTCTATCTCGTCTGGGGGTCGACCTATCTCGCGATCCGCTTTGCCCTCGAAGGCGGCTATCCGCCGCTGCTGATGGCGGGCATGCGTTTCATCGTCGCCGGTGGCCTGATGTACGCGGCGCTGCGCCTGCGCGGTGTGCCGGCGCCGACGCGCAACCAGTGGAAGACCCTGCTCGCGATGGGCGTGCTGCTGCTCGGACTGGGCAACGGCATGGTCTGCATCGCCGAACAGAGCGTGTCGTCGGGTCTCGCCGCAGTCGCGGTCGCGTCGGCGCCGATCTGGATCGCATTGTTCGCAGCGATCCGTGGTGATCGTCCCTCCCGCGTCGAATGGGCAGGCCTCGCAGTCGGGTTCGCCGGCGTGTTGTGGCTCAACGCTGGCAGCTCGCTGACCGCGACGCCGACCGGTCTGATCGCCTTGCTGATCGCGCCGCTGGCCTGGGCCTTCGGCTCGGTGTGGAGCCGGGGCCGCGATCTGCCGTCGCCGTTCATGGCGGCCGCCGCGCAGATGCTCGCCGGCGGCGTGATCATCCTCGCAGTGGGCCTGCTGATCGGCGAACGCTTCCACGAGCTGCCGACGCTCAAGGGCACGCTTTCGGTCGCGTATCTCGCTTCGTTCGGTTCGATCATCGGCTTCACCGCCTACGTCTGGCTGCTGCACAACGTGCGCCCGACGCTCGCCGGCAGCTACGCCTACGTCAATCCGGCGATCGCGGTGCTGCTCGGCGCGTGGCTCGCGTCCGAGCGCTTCCACGTCAACGATCTCGGCGCGATGGCGGTGATCCTGGTCGCCGTCGTCGCGATCACGCTCGGCCGCGCGCGCGCGAAGAAGGTCGTGCCGACACCGGCTGCGGCAGTCGCCGGAGAAGATCCATGATCGACGCCGCGCAGAGCCGCCGCGGTCTGTGGATCGCGGTCGCGGCCTTCGTGATCTGGGGCCTGATGCCGCTGTACTGGTATCTGCTGCGGCACGTGCCGTCGCTGCAGATCGTGCTGCACCGCTCGATCTGGTGCGCGATTCTGGTCGCCGCGTTCCTGACGATCCGCCAGGGCCGCGGCTGGCTGCGCGAGATCCTCGCGCAACCGAAGCTCGCCGGCATGCTCGCGATGTCGGGCTGCCTGATCGCGGCGAACTGGGCGCTCTACGTGTGGGCCGTCAACAGCGGCCACGTGGTCGAGGCGAGCCTGGGCTACTTCATCAATCCATTGCTCAACGTCGTCATCGGCGTGGTGTTCCTGCGCGAGCGGTTGTCGATGCCGCAGTGGATCGCGGTCGCGCTGGCCGGCGGTGGCGTCGCGTGGCTGACCTTCAACTACGGCAGCTTTCCGTGGATCGCGCTGTGTCTGGCGACGTCGTTCGCGCTGTACGGACTGATCCGCAAGTTCGCCGCGGTCGAAGCGGTGCAGGGGCTCGGCGTCGAGAACCTGTTCGTGTTCGGTCCTGCGGTGCTCGCGCTGGTGTGGTTCGAAAGCCAGGGCGGCGGCGGCTTCTTCTCGCTGCGCTGGGGTGGACTCACCGACGTGCTGCTGGTGCTCGGCGGCGCGCTCACCGCGATCCCGTTGATCTGTTTCGCCTATGCGGTCCGTCGCGTGCCGCTGACCGTCGTCGGCCTGCTGCAGTACATCGGTCCGACGCTGCAGCTGCTGCTGGGCGTGTTCTTCTTCGGCGAAGCGTTCGGCATCGATCGCGCGGTCGGCTTCGGCTTCATCTGGGTCGGGCTGGTGGTATTCGCGGTCGACGGCTATCTGCAGTCGCGCCGACGGATCGTCGCGCAGCAGGCCTGAGGTCGTCCGGGCCGTCTGGATTCGATGGGTTTCGCTGCGCTCTGACGATCCGACGAAAGCATCAGCGGGCGGCGAGTGCCTTCTGCGGACACGCCGCTGCGTCGAACCAGTCGACGACGGTCGGCGCGAGACGGTCGAGCCGCATCGGCAGGCTGAGGTGGTCTTCGCCGGCGAGTTCCAGATAACGCGCACCCGGCACGGCCGCGGCGAGCGCGCGGCCATGTTCGACCGGCACGTGGCGATCCGCATCGCCATGCACCAGCAGCACGCAGCCCGGCGCCCGGGCGAGGGCGGCGCCGACATCGACGCCGTCGAGCGGCAACGACAGCGTGTCGCCCGCGCGCACGATCGCTGCGTCCAGCACCGAGGCATCGATGCGCCAGCGCAACCAGCGCCGCGTGAGCTGCGCGTGCCAGCTGCCGCCGTATTCGTCGAGCATGTGCGGGACCATGTCGCGGATCGCGGCGCCTGCGTTGTGGAAGGATTCCAGCGCGACGACGCGCTCGGCCTGCAGGCGCGGATCGGCGGCTGCGAACAGTGCGGTCGCCGCGCCGTAGGACACGCCGAACACGTGCAACGGGCCGGCGATTTCGCCTTGTTCGCGTAATGCGGCGACCGCGTCGACGACATCGCCGGCTTCGCGCGTGCCGTAACCCGATGGCGCAGGGCCGGAGCGGCCGTGGTTGCGCAGGTCCAGGGTGATCGTGCGATAGCCGGCTTCGGCCAGCGCAATCGACCACGGCAGCAGCGAGCCGCCATCCATCATCCAGCCGTGCAGCAGGACGACGGTGCCGCGCGGCGTGGCTGACGGCGTGGACGGCGCGTGGAAATCGAGCGAGAAGTCGACGCCGTGCGGATCATCGGCCGGCCGCGTCCACGCGTAGTCCATGCCGTAGTCGCCCGGATCGAGCGCACGCCAGAACACAGGCACGCCGTCGCTCGTGGTGACGTGTCCGTTGCGGTTCGGCAGTCGCGCGAATGCGGCCTCGACACGATCGGTCTGCAGCAACGGCGATGCGCCGGGCGGCGCCACCAGCTTGGACGCCAGCGAATTCGCCATGCCCGGCCACGACGAGAATCCGGCGACGAGCAGACAGGCGGCGAGGAGGGCGGCGAGGCGGAGCATGGCGGTGGGCGGAGGCGAGGCGGCCGCGCAGACTATCGATGCGGCGCCAAGCGCCGCTATCGCACTACGATGACAACTGCATGACAGACGGTCGCCGTTCATCGGCGTGAGCCGGCCGCTGCACCGGCCTTCTGGCACAGTGCGGCGATGTCGATCTGTCACGCCGGACTTTGCCGATGACCACCGCGCATGCTGCAATCGTGCTCGCCGCTGGTGGCAGTACGCGTCTGGGGCGGCCCAAGCAACTGCTGCGCCGCGACGGTGAAAGCCTGGTCGCGCGCGTCGTGCGGCTGGTCGCGGAAACGCATCCCTGCCGGCTCGTGGTGATGCTCGGCGCGTATCACGACGCGGTCGTCGCCGAGCTCGCGCCGTCGCTGCACGGCTTCGTCGAGCTGCACGAGGTGCCGGACTGGCGCGACGGCCTGTCAGCCAGTCTGGTCGCCGCATCGCGCGCGCTGCAGGCACATCGCGGGCCGGTGCTGGTGACCGGCATCGATCAGCCTGCGCTCAACGCCCTGCATCTGCGCGCGCTGCTGGACGGCGCACGCAGCGTGCGTTCGGGCTGCGCGGCGGTGATGCACGGCGAGCGCCCGGGCGCGCCGGCGGTGCTGTCGCACACCCTGTTCTCGCAGGTGGATGCGCTGGAAGGTGATCGGGGATTCGGGGCGTTGCTGGCGGCGTTGCCGGAAGAGGACCTGTTCCGCCTGCAGGCGCCGTCGCTGGCGCAGGACATCGACACGTCGGATGACGTGGCGCAGGCGCTGGCGGACGGATTGCTGGATCGCGGGGTCTGAAAAAAAAGCAGACACGTAGGATGGTTAGAGCGCAGCGAAACCCATCGGTTGGCTGATCGATATCACTCTGCCGCGAGCGTCGGCCCCTCACCCCAACCCCGCTCCGCGCCCCGGCCCTCGCGCTGACGCGAGGGCGTTCGCCGGAACGCGAGCCAATGGCTCGCAGGCGTGCCGACTCACCCCTTGGGGAGAGGGGCTCCAGGCGTTACTGCTAGCGCGCTATCCGTTTCTTCGGGTGTGCTGGGAATGCTCTGCGAGTGAAAACGTCTTCGACAATCAACCCGCGCGCGACATCATCCACACCACGAACACTGCACCGACCACGCCGATCACCAGCGCCGCATTGCGCCAGCGTTTCGCACGGCGCTGATAGCGCGCGACGCGTTCGTCGTTGAGAGCGGTGGCGCGCGTGATCCACGGGGCAGTGTCACGCTCGGCCTGGGCGTAGATGACTTCGGCGCGTGCGGGATCGGCCTCGGCGCGAAGCGCGGCATCTTCGTAGCGTTCGAACGCGCGCTTCTGCAGCGACTGGATCTCGCGTGCGATGTCGGCGTTCGACAACGTGTCGGGCGATGCGGCACTCATGTCGCGCGCAACGCCGCGGTGACCGGCAGGCGCGCGGCGCGCAGGGCCGGGAACAGGCCGCCGACCAGGCCGATGCCCAGCGCCCACTTCAGGCCGTTCCACAGCAGCTCGGGCGAGACCTTGAACTGGAACACCACCTGGCTGAAGTTGCTGCCCAGCGTGCTGACGCTGTAGCCGTTGAAGATGCTCCACGCGAGCAGGCCGCCGAGCAGGCCGCCGAGCAACGCCAGCAGCATCGTCTCCAGCATCACCGCGACGACGACCGGCAGCCCGCGGAAGCCGATCGCGCGCATCGTCGCGATCTCGCGTGCGCGGCCCGCGACCGCGGCGTACATCGTATTGAGCGCCCCGAACACCGCGCCGACCGCCATGATCGCGCCGATCACCGTGCCGAGCACATTGATCAGCGTGGCGAGTTGGCCGGACTGCTTGCCGTAGTAGGCGCGCGTCGTCGAGACGTCGAGTTTCAGGCGCTGGTCGGCATCCATCGCGGTCTTGAACGCGGTGAAGCCAGCGGTGCCGTCGGTGCGCACGGTGATCGACTGGTAGGCGCCGCGGTTGTAGGTGGACGCCAGGGTTTCGCCATCGGTCCACAGTTCCGAATCGTGCGCATCGCCGGACGCGAACACGCCGACCACGGTCCACTGCTGGTTGCCGAGGTTGAGCGTCTTGCCGGCCTCGAGACCGCGGAACTGGCTGCGTGCGCCCTGGCCGACGACGATCTCACGCAGGCCCGGCGCGAACTTGCGCCCTTCGATCACCTGCACCTTGTCGTGCACGGCCCAGGCGAGTTCGCCGACGCCGCGGAACTGCGCGTTGACGTCGGTGCCGTCGGACTTCGACGGCAGATTGACCACCTGCGACAGTTCCGGCGACAGCAGCGGGCGGCCCTGCGCATCGCGCGCGATGCCCGCCAGCGTGCCGATCAGCGGCACCTGGTCGCGGGTGATCACCGAATTGGTTTCGGCCTGCGAACCGCCGCGCAGCACGATGGCCGAGGTCTCGTCACCGGTGCTGTTGAGCGTGGCCTTGAAGCCTTCGCCCATCGCCAGCATCGCCACCAGCACGCCGACCACGCCGGCGATGCCGACCACGATCACCGACGACGCGCCCCAGCGCTGCGGCAGGCTGCTGATGCCGATGCGCGCCGCCGCGAGCGCCAGCCGGCCGCCGCGCGTGAGCACCAGCCAGAGCGCGATGGCGACCGCGATCGCCAGCACGCCGTACCAGGGCAGCACCACCCACACCGCGAGCCCGACGACGAGCGCGACGATCGACAGCAGGTTCCAGAGCCACGGGCTTTTCATGTCGGTCCGATCCGGTTCGTCGTGCGGCGGAAAGCAATGCGATGGGTCATGACGTCAGCGCCCCGCCAGCGCGTCGACGATCTTCAGCCGCTGCGCGCGCAGCGCGGGCAGCACGCCGACGATGATGCCGATGCCGATCATCAGACCCAGGCCGATCAGCCAGGTCTGCGCCGGCACCGTGGGCAGCGCGATCACGCCGCCGCTGGCCGCGCTCACGCCCGGCATGATCGCCGAGGCGAGGCCCAGGCCGATGAGTCCGCCGATCACCACCAGCAGCACCGATTCCACCATCACCAGCACCAGCACGGTGCCGTCGGTGAAGCCCAGCGTCTTCAATGTCGCGAGTTCGGGAATGCGTTCGCGCACGGCTTGCGCCATCGTGTTGCCGGTCAGCAGCAGCAGGGTGAAGAACACCGCGCCCATGATTGCGGTAACGATCAGGCCGATGTCGGCGAACTGCTTGGCGAACGCCTGCTGGAATGCCGATTCGGTCTGCGATTTGGTCTCGTGGTCGGAGTTCGCCGAGATCGCATCGATCGCTTGCGCCACGCGCGAGGCCTGGTCGGCGTTCGACAGCTGCACGGTGAACCAGCTGACCTGGTTCTTGATGTAGTCGTTGGATTCGTCGAAGTATTTCCAGTTCATCATCAACTGGTTCTCGGCGCCGACGTTGCTGCGGTCCCTGGCGCGGAAGATCGCCTTGAGTTCCAGCGGCCAGTCGTTGCTGCCGCCGCGCGGGAAGATCGTCGCCTGCATCGGAATCGTGTCGCCGACTTTCCAGCCGAACTTGTTGGCCAGCGCCTCGCCGACGGCTGCGCCGGTGCGCGTGTCGCGGAATGCCTGCAGCTGCTCGGGCGGCACGTCGTACTCGCCGTAGACGTCGAAGAAGTTCGGCGCGACCGAGAAGTTGGGGAAGAAGTTGCGCTGGTCCTGGTAGATGCCGCCGAACCACATCGCGTACGTCACCTTGCGCACGCCGGGAATCGATTCGATCTGCGCCTGCAGGCGCACCGGCAGCGACTGCGTGATCGACAGCCGCGAGGCCACGATCAGGCGGTTCGCGCCGTCGACACTGCCACCGGCATTGAAGGCCACGCGCACCGAATCGAGCATGCCGAACAGCAGGAACGCCGCGACCACCGACAGCAGTGTCAGCAGCGTCCGCGTCTTGCTGCGGAACAGCTGGGCCCACACCAGCGACAGGTATTTCATCGTGCGTCTCCGGAGAAGCGTGGGTCAGTGCGCGCCGATGGGCGTGTCGACCAGTTCGCCCTTGTCGAGGTGGATCGTGTGGGTCGCGTACTCGGCGGCCTTCGGATCGTGGGTGACCATGACGATGGTCTTGCCGTGCTCGCGGTTGAGTTCCTGCAGCAGGCCGAGAATCTCTTCCGCGCTCTGCCGGTCGAGATCGCCGGTGGGTTCGTCGCAGATCAGGAACGTGGGATCGGACACGATCGCGCGGGCGATCGCCACGCGCTGCTGCTGGCCGCCTGACAGCTCATTGGGCTTGTGCGTGCGACGGTCGGCCAAGCCGACGAGGGTCAGCGCGATTTCCGCATTGCGCTTGCGCTGCGCGCCGCCGAGCGTGGTCAGCAGCAACGGCAGTTCCACGTTCTTCTGCGCGTTGAGCATCGGCATCAGGTTGTAGAACTGGAACACGAAGCCGACGTGGCGGCTGCGCCAGTTCGACAGCTGGCCGGCGCTCATGCGGTCGATGCGCTCGCCTTCGATCTCGATCTCGCCCGAGGTCGGCGTGTCCAGCCCGCCGATCAGGTTCAGCAGCGTGGTCTTGCCCGAACCCGACGGGCCCATCAGCGCGACGAAATCGCCCTGCGGGATATCGAGATCGATGCCGTGCAGCACATCGACCTTTTCCGGGCCGCGCTGGTAGGTCTTGTGCAGGTTGCGGATGCTGACGAGGGACGACATGGCGCACTCCGGGTTGAATGCTGCTCGTTGGATATGGGGCGCGATCAGCGCGTGTCGGCGTCGCTGGCGGCCATGCGCACCTTCGCGCCGTCTGCCAGCGTCTCGGGCGGATCGAGCACGACCGTGTCGCCGGCATTGACGCCCGCCAGCACCTGGCGGTCGTCGCCGAGGGCGATGCCGGTCTCCAGCGCCTGCTGCGTCACCGTGTTGTCCTCGCCGAGCACGAAGGCGACATCGGCGCCGCCCCGCTGCACGATCGCTGCGCCGGGCACGCGCACACCGCTGGGCTGCTGCGCATCGGCGGCCTTCGGCGCTTCGAGGAAGCTCACGCGCACGCCCATGTCCGGCACGATGCGCGCGTCCTTCTGCTTGATCGCGATGCGCACCTTGACCGTCGCCTTGCCGCGATCCGCGGCCGGAATGATCGCGATGACCTCGGCCGGAATCTTCCAGTCGGGGTAGGCGTTGAGTGTGGCCTCGACCGGCATCTTCGGCTGCACGCGACCGATGAAGGCCTCGCCGACGTCGACTTCCACTTCGAGCGAATCCATGTCGACGATCGTGCCGATACCGGTGCGGGTGAAGCCGCCGCCGGCCGACAGCGGCGAGACGATCTCGCCCGGCTGCGCGGCCTTGGCGGTGACCACGCCGGCGAACGGCGCGCGCACGACGGTGTTGTCGACGCCGAGATCGGCGATCGCCAGCGAATCGGACGCGACCTGGGTGTTGCGCTGCGCGGTGACCAGCTGCGCGCGCAGCGCGTCTCGCTGGGCCACGGCCTGGTCGAACTGCGAGCGCGACACCAGCTGCTGCGCGACCAGCGACTGCAGGCGCGTGGCCTCGGCCTCGGCCTGCGCCAGCTGCGCCTGCACGCTGCCGGTCTGGCTGCGCGCGGCGGCGAGCTGCGATGCGGAGAGGTTGCGCTGCGCATCGGCGTCGATCGGATCGAGCGTCGCCATGATGTCACCGGCCTCGACGCGCTGGCCTTCCTCGATCAGCACCTCGCGCACGCGGCCGGTGATCTTCGAGGACACGGTCGCGGTGCGCCGGGCGACGACGTAGCCGGTGGCGTCGAGCACCGATGCATTCGCACCGCCGGCGGTGATCGCGACCACCGGCGCGGTCCGCACCTCGACGCCGCCATCGCGTCCGAACAGTGCCCAGCCGGCGACCAGCAGGAGCAGCAGCACGACGACCGCGACGGCGATCCACAGGCCGCGCCGCCGCGGCGGCTCGGGTGGCGCCTTGCGGTCGATGCGGAGTTCGTTGAGCAGGTCGGCCTTGGTATTCATGGGTTCCATGGAAAGCAGGACGTGACGACTGGCGCGAGTGTGACCGCGGGGGTCGGGCGATCCAACCTGCCGGAAGTCAGTTTCCGACGGGGCGCCGAACGACGCGCCCGCAACGGCGGGCCGGACCGAGTCTGCGCGCATCCGGCACGGCGGTCACCTGACGTGTGTCACCTGCAGTGGATGACGCCTGCGACTGACCGCGCGGCGCGCGCCACCCGAGACTGCACGCAACCCGGAGGAACCGCGATGCGCCCAGTCCCGTTCACTGCAGACCCTTTGAAGGCGACGTCGACGCCGCTGGCCAGCCTGCGGGGCGTGCGTCGTCGCCGCGGCGCCGTGCAGGCGCTCGACGGCGTGGATCTCGCGCTGCCTGCCGGCCAGGTGACCGCGCTGCTCGGCGTCAACGGCGCCGGCAAGACCACGGCGATCGAGATCCTGCTCGGCCTGCAGCCGGCCGATGCGGGCGAGGTCATGCTGTTCGGGCGGCATCCTTCCGATCTGGACGCGCGCCGGCACATCGGCGTGATGCTGCAGCAGGCGCAGTTGCCCGAGCGGTTACGTGTCGATGAGCTGCTCGCGCTGACGCGCAGCTGGTATCCGCAGCCGCGCAGCGTCGCCGACTGTGTCGCGCTGGGCGGGCTCGATGGGTTGCTCGACCGGCGCTATGGCCGGCTGTCGGGCGGGCAGCAGCGCCGCGTGCAGTTCGCGCTCGCGCTGTGCGGGCGACCGAAGCTGCTGTTTCTCGACGAGCCGACCACCGGTCTCGACATCGGCGCGCGCCAGCAGGTATGGCGCGCGATCCGCAGCCTGGTCGCCGATGGTGTCGGCATTCTGCTGACGACGCATTACCTGGAGGAAGCCGAAGCGCTGGCCGATCGCGTGGTCGTGCTCGATGCCGGACGCGTGCGCGCCGATGGCAGCGCCGGGGACGTGCGGGCGCAGGTCGCGCAGCGGCGTATCCGCTGCAGGAGTGTCGTGCCTGCCGATGTCGTCGCGACCTGGCCCGGCGTGCGCTCGGCCGATGTCATCGACGGGCAGCTGGTGGTGATGGCCGAGCAGGCGGAATCCGTGCTGCGCCGCTTGCTGGATGCCGATCCGCAGCTCGGTGATCTCGAAGTACAGCGCGCCGGCCTCGCAGAGGCCTTCGTAGCGATGACGGCGACCGCCGACGGCATGACTGGTTCGAAGCAGGAGGCCGCGTGATGGACACGACACTCGACACCGGCACACGCGTCAGCCTCTGGCGCTGCTATCTGCTCGACACGCGCTGCGAACTGCTGCGGCTGCTGCGCGAGCCGATGTACATCATTCCGACGTTGCTGTTCCCGGCGCTGTTCTACGTGATGTTCGGCCTGCTGCTCGGCGGGCGCGGCAGCGGTGAAGCGGCACGTTATCTGCTCGCGACCTACGGCGTGTTCGGTGCGATGGGCGCAGGCCTGTTCGGCTTCGCGGTGACGCTGGCGATCGATCGCGAACGCGGCTTCTTCGCCCTGCGTCGCGCGCTGCCGGCGCCGCCGAGCGCGTGGCTGGTCTCGCGTCTGTTGATCGCGATGCTGTTCGCGCTGGTCATCGTGCTGGAACTCGCGGCGCTGGCGGTCGTGTTCGGTGGCGTGTCGCTGGCGGCAGGGCAGTGGGCGCTGCTGTGGACGGTGACCGTGCTCGGCGCGCTGCCGTTCTGCGCGATCGGCCTGCTGCTGGGCAGCATCGCCAGCGCGAATGCGGCACCGGCGTGGGTCAACCTGCTGTTCCTGCCGATGGCCTTCCTGTCCGGCCTGTGGCTGCCGCTGTCGATGCTGCCCGGGGTGTTCGCGACGCTCGCGCCGGTGTGGCCGGCCTGGCATCTGGCACAGGTCGCACTCGGCGCGACCGGGCAGGCAGGTACGACGTCGGTCTGGCTGCATCTGGTGGTGCTGGCCGTCGTGACCGTGGCCTGCTGTGTGCTCGCGTTGCGCCGCCTTGCGCGCGCGGTCTGAAATCATCCGCTTCGACGGTAGGGAGAACGCAATGACGCAGACACGTGTGCACGGCCAGCGTCGCTGGCCAGGCGTGCTCGCGGTCGTGGCCCTGATGGGGGTGCTTGGCCTTGCAGTGGTGATGGCGGGGCGGCAACAGACGTCGCCACCGGCAGCAGCGCCGGCAATGGATACGGCCGGTGCTGGATTCGCGATCCGCGACGTGCGCATCTTCGATGGCGTCGATGTCATCGAGCGCGGCACCGTCGTGGTGCGCGACGGCCTGATCGAAGCGGTCGGCGCCGACCTTGCGGTGCCCGATGGCATCACCGCCATCGACGGCGCCGGCCGCACGCTGCTGCCCGGTCTGATCGACGCGCACGTGCACGCCTGGGGCAACGCGCAGCAGGACATGCTGCGCTTCGGCGTCACCACCGGGCTCGACATGCACGGCATGCCGGACCGTCTGCCGGCACTGCGCGCGCAACGCGAGTCCAACGCGCCGACCACGCAGGCCGATCTGTGGGCTGCGGGCTATGCGATCACCGCGCCCGGCGGGCACGGCACGCAATTCGGATTCCCGGTGCCGACCGTTGACGCTGACACCGACATCCCGACCTTCATCGCCGCACGCGTGGCCGAAGGCGACGACTTCATCAAGCTGATCGTTGAAGACCTCAGTGGCTACGGCGGCAACCGCACGCTGCCCACGCTGAGCGCCGCGCAGGTCCGCGCGGTCGTCGATGCCGCGCATGCGCACGATCGCATCGCGGTCGCCCACGTCTCCACGCAGGCCAGCGCCCGCAAGGTATTGGATGCCGGGATCGACGGCTTCGTACATGTGGCCGACGATGCCGTGGCCGACGATGCCTTCGTCGCCGAGGTCGCGCGACGCGATGTGTTCGTCGTGCCGACGCTGGTGGTGATCGCCTCGGTGGCGGGCGCCGATGCAGGCGGCCAGCTCGCGGCCGATTCCGCCTTGTCGCCGTGGCTGACGCCGGAACAGCGCGACAGTCTCGGCGCACGCATGTCCACGGCACCGAAGCCGCAGCGCCTCGTCGATGCGATCGACAGCGTGCGCCGCCTGCATGCGGCAGGCGTGAGGATTCTCGCCGGCAGCGATGCACCGAACTCCGGCACCGCACAGGGCGCGAGCCTGCACGGCGAACTCGCATTGCTGGTGCAGTCGGGGCTGACGCCGCAGCAGGCGCTGGTCGCGGCGACGTCCGCCCCGGCTGCGCGCTTCGGCATCGCCGACCGCGGCCGCATCGCCCCGGGCCTGCGCGCGGATCTGGTGCTGGTCGACGGCAACCCGCTCGACGACATCACCGCGACCAGGCGCATCGATACCGTCTGGAAGAACGGCATGCGCGTCGAACGCACGAAGCCCGCGGCCGCCGCATCGGCTGGCGCGGTGCCGGACGACACCCGCATCAGCGATTTCGAAACCGGACTCGACGCCCGCTTCGGGAGTTGGGCGCCGACCACCGACCAGATGGCCGGCGGCGCGTCGACCGTCGCGCATGCACGTATCGATGACGGCGTGAATGGTTCGGCCGGTGCGCTGTCGGTCACCGGCGAGATCAAGCCGGGCTTCGCGTTCCCGTGGTCGGGCGTGATCTTCTTCCCGGCTGCGCAGGCGATGCAGCCCGCGGACCTGTCGTCGCGCAAGGAACTCGTATTCCGCGTGCGCGGCGACGGTCGGCGTTACAACGCGCTGCTGTTTTCCGGCGCATCGCCGACCGCGATGCCGGCGATGCAGAGCTTCGACGCAGGCAGCGGGTGGACCGAAGTGCGCCTGCCGCTCAGCGGATTCGCCGGCGCGGATCTGATGCAGGTACGTGGCATCGCCTGGACCGCCGGCCAGCCGGAAGGCGCGTTCGCCTTCGCGCTCGATGACGTGGAACTGCGCTGAAATGCAGGCCGACCGGTACGGCGCAGAACAGCCGCCACTTCTGGCGGACACCTGAGATGGCTACGCTGCGCGACATGGACACGCTCCCGGATCCGACACCGCTGCGCACCTACGCTGGCCTGCGGCCCGCGCCGGATTCGATCATCGGCTGCGCGCTGCGTCAGGGCCGGCCGGCGTGGAGCGAAGGCATCCACGTGCTGTGGTCGGTGTGGGTGTTCGTCGTGCCGATGTTCTCGCCGCAGGGTTACGACCTGCGCTGGCTGCTGTTGACGCTTCTTTCGTACCCGGTCTTCATCGCCCTGTTCGCGGGTGCGCTGCTGTTGCCGGCGCGCCGCTCGCCGTGGTGCGCGCTCGGCATGCTCGCGCTGTGCTTCGGCCTGCTGCCCTGGTACGTGTCGGGACTGAGCTACTTCGTGTTCGGCTGCGTCTTTCTCGGCGCGCTGTCGCGGAGCTCGGTCTGGCGTTATGTGCTCGTGTTGATCGTCTTCAATGCCGCCTTGCTGACCTGGGCGCGCGTACTCGGCTATCCATGGTCGGCGCTGGCGTGGATGCCGGTGACGACGGTGATGATCGGCCTGCTGGTGCACGTGGAACGCCTCAAGAACCGGCAGGATGCCGCGCTGCGGCTGTCGCACGACGAGGTGCGCCGGCTGGCCGCGGTCGGCGAGCGCGAACGCATCGGTCGTGATCTGCACGATCTGCTCGGGCACACCTTGTCGATGGTCGCGCTGAAGGCCGATCTCGCCGCGCGGCTCGTCGAACGTGATCCTGCCGGCGCCCAGCGCGAGATCGGCGAGGTCGGCGGCATCGCCCGCGATGCACTGACGCAGGTGCGGCAGGCGGTCAGCGGCATCCGCGCCGCGGGACTGGCGGCGGAACTCGCGTCCGCGCGCCTGCTGCTGGAAACCGACGGCGTGGCGTTCGCCTACAGCCTCGACGCAGACGTCGCCGGTGCCGGCCTGTCGCCTGCCGTGGAGACCGCGCTGGCGATGACGTTGCGCGAGTCGGTCACCAATCTGCAGCGGCACGCACAGGCGCACACCGCACAGGTGCAGTTCTCGCGCGAAGGCGACGCGATCCGGCTGCAGGTCAGCGACGACGGCCGTGGGGGCGCGATGGTGCCAGGCAATGGTTTGGCGGGCATGCGCGAGCGCATCGAAGCATTGGGCGGGCAGTTGCGCATCGACAGCAACACGGACGGCACGCGGATCGATGCACGCATTCCGCTGGGCGCGCCGCAGGCCGGCTGATCCGCATCGCACGTCATCGTTCGTCTTTCGACTGCCATCCAACTGCTACCGTCATCGCCATGCCGCGCATGCCCACGCCCGAAGAACCGCTCCGCATCCTCATCGCCGAGGACCAGTCGATGCTGCGCGGCGCACTGACCGCGCTGCTGAATCTCGAGGACGATCTGTCGGTGGTCGGCAGCGTCGGCGACGGCGAATCGGCATGGCGCGAACTGCAGCGCCTGTCGCCCGATCTTCTGGTGACCGACATCGAGATGCCCGGCCTCACCGGTCTCGAACTCGCGCAGCGCATCCAGCGGCACGAACTCCCGGTCCGCGTGGTGATCGTCACCACCTTCGCCCGTGCCGGGTTTCTGCGCCGCGCGCTGGATGCCGGCGTCGGCGGTTATCTGCTCAAGGACGCACCGGCCGAACAACTCGCCGATGCCCTGCGCCGCGTCCACGACGGCGGCCGCGCGATCGATCCGCAACTCGCGCTGGAAGCCTGGAGCGAGCCCGACCCGCTGAGCGAACGCGAGCGACAGGCGTTGCGGCTCGCGGGGCAGGGCATGAGCGCCAGCGAGATCGCCGCGCAGCTCGGGCTCTCGCACGGCACGGTGCGGAACTACCTGTCGGACGCTATCGGCAAGCTGGGCGTCGGCAACCGCATCGAGGCGTATCGCCTGGCGCGGCAGAAGGGGTGGCTGTAGCCCAACAAAAGCACGACTCTCGACAGCATCGTGTACTGCCGAAGAGTTCATAACGTGTTGACCTCTGAGCAGCTGATCGGAGTCGATCTGTCAACGTTTCAAGAAGTGATCTGGAGCTTCAGAATATATGTCCAGGCACCAAACTCTCGCTTCCAGCCTGTCTGAAAACTACATGGATCTTTAGTTATGACCGCTATCGATACTGGCTCACAAACCCGAAAATCTCTAATGCTTGATCAGCGTGAGTACGCTCGGATCACCGCGCTAGCAAAGGAAGCCAGGGTCGCTCGGCCTGTAGTCATTGAAGCAATGCTCGATCTCGTCGATGTCGAAAAGCTTAGAGAAAGCTTGGTTGTACGCAGACAAGAGAAACGAGCGGATAGCGCTGAAGACAGAAAGAAGCGTGAGGTCCTTGCATCGATGGCCAAAGATCTCACCATGGAAGAGTTGATGGCGATAATGGAGAAGCTCAGGAAGTGACGCGGCTTTGTTGTCTGCAGCCAGTCGCCACCAGCGAGCCTTCTTCGATCCGCGCGTAGATCTCGAACTCGTCATGCACGCCCGCACCGAGTGCGGCTTCGAACGCATCGCGATTCGACTGCGCCGCAAAGGCGCGCTGTTCGCCGCCGCCAAGATTCGACTGGAAGATGCCGGCCGCGCTGACCGGCAGGAAGTCTTCGTAGACCACCGGGTCGGCGGTCACGAGCCCGGCGGCGATCGCATCGTCGACGCTGCCGCGCGCGACGGCCGAAGGATCCGCACGCCCCGCATCGGTCAGCGCGTAGCGGTAATAGCCGAGGCCCTCGCGGCGCAGCGTGTCGTCGTCGTCCGGGAAATCATCGAATGCCGTGGCCAGCCGCGTGCCGTAGTCGCCGGTGCTGCCGGCGCCGCCCGCCTCGCGCGCACGCGCGAGCAGGCTGTCATAGAGCGCGCGCCCCTTGCGCGTCAGCGCGAGGCCGCGCTGTTCGATCTCGCCGAAGCGCGCGGTGTGCGTGCCGGCGTCGGCGCTGTCGCCTGCCGGAAACAGCACCGGCTCCTGCAGCGCCTTGAAGCTGGTCTGGCGCAGCAGGATCGGGCAGCGACGGCGCGGCGGGCCTTCGATCACCGCCTTGGCGTCGATGCCGCGCGCCTGCATCGCGTCCTGCGCGGCGTCGATGTCGAGCGTGCGCGGGGTCAGATGGTTGATGTGCGGGCCGCGGAAGCAGACCACGTCGGCGATCAGGCGATGCGCGGACAGCAGCGCCTGGTAGGTCGCGTGCGACACGGTGGCTTCGCTGTGCCAGCGGAACGTCTCCAGCGCTTCGGCAACGAATTCGTCGGCTTCGTCGGCAGTCAGCCCACCTGCCTGCTCGAAGCGTTCGACCAACGCGAGCGCGCGCGGGGTAAAGATCTCGCGCGCTTCGAGAATCGCGGCCGCTTCGTCGCGCAGCGCGACGTCTTCGATCAGTTCCAGCCGCAGCAGCGACGTGAACACCCGGAACGGATTGCGCGCCAGCGCCGCGGCATCGACCGGGCGGAACGCGGTCGCGTGCACCGGCACGCCGGCGACGGCGAGGTCGTAGTAGCCGACCGGATGCATGCCCATCACGGCGAACAGGCGACGCAGCGTCGCGAGTTCGCGCGGCGTACCGACGCGGATCGCGCCGTGACGTTCCGCGTCCAGCCGGTCGAGCGCATCGCTGCGCTGCAGGCGCGCGGCCAGCGAGGGATCGTTGGCCAGCGTCGCGGCATTCACCTCCGACACCAGTTCCATCAGCGTGCCGTACAGCGGTACCTCGTCGCGGTACATGCGGGACATCGCCTGCGCGAACAGGCTGCGGATCTCGTCGGGGGACAGGTGCGTCGAAGCGTTCATCAGGACCGGGCGCGGCACCGGGTGCGTCCCGGCGAAGCATCCATTTTCGCCTGTCGGTGGCGGCTGCGGGAACCTCGCGGCATCGGCGCGTCGCGTCCGCTTCAGGCTGCGGACTGCCGGCAGGTCCGCATGCGACACGCTGCTACGCTATGCCACCGCCGCCGTGTGACCCGAGGACCAGACCGATGCAGACCTCCATGCCCCTGGGCGCCCGCGTGGTCGCGCTGATCGCGCTGCTGTGGAACCTGTTCGGCCTGCTGGTGTTCGTCCTGCAGATCTCGATGACGCCCGAGCAGCGTGCCGCGCTGCCGTTGGACCAGCAGCAGATCAATGCGGCGATGCCGATGTGGATCTACGGCGTGTTCGGGCTGGCGACATTGACGGGCGCGGCCGGCTCGGTCGCCCTGCTGTTCGCACGCCGCTGGGCGGAGCCGATGCTGCTGGTGTCGTTCGTCGCGATTGTCGTGCAGATGGCGGCCAGTTACGCACTCACGCCGGTCTGGGCGCTGACCGGGATGCGCGGCGCGGGTCTGCCGCTGTTGTTGATCCTGATGGTTGCAGCGGTGTGGCTGTTCGCACGCGGCGCTGCGCGCCGCGGCTGGCTGCGCTGACGCAGCCTCAGACGCGCGACTTCAGCAAGGCCCACGCCGCGCGCAGGCCCAGTGCCTCGCCGCCCTGCGGATGGCCCGCGCGGCTGCTGTCGTTCCAGGCGTAGGTGTCGAGGTGCGCCCACGGTGTCTCCGCCGGCACGAACCGCTCGAGATACAGCGCCGCGGTGACTGCGCCGGCCATGCGTGAGCCCGCGTTGGCGAGATCGGCGATGCCGCTGGTGAGGTAACGCAGGTACGGCCGCCACAAAGGCATGCGCCACACCGGGTCACGCGTCGCTTCGCCACCCGCCATCCAGGCGTTCGCCAGCGCATCGTTGTTGGAGAACAGCGCGGGCAGATCCGGGCCGAGCGCGATGCGCGCCGCGCCCGTGAGCGTGGCGAAATCGAGAATCGTGTCCGGCGACTGCTCGCCGGCGAAGGTCAGCGCATCGCACAGCACCAGACGGCCTTCGGCGTCGGTGTTGTCGATCTCGACGCTGATGCCCTGACGCGTGGCGATGACTTCGCCCGGACGGAACGCATCCGGGCCGATCGCGTTCTCGACCGCCGGCACCAGCAATGTGATGCGCAGCGGCAGCTTGCGCGCCATCACCAGTTCGGCCAGCGCGATCGCGTGCGCCGCGCCGCCCATGTCCTTCTTCATGTTGCGCATGCCGTCGGCCGGCTTGAGGTCGAGGCCGCCAGTGTCGAAGCACACGCCCTTGCCGACGATGGCGATGTGCGGATGCGCGGCGTCGCCCCAGGTCAGATGCAGCAGGCGCGGCGCGCGATGCGAGGCGCGGCCGACCGCGTGGATTGCCGGGAAGTTCCGGTCGAGCAGTGCGTCTCCGACGATGCTGTCGAAGGTCGCGCCGTGCGCCTGCGCGATGTCACGGACCACGGCTTCCATCTGCTCCGGGCCCATGTGCTCGGTCGGCGTGTTGACCAGATCGCGCACGCGCGTGGTTGCGGCGATGACGTCGACGGTCTCGGCATCGGCTACGTCCACCGCAAGGCGCGCCGGCTTGCGCGCGGTCGTCTTGTAGCGGGTGAAGCGGTACGCGCCCAGCCCCCAGCCGAGCTGCAGCGTCGCCGCGTCGTGCGCGCCGGCCACGCGCCAGTCGCCTTCCGGCAGGCCATAGACCGCATGCGCGTAGCTGTCCGGGTCGCGCGCATCGCCGATGCCGATCACCGCGCCTTCGAGGCCACCGTCACCCGGCAGCAGCGCCAACGTACCGGGCGCCGCGTCGAAGGCCTGCGCATCGAGCCAGGCCTGCACGACGGCCGGCTGCGTGTCGCGCCAGGCGGCGTAACCCTCGCGCGCGACGATGTGCAGCGGGCGTGCGTCCTGCGAGGCGGTGGCGAAGAGGTCGGTCGTGGTGTCGGTCATGGGAAAGCCAGTGTCAGGTGCGGTCGGCGATGGTCGGTACGGCGTCGAGCCAGTCGGCGAGCGCGGTGAGCGTGTCGAATTCGAGATCGGGCGTGAGCGTCGGATGCTCCCAGCGCCGGTCTTCGCGATTGATCCAGCAGGTGCGCAGGCCTGCGCGCGCGGCGCCGGCGACATCCATCTCGATGTGGTCGCCAACGTGGAGCACGTCGCCATGCGCGCAGCCGAGTCGATCGCAGGCGGCGTGGAAGATGCTCGCGTCCGGCTTGGCGACGCCGTGCTCGCGCGAGCCGAGGGTGAACGCGAACAGATGGCCGATACCGACGCGATCGAGATCCGCATTGCCGTTGGTCACCGCCGCCACCGGCACCCGCGCCGCGATGCGCTCGAGCGCGGCGAGGCTGTCGGGGTAGTACTCGACCTTGTTGCGCTCGGCATAGAACACCTCGTACGCCGCATCCAGCAGTCCGAGATCGCCGCCACTGTCGCGCAGCGCGTGTTCGATGGTCAGCTGCCGAAGCGCGGACAGGTCATGCATCAGATGCGCGTTGTCCGCGAACACCCGCGTGCGCAGATCGCGCATCTTCTCGATCGGATACATGTCCGCGGTCGCCGGACTGTGTGTCCGCAGGAAGGCATCGAGTGTCTGCTCGACCCGCGCGCCGATCGGCGCGAACGGCCAGAGGGTGTCGTCGAGATCGAGGGTGATGGCGCGGATCGGGAACGTCATGCGGGCATTGTAGCGGGTGGGATTTGAAGCCCCTGCAGTCGCAGACGTGCATGCCGGGCTCTTGTCGCGACGTCCGCGGGCACCCGTCGATGTCGATCTGAAACCAGACAGACAACTAGGCCAGCAGCCGCGCCCAGCCCTCGAAGCCTTCCACCCGCGCCAGCACCAGTTTCACGCAGACGATCAGCGGCACCGCAAGCAACAGCCCGACGATGCCCCACATCCAGCCGAACAGCATCAGCGCCAGGATCAGCATCAGCGGGGAGATCGCCATGCGGCGACCGAGCACGATCGGGGTGACGAACTGGCCTTCGATCGTGTGCAGCAGCAGGTACACGGCGGCTGGAATCACCGGCGCCCAGGCCGCGTTCGGCCAGGTGCCTTCGTAGCTGACGAAGCCCATCAGCAGCATCAGCAGCACACCGATCAGCGGGCCGACATAC
Source organism: Luteimonas sp. Soil_N_1 (assembly GCF_057656255.1). Lineage (NCBI taxonomy): Bacteria > Pseudomonadati > Pseudomonadota > Gammaproteobacteria > Lysobacterales > Lysobacteraceae > Luteimonas > Luteimonas sp. Soil_N_1. Next base: position 196,155 of record NZ_JBDGKS010000003.1, read on the forward strand.
GGTGCGAAGTTCAGCAGCGCGACGACGGTGCCCCACAGCAGGGCGTCCTGCAGCGGCAGCTGCATCCACACCAGCACGCCGGCGAACACGGCGCCGAGCAGGGTGTTGATGATCGAGATCGTCAGCACGTAACGTGAAATCTCGCGCTCGATGGATTGCATGATGTCGACGGTCAGCTTGCGCCGCTGCCGGTCGGGCAGCATCGCGATCGCGTTCTTCTGCAGGTTCTCGCCGTAGACCATGAAGAAGAACGTCAGCAGCACGACTGCCAGCACGGAGGCCAGCATCTTCGGCGTCGCGACGATGGTGCGCCACGAGCTGTTGTCCTGGATCTGCACGAGCTGCACGCGGCGCTGCGGACGATCTTCGGTCGCGCGTGCGAAAGATTCGGCGGCCTGGCTGGCCTGGTGTACCGGTTGGGTCATCGCCTTGAGGCGGGGCGCAAGCGTGCGCAGCGTTTTCGGTGCCTGCTGCACCCATTCGCTGGCCGGACCGTAGAGCTGCAGGCCGAGTGCGCCGGCGCCGGCGATGCCGATGCTCAGTACGAGCAGGGCGCCCAACATGCGCGGGATCCAAAGACGGCGCAGCGCCCGCAATACCGGATTGCCGACCAGGGCGAAGAACACGGCCAGCAGGATCGGCAGGATCACCGTCTGCGCGGCCCACAGCGTCGCCAGGACGGCGAGCGTGGCCAGCACGATGATGGCGGTCGATGCGCGCGGACGCGGCGTGACCGGTGTGGGCACCGGTAGCGGCGCGTCGTCCTCCGGCGGTGGACTGACGGGGGTGCTCATCGGCGGTCAGGGAATCGGGCGCTCAGCGCCCGGATTCCGACAACTCGGTCGCTGCCTCGGCGGGGCGCGGCTGCTCCGACAGCACCGGGTCCGGACGACCGCGGTCCGTCCGCGGTGCCGCAGCGCCCGTGTCAGGCGTCGGCACCGGCTGTGCAGGACCTTGCTGCTGCGTGGCACCGGCCGCGGCCTGTACCTGCACGGCCGCGGCGGCACCGGCGGCTGCGGCCGCCTGGGTGTCGGCGGTGCCGTCGGTCTTCGCCGCCACGTTGTCCGCAGCGGCATCGGCGGTCTGCGCGGCATCGTCCGCGGTCTCTGCGGCTTTCTCGGCAGTCGCCGCAGCCACGGTCGCCTGCACCGACGTGAGCAGGCCCGACAGCGCGCTGATCAGCTGGATGGATTTGGGTCCGCCCAGCTTGCCGAGACGTGTCAGCGCACGGCGCGGTTCCAGATGTCCGGTGGCGAAGCCCATCACCAGACCGGCGATGACGATGCGCGGCGGTGTCCAGGCTTCACGCCAGCTGGTGCTCAAGGCGCGGTAGCGGTCTGTGGTCTGCACCGCGCGACCGTCCACCAGAGACTCGGCGCGTTCGACGCGGTTCTTGAGGCCTTCGAAATTCATGGCGCGCCCACCTTGTCCGTCTCCGACTTCTTCGAAAACGATGACGACGGATGGTCGGCATCCTCGTCCTCGTCATCGTCCTGCCCGGCTTCGGAAAACATGCCCAGGCGCGCGAGCTGACGACGCGTGGCATGCATGCCGGCGTAGTCGAAGAACACCGAGACACGCCAGGCGGCGATCGCGGTAACGATCAGGCTGATCAGTGTCGCGATGGAAATCGAAGCCAGCCACGACAGGCCCCACGACTGCAGCAGTGCAATCGCTGCGCCCATGGCGAGCAGCCAGGCCGACGCACCGAACACGACCGACACGGCCGACCACGCCAGCGCACGCCCGAGGGCACTGCGCGACAACGCGAAATCGGCCGACACCAGCTTGCGCAGGGCGCGGCCGCTGTCGAGTCCGGAGCTGAAGGTTTCAGTCGCCGCCGCACGGATGCGGCGGATGCTTTCGTCGAGGTGTGGTGCTTCGCCGGGCGCACGTTGTGCGCTGCCGGCGGGTTCCTCGCGCGGGTCTTCCCCGGGCACGCGCTCGGTCATGGAACGGCGCGCTTACTTGCCGCTGCGCGCGAGCTTGGCGATGATCCAGCCGGCCGCGAACGCGGTGCCGAATGCAGCGATCGGACGTTCGCGGATCAGGTCTGCGGCGCTTTCGACCAGGTCGCGGCCCTTGTCCAGGATCACGTCGTACTGTTCCTTTGCAGCGCTGCCGCCTTCCTCGAACGCGGCCACGCCGGCAATCGCCGAGTCGGCCAGGTCGGACTTCACGGTCGCGCGGCCGAGCTTGAGCTCGTCGCCCGCCACATTGGCGGCGTTCTTGACGGCGGCACCGGCATCACGCGCGGCCTGCGCAAGGTGCGAGCCGGCCTCGCCAAGATGGGTCTTTACCGCGTCGGTCGAAGTGGGGCTCATGGTGGTGCTCCTGTCGGTTGGACGATGCCGCGCGAAAGGCGCGACATACGGGGGATCGGGGTCAACGCATGATCACGTCGGCGATGCGTCCACGGCGTGAAATGCGCAGCACCAGATCGGATGGCCGGTCGGCCAGCGAGTCGCGGAAACCGGCGAGATCGCGGAACTGGCCGCTGTTCGCCGCGAGGATCAGGTCGCCATCGCGCAGGCCGCTCTGGAACGCACGGCTGGCCGGATCGACCTTCTCGACCAGCACACCACCGGCGCGCTGGTTCTGGCGACGCAGGGCTTCGGGCAGGTCGGCGAACGTCGCGCCGGTCAGGCGTGCATCCACGCTTGCGCCGTCGCGCGGCAGCGCGGTGAGCCGTGTCTCCACCTTGACCGTGCGGCCGTCGCGCAGCACTTCGAGCGCCACCGGCGTGTCGAGCGCCTGCAGGCCCTGGAAGTTGCGCAACGACTCGCTGTTGTCGATGCGTTCGCCATTGGCCGACACCACCACATCGCCGGTACGCAGACCCGCGCGCGCCGCCGGCGAGCCACCGTAGACGCGCGTGACCACGGCGCCGCGCGGATTGTCGAGTCCGAGGCCCTGGGCGATGCGCGCATCCACCGTCTGGGTGTCGATGCCCAGCGTGCCGCGCTGCACGCTGCCGGTCGTCGCCAGCTGCATCATCACGTTGCGGGCCAGGCCGATCGGAATCGCAAAGCCCAGACCGATGTTGCCGGCCATGCTGCCCTGCGTGTTGAAGCTCGCGGTGTTGATGCCCACCAGCTGGCCGCGCAGGTTGACCAGCGCGCCGCCGGAGTTGCCCGGGTTGATCGACGCATCGGTCTGGATGAAGTTCTGGAAGCCCACGCCCGGCACATTGCTGCGGCCGACCGCGGAAATGATGCCCGAGGTCACCGTCTGGCTGAAACCGAACGGATTACCCACCGCGACGACGAAGTCGCCGACCTGCAGGTTCGCGTCCTGCGCCAGCGGAATCGCGGTGAGGTTGTCGGCCTTGATCCGCATCAGTGCCACGTCGGTGTCGACGTCGGACCCGATGAACTCCGCTTCCACCGTGCGGCCGTCGGCCAGCGTCACCGACACGTCGTCCGCGCCTTCGATCACGTGGTGGTTGGTCAGCACATAACCCTGCTGTGCATCGACGATCACGCCCGAGCCCAGCGACTCGTTGATCCGCTCCTGGCTCAGTTCGGGAAACATGCGACGGAAGAACGGGTCGTTGCCGAACGGACTCACCCGCACGCGCTGCTTGGTATGGACCGACACCACCGACGGCGTCACCGTCTTGAGCATCGGCGCCAGCGACGGGAGCGGCTGGCCTTCGACCGCCAGCGGCAGCGCCGCCATCGTCGGCACTGCGGCGACCGGGGCAGGCGCGGCGCCGGCCGGCTGTTGCACCACGTCGCGGATCGCGGTCGCGGCGAAACCACCGAATGCGGCGGCACAGGTCAGGGCGAGGAGGGTGGTCTTGGCGCGCATGGAGCATTCCCTGTCGGCGGTGCGTGGTGATCGATGTCGAGCGTGGAAGTTCGGACGTGGGCGGTCAACACCGGTCGCCGCCGAGGTCTGAAGTGTGGCGCGCCACGTTTGAATCGGTGTTGAAAGGACGCGTCATGTTAGTGCCTGCCGGTGCCGGCGCATCCGCGCGTCCCGTGTCGGCTGCGAGGTCCCGATATTCCGTTGCGGGATTCCGGTCGATGACGCCACCGGCCAGGTCGCACCGGCGGCAGTGTCACCGCGGTCCGTATCGACGTCCGGACCGCACGCGACGATGGAGCGCACACGCCGCCGCGAACGCTCGAAATTCCCGTGCCCGACGCCCAGGTGTCGACGCAGGTGCCGATGCAACCCTTGTGTATTCCACATGCCATTCCCCAGACCGGACGGCGTTCCACGGATCCATCGCTGCGCAGCGAGTGCCCCGCGCGCGCATGCTTCGCGCTACATTTCCGCCACGGGCACTGGGCTCCGTACACGATCACTGACGAGGACACCCACAATGAGCAATGGAAACGGGGTCGCGGAGACCCTGACGCACGCTGCAGAAGACGTCGCCGAGAAGGCGAAGGAAATCGTTGCCGAGGTCAAGAAGCGCGCTTCCGCCGCCGCCAAGTCGGCGAAGAAGAGCGCGCAGGACGCGGAGAAAACCGTCACCAAGCGCGTGACCAAGGTGCGCAAGGCTGCGACCAAGCGCGCCGAAACGGCGAGCAAGGCTGTGAGCAAGCGCGTGTCCGCGGTGAAGAAGAAGCTCGCCGCCGTCAAGGCAAGCGCGACGGCCGATATCGCCGCCGCCAAGCGTGCAGGTGCGGGCAAGAAGACCGCCGCCAAGAAGGCCGCCAAGAAGACGACAGCCAAGAAGGCGACTGCGAAGAAGGCCACGGCCAAGAAGGCAGTCGCGAAGAAGGCAGTAGCCAAGAAGTCGGTCGCGAAGAAGGCGCCGGCGAAGAAGGCTGCGGCCAAGAAAGCCGCGACCACCCGCAAGGTCAACGCGACCAAGAAGACCGTCAAGAAAGCGGTGAAGAAGGTCGCGAAGAAGGCCGCCGCCAAGACCGCGACCGCCAAGCGCAGCGTCGCTGCCCGCAAGGGCGTCGCGAAGAAGACGGTGAAGACCGCCAAGCGTTCGGTTGCCGCAAAGAAGGGCGCCGCCAAGCGCGCGTCGAAGTAAGGCCTGATCCATCTGCTTGAAGCCCCTCTCCCTCGGGGAGAGGGGTTGAGGCGAGGGCCGCAGCTCGCCGCATTTCCTCAGCCCGCGCGCATCATCGACTCGAAGTCGACTGACCACTTCCAGTGGATCGTCGCGCTGACGCGCATCATGTCCGCCGTGCGCCGTAAAGGCAGCGACGTGACATTCCCGGTCGAGGAAATGTGCGCCGTGTTTGACCCCAAGGGCGGCTATTTCAAAGCCGGTGGCGTGTACATGCCGTCGCTGGTCGTCGAGCTCGGCATGATCCTCAAGTGCCACCTCAAGTCCATCAGCATGATGCACGACCCGGAAATGTCCGACGCGAAGAAAGCCCTGATCGCCGAGAACCGCAAGCAGATCGCCCGACGCGAAGGCTCAAAAAAAAGAGTGACGTGAGCGGTGCGCCGCGCGCGCTCAGCCGTGCCGACGAGCATCCCGAAGACATGAGATCACCGGCGACGGCGCGAGCTTTCCGCCGTCCGCGACCATTTGCCACAAGTGCAGCACGAAAGGGCTGGTGCTGATGGATGGGTGTGCGACGTGTTTGAACCGTGGGTATTCGAAGTACGGGTAATAGATCAGACCAGGCATTCGCCTTAGAAGTCGGACGGATAACTTTTAGGGCCTCTTCGGTCAGTCTTGAAAATTTCAGAATCATGTTTGGCGGTCAGCCATTTAATGTTAGACTTTTATCCGGACTCGCGGATAGATTTTTTGCCATTGTTTCGTGGCATGTGAAAAAAATGTCCGGAGATATGCCCTCGGATGTCCTCTGTTCAACGTATGGCGCGATGTATCAGCCAGGGAGTATCCGCGAGTCCTCTTTATTTAGATGCGGATTTGGCAGATGATGAAGAAAGCTATTGTTACGCCTGCTTTAGATTCGCTTAGAAGTGTCGGGAGTCTTCGGCAGCTGGCGCCTCTTCTTGGTTTGAAGCCATCGGTGCTGGCGATGCAGCTCTACAAGAAAGATAAAAGGACTGTTTGGTATACGTCCTTTGAGATAAAGAAGAGGCATGGCGGGGTGCGTGTGATTTCCGCTCCCGAGAAGCATCTTAAGTTGATCCAATCTAGGCTTTCCGTTTTGTTGCAGGATTGCCAGAACGAAATATCTCTTATAGACGGTCATCCGGAAGGCCCTAAGAATTTCGGGATTGCGCACGGCTTCAAGCGCCACCACACGATATTGACTAACGCGCGCCCACATGTGGGGCGCCGCTTTGTATTCAATGTAGACTTGGAAAACTTCTTCGGCGCAATACATTTTGGTCGAGTGCGGGCCTTTTTTTCTAAGAACAAGAATTTCATGCTGCCATCGAAGGTGGCGGAAATAATTGCTCATATTGCGTGCTATCAAGGGGCGATTCCGCAGGGTAGTCCCTGTTCTCCCGTGATTTCCAATCTAATTGTCCATTCTATGGACACGAGACTTGCATTTCTTGCGGCTAAATCCGGCGTAAATTACACTAGATACGCTGACGATCTTACGTTTAGTACGAACCGTCCAAGTTTTCCAGGTATATTCGCGATTAATCCGCTTGGTGGAAGTGATTGGGAAGTTGGCGGAAAGCTGCTTGAGGTCGTAGAGAGAAGCGGATTCTCCATAAATGACAAGAAAACAAGGATGCAGTACAGGGATTCCAGGCAGGACGTGACTGGGATTACTGTGAACGAGAAGGTCAATGTGTCTGCCGCCTACAGAAAACGCACCAGAGCCATGGTGGATCGGACTTTCAAAACTGGAGCATTTGAGTTCGAGTATAAATTTGTTGACGCGGCCGGAGTTGAGTTAGTAAATAAGATGCCAGGCTCGCCAAAGCAGCTCTTGGGTCGTCTTACGCATATTGACTGGGTTGATCGATTCAGTGTTTCGCTGCGAAAGCTGAACGACGATTCGGAGGAGATGCCTAAGGGGCGGGTAAAATTGTTCCGGGACTTCATGTTTTATTACAACTTCTACATTCCTAACGAGCCAATTATCGTTTGTGAAGGTAAGACTGATAATATTTATCTGCGCTGTGCTCTGCGATCTAGATTCAAAAAGTTTCCGCTACTGATCGAGGCAGCTGATCCGCCTAAACCTAGGCTAAGGTTCTTCAAGTATTCAGATCGCCGAACGAGCGATGTAATGGGGATATCAGGTGGCGTCGGCGGAATCTGCAAGCTTCTTAAAAATTACTCTGACAACTTGCATAGATGGGAGTCGCTGCCCAGGCCCCAGCATCCAGTAATTATAGTTATCGATAATGACTCAGGATCCACAAAGATCTATGAAGCGATATCTGGGATAACGAAGAAGAAGAAGCCCAAAGGGTTCGCGAATTTTATACATGTGGTGGGTAACGTGTACGTAGTCCCGACACCTCCGGTGGATAAGAAGAAGGACACCGATATCGAGTGTCTTTTCGACAGTAAAGCATTGGAAATAAAGTTGTCTGGTAAAACCTTTAATAAAGGTAAGGAGCTTGACGATGCGAGTGAGTATGGTAAGTCAGCATTTGCGGTCAATGTAGTCGCTAAGAACAGCAGTAGCATTGATTTTTCTGGGTTTGATCCTCTGCTCGAGCGGATCAACGAAGTGGTTTTGGATTATTCGAAGGCAGCGAAGTAGCAATTTTAGAATATGTAGAAAGCGTTTCTTTTGGAGATTTATTTAGTAAGTGGCGAGTGCTGTGGGTTTGCTTAAGGTAGTGGCCTAGCAAGCTCGTATTGCTTGGTTCACTTATGGACGTCGCACTCGACGGATTTAAACGCAAGGAAGTATTTGGCTTGGATGGTCGGCCGCTTGCACTGAGCTTCGCCATCTTGGACGCGCGCATTGAAGCGATGTCGGACGGCTCCGGCTCGATACTCAAGACGCCGCGCATCATTTTTTGGCTCAACATCCTCGGATCGATTGCGATCGTCTTCGGACTGCTGCCGTTTCTGCTGGTGCAGTTCCTGATACCGCAGTGGTGGATGGTGCGGATGGCGCAGATTGGCGTGTGGAGCGCGGGTGTGTTGTACGCGCCCGGTATTCTTCGTGGCCTCATTGTCATGGCACGCGAGTTCTGGCACTGGCGCATCAAGCTTGTAGAGCAGAGCGACCACGATCTCGCGCAGTTCCGCGGGTTGCGGACGTGGCTGCAGACGTTCCCCCGTACCGAGCTGGAAGCACACCGCAACTTCGCGCGGTTCTCCCACGAGCGCCTTGGATCGAAACTGGTGTTGCTGATGGGTGGAATCGAGCGCGCCGGCATCCTGCCAGTGCTGGTCGCGGCGTTCTTCCTGCTGCGCGAGGTCGATGGCCTCGGGATCGAATCGCTCGCTGACGTGCCGCTCTGGCAGGGCGTACTGGCGCCGTTTCTCGTCGTCACCTGGTGGATCGGCGTTATCGCTGTCCGCATGCGACTGACGCATGAGCTGTACACGATGGTGCTCACGGATGCGCTGGAGCATCGCGACTGACGGCTTTCAAGCACGACGTGCTGCTAGGAGAGCGGTGGGGCTGCAAGTCAGAACCCGTTTCAGAATGCCGGAGCCCAACCCGCCCGCTAAACTGCGCGCCCGTTTCCGCATTCGACAAGGATCCCGCCATGACCTCAATCACCACGCCGTCCGGCCTGCAGTACGAAGACACCGTCGTCGGCACGGGCAAGGAAGCGCAGCCCGGCCGCAATGTGACCGTGCATTACACGGGCTGGCTGTACGAGAACGGCGTGCAGGGCGCGAAGTTCGATTCGAGCAAGGATCGCGACGAGCCTTTCATCTTTTCCCTGGGCGGCGGCATGGTCATCAAGGGCTGGGACGAAGGCGTGCAGGGCATGAAGGAAGGCGGCCAGCGCACGCTGATCATTCCGGCCAGCCTGGGTTACGGCGCACGCGGTGCCGGTGGCGTCATCCCGCCCAATGCCACGCTGAAGTTCGACGTCGAACTGCTGGGCGCCTGAAGCCGGCGGCGCACGCACTCAAGGGCGGGTCATGCGGTGACCCCCTCTGCGGCGAAAGGGTAACGGTTGGTGCGCAAGCGCCATGCGTGAGGAAGCGCGCAGTGGCCGTAGGTGGAGTTTCTTCGCGACGGTGTCACGAACGTAAACGTGCGTTCGCATATTCAGGACGTTCCGTCACGCGCACCACGCATCGCACCGTCGACACTCGGCGCCACACCCCAGACGCTGGAGTTCTAGATGACTTCCAATATTGCCCGTATCCCGCTCGCCATCGCGATGTCCTCCATGCTGGCGCTCGCCGTCGGCTGCTCGAACGACCGTGCTGTCGATGACCCGGCCATGGCACCGGCCAACGATCCGGCGATGCAGACGCCGCCGCCTGTCACCGCACCGGCCGACACCACACCGGCTGGCACCACCGCGACCGGCATGAACGACGGTATGGATTCCGAGCAGCCGGGTACCGACACCTGGATCACCACCAAGGTGAAGTCCTCGCTGCTGGCGGATTCCGACGTCTCGGGTCTCGACATCCAGGTCGAAACCGTCAATGGCGTCGTGACGCTGACCGGCAATGTCGATCAGCAGGCGCAGATCGCCGAGGCCACCCGCATCGCGCGTGAGATCGAAGGCGTGACGAACGTGGTGACCACCGGTCTGACCACCGCGCCGGCCAACCGCTGATCCGGGTTGCTGCGGGTCGGGCTTACGGGCCCGGTCCGCACGCACCGCAGATCAGGTTGTGCCATGCAGATGCCGCGCACCTTCGGGTGTGCGGCATTTTCTTTGGGCGTTGCAGTGCAGGATTTTCCTGCCCCGACGTGTGACTGGAAAATCCGTGCCGCGCAGCGGTGCGCACACCGACACCTGCCTGGCGTCGGGCGCAAGGCAGCCGCAGTGTCGGCGCCTCGAGGATGCACACCGGACGCGACGCGGGACATCCCGGTGGCATGTGCATCGGCGTGATGACGGTGCGGGTGCGGCTCGCGTGCGAGCCTGACGACCGGGTGCTGTCGGATGCGTTGGATCGAGCCGGGTGTCCACCTGAAGGTTGGATTCCCGTCTGCGACCGACGTCGGGGAAGGGCGCCGCACCGGGTTTCCCGACGCGTCAACAGGCAGGCGGTCACAGCAGGCGCGCCGTTCGGCGTGCGAGGATGCGCGACGGAATCGGGGGAGGAGCAGGATGCTCGGCTGGCTGTTGGGACGGAAAACGCGCGCGACGCAGACGGTGCCGGAGACGCGCGCCGTGGAGGCACGCAGACCTGTGCAGATGCATTGGCGCACCGGCATGGCGTTGCCCGTGCCGGACTGGTCGGCGATGGGCGCCGGGCTTCCCGACGATGCGGACGATGCATGGCTGCACGACCACTACGACGCGGCAGCGGCGCACTGGCTCGACGTGCTGGCCGATGCGTTGCCTGCTGACTACCGGCAGACCGGCACGACCGACTTCCTGCTGCTCTCGGCGCAATCGGCTCGCGAGGCCGCACTGGTGCTGCGCAGTTGCACGCAGGCGCTGCGGGCGATCAAGGCGAGCCTGGGGCCTCTGGCCAGCGATGACGGACTGGGGCGCCACGTCGTGCTGGTGTTCGCCAGCCAGGACGACTACTACGCCTACCTCTCGCAGTACCAGAACGCAGACGACGACGCGCCGATGTCCAGTGGCGTTTTCATCAATGCCGGTTACGGACATTTCGCGAGCTGGCACGACGGGCTGGACGAACTGGAGGCGGTCGTCGTCCACGAGCTGACGCACGCGCTGCTGGCGCACCTGCCGATGCCGGACTGGTTGCACGAAGGTTTCGCGGTGAACGTGGAGCGCACCTTGCTGCCCCGGCTCGCCGACCCGCGCCTGGCGCTGTACAGCCCGGAGGAGATGGCTGCGCGGCACGCGGACTGGTGGGACGCGACGACGATCCAGGCGTTCTGGTCGGGCGACGTGTTCCAGTCCGCGGGCGAAGGCGTCGAGCTGGCCTACGCGCTGGCGCAGGCGATCACCGCACTCGCCGCGCGCGAGGACGAGGCCGCGTTCCGCGCATTCGCGGCGAGCGCGGACAGGCGCGACGCCGGCAGTGCCGCCGCGATCGACGCGTTGGGGTATCCACTTGAACATCTGGTCGAGGCAGTGCTGGGGCCGGGCGACTGGGCGCCGAAGCTGGACACGTTGGCGGCCGTCGACACGGCCTGAGTGGAAGGGCCGCGATTGCGGGTGTGGCGCGCAACTGCGGCGCCAGATGCCCTGAGCCCCAGACCCCGGCATTGGGTCGCCTTCCGCCGCAGGCACGGGCTGTCTGGCTGAACCGCGTCAGCAGTCGCTGCCACCGGAACCGCGCTGTGCATGCACAGCCGCCGCCGGCAGGCCCGCAGCGGCGCATACTGCCGCCCTCCATCCGCCGGCCACGCACTCATGATCGACCCGATTCCGTTGGAAGACCTCGCGCTTCTCGACGTCCTGCAGCAGATCAGCCAGGCCAGCGAAACGACGCCGGTGGAAGCGGAGATGACACGGCGGCTGATCGAAGGCGCGCTTGTCGAGGATCACGAGGACGGCGTGCGGCTCACCCATGCCGGCATCGCACTGTGCAAGTCGCTGCAGCACCGGGTGGCGGCGGACAAGCTGGCCAGCGAGATCATCGACAAACGTGAAAGCGCGGCCGGCAACCTGCGCCCGCTGCCGGGCGAGCATCCGCTGGTCGAGCCGCCCACCGTTGCGTGACGCAGGGCGGCGCGTGTTCGACACGCAGCCGCTTCGTACGACGCCTCAAGCCGATCGCAGGCGCTCATCGCTCCCGGACGGCGCGCTCGCTCTGCACGCCGTTCTCGAAGACGGTCAGCGCATCCGGCGATGACGCGGTGGCTGTTTCGAATTCGAAGCGAAGATCCCGTTCCTTCGCGAAGAAACGGGTCGCGGACTCTGGATACAGCGCCACGACGAAATCACCTGCGGTCAGCTGAAGGTGATCGCCTTCGACGGTGACCGAGATCGCGCCGATGTGCGCGGATCGATACCGGCCTGCGTAGGCCGCGAGCGTCGCGGCAGGCAGCAGGAGTGCCGGCGGTGGTGTGTACGGCGCCGGCCCATGTGCGTAGCTCAGGACCCGGTGCATCTGCCAGCGGCCGTCCTGGAATCGCCAGAGATTCGTGAACCCGGCCTGCCCGTCCAGACGCTCCTGCATATCGCCGTGGCGCACGTGGAAATGATGGCGCCCGGAGAGAATCGCGTAGCCGTCGGCCAGTGGATGGAAGGCCAGGCTGTCGTCGATGACCTCGCGTCGCACGCGCAGGTCGGGCGTCGCGCAGGGACCGTTGCGCAACGAATCCACGACGCCTGCGCGCGACGTCGTGCGCCCGGTTGTGTCGTGATAGAACTCGACGTCTTCGGTCAGCAGCGCGCCGATCGCCGTCATGTCGCAGGCGTTGTAGGCATTCCAGAACGCGGCGTCGGCAGTGCGCACATCGCGTTCGACGTCGGGGGTCTGTGCGGTCGCCGCGGCGTTCGCGATCAGCAGCACACAGGCAGCGGCACAGCGGGCGATGGCCATCGGATGCGTGCGCGTTGGAAGGGCGCCCAACGTAGCGGCACCGGGTGTGGGGCGCGTCAGCCGGAAGACACCCTGCCGGATGGCGTGACGGTTGCATGGACGGGTGTGCGAGTGCCACGCGACGGTCTGGCCGCTGCGGCGCGCGAACGCCGTTCTTCCGGCAGACGTGTTTGCGATCCAGCGCAGGGGACACACCGATGTTCGTTCCGAAATGGCTGTTGGCGATCGGGTGCGTTGCATTCGTCGCGCTCGCGACCTGGACCGGGCTGTTGGCGAACGGTCGCAATCCATTGCCGTTTCCCGACGGCGGCTCGCGGATCTTCGCGGCCGCTTCGCCGGAGGCCAAAGCGGCGATCGTCGAAGTGCTGGCCCGCAACGGGCTGCGGGAACGGTTCCGGTTCGATACCGGTGGCGTGCTGCGATCGATCCTGTTCGACGGCACGATCATCAACTGGTCCGCGCCCGACGTGACACGCAGGCTGCAGGGCGCGACATCGGCCATCGGCCTGGTCGCCGACGATCCCGTCGTACAGGCCGAAGACGCCGCTGCCGTTCTGCGATCGCATGGCTTCAGCGCCGACGTGATCCAGGACGCGGAACCGGGTGTGCCGGTCGTGTTCCTGCTGACCGACGCGATGCCCGGGACGGTGCTCAACTTCCGCCGGCACGTGATCCACATGCCGCGACCGTCGAAGCCATCGACGCGATGACGAGGGCGCGGCGCCTGCAGTAGCGGCATCGGGCCTGCGTCGGAGACCCTATGCTCCGGCCGCTCCTTTGTCGCCGGCTGCGGCGGGTCCGTGCGCCGGCCGGGCACGGTCGTCTTCGCATCCAGCCGGTCCCAAGGTGCGCCCGCCTACACAGACGCCACGGGTTCGGCCATCATCGGCGCCGGGGAAATGCAGTGGTTCCGCACTGCATGCGATCACAGGGGGATGTGATGCACGGATGGCGTTCCGAAGGGAGCGCGGCACTGGCCGCGCGCGCAGGCAAGCGCAATCGATCGATGACAGGGTGGCGCGCATGAGTGTGCTCGTGCGCATGGCCTGCATGCTGGCCGTCACCTACGCAGGGCACTTGTGGCTGAGCAGTGCGTTCGGACCTCCGCAGGCCGGAAGCCTGTGGGCGAAGGGCCAGGAGATCGTCGCGGTGCTCGCAGCAACCGAGGTGCAGGGCTTCGAATGGTGGGTGGTCGCCATTACCGCCGTCGTGACAGTACTCGCCGTGATCGCAATGCCGCTCGTGCCGATGTGGCTGGCGTGGTGGTTCGTCGTCCGCGGAACGTTCTGGACGTTCGTGTTCGGCGCCACAGGCGCGCTCGTTCTGGCGCCGGTGATGCGATTCGTCCCGGGGGCGGGTCAGCCGACCTGGTGGCTGGCGGGCCTGTTCGCGCTCACGCTCGTGGTGCTGATGACGATGGCGGTGCGCCGCACGTTCAAGGCGAACGACATCCTCATCGAGGACGGTGGCGACCACACGTCGCTGCAAGACGGTTATTCCACCCGCGTGATGCCGCGTGGCCGGATGCTGTGCGAGACAACGCCGGACACGCGTACGGAAGAGCGCTGGGGCGGCGGCAGCTACACCACGTACCAGAGCGTCCCGGTGACGAGTTATGGCGCCGGGGGCACGTCGTACGGCACCGCACAGGTGGCGGTGAGCAATTCGGCGCCGGTGTACAGCTACTCGGTGCTCAGACAAACAGGCCGGACGTCCTACCGCTTCCGCGAGGTGGGGCCGCACCACGCGCTGCAGAGCGCCGACAAACCGAAGGGCGTCATCGTCGAAACGCCTTCGGCCGGGTCGCTGGAACAGATCTCGTTCGTGCTCGGTGGATGGGCGTCGCTTCGACTGGACTGGTGGATGTTGTTGCGCGGCCGGTTGTTCTTCCAGAAGGTCTGGATCAACCAGGCGTCGCGGAAGATCCAGCAGGCGGCCAAGCAGCACCTGGCCCAGATGAAGAAGCGGTACGGCCGGTTCAATCGCCACAGTCTCACGATGGACGCGGAGCTTGGGCTGGTGCGCTTCGTCGGAAGCTCGAAGCAGAAGGTGTTCGTGTGCAGTCGCGATCCGGCGGTGGATGTCGGCATCGATGCTGCCGACGCACCGGCGCACTGGCAGAGCCCGCGCCTGGTCGTGGACGGCCATGCATTCGCGCCCGGCAGCGACGTCGGGGCGCAGCTGGACAAGTGGAGCAAGGTGCAGGCGCTGCGCACGAAGTAGCGTGCGTGCCCAGTCGAGGCTGCGCAGGTAGGCGATCGGCGAGGCGCCGTCATGGCGGAACGTCATCGGGTCGGCCCGTTCGCCTCCCTCGCACCTGCGTTCGAGTCTGGGCAGGCCGCCTGGCGGTACCACTGGAGAAGACCCGAGGTCGGTTGCCCCGGGTGCTGCGCGCGCTGGGGTCGCGTCAGGTGTCCGTGTCGATGACCGCATCCAGCCGGTCCGACGGCACCATGTAGCCTGCGGCCTCGACCGCATCGCGGACGTCCAGCAGCGCGGCGCCGAGTGCGTCGAGGTCCGCCGTCTCCGCCATGCCGACGATCGCGATGCAGCGGTCGTTGAACCACGTCCAGAACTGGCGGTAGGTGCGGCCCTGCCAGTGCACCGGACCGATGCCCTGGTAGAGCTCGCCGACGGCGATGGTCAGCGCATCGTGCATCAGAATTCCGCCTGTCCCGGCAGCAGGGCGCGCAGTTCCGCGTCGGTGAGGTTGCGCCACTGGCCGGGCTTGAGGTGCGCGAGTTTCACCGGTCCGATGCGCACACGGATCAGCTGCTTCACGCGCAGCTTGAAGTACGCGGCCATCAGGCGGATCTGGCGGTTGAGCCCCTGCACCAGGGTGATGCGGAAGCCGAACTTGCCGAGCGGGGCGGTGCGGCACGGCAACGTGGTCTGGCCGTGCACCGGCACGCCACGCGACATGCCACGCAGGATGTCCGGGGTGACCGCATGGTTCACGGCGACCAGGTATTCCTTCTCCAGCTTGTTCTCGGCGCGCAGGATCGCGTTGACGATGTCGCCGTTGCTGGTCAGCAGGATCAGGCCTTCGGAATCCTTGTCGAGGCGGCCGATTGGAAAGATGCGTTCGCGATGGTCGATGAAGTCGACGATGTTGCCCTTCACCGCTGCCTCGGTGGTGCAGGTCACGCCGACCGGCTTGTTGAGCGCGATGTAGACGTGGCGGCGCTTGCCCGGTGCGGCGGTGCGCTGCAGCAGTGCCTGGCCATCGATCATCACGGTGTCGCCGTCGCCCACCTCGGCCCCCACGCGTGCGCGGATGCCGTTGACGGTGACCCGGCCCTCGCCGATGAGGCGGTCGGCTTCGCGCCGGGAGCAGGCGCCGGTGTCGCTGATGTGCTTGTTCAGACGCATGGACGGGTGCAGACGGGAATCGCGGAGGACGCGCAGTCTGGCAGATCGGTGCCGTGGCGCGCAGTGCGGGGCTGTCGTTCGTACTACGCCAGGACACCAGGACGCGCGCTGCGGACGCCGTCTGCGCGACCGCATGCACGCTCGGCAAGGCTCAAAGACCTGAGCGGCGGCGTCCGCATGCGGGGACGTCGTCCCGAATGGGGACTTACTCACGCCGGATGGCGAGGGCGCGAACGCCTCAGGGCGCGCCGAACCCCGAGCTCGAATGCGCGGCGCGTGGCGCGGCGACCTCATCGGCTTCATCGGCCGTCAGGATCGGGTCCCCGTGCGGCGCGGTGCATGCACCGTCGTCGGCAAGCGCAGTGTTGGCCTGCGAGGCGTCCGGGACTGCGTCGCGAGATAGAACCACTCCGCCGAGCGCGAACCGCCTCAGCTGTAACGCGCGAGAAACATGTCGACCGCGCCTTCGGCGACCTGGCGCTGCTGCGCCGCATCGAGCGCCGGTTGACCCATCGACATCTGCGGCCAGAACGCGAATCCCTTTACCAGCGATTGCAGCTGATGCGAGGCGAACAGCGGGTCGTCGATCTTCAGACGGCCATCGTTGGCGGCGGCGCGCACCCAGGTGGTGATGCCTTCCTCGCGATCGCCGAGGCGTTCGAGCATCTGCCGCGCGAGTTCGGGCGAATGCAGGCCGGCCGCGATGGCGACACGGGCGAGATCGACGAAATGCGGGTCGTCGAGCAGACGCAGTTTCTGGTCGACCAGTTCGAACAGCTGCGCGCGCAGCGGCCGGTCGGCGCGGTAGGCGAGATCGGGGCCGCCGACGCCACGCGCGAACATCTCTTCGAGGATGCGCAGGAACAACGCGTCCTTGCTCGGAAAGTGGTTGTAGACGGTGCGCTTGGACACGCCGGCTGCTGCTGCGATGCGGTCCATCGTGGTCGCCTCGAAACCGGCAGCGCGGAATTCGGCCACGGCGGCATCGAGGATCGCCGCGTGCTTGCGGTCGGTCAGGCGGGTCGGGGTGTCGTCGGATCCGGACATCACGCAAGTTTACACCGAGGGGTTTACTTTCCCGATTCGATAACTACACTGCACGGTGTAGTTCCTGCCCATGGATCCCCGAATGTCCGCGTCCTCCCCCGCCAAGCCACGCCGCCGGATCCTGCGTCGCCTGGTCCTGTCGACCCTGTTCGTCTTTGGAGTTCTCGCCGTGAGTGCCTGCACCCTGTCGTTCGTCCGTACCAGCCAGCCCGTTGCCGACCACGTGGCCTCGCCGCAATCGGCCGAGGGCCGCTTCCGCAATCCGCAGCCGCGCCCGCCGATGGGCTTCGCGAATGGCGCGAAGCTGTGGTGGGACTTCATGTTCAACAAGCCCGGCGGCACCACGCCGCCGTTGCCCACGCCGGTGCTGCCGATGACGCGCGCCGCGCTCGATGCCGCACCGGACCGCAGCCTGTATCGCCTCGGCCATTCGACGTTGCTGATCAAGCTGCGCGGCGGGTTCTGGATCACCGATCCGGTGTTCGCCGAACGCGCATCGCCGGTCTCGTTCGCCGGCCCGAAGCGCTGGCACGCACCGCCGATCGCGCTCGAGGATCTGCCGCCGCTGCGGGGCGTGGTGCTGTCGCATGACCATTACGACCATCTCGATCGCGAAACCGTCGTCGCCTTGTCACAGCGCACCGAGGTCTTCCTCGCACCGCTCGGCGTCGGCGATCGCCTCATCGCGTGGGGTGTGCCGCCGGACAAAGTGCGGCAGTTCGACTGGTGGCAGTCGGCGGAGATCGAGGGCCTGCG
The DNA here is from genome assembly GCF_057656255.1 of Luteimonas sp. Soil_N_1. NCBI lineage: Bacteria > Pseudomonadati > Pseudomonadota > Gammaproteobacteria > Lysobacterales > Lysobacteraceae > Luteimonas > Luteimonas sp. Soil_N_1. The sequence goes on from NZ_JBDGKS010000003.1 coordinate 213,820, forward strand.
CTTTACCGCGACCCCGGCGCAGCATTTCTCCGGTCGTGGTCTGTTCGATTCCGATCGCACGCTGTGGGCGTCGTGGGTGATCGAGGATCCATCGCAGGGATCGGATGATGCCGGTCTGAAACTCTTCTTCAGCGGCGACACCGGTTACTTCGACGGCTTCGCCGAGATCGGCCGCCGCTTCGGACCGTTCGATGTCGCGGCGCTGGAAACCGGCGCCTACGACCGCCGCTGGGCCTTCGTGCACATGCAGCCCGCGCAGACCGTGCAGGCGCACGTCGACCTGCAGGCACGCGTGCTGTTGCCGGTGCACAACGGCACTTTCGATCTCGCGATGCACGCCTGGGATGACCCGTTCGAACGCGTCAGCGCGATCGCGGCCGAGCAGGGCGTGCGCCTCGCGACACCGCGCATGGGTGAGCGTGTCGATCTGACCGCGCCGCAGCCGGGCAGCGCCTGGTGGCGGGAGATGCGGCGCGAGCCGGCCGGGTCGAGCGAGGCCGCATTGCCCTGATCCGGGGACGTCACGCACGCGACGTGGCGTTCGATCGCGCCAGGCCTCTCGGATGGAATACACGCGTCGGGCGCTGGAGCCGTTGGTGTTCCAGCGCCCATCGAGCAGCGGGCATCCGCCATCGCGCGCGGGATGCCCGGTTTCGTGGATCGCTTACGGCGCGCCGAATCCGGGACTCGAGTGCGAGGTGCTGCGCGGCACCGACGTGTCGAGATCTTCGTCCGCGATCAGCGGATCGCCGTGCGGCGCGGTGCGCGCGCCTGCGTCCGGCAGCGATCGCAGGTCCTGCTGCGGCAGTACGGTCTGCGCATCACGCTTGCGCTTCCACGCGCGGAATGCGAAATAGCTCGCCGCGCCAGCGGCAACGATCCTCAACATTTTCATGACGGCTCCATCGATCGGGTGGGGATCGACAGGGTGGCGAGGGTGCGGTGAGCCGCACGTGACCCGCCAAATGCCGCGGGAGGACGTGGTGCGCATGATGCGATTCCGCCGCTGCGCAGCCTCTATGCATCAGTCCACGTGCCGCAAGGCATCGATCAGTGCCCGCAACGCTGGCGGTGTCTGACGGCGGCTCGGGTGATACAGGTGGTAGCCGGGAAACGTCGGGCACCAGGCATCGAGCACCTGCACCAGGCGACCGGTGGCGAGATCGTCGGCCACCTCATGGTCCATCACGTACCCCAGGCCCACACCGGCGCGCACGGCGGCCAGTGTCAGCGGCACTTCGTCGACGACCAGCGGGCCTTGGGTGCGCACGTTGTAGTCGCGACCATCGCGTTCGAACTCCCACGGCAGCAGACCGCCGGTGCTCTTGAGCCGGTAGCCGATGCAGGCGTGGCGATCGAGATCGCCGGGCGAAACCGGCGGTGCGTGGCGGGCGAAATAGTCCGGCGTGCCGACGACGATCGTGCGCAGGTCCGGACCGACGCGCACGGCGATCATGTCGCGGTCGACGTCTTCGCCGAAGCGGATGCCCGCGTCGAAGCCTTCGCCGACGAGATCGCTCAGGCCGTTGTCGATGCTCACTTCCACTCGCACGTCGGGATTGGCCAGCAGGAACGCCGGCAGTTTCGGTTCGAGCACCATCTGCGCTGCATAGGCGAACGTCGTGATGCGGACCGTGCCCGACGGTGCATCGCGCCAGTCGCCGAGTGCCAGCAGTCCGTGTTCGATCTCCGCGAGCGCCGGTGTCAGGGACCGCAGCAGGCGTTCGCCGGCCTCGGTCGGCGCAACGCTGCGCGTGGTGCGCGCGAGCAGGCGCACGCCGAGCCGCGTCTCGAGGCCGCGCATCGCGTGGCTCAGTGCCGAGGGCGACATGCCCAGCGTGCCGGCCGCCTTCGTGAAGCTGCGCGCGCGGGCCACGGCCGCGAATGCCAGCAGATCGTTGAGTTCGCCTCGTTGCATTGCTGCAGTGTGCTCACAAGGCCATGCGGCCGGCAACGGCTAATCCTGCGCGGCCATCGCAACTAGCCTGTGTGCACCTCGCCACCCCCGCGGCGCCACGACTGGAGATTCCCATGGACCTGACCCATTACCGCAGCCTCGGCCGTTCCGGCCTGCTGGTGAGCCCGCTCGCTTTGGGCGCGATGACCTTCGGGGCCGAGCGCTGGGGCACCGATGCCACCGCGTCGCGCGCCGTGTTCGACGCCTACGTCGAGGCAGGCGGCAACTTCGTCGACACGGCGGATCTGTACGCGGGCGGACGCAGCGAGGAGATGCTGGGCAACTTCATTGCCGATGCCGGGCTGCGGGATCGCATCGTGCTGGCCACCAAGTCCGGCTTCCCGCGTGGGCAAGGCAACGCACACGGCGGCGGCAACGGCGCGAAGAACATCCGCACCGCGCTCGATTGTTCGCTGACGCGCCTGCGCACCGATTACATCGATCTTTACTGGATGCACGTCTGGGACAGGCTGACGCCGCCGGAGGAAGTGCTGCAGACGATGACCGATGCGGTGCGATCCGGCCGCATCCTGCATTACGGCTTCTCGAACACACCGGCCTGGTACGTCGCGCGGGTGGCGACGCTGGCGCAGGCACACGGCCTGCCGGTACCGATCGGCCTGCAGTACCAGTACTCGCTGCTCGATCGCGGCGTCGAACTCGAGATCCTGCCAGCCGGCAATGCGCTCGGTCTCGGTCTGGTGCCGTGGAGCCCGCTCGGTGGCGGTCTGCTGACCGGCAAGTACGGTCGTGACAAGCTCGGCGATGCCGCGCGTGCATCTCGACTGCCTGGCGATGCGAGCGGCGCCAACCGGCCACGCAGCGATGACGACGGCCGCCTCGATGGCGACAACCCGTTCGGCGGGATGCTGTTCACCGAACGCAACTTCGACACCGTCGATATGGTGCGCGCGGTGGCCGACGAGATCGGCCGTTCGATGGCCGAGGTCGCACTCGCGTGGACGGCGCGACGCCCCGGCGTGTCGTCGGTGCTGGTCGGCGCCAGCCGCGTCGCACAGCTGCAGCAGAACATCGCGTCGCTCGATATCAAATTCAGCGCGGCGCAGCAGGCGCGGCTGGATGCTGCAAGCGTGCCGCCGTCGATCAATCCCTATTTCATTTTCCAGTTGCCGCCGCAGATGCGGTTCGGTGTCGAGCGTGCGACCGGCTGGGTCGCGCGCTGACGTTCGATCGCAGGCTCAGTGCGGGGTCTGCGCCGCCTTGCGGTCGAGCAGGTCGGCTTCGGCGCGCAGGACCAACATGCCGGTGCGCTCGCTGGCCGCGCTCTGCGTGGTGCCGGTGAGGAAACGCAGGCCATGCGCGGCGGAGCGCGTGTCCATCCCGGTCTGCAGGGGTTCGAGCGTGCGTGCGGCAATGGCGCCGTGCCGTACCGCGACGTGCTCGCCGCTCCCGCTGCTGCGGCGCACTGCACCGGCACGCCAGATGGCAAGGCCGATTCGAGCGCGGCGTCAAGCTCCTGCAGCATTTCCCGGCGCCGCGTTCGCCCTGGCGCGCGGCAGTATCCGCGAGGTCCTGCAGCTCGATCAGCGTCAGCGTGTAGCCGGGATCTTCCAACGCAGCGCTGGTATCGGCAGGTGCCAGCGCAGATGCGGCCGTCGCGACGAGAGCTTCGCGTTCGAGCGTGCGTTCGCGGGCGCGGGCATCGAGCAGCGTCATGGTCAGCCGCACGAGCGACTTTGATGCCGCGCGCTGCGCGTCGATCACCGTCATGGTCGCTTGTGGTGGGTGCGGGACGGGAATCCTGGAGGGATCCGCGTTGAAAATGGGCATCGAGAGGCATCACGCGACGACACGCCCATTACACTGCGATGCCCTGTCCACGGAACACCGCATGCCGCCTCGTCCGCTGTCCGCCGCCGGTCGTATCTTCGTCGCCGCGGCGTTCTTCGAAGCCCTGACCTGGGCCGGACTGCTGGTCGGCATGTTGCTCAAGTACGGCACGCAGACCACCGACCTCGGTGTGTGGTTCTTCGGCCGACTGCACGGTGTTGCATTCCTGGTGTATGTCGTCGTCAGCCTGTTCGCATGGATCCGTCTGCGCTGGCCGTTATGGGCGGTGCTGGTCGCTCTGCTCGCCGCGATTCCGCCGCTGGTGACGATCCCGGTGGAAATGTGGTTCCGCCGGCGCGGCCTGCTGTCCACACCGTTGCGTTGAGCGCAGCTGACGACAGGCGCTCCTGCAGGAAGCCTCAGGCGCAGTGCGTGGACACGCGCAACGTCGGCGGTGTCCGCTCCCGCCTGCACTGGCTGCGCCAGCGCGAGGGCGACATCCCGAAGCGGGCCTGGAAGGCACGCTGGAACTGGCGTTCCGATTCGAATCCCAGGTCGTAGAGCAGCCACGTGATGCTGTGCTCGGGCTCGGCATGCAGCCGATGCCGGGCTGCGAGCAGCCGGCGCTCGCGGATGTAGCGCGCGACGCCGCCGAGCGGCTGGAACATGCGGTACAGCGTGGGGCGCGACACGAAGAACAACCGCTGGAGCATCTCGCAATCCAGTGCGGGATCGTCGAGATGCGCCTCGATACAGCGCAGGATCCGCGACACGCGTGGGTCGTCGCCACCAGCCTCGACCGTCCGCCAGCCCCTGACGGCGGCGGTGCCGTCCAGTCCCTCGATCCGTTCCATGCGCAGCCCCCTGTGCGGAGGCTGCATCGCCCCCAATCAGGCAATGCGCAGAACGATGCGGAAACCCATCAGGCCACCTTCAATCGGACGCGGGTGGACGTCCGGCACCCTGATCGGCGGTCCATCGTCCCGGGGGCGCGGGCACAGCGCCACGATGCCGCGTGGCCGTCGCAGCGAGAACTCAATGGCGCGTGCCGGTCACCACTGCGCCACGGGCGGCATGTCCAGCGCGATGCTCGAGTCCTGCCCGGTCTCGCGCGGTTGTGGCAGATCCGCAGGCAGGCGGACGCCGAGCGTGCGGGCGAGCGGGCGGGCGGTCTGCAGGAAGTCGGCGTTGACCGCCAGCTCCGTCAGAGCCGGCAATGCGCGTGCCAGTTCCTGCCGGGCCTGCGCCTGCTGGTTGTTCCGGAACAGTGCGTCGGCCCAGAGCACACGCCATTTCGCCGTCGCCGTGCTGTCGCTGCCGTACTGGTCGGAGAAGATCTCCACCACCTTGCCCCAGTTCGTCGCCGCGTCCGCGTAGTGGCCCGAGCGGGTCGCCAACAGCGCGTCCTGCATGCGCCAGCGCAGCCACAGCGGTTCGGGCACCGCGTCGCGCGCTTCGGCGAGCCGGTCCAGGCGCGCGCGTGCCTGGGCAAAGCGTCCCGAGCGGATGTCCCACTCCACCTCGATCAGTTCGACCGTGAGTGCTCCTGGGCTGTCCTCGCCCGCGCGCGCGCGCTGGAACCGCGCGGCTTCCCGCAGCAGGGGCCCCGCCTCGTCCAGTTGCTGCATCCGCATCAGCAGTCTGGCGAGCGTCATCTGCATGCCCATCGGCCCGGGATGCTCCCGGCCCAGGAGTTGCCGGTTCAGATCGAGTGCCTCGCGATAGATGGACAGCGCTGCGGGCAGATCTCCGCTGGCCTCTTTCACCACGCCGTAGCCGAAGCGTGCGGACGCCCATGTAGTGGAGCGCGGCCCTTCCACGGCCTCGATGCTGCGCAGCGCCTGTTCGAAGGTGCGCGTGGCGGCGTGGTAGCGCCCGAAATCCAGATACATGCCGGCCAGCCAGCGTTCGGCGTCGGCGGTGTGGCGGCTGTTCGCGCCGTACAGCCGCTGCGCCAATGCGACTGCTTCTTCGGCCTGCGCAGTCGCCTGATCGGTCCTGCCGGCCGCCTGGTGGGTCAGGGACAGGGCATAGAGGCTGCGCTGGTATTCCACGCTCTGCAGGCCATGGGTTTTCGCCGAGTCCGACAGCGCCTGCTCCAGGATCGAGGTCGAGCGTTCGAGGTGCCCCTGTGTGCGGTAGACGGCACCCAGACTGCGCATCACGTCGAGTGTGGCGTGCGAGTCCTGCGTATCGGCCAGTGCCAGCGCGTCCTGCAGCACGGCCTCTGCCGCTGCGGCGTCCCCGAGTCCGGCCTGGGCCACTGCAAGTGCATGCAGGGCGGTCAGGCGCGTCGGCGCGGCGGCGATCGGGGACGCATCAAGCAGTGTCGTCGCGTGTCGTGCCTGTTCCATCGCGCGCGGGTACTCGCCGGACTGGCTCGCAAGCCGGGAGAGATCCGCATGCACACCGGCTGCTTGCGTCCGCTCGCCGGACCGCTCCAGCGCCTCGGCCGCGTGCGTGAGCAGTTCCGTGGCGATGACCGGCTGCCCGAGATTCATGTAGGCACGGCCGAGTACGGTGTTGAGCCGCGCACGCAACGCCGGCGCCGCCGACAGATCCTGGTCGATCCGGATGCGGGCCTGGTCCAGGACGTCCCGTGCACTGGGTTCGCGGCCCTGCTGGATGACCGGGTCGACGGCCTGGAACGAAGCGGCGAGGAAGTCGCTCACATGCGAGGCGAGCTGGGCGTTGCTTTCCGCATCGGTGCGGGCGTCCGCCAGACGCTGCACCATCAGCCCGGCCCCGGTCGCGACCGCGACCGCAATGAGCGCCGACCGCCAGTGCCGTCGTAGTGCCAGACCCGTTGCATGCGCGCGTGCCCGGGGGCGGGCGGAGACCGGACGGTGTTCGAGATAACGCGCAAGGTCGCGGGCCAGTGCGTCCGCGCCCTGGTAGCGGTCGGCAGGCTGCAATGCGCAGGCTTTCTCCACGATGGCATCGAGATCGCCGCGCAGCCGCCGACGCAGCGCGGGCGCCAGCGTCGCATGCGTGCTCGGACGTGCGATAGGCGTGCGCGTGTCCTGCGGACGTCGCGACGCGGAATGCCCGGTCAGGAGTTCGGCGAGCATGACGCCGAGACTGAAAACGTCGGCAGGCGCACCCACGTTGCGGCCTTCGAGCAGTTCCGGGCTGCCATAGGCAGGGCTGGCGAAGATGGCGGGCTGCGCGGCCCCGAGGCGCCCCTCTCCCAGCAGGCGTGCGATGCCGAAATCCAGCAGGACCGGGCGGCCGTCCGCGTCGACCAGAATGTTGCCGGGCTTGAGATCGCAGTGGACGATCAGTTGCGTATGCGCGTCATGCACGATCGCGCAGATCGCCTGCATCAGACGCAGCTTCGCGGGCAGATCCAATGTCGCGGCATACGCATCGAGCGTCGTGCCCTCGACGTATTCCATCACCAGATAGGCGCGCCCGTCGCCGGAGATGCCGGCGTCGTACAGACGTGCGATGCCGGGGATTTCCAGACCGGCCAGAATCTGCCGCTCTTCGACCAGACGTTCCGCAGACGGCACGTCGTGGCGTCGCTGCAGCAGCTTGATGGCGACCCGTCGCTCGTACAGCGCATCGGCCCGGCTGGCGAGAAACACGACCCCCATGCCACCCACACCGATCGGCTGCAGCAGTTTCCACGGCCCCAGATGCTGGCCGACCATCGCCTCGGGCGCGATCGGTTCCAGCGTGCGCGCCTGGGCCATGGACCGCTCCACGCTGTGCAGCTGCTGCGTCCGCGCACGCAGCAGATCGAGCGTGGCGCGGATGTCCTCCACGTCGTGACCCAGCCGCACGAGCGTGTCTTCCCACTGTTCGGCGGGCAGGTCACAGACGGCGTCGAACAACGATCCGACCCGCTGCCACTGCCGTGTTTCGCCGCCGCCCGGATCGGCCGGCGCGTTTAACTGGGAATCGTGCATTCCACTCGGATTCGGAGGCTGGACATCGCGGGCCGGGGCGGTGCGCTGTATCCGGAGCGCGGCCACCGGAGATGACGAAAATGGTAGCGCAAACCCGTCATTCCCGATTCCGGTCCCGGCACCTGACCATCCGTGCAAGGTGGACCGTCATGCATCGTTGTCGTCAGAATCTCCGTTCCGCGCATCCGTTTCCGCGAACGCGCATCCCGTGGAGGCCTGGTGGGCGTTTCAGACGATGACGGGATTACCCAGTTGATCGTCTCCTGGCAGCAGGGCGATCGTGGGGCCGGGGACGACCTCGCAGGTCTGGTGTACCGGCAGCTGCACAGCGCGGCCAGTGGACGCCTGGCGCGCGAGCATGCCGCGCCGCTGCAGCCCACCGAGCTGGTGAACGAAGCCTGGTTGCGGCTGGCGGCCAGCGGGCAGGACTTCGCCTCCCGTCATCATTTCTACGCCACTGCATCCCTGCAGATGCGGCACTTCCTGGTGGACCTTGCGCGGCGGCAGGCCAGCGCCAAGCGCAGTGGTGCCCATGTCACGCTTACCGTGCAGCTGGAGGCGCCGGGCACGCCGCCGGCCGACCTTGCGACGCTGGCCGATGCACTCGCGCAACTGGCGCGGATCGATGCCCGCAAGGCCGACGTGGTCTGCCTCAAGGAACTCGCAGGCCTGACGGTCCCGGAGATCGCCGAAGCACTGGCGGTGTCGGTGCCCACGGTCGAGCGGGACCTCCGGTTCGCGCGGGCCTGGCTGGCGTCCAGGTTGGCCTGAGTCCGGCGGTTGCTGCATGCGGCTGGCTCCGATGCTGCGCCGACACCTGCGAGCCGGGACGCGATCCACGCCCGGGCCCATCCAGAAGCCGTGTCGGACGCCCGGCACGGACGATCGTCCGCGACCGGTCGCGATTGAGACGATTCGTCGCGTGCCGATCGCGGCATCGTTCTAGCTTGGGCGCTGTGGTCCCGATGCACGCGCATACGGGTGTGCCGCGGTGTCGCGCAGGTACCCGCCGTGTCGGGAGTGCCCGTGTACCCGCAGGGGAATGCCGGCGCCACGGCGCTGGCTGGCAGTTGCGACGGTGCTTGGACTGGCTGCCATCGCGGCGGCGTAGATGATGTGGTTCAAGGAGCAGGGGCATGTTCGAGTTTGCAGGGACGCAATGGCGTCCGCGTGCGCGTGTGTCGCGCAAATGTCTGGCGCGTGCATGTGCACTCGGCCTGATGGCGCCGGCACTGGCGTTTGCGCAGGGCGTCCCGCCACCGACCGGCTGGCAGCCCGGCGACCAGGAAGACGCCCTGCGTGCGCCGCTGCGCCAAGCGGTGCCGGACGTGCCCGTGGTGCCGCCGGTGCGCGAGCGCGCGCAGGCGCCGGTCAGCGAGGTCGAGATCCGCGGCTTCCGCATCAGCGGCGTGGGCGAGCATCCCGGACACGGCATCACGCCGGCTGCCATGCAGGCGCTGCTCGACGCGCGTTTCGCAGCGCTGGCGGGCGGCGCCGATCGCGTGACGCTCGATTTCGACCGGATCGCCGATGTCGCGACGACTGTCACCGCGGCCTATCGCGAGGCGGGGTTCGTGGTGTCGACGGCCTACCTTCCGGCGCAGTCGATCGGCGATGACGGCATCGTTGAAATCGCGGTGCTCGAAGGACGTCTGGGCCAGGTGATCGTCGAGGGCAACGACCGCGTGCGCGCGTCGACGATCGCGGCCCCCGCACGGCGACTGGCGGGCGACACGCTGCATCGCGACGCGCTGGAAGCCGCGCTGCTCACGATGCGCGACATTCCCGGCGTGGCGACCTCGGCCGTGCTGCAGCCCGGCGCCGCCACCGGCGAGACCGATCTGCTCGTCACCGCCACCGACGAGGCGCGTCCGTACGCGATCTCCATCGGTGCCAGCAACCACGGCATCGAACTGACCGGCCGCTACCGGGCGCAGATCGGCCTGGCCTGGCGCAACGCGCTGGGGCTGGGCGACGTGCTCAGTGTGGGCTACGCGCGTGGCTACGACCCGGCGCAGAGCGACTTCGCCTCGTTCGGCTGGAACGTGCCGGTGCCGAGCATCGACGGGCTGTCGCTGGCCGCCGGCTACAGCCGCAGCGAGATGGAAGTCACGCGCGGCCCGTTCGCGCAGCTCAACCTCACCGGTCCGACCAACGTCGCCCAGGTCGGCGCCGACTGGCGCTTCCTCAACCGTCCGACGCTGCAGATGCAGGGCACACTGCGTTACGTGCGCGAGCGCTCGCAGCTGCAGGTGTTCGGTGGCATGCGCCTGTCCGATCAGGCATTCGATGTCGTGGACCTCGGCTACGTCATGCGGCACATCGACCGCGGGACGCGTGGCGTCAACCTGCTGCAGGCGAACGTGCGCCATGCCGTCGACGACCGCTCGGCGCCGGGTGTCGACTCGATCACGCCCGACCGCACGAGTGATTTCACCCTGCTGCGGCTGTCGCTTGCACGCATGCAGTACCTCACACCGTCGCAGCGTGTGTTCGGGCGCGTGTACGGGCAATACACCGATGACGTGCTGGTGCCGATGGAGCAGATCGCACTCGGCGGCCCGGACAGCATCCGGTCTCTGCCGATGTCCGATGCACTCGGCGACCGCGGCTACCAGGCCACGCTCGAATACCAGGTCGACGCACCGGGTTTCGGCGATGTCGCCTCGCCATTCGGCGGACGTCCCTGGCGTGACCTGCTGCAGTTCGAGGTGTTCGCCGATTACGGCCGGGTGACCGCATCACCACGCAGCCTGTCGCCGGCGCAAGGCCGCACCTACAACGGTGCGGGCGCGGGTGTCGTGTTCCGGCTGCCGCATCTCCACAACCTCGAACTGCGCGTCGCCGGCGCGGTGCCCGTGGGTGGCAAGTTCGATGCATCCGATCGCGACGATTTCCGGGTCTGGGCCCGGTTCGGCATGACGTTCTGAGGAACCTGAAATGAACCGTATCTACAGTCTGGTCTTCAACCGTGCCATCGGCCGCATGCAGGTCGCGTCCGAGCTCGTGCGCCGTCGTGGCGCCGCAGGTGCCACCGCGACCGCATGCCCCGCACCCGTCCCCGCATTGCTCGCCCTGCTGCTGGCGGTGGCGACCGGCAGCGTCTGGGCGCAGGTGGCACCGGATCCGACACAGCTGCCGACCGGCGAGGTGGTCGGTGGTGGCATCGCCAGCATCAGCCGCGATGGTTTGACGCTGCTGATCCAGCAGAACCTGGACCGTGGCCTGATCACCTGGGACACGTTCGACATCGGCAAGGATGCGGGCGTCAGGATCGAACAGCCCAACGTCAACGCCGCACTGCTGAACTACATCCTGGACAGCGACGCCAGCCAGATCTTCGGCCGCATCGATTCCAATGGCGCGGTGTTCCTGATGAACCGCAACGGCATCCATGTCGCGTCCGGTGCGTCGATCAACGTCGGCAGCCTCGTGGCCACTTCGCTGGTGATACAGGACCCGGCCGACTTTCTCGATCCCGCCGCGCAGTACGGGCTGACCTTGTCGAACACGCCGACCGCCCCGGGCATGGTGATCAACCACGGCACCATTTCCGCAACGCACGACGTTCATCTGATCGGCGGCGCAGTATCGAACTCCGGCACCATCAGCGCCGGCCGACAGGCCGGCCTGACCGCCGCATCCCGGGTGGGTCTGACGACCGAGGCGACAGGTCTGCATGTCAGAGCTGAAGCAGCGTCGCAGGCACCGTTCTTCAGCAGTGGCGTGAACAACGTCGGTACCGTCCAGGGGGGGGCGGTCCACCTGCAGTCGCGCTTCGCGGGCGGGATCGTCGGCGCTGCGATCAACACGTCCGGCGTGATCGTCGCCACCGGGTTCGACGGCGTCGGTGGCGATGTCGTCCTGAGTGGCTCGGGGGGCGGTGTGCTGGTCGGCGACGTGAGGGCGCCAGGCGGCAGTGCCCGGATACTCGGCAGCGACGGCATCGCGTTGCGGGGCGACATCAGTACCGGCGATCTCTCGATGTCCGCCGGCGGCGCGATCACGCAGGCGCAGGACGCCACGCTCGACATCGCCTCGTCCATGACCGTGGACAGCGCGACCTCGGTTTCACTTGGGTCCGCCGGCAATATTTTCGGTGGCAGGACCTCGCTCGCCCATGGTGGCGACGCGACGCTCGTGTCGGCGGAAGGACTGCACTTCGGCCCATTGTCGGTGGGCAATCTGGACGCACGCAGCGCAGGCGGCATGGTGTTCGATGGGGGGACTGTCCGTGGCACGCTGCGCGCCGGGTCTGCCAGCGGCGCGATCACCCAGACCGGTGGACTGGTCGTCACGGGCGCCAGTGTGCTCGACGCCGCTGCTATCACGCTCACCCATGCAGACAACGACTTCCAGGGTGCGGTGGGTCTCTCGAGCAGCGGTAACGTAGCGATCGTCGATACCAATGCGCTGTCGCTGGGTGCGGTGACGGTCGGCGGCAGCCTGTCGGCCAACGTGGGCACATCACTCGGACTGGGCAGCGGCATCGTCGGCAATGCACTTCTCGCGCAGGCCGGCAACGACATCGGGCAGTCCGGCGCGCTGTCGGTCGCGGGTGCATCGACGTTCAACGCCGGCGGTGCGATCTCGCTGGAGCACGCTGACAACGCGTTCGGCGGGGTTGTCGGCCTGACGTCGGGTGGCCGCAGCGGCATCCGCAATCGGGGTGCGTTGACGCTTTCGCAGCTCGCTGTGGGCAGCCTGGACGTGACCAGCAGCAGCCCGGCGTTCTCCACCGGCCTCAGCTTCAGCGGCGGCGCGGTCCGCGGCGCACTGTCCGCCACTTCGACGGGCGCCATCGTGCAGACGGGCGCGCTGAGTGTGGCGGGTGCGACGACGCTGCAGAGCAATGGCGATATCAGGTTCGACAACGGCCGCAATGCCTTCGGCGGCACGGTGTCGCTGGGCGGAAACAACGTGTACATCAGCGACGCCGCGATGCTCCGCTTCGGCACGCTGAACGTCGGCGCCCTGATTGCAAGAGCACCGCAGCTGCGGCTGTCCGGACCGGTCACCACCCAAGGGTGGCAGAACTACGACGGTGACCTCCTGCTCGAACGCGATACGCAGCTCACCAGCACCAACGGCGCTGTCGATTTTCGTGGCCGCGTGGATGGTGCTTACGCACTCGGCGTCAATGCCCGCTGGTCGACGTTCAACGGCGACATCGGCAGCGCGACTGCGCTGTCGTCGTTCGATACGCGCAGTGTCCGCGACCGGACGACGATCGGTGGCAACCTCACCACCACCGGCAACATCGCGTTCGGCGTGGCGGATGTCTCCACCGGTAACTACACGGTGCGCAGCACGGGCGGCTCGATCGCGATGACGGGGCCCCTCGACGCGGTCGTCAACGGCCAGGGTCGACTGACGCTCGCAGCCCGCGACGCGGTCGCGTTGGGCGCCGCTGCCGGCGCGCGTAATCCGCTGCAGGCGTTGACGCTCGAAGGGGCGACGGTCTCCGCGCGCGGCATTCGCGTAACCGATGCACTGACTGTGCACAGCGGTAGCGCCTTCACCCAGCAGGGCGCCTACAACGTCGGCGGCAACGCCCGCTTCGTGGCCGGTGGCGACATCATCCTGGGCGACGCCGCCAATCGCTTCGACGGCTGGCTGTCGCTCGATGGCGAGCATGCGGTCGTCAATGCCGCGTCGGTGCTGGCGCTCAACGGCCTCGACGTGTCGAGCCTGACCGCGACCAGCGGGGACACTCTGTTTCTGTCCAACGCGAGGATCGCGGGCGATGCCACGCTCGTCGGCAACCGCGTATCGATGGGTGCATTCGACATCGACGGCGATCTGGACGTGCAGGCAGTCGGCGGCGACCTGAGTTTCGCGGGTGGCCGCGTCGGCGGCGGCCTCGTCGCGTCCACCGGCGGGGAAATCAACCAGTTGGGCGCGTTGGACATCGGAGGGGCGGCATCGTTCGACGCTGCCCGCGGGATCTGGCTGGGTCTTGACGCCAACCGGTTCGATGGCGACGTGGGCGTACGTGCCGGCCACAACGTGCTTCTGCGCGGCCAGAACACGCTGCGGGTGGTCGACCTCGCCAGCGGTGCCGGACGCAATGTCGAACTCGCAGGCGACACGCTGGAACTCGCCACCGCCGTCGACACCGGTGCGGGACACTTGAGACTGCGCTCGAAGATTGGCGCCCTGTCGCTGGGCCATGCAATCGGCGGCAACGCCGTGACCCTGCACGGCGCGGACGGACTGGTGCTGGGTGCCGATGTCTCGGCGGCCGGCACGCTCGCGTTGTCGAGCGGCGTCGACATCATCCAGACCGGTGGTCGGATCGGCGCGGGCGGCGCGACGACCCTCGATGCAGTGCGCGATGTGGATCTGCGCGGCGCCGGCAACGACTTCAGTGGACGGGTCGACGTGCGTGGCCGTCACGTCGCGATCCGCGACAGCAACACCCTGGCGTTCGGCCAGGTGAACGCGGCCAGCCTCGATGTGCAGGCGACGACGATCCGCATGGCGTCTGCCATCTCCACGTCGGGCGACCAGACCTACCGGGGCGGCGTCGTACTCGATGCCGACACGGCGCTGGACAGCGCGTCGGGTGACATCGCGTTCACCGGCACGGTCGACTCGGCCGCCAATGGCCGGCACGCCCTGACCTTGCGTGCAGGTGACGGCGGCGTGCGCTTTGCCGGTGCAATCGGCGGCAGCCAGGCGCTCGCCGGGCTTGACGTCGACGCGGCACGCATCGCGATCGGCGGCGCGCTGATCGTCGACGACGGCACCGGTGGCGGCAACCTGGCGCTTACGTCCGGCAGCGGCGGCATCGCCCAGTCGGGTGCATTCCAGGTCAGGGGCGACACGCGTCTGGCGACGCAAGGCAGTGCGATCAACCTGACCCGTGCCGACAACGATTTCAGTGGACAGGTCGACATCGTCGATGCCGGCGCCGTGGCGATCACGGATCGCAACGCGCTGACCTTCGGCAGCGTGTCCGCGGCCTCGCTGTCCGCAAGCAGCGCGGGACCGCTCGATCTCGGCACGACGACACTCATCGGTGCGCTGGACGCCCGCTCGAACGGTGGCGTGATCAGCCAGAGCGGTGCGCTGACGATCGGCGGCAACGTAGTCATCGACGCGCTGGGCGGTCGCATCACGCTGGACAATGCCGGCAACGATTTCCGCCAGACGGTCTCGATGCGGGGCGGGGCGGTCTCGATCCATGACGCCAACGCATTGCGGCTGGGCACCGTGCAGGCCAGGTCGCTCGACGTCAGCAGCCATGGCGCGCTCGATCTCGGTACGACATCGGTACAGAGCGCACTGCGCGCCAACTCGAACGGCGGAACGATCACCCAGACCGGCGCACTGACGATCGGCGGCACCAGCGCGCTCGATGCCGGTACCGGCGACATCACCTTGACCCACGCAGGCAATGATTTCGCCGGCACGGTCGCGCTGGCCGGACGCGACGTCGCGATCCGCGACGCGAGCACGCTGGCACTTGGGGTTGTCGATGCGCGCAATCTGAGCGCGACCGCGACCACGATCGCCCTGCGCGGGAACGTGTCGAGTGACGAAGACCAGGATTACACGGGCGCGGTGCGGCTCGATGCTGACGTGGCGCTCGCCGCTGGCGGGGATGTCGCCTTCGGCGGCACGGTCGACGGCGCGCAGGCGCTGCAGATCGAAGCCGGCGAGCAGGTGCGTTTCAACGGCGCTGTCGGCAGCAGTGCCGCACTGGACCGACTCGAGATCGATAGTGGCAGCTTCGTCGCATCGGATGCGATCACCCTCGACGGTGATCTGAAGATTGCCGTCGAGACCGGCGGCATCGCGCAGTCAGGCGCGTTCGACATTCGCGGCGCTACCCTGCTCGGCACGAACGGCGGCGACATCACGCTGACCCATGCGGGTAATGATTTCGCCGGCACGGTCGACATCGTGGATGGTGGTGCGGTCACCCTCGTCGATCGCAATGCGCTGCGGCTTGGCAACGTGACTGCCGCGTCGCTGGACGCGACCAGCCACGGCGCGCTTGGCCTTGGCACCACGGCAGTTGCCGGTGCGCTGTCGGCCACCTCGCACGATGGCGCGATCACCCAGACGGGCGCGCTGTCCGTCGGTGGCATCAGTACGCTCGATGCAGGCACGGGCGACATCACGCTGATCCATACGGGCAATGATTTCGTCGGTACCGTCGCGCTGGCCGGACGCGACGTCGCGATCCGCGACGCGAACACGCTGGTGCTGGGCGAAGTCGACGCACGCAACCTGAGCGTGATTGCCAGCACGATCGCCCTCCGCGGCAACGTGTCGAGCGACGAAGACCAGGACTACACGGGTGCGGTGCGGCTCGATGGTGACGTCGCGTTGGCCGCCGGTGGTGGTGTCGCTTTCGACGGCACAGTCGATGGCGCGCACGCGTTGGACATCGAGGCCGGCAGCAGTGTGCGTTTCGATGGCGCTGTAGGCGGCACGACCGCGCTCGCCGGTCTCGACATCGAGGCCGGCAGCTTCGCGGCATCGGACGCAGTCACCATCGACGGTGATCTGAAGATTGCCGTCGAGACCGGCGGCGTCGCGCAGGCGGGCGCGTTCGACATTCGCGGCGCTACTCTGCTCGACACGCACGGTGGCGACATCACGCTGACCCACGCGGGCAACGATTTCGCCGGCACGGTCGACATCGTGGATGGCGGCGAGGTCGCTATCGTCGATCGCAATGCGCTGCAGTTCGGCAATGTGACCGCCGCGTCGCTCGATGCGACCAGTCATGGTGCGCTTGATCTCGGCACCACCACGCTCGCCGGCGCGTTGGACGCACGTTCGCACGATGGCGCGATCACCCAGACGGGGGCGCTGTCGGTCGGTGGAATCAGTGCGCTAGATGCGGGCGCCGGCGACATCACCTTGACCCACGCGGGCAACGATTTCGCTGGTCCGGTCGCGCTGGCCGGACGCGACGTCGCGATCCGCGACGCGAACACGCTGGCACTTGGCGTTGTCGACGCACGCAATCTGAGCGCGACCGCGCACACGATCGGCCTGCGCGGACCGGTGTCGACCGATGAGGATCAGGCCTACGCGGGCGCGGTGCGGCTCGATGGTGACGTCGCGTTGGCCGCCGGTGGTGGTGTCGCTTTCGGCGGCACGGTCGATGGCGCGCACGCGCTGCAGATCGATGCCGGTGAGCAGGTGCACTTCGACGGTGAGATCGGTGGCATAGCCGCACTCGCAGGTCTCGATATCGAGGCCGGCAGCTTCGCGGCATCGGATGCAGTCACACTCGACGGCGATCTGAAGATTGCCGTCCAGACCGGCGGCATCGCGCAGGCGGGCGCGTTCGACATTCGCGGCACTACCGTGCTCGACACGAATGGCGGCGACATCACGCTGACCCATGCAGGCAACGATTTCACCGGCGCGGTCGATATCGCGGACGGTGGTGCGGTTGCCCTCGTCGATCGCAATGCGCTGCAGCTCGGGAGCGTGACTGCTGCGTCGCTCGATGTGAGCAGTCGTGGTGCGCTCGACCTTGGCAGCACTACGATCACCGGCGCGCTGGACGCACGTTCGCACGATGGTGCGATCACCCAGACGGGTGCGCTGTCGGTCGGTGGCACCAGCATGCTCGATGCAGGCACCGGCGACATCACCCTCGCCCACGCGGACAACGATTTCGCCGGTACCGTCACGCTGGCCGGACGCGACGTCGCGATCCGCGACGCGAACACGCTGGTACTGGGCGCCGTCGACGCACGCAATCTGAGCGTGAACGCGACCACGATCGCCCTCCGCGGGAACGTGTCGAGCGACGAAGACCAGGACTACACGGGTGCGGTGCGGCTCGATGGTGACGTCGCGTTGGCTGCAGGTGGTGGTGTCGCTTTCGGCGGCACGGTCGATGGCGCGCACGCGCTGCAGATCGATGCCGGTGAGCAGGTGCGCTTCGACGGTGCTGTTGGCGTCACGACCGCGCTCGCCGGTCTCGACATCGAGGCCGGCAGCTTCGCGGCATCGGACGCAGTCTCCATCGACGGTGATCTGAAGATTGCCGTCGAGACCGGCGGCATCGCGCAGGCGGGCGCGTTCGACATTCGCGGCGCTACCCTGCTCGACACGCACGGTGGCGACATCACGCTGACCCACGCGGACAACGATTTCGCTGGCACGGTCGACATCGTGGATGGCGGCGCGGTCGCCATCGTCGATCGCAATGCGCTGCAGCTCGGCAATGTGACCGCCGCGTCGCTCGATGCGACGAGCCACGGTGCGCTCGGCCTTGGCACCGCCACGATCGCCGGCGCGCTGGACGCACGTTCGCACGATGGCGCGATTACACAGACGGGCGCGCTGTCGGTCGGTGGCATCAGTACGCTCGATGCGGGCGTCGGTGACATCACGCTGCTGCAGGCGAACAACCGCTTTGCCGGCACGGTTGCACTCACCGGTGGCGATCTCGCGATCCGTGCTGCCGATACCCTGGCGTTGGGCGGCGTCGACGCACGCAACCTGCACGCGTCAGCGAGCACGATCGCCCTGCGCGGCAACGTGTCGAGTGATGAGGATCAGAACTTCGCAGGCGCGGTGCGGCTCGAGGACGACGTGGCGCTGGCCGCCGGTGGCGGTGTCGCCTTCGGCGCCACGCTCGACGGCGCACACACGTTGGACATCGAGGCCGGCAACAGCGTGCTTTTCGAAGGTGCGATCGGTGGCACAACCGCACTCGCAGGTCTCGACATCGAGGCCGGCAGCTTCGCGGCATCGGACGCAGTCATCATCGACGGTGATCTGAAGATTGCCGTCGAGACCGGCGGCATCGCGCAGTCGGGCGCGTTCGACGTTCGCGGCACTACCGTGCTCGGCACGAACGGCGGCGACATTACGCTGGCCCATGCGGGCAACGATTTCGCCGGCACAGTCGACATCGTGGATGGCGGCGCGGTCGCCATCGTCGATCGCAATGCGCTGCAGCTCGGCAATGTGACCGCCGCGTCGCTCGATGCGGCCAGTCATGGTGCGCTTGATCTCGGCACCACTACGCTCGCCGGTGCGTTGGACGCACGTTCGCACGATGGCGCGATCACCCAGACGGGTGCGCTGTCGGTCGGTGGCAGCAGCGCGTTCGATGCGGGCGCCGGAGACATCACCTTGCGCCATGTCGACAACGACTTCGCCGGCGCTGTCTCGCTCGCGGGTGGCGCGGTCACAGTCCAGGACCGCAACGCCCTGCAACTCGGGACGGTCGATACGGGCACGCTGACCGTGACCAGTCACGGCGCACTCGATCTCGGTACCGCCACGGTCTCCGGTGCGCTGGTGGCCACCTCGCACGATGGCGCGGTGACCCAGACCGGCGCACTCGAGGTCGCGGGCACCACGACGATCGATGCCGGCATCGGCGATATCACCCTGACCCACGCCGGCAACGACTTCACTGGTGCGGTCGCAGTTGCAGGTCGTGACATCGCGATCCGCGATGGCGGCACGCTTGCACTGCAGGCCTTGGGGGCGCGCGATCTGCATGCGACGGCGGACACGATCGTGCTGCTGGGCAATGTCGACACGGACGCGCATCAGACCTACGACGGCGCGGTCCGTCTGCAGTCGGACGTGACCTTGACTGCCGGTGGCGATGTGACCTTCGTCGACACCGTCGACGGTGCGCACGCATTGGCGGTCGAGGCCGGCGGTCACGCCGGTTTCGGGGCCGCAGTGGGTGGCGATGCGGCACTGGCGTCCCTGTCGATCGACGCGGGCAGCGTCTCGTTGGCTGCAGGTGTGGATGTGGCGGGTGATCTCGGCATCACCGCACGCAGCGGCGGCATCGCACAGTCCGCCGCGTTCCGTGTTGGCGGCGATGCGGCGTTCGATGCCCGCGGCGGCGCGATTGCGCTGACGGATGACGGCAACGACTTCAGCGGGCGCGTGTCGCTGTCCGGTGGCACGGTCGCGATCGTCGACGCCAATACTCTGCGTCTGGGCCCGGTCGCAGCGGATACGCTGACGGTCAGAAGCCAAGGCGCGCTCGACCTGGGTCAGGGGCGTATCGACGGCGATCTGGTCGCGACCTCGAACGTTGGCGCGGTGACCCAGTCGGGTGCACTGGCGGTCGGCGGCGACAGCACCATCGCGGCAGGCGCGGGCGCGATTACGCTCGACGATGCCGGCAACGACTTCGCCGGTCGCGTGCACCTGGCGGGCGGCGCGGTGACGGTGGCCGACGCGAACGCACTCGCGCTGGGCACGGTGCGCGCGGACGCACTGACCGTCGACAGCCAGGGCGCCCTCGACTTCGGCGATGTCGTCGTTGGCGGTGCACTGGCCGCGCGCAGTGGCGCGGACGGCATCACGCAGTCCAGCGCCTTGCATGTCGGCGGAACCACGCGGATCGATGCGGGCACGGGTGATGTCACGCTGGCGCATGCCGGGAACGACTTCACCGGCACGGTCGACGTGGCAGGGGGCGCGGTGTCGCTGCGTGACGCGAACGACCTGACGCTGTCACGTCTGGCATCCGCTGCCGATCGTGATGTGCAGATCGTTGCAGGCGGTGCGCTCACGTTGCCGGCGCAGGCGATCGATACCGGCACCGGTGCGCTGCAGCTTGTGGCGCGCGGTGGCAGCCTGACCACGCGCGGTGCGCTGGCCGGTGGCGACATCGTCCTGCATGGCGCTTCGGGCATCACCCTCGGTCATGACGTCGATGCCGGTGGCACGCTGGCGCTGGAGAGCGGCGGCGCACTGACGCAGACCGCGGGCCGCATCGCCGCCGGAAAGCTGACCGGTACGGTGGACGGCAGCGCCACGCTCGAGGGCGGCAACCGTATCGACAGACTCGGGGCGTTCTCGGCTGACGGCATCCGCCTGGCGAATGCGCAGTCGCTGGCGATCGACGGCGCCGTGGACGCGGGCGGCAGCCTGCGGCTCGCGATCGACGGCGATCTGGCGATCGACGCGCGTGTCGCTGCCGATGATCTGCGACTGGAGAGCACCGGCGGCATCACCCAGGGCACCGGTGGCCAGCTGGTCGCGCGGACGCTCAGCGGTCGTGCGGGCGGCGCAGTCGTGCTCGGCGATGCCGGCACCTTCGTCGACAACCGGATCGAACGCGTCGGTGATTTCACTGCGCGCAGCGGCTTCAGCCTGACCAATGGACGCGCGCTGACGCTGGCCTCGCTCAACGGCAGTGCGTTCACCGTCGATGCCGGCACGGCAGACGTCTACCTCTCGGTGGTCGGCGACCTGCGCCAGGACGGCACCGACCGGCTCTACAACGGCAGCGGCACCTGGGCCGCGACTGGCGGGATCGGCCAGCCTGCGGCGCCGATCCATGTGACCGGCCTGGACGCCCAGACCGTTGCACGGGTCGGCCAACCGCCGGCGTACTTCCATGCACTGCGACCGGACGGCTCGCTGCTGCCGATCGTGGGCGAGGGCGCGGTCAATATTCCGACGCTGGAATGGGCAGGTCGGGCGCAGGCAGCGAGCATCCACCAGGTCACCTACGTGGACGTTGGTGCCGACGCACCCGCCGCCAGTGCCTACGACGTGGTCGGGGCGGGTATCCGCCTGCCTGCGGACCAGACGCCGACATGCGACCCGGACGTCACCGGCGAGGAATGCGTCGCGGTTGCCCGATGACGTGTTGACCATCGTGTCCCGACATCCGGGCCACCAGGCCCGGTGTCGGGCCTGCTGTGCCGGGCAATTCCGCGCCAGGCGGCTTCAGGGACTGCAGCGTATGAGCGGCATGCTGCCCGGAGGCCGGACGATCCTCAGCGCTTGACCGCGAGCACGCCGTCGAGCGCGAGGTCGGTTTTCAGGCCCGACTTCTCCAGTCGCCGCGCGACTTCGCGCGGGACGTCGCGGCCGCTGGTCAGGCGGTTCGGCGCGCCGGTGTAGTGGAACAGGCGGCCGCCGCGACGCAGGACGCGGGCGAGGTGGTCGTAGAAGACCTGCGAATAGAGTTCGCCGGCGATGCCGAAACGCGGTGGGTCGTGCAGCACCGCGTCGACGCTGGCATCGGCGATGTCGACGATCGCCTGCGAGACATCCGCGTGGGTGAGGTGCAGTCGACCGCCGGTCTCCGGCGCATCGGGGTCGGGCGACCACGGATTGAGCGTGCGCAGCCACAGCACGTCCTCGTTCTTCTCGAACGAACGGATCTGCGCGACGCCCGACGCCAGGCAGCACGCGGCGAAGTAGCCCAGGCCGCCGCAGGTGTCGAGCACGGTCTTGCCGGCCGGGGCGACCAGCGCGACCTTCTGCCGGGCGTCGTCCATGGGCGCGATGCGTGCCGAGACCAGCATCTTGATGCCGTCGATCTCGAAGGTCGGCGTGCCCCACTGCGTCGGCACCAGCTTGATCAGCGAGCGCCCGTAGCGCGACACCGCACCCCACGCGTCGCCGTCCCAGCTGTAGATCGTGCGGTCCTTGAGCTTGCCCGGCCATGGATATGCGGCGCCGCGCCACACCCAGTGCGT
The DNA here is from genome assembly GCF_057656255.1 of Luteimonas sp. Soil_N_1. Lineage (NCBI taxonomy): Bacteria > Pseudomonadati > Pseudomonadota > Gammaproteobacteria > Lysobacterales > Lysobacteraceae > Luteimonas > Luteimonas sp. Soil_N_1. Next base: position 235,938 of record NZ_JBDGKS010000003.1, read on the forward strand.
GTCGGTGCAGGCCACGGTGTCGACGCTGCGACCCAGATCGAGCGATCCCGTCCAGGTGCCTGCGCCTCGTGCCGCCGACATCGCCTCGGCGGTCTCGCGGGTCAGCAGGGGGCCGGTGGCGTGGGGCATCTCGGGGTCCGGATACGGAACGGGCGGGCATCGTAACCGGTCGACGACGGACCCCTGTCCGATTGCCTGCGCTTCGACGAGAATCGCGGCTCCGGACGGTTGCCGTCCATCGCTGGAATTCGTCGCATGCGCGTTGCCGTCATGACACTGACCGTCTCGGCCGGATTGCTGTTGTCGGGGTGTGGGTTGAACGTGCCGGGGGTCGGCGGCAGCGACGACGCTGCGGCAGTCGCGAAGCCGGACGCGCGCGCGACCGCGCTGGCGATCGACGGCGAGGTCGCGGGCGAGATCACGTCCTCGAGCGGCATCAACTACAGCGATGGCAGCCGCTACCAGCGGTTCTCGATGACGTTGACCGAAGGTCAGGCGGTCTCGCTGTCGCTGGAAGGCGCGCTCGCCGGCACGCTGGCGGTGTTCAACGACAACCAGCTGATCGCCCTTGGCGAAGGTCCGGGTCTGGCCTTCCGCGCGACCACTGCAGGCGACTACATCGTCGCGGTCAGTGGCCGCGGCGCCGAAGCCTTCGGCCCGTTCCGGCTGGGCGCCAAGGCCATCGCCGCCTACGACGGCAAGCCGCTGGTGGGCGAGGGCGAGGTCATGGACTGGCTGACCGGCAGCGCCAAGGACTACACGCTGCAGGTCGAGCGTCCCGGCCTGTACACGATCACGCTGGCGTCGGGCGCGTTCGACGCGATGCTGCGCGTGCGGGGTCCCAACGTCGAGGCGGAGAACGACGACAGCGGCGGCGGTACCGACTCGATGCTGCGCCTGTTCCTCGAGCCCGGCACCTACACCTTGAACGCGGCCGCGCTCGAAGGCGACGGCCGGGGCGAATTCACGCTGGCGGTGCGGTATGCGCCGCTGCCGGGCGGCATGGTCACGCGCGACGGCACGGCGCTGGTCTCGGGTCAGGTCGCGATCGCCCGCGTCGACGGCGGCAGCGGCCGCCGCTTCGTCCTCGATGTGCCGAACGCGGCGCAGGTGACATTCGAAGCGCGCTCCGACGAGTTCGACACCGTGCTGCACGTCAACGGGCCGGGCGGCACCTTCGAGGACGACGACGGGGGCTCGGGCACCAACTCGCGCCTGTCGACGCAGCTTGCCGCGGGACGCTACGAGGTGCGTGTCGAAAGTCTGGGGGGCGGGGCGGGCATGTTCGAAGTGGAAGCGCGCATCGACGGCGTGGATGCGCCGGTCGTGGAAGCGGTGACTGCGCCCTGAATCCGCCCGGGCGACGATGGTCGCGGCATGCGCGATTCGCATGCCGCGACCGTTCGGACAGCGTCCGGTTCCTCATGGCCGTAAACGGAACTTGAACGTATCGGTGTCGATTCCGTGCAAGGCGCGTGAAGGTTTGTGTGCGCTTCAGCCTTGGAGGTCTTTACTGCGGCCCGCGACGCCCCGTTGGCGTTGCGGAATTTCCCCCGCAGACGCGTGATCGAGTGATCGGTCGAGCGCGTCCAAGACCAAGAAAGGATGGCCCCGATGAAGAAGCTTCTGATTCCCGCCGCGATCGCGGCCGCGCTGTGCGCTCCCACCGCCTTCGCCCAGAGCATGGGTGGCGATACCTACCGTCCCGACCTGCAGGTCGGTGAAGGCAACGCCTTCGTCGCCGGCAACCTCGGTCGCACCGACGGCGGCACCGCCGGCCGTTTCGGCACCGGTGACTTCAACGTGTTCGAAAGCCGCGACGGCCGTAAGACGGGCTACGGCCTGGTCGGCGGCTACCGCTGGAAGGTCGCCCCGAGCTTCGGCATCGGCGTCGAGGGTGGTTACACCGACCTGGGCAACATCGTCGTGCGCAATGCGTTCCGCGACGACAACGTGAACCAGCGCGACGACACCAATGCGCTGCGCGGCTGGCAGGTCGGCGGCAATGCGCGCTGGAACGTCGCACCGGCGTGGTACGTCAGTGGCCGCGGCGGTTTCTTCCGCGCGTCCGACAACAACGTCGACTACTACAACTCGGTCGGCCAGGATCTGGGTCTCGAGAGCGGTGGCAGCGATGGCCGCAACAGCTGGTATGCCGGCGTCGGCACCGGCTGGAACGCGACCGAGAACTTCAGCGTCGGTGTGCATTACGACTACTACCGTGCGAAGTCCGGCGACGTGCGTGACCCGGTCTCGGGCGCGCGCTTCGAAGGTCCGAAGCGCTCGACCGCGCTGCTGGGCCTGCAGGCCGAGTACACGTTCTGATCCAGCGGTACTGATCTGTTTCAATGAAGACGGGCGCCCCAGGGCGCCCGTTTTTTTTACACGGAACCGGACCTCAGAACACGTAGTTGATGCTGACCAGCGCGGTGCGCGGCGCGCCCGGCATGCTGGTCGAACGCCAGTAGTCGGTGTCGGTGAGGTTGGTCACTGCCAGCGTCACCGTCCACGGCATCACGCGCCAGCCGAGCGAGGCGTCCCAGCGCGTATAGCCGGCGCGTTCGCTGGTGTTGGCCGCGTTGTTGAACACCGGGCCGCGATAGGTCACGCCCACTTCGCCGTAAAACGCGCCCTCCGGTGCGTAACGGATGAACGCGTTGCCGGTCCTGCGCGCGACGCCGATGCGGTACTTGTCCTCGTTCGCCGGCGTGACCTTGTCCTCGATGACCTTGGCTTCCTGCAGGCCGAACCCGCTGCGCAGATACCAGTCGCGTGCGAGGCGGCCGGTCAGGCTCGCTTCGACGCCACGCGAGCGCTCGCTGCCGCGCACGGCAAACGTGAAGGGGTCGTTCTCGGGATCGGGACGGTAACGCACGTTGTAGAGCTCGAGTTCGTACACCGCGAGTTGCGAGGACAGGCGGCCGTCGAACCAGTCGCTTTTGAGGCCGGTTTCGAGCTGGCGCGAGTACTGCGGCTCTTCGTCGAACACCGCGTTCTCGGCGACCGCCACGCTCATCAGGCCGCGACCGCCGTAGGGCGCGAAGTTCTTGCTGTAGGACGCGTAGACGCTGTGCGCCTCGACCGGCTGCCAGATCACGCCCACACGCGGGCTGAGGGTAGTGCCGTCGTAGTTGCGCGTCTGGTTGGTGATGCGGTTCGTGGTGCGGAAGTCGAAGCGGTCGAAGCGCGCGCCGGCCAGCACCTTCCAGTGATCGCCGAACGCCATCAGGTTCTGCACGTACAGCGCCTGCGATTCCGCGCGGTGGCGGTTCGAGGTGCGCGCCGCACCGCGCGGTGTCTTCGGTGCGACCCATTGCGGGTCGTAGGGATCGACGCCGAAGGGATACGCCAGCGACGGGTCGGAGGTCGCCGCGGACGTCGACAGATCCGGATTGCGCTGCTCGCGGCTGTCCTCGATGCCGACCAGCAGGTCGTGTTCGATTGCGCCGGTGCGCAGGCGCCCGGTCAGATCGACCGTATTGCTCAGCGTGCGGTTTTCGGTTTCCTGCCAGGCGCGGGTGAACGTCATCAGGCCGCGCGTGGTGCAGGCACGGCCGTTGCTCAGCAGGCGACCGTCGGTGCCGCAGTAGGTGCCGGCGTAGAGATGGTCGAAGTCCTGGCTGACCTCGCTCAGCGCGGCGGTCCACTTCACCGACCAGTCGTCGGCGATGCGGTAGTCGAGCACCGAGCGCGCCATGCGCATCGTGTCTTCGACGAAGTCGTCCGGATGCGCGTAGGCGATGCGGTGCGACACATCCGCCGGCAGCGCGTCGTAGGCCGGTGCGCGGTCGGGAATGCGATGGATTTTGTCGTAGGTGTACTGGCCCAGCCAGGTCAGGCCGTTGCCGTTGTCGAACAGCACGCTCGGCGAAATCATGCGGTTGTCGTTGGCGATGCCGCGACGGAAGCTGTCGGCCTCTTCGTAGTCCGCGGTCAGGCGCACGGCCCACTGCGGCGACAGCACTTCGTTGATGTCGAGCGTGCCGCCCTGGTTGTTCCAGCTGCCGAAGCGGACGTTGGCGCTGCTCACGCCGTCGAAGCGCGCCTGTTTGCTGACCAGATTCACCATGCCGCCGCCGAGGCCGCGGCCGTACAGCACCGAAGCCGGGCCCTTGACGATCTCGATGCGCTCGACGTTCGCGGTGCTGCGACGCACCTGGCCGGCCGAGCGCACGCCATCACGGTAGATGTCGTTGGAATCGGCTTCGAACCCGCGCAGCAGGATGCCGTCGCCGCGCATGTCGTAACTGGTGTCCACGCCGGGCGTGCCGTCGAGCAGCACGCTGAGGTCGTTGAGGCCGTAGACCTTGGACTTGCTCATCTCCAGCGTGTTGATCGTCTGCGGCACGTCCTTGGGATCGAGCGCGGTCTTGGTCGCGGTCGACACCGTGCCCGGACGGCTGTCGTCGCGGTCGAGTACGTCGGCGGTCACGATGAGGGTGTCGAGCGTGGTGGCGGACGGCGGTGGGACCTGGGCGGCGGCCGGCAGCATCGCCAGCGACAGGCAGACAGACAGCAGGCGACGTGCGGGGCGCGGCTGCGCGCCCCCGGAGATGTTGATCACTTGGGTATCCGATGAATGCGGCCGGCGGCCGACTGGCGCGCATGCTAATGCGAATCATTCTCGCAAACAAGGCCCCAGCACGCAGGGCGCGGATGCGCTATCGGGGAACATCGTGCTGCTCCGTCATGACTCCACCTGCACGTGCCCCCACGGGGGCTGACCGGCGGTGGGCTGTCCGCGCGGGTTTCACGGATGCGGCATGGCGCCACTGGCCCCATGGCCACCCGACCCACGCATTGGAAACACACATGTCCTCAGTCAACGGTACGCCCCGCGTCCGCCTGCATATCGACGACACCGGCGGCGATGGCCGTCCGGTCGTGCTGATCCACGGCTGGCCCCTGTCGGCCGAATCCTGGAAGGCGCAGACCGGCCCGTTGCGTGACGCGGGCTTCCGCGTTGTCGCCTACGACCGCCGTGGCTTCGGCCGCTCGGAAAAGCCGCCGCGCGGCTACGACTACGACACGCTTGCCGGCGATCTGGCAGGCGTCCTCGAGGATCTGGATCTGCATGACGTCACCCTCGTCGGTTTCTCGATGGGGGGTGGCGAAGTCGCGCGCTACGTCGCCAACTACGGCGAGGACCGTCTGCACAGTGTCGTGTTCGCCGCGGCCGTGCCGCCGTACATGCTCAAGACGGCCGACAACCCCGACGGTCCGCTGACCGAAGACAAGGCCAAGGAGATGGAAGACGGCCTGAAGCAGGATCGCGACACCTTCTTCGACGGTTTCACCAAGGACTTCTTCAGTGCCAACGGCGAATTGAAGGTCGACGAAAAGACGCGTCAGGAAGCGATCGCCTTGTGCAGGCAGTCCGACCAGACCGCGGCGCTCGGGTGCATGAAGGCCTTCGGCACCACCGACTTCCGCAAGGATCTCGAACAGGTCACCGTGCCGACGCTGGTGTTGCACGGCGACAGCGACGGGACGGTGCCGTATGAAGGCTCGGGCCAGCGCACGCATGCCGCGATCGCCGGTAGCGAGGCAGTCGTGGTGCCCGACGCACCGCACGGGTTCAACGCCAGCCACACCGATGCCTTCAATCGTGCGTTGATCGCGTTCCTGCAGAAGTAAGCGCACGGCGCAGCGATGACCACCGGAGGCCGCGTCCACGTCGACGCGGCCTTCTTCCATCTGCGGCAGTCGCAACGTCTCCGTACCCGGACGCACGACCGGCCCGCGTCGACGGGCGCGTCATGCGACCGCGCACACCTTGATCCCAGCCCCGAACCGGAAGCCACGCCATGTCCATTCCGACGCCCGACGCCTTCGCCCGTTACGACGCGCGCCTCGCCATGCCCGGCCCCGACGAGGCGGCACTGGCGGCCGATCTCGTCGAAGTCCTGCGCTCGATCCAGCAGACGACGCTGGCGGACGAAGGCCATGGTCTGCGCGCCGTCCACGCCAAAAGCCACGGCCTGCTCCAGGCCACGCTGCACGTCGATGCCGGCCTGGCGCCGGAGCTCGCGCAGGGCCTGTTCGCGCAGCCCGGCCGCTACGACACGGTGATGCGCCTGTCGACGACGCCGGGCGACCTGCTGTCGGACCGCGTGTCCACGCCGCGAGGTGTGGCATTGCGCATCTGCGGCGTCGAAGGCGCGCGTCTGGAAGGCAGCGAGGACATGGCGGTGCAGGAGTTCATCCTGGTCAACGGGCCGACGTTCAACTCGCCCAACGGCAAGTCTTTCCTGCGCAACCTCAAGCTGCTGGCCAAGACCACCGACCGCATGGACCGCACCAAGCGCGTGATCTCGGCCATCCTGCGCGGCACCGAGCGGGGGCTGGAGGCGATGGGCGGCGAAAGCGCCACGCTCAAGGCAATGGGCGGCGAGCCGCCGAACCACATCCTCGGCGAGACCTTCTTCACCCAGCTGCCGATGCGGCACGGCGACTACATCGCCAGGTACCAGCTGGTGCCGGTGTCCACGTCGCTGCGCGCATTGACCGACATGCGCCTCGACCTCAGGGACGACGACGCGATCCGCGATGCGGTGATCGCGTTCTTCGGTGCCAATACCGCCGAATGGGCCCTGCGCGCGCAGCTGTGCACATCGCTGGCCGACATGCCGGTCGACGATGCGACGGCGGAGTGGGACGAGGCCCGCAGTCCGTTCCGCACCGTGGCGCGTCTCGTGGCCGGGCCGCAGGCGGCGTGGACGCAGGCACTGAGCCGCGAGATCGACGACGGGGTCGGCTTCAGTCCCTGGCACGGCCTGGACGCGCATCGTCCGCTGGGCGAGATCATGCGTCTGCGCAAGCCGGCGTATGCCGCTTCGCACGCGTTCCGCGCACAGCACAACGGACAACCGCTCCAGCGGGGGTGTCCGTTCGCGGGCATGGGACCACCCCAGTGACGCAGTGCGGCCGCGCATGAGCGGCGCCGACGCCCGTCCCGCATGACACTGGACGGGCGATGTCCCCGGCATCCGCGCGCTGGCATCATGCGGCGATGCCGACGCTGACCCTCGATCATCTGCGCCGCCATGCGGTCGCGCGGTCGCTGTTCAAACCGACGACGCTGATGCGCGCGGTGGCGAAGCTCGGCTTCGTGCAGGCCGATCCCATCCGCGCCCCCGCACGCGCGCAGGATCTGACACTGCGGAATCGCGTCGTGGACTACCGCGCCGGCGATCTCGAACGGCGCTATCCGCGACTGGCGCTCGAAGAGGATTTCTTCGTCAACTACGGCTTCCTGCTGCGGGCGACGCAGGCGCTGATGCATCCGCGCATCGCGCGCGAGACCTGGACGCCGGCGCGCTGGCGACAGGCGCAGGCCGTGCGCGCCTTCATCGCCGAACGCGGCGCCGTGCACCCACGCGAGGTCGATGCGCACTTCGCCCACGGCAAGGTCACCAACTGGTTCGGGGGCTCGTCGAACGCCAGCACCCGGCTGCTCGACGGCATGCACTACCGCGGCCTGCTGCGCGTTGTACGGCGCGATGGCGGCACACGCGTGTATGCGGTGCGCGAACCGGATGCGGGCGAACCGGACGCGGACGAGATCGAGCGGCGTCTGGACCGGATGCTCGATCTGCTGGTGCACAAGTACGCGCCGCTGCCCGAAGCCAGCCTGCGCCAGTTGATGTCGTATCTCGGACGCGGCGTGCCGCAATGGCATGCCGCGCGCGCTGCAACGCTGACGCGTTCGCGTGCACGCCTCGGCGGCGCGCGCATCGAGGGTGTCGACTGGGTCTGGCCCGCCGACGAATCGCCGCAGAGCCGGCGCTGGCGGCCCGATGCCGGTGTCCGGCTGCTGACGCCGTTCGATCCCGTGGTCTGGGACCGGCGTCGCTTCGAACTGCTGTGGCACTGGCGTTACCGCTTCGAGGCCTATACGCCGGCGCCGAAACGCCAGCTCGGCTATTACGCCTTGCCACTGCTGTGGGGCGATCGCGTGATCGGCTGGGGCAATGTGTCGGTCGTCGGCGGCGTGTTGGACGCGCGCTTCGGCTATGTCGAAGGCGAGGCGCCGCGCGACGCGGCGTTCCACGACGCGCTGGATACCGAACTCGAACGCATGCGGGTGTTCCTCGGTATCGCATGACGCGTGCGACGCAGCCCGTGCCACGGCGCACACGCGACGGCTTACTGGATCAGATTCACCTGCAGCACCGCGGTGTCGGTCAGCAGGCCGAAGTGTCCGGCCGCGAGCGTGTGGCTCGCGGTCTCGCCCGGCAGCGTCGAGCTGTGCACGCCGGCGACGGTGCAGACGCCGCCGTAGCAGACGATCTGGTCGATCCAGGATTTGATCGAGTACGTTTTCATGCCCAGCGGCTTGCCGGCCAGCGATGCCAGCAGCGGACTGTTGATCGACAGACCCTGCGCGCCGCAGGTCGAGGTGACGACATTCCACGGATATGTGCCGCAGCTCCACAGGCCGCGATACGCACCGGCGATGCCGACGAAGGTGGCGACGTCGTTGGCGAGGCCGTAGTTGACGATCTGCTTGGCCGCCAGGGTGACGCCCATCGAGTGGCCGATGACGTCGATCTTGCCGGTGCACGAGCGCGCGATCGCCTCGACCAGTGCGTCGAGGACCGGCGTCTCCTCGCTGCCGCTGTGATCGTTGCACGCGGCGCAGGTCTTGCTGCCCCAGTTCGGGCGCAGGATTTCGAAATCGGTCCAGCCGCGGGCGCGCAGTTCCACGTAGGTGTTGTCGAAGTGCGCGGGCGTGCCGGCATTGCCGTGCACCATCACCACGGCATCGCGGCACACCGCCTGCGCAGTCGAAGCGAAGGTGGCGAGCAGCAGGATCAGCAGCAGTCGCAACAGCCGTGTGTCGCGGCGATCGAAGGATCGGAGCATCGGACATCTCCCACGGCCCGCAGGCCGCACGCAGGTGGCGCGGCCGACGGCGCCGGTCGCGAGCCGGCCGTGTGGGGGAGCGGGCCAGTGGCCGGATGTCAGCACGCGCGCATGGCGCGCGGCATTGGACCTTCGGCCAGTCGTAACGGTGTGCGCGTTTACGGCGTCAGGGCTTCTCGCCGACCCAGACCTGCATCTCGACCGTCTGCAGCAGGCCGTAGTTGGTCAGGAACGCCACGTCGGCCGCGTCGCGTCCGTAGGCGACGACGATGCGCCCGCCGCGCGGCGCCGACTGCGTCGCATCGAAGGTGTACCAGCGGCCGTCGAGGTAGGCCTCGAACCAGGCGTGCAGGTCCATCGGTTCCAGGCCGTGCAGATAGCCGACCACCATGCGCGCGGGAATCCGCAGGCTGCGGCACAGGGTGATGCCGACATGCGCATAGTCGCGGCACACGCCGGCGCCGTGTCCCATCGTGTCGAGTGCATCGGTGGTCGCGTCGCTGACGCCGTAGCGGTATTCGATGTGGCGACGGATCCACGCGACGATCGCGCCGACCTGACCGGCGCGCGGCCCCGCCGCATCGACGATCTCCTGCGCACGCTCGAACGTGCGGTCACTTGGGCAGTAGCGGCTCGGCAGCAGGTACTGCAGCGCGTGATCGGGCAGGGACGCCGGCGGCATCGGCGAGGTCCATGGCGCGACCGCGATGTCGCGTTCGGTCTCCACTTCCAGTTCGGTGCGGATGCGCATGCGTCCGCTGTGCACGACGAAGCGCTGGCACAGGTTGCCGAACGAATCGACGAATTCCGTGGGCCGCACATCGGGATCGAACGCGTAGTGCTCGCTGACCAGCCACTGGGCATCGCCGCTGCGGGGACGGAGCATGGCGACGACGGCGCAGTCCACCTCCGCTTCGACGACGAGTTCGCAACCGGCCAGCAGGCGCATCGGGCATTCCGCGGAGGAAAGACGCAGCCTGCGGGGCGGCGCGTGTAGCCGGCGTCGCTGCGGGCCGCCGCTGGCGGGGCTGCGGCGGTGCGCGTAGGCTGACGCGCATCCAGCTGCCTGCCCGATTCCACTCCATGTCCGATGCCGAAGCGGCCCAGCGCGATGTCGCGGCCATCAGCCGCATCGCGGCAGTCCCCAAGATCCTCGAAGTCATCACCCGCACGACCGGCCTGCGTTTCGCCGCCGTCGCCCGGGTGACCGATACGCGCTGGACCGCCTGTGCGGTCCGTGACGAGGTGGCGTTCGGCCTGGCGCCCGGCGGGGAGCTGGAACTGCGCACCACGATCTGCGACGAGATCCGCCAGCATCGCCAGCCGGTGGTGTTCGGCCATGCCAGCCAGCACCCGGAGTTCGCCGATCACCACACGCCGCGGCTCTACGGTCTGGAGAGCTACATCTCGGTGCCGATCCACCGGGCCAACGGCGAGTTCTTCGGCACGCTGTGCGCGATCGACCCGCTGCCATCGGCGGTGGAGACGCCCGAAACCCTGCAGATGATGGAGCTGTTCGCCGAGCTCATCGGCACCCAGCTCGAAACCGACGAGAAGCACGCGTGGAGCGAGGCGGCGCTGCACACCGCGCTGGATGTCGCCAAGGCGCGCGAGCGCTTCATCCATGCGGTCGGTGACGACCTCAAGGAACCCATCCAGGCGCTGGTCATGGACGCGTACCTGATCCGCACCACGCCCGGCCTCTCCGCCGACGTCCGGGCGCGCGTCGTGGGTATGGAAACCAACCTCTGGCACCTTTCATCGCTGGTGGGCGGCATCAACGATTTCGCGCACGACAGGCTCGCGGACGGGGTGCCGCTGGTGCGCACGCCGGCTGCTGCACTGGCGGCCGAGCTGCAGCGCGTGCTGTCGCAGGTGGTCGGCACGCATCCCGAACGCGCGCTCGTCACGGCCGTGCGCATCGATGCCGAGGTCGATTGCGATGTCCCGCGGCTTGGCCAGTTGCTGGTGAATCTGGCGAACAACGTGCTGCGGCACGTCGCGGCGGATGCGATCGTGACTATCGACGTCGCGACCACCGACCACACCCTGGTGTTCAACGTGCAGGCGCCTGACCTGGTGCTGTCGGGCAACGAGCTCGACAGCGTCTCCGGCCCGCTGGCAGCGCCGACGGGCAACGCACGCGCGGCGCGGTCCTGGGATTTCTTCATCGCCGGCGAGATCGCCCGCGCGCATGCCGGGCGGATCAGCGTGGCCACCGTCGCCGGTGACACACGACTGTCGTTCGTGATGCCGCTGCATGCGGCCGCCGTCACACTGGCGAGCCCGGACACCGCGGTCTGAGACACGCGGTACGCGGGCTTGCGATGCACCTGTGTGGACGGATCCGGATTCACGGGCGTACGACGATGCGGGCGCGAGCGTGGCAGGCCCCGACACAGGAGCATCCGCGATGAACCAGCCCGCGCAGCAGCAGGACGTCCCCGGCGTCGAGACAGAACTCGACCCGCCCGCCGACCACGGCGAAGCCAGCTATCGCGGCAGCGGCCGACTGGAAGGCAAGGTCGCGATCATCACCGGCGGCGACAGCGGCATCGGCCGTGCCGTCGCACTCGCTTATGCCCGCGAAGGCGCTGACGTGCTGGTCAGCTATCTCAACGAGGACGAGGATGCGCAGGAGACGCAGCGAATCGTCGAAGCGGCCGGACAGCGCTGCGTCCTCGTGCCCGGCGACATCGCCGAGGCCGCGCACTGCCGCGCCATCGTGCAGCAGACCATCGACGCATTCGGTCGCGTCGACATCCTGGTCAACAATGCCGCCTACCAGATGAGCTACAACGCGCTCGACGAGATTCCCGACGACATGTGGGACTACACCTTCCGGGTCAACGTCAGCGCGATGTTCCACCTGTGCAAGGCCGCCGTGCCGCACATGCAACCCGGCGCGTCGATCATCAACACCAGCTCGATCAACTCCGACAAGCCCAAGGCGACGCTGCTGCCGTATGCGGCGACGAAGGGCGCGATCGCGAATTTCAGCGCCGGCCTCGCGCAGCTGCTGGCCGACAAGGGCATCCGCGTGAACTCGGTCGCGCCGGGCCCGATCTGGACGCCGCTGATTCCCTCCACCATGCCGCCGGACGAAGTGGCGTCGTTCGGGTCGCAGGTGCCGCTCAAGCGGCCCGGCCAGCCGGCCGAGTGCGCACCGATCTACGTGCTGCTCGCGTCGGACGAGGCGAGCTACATGAGCGGTGGCCGCTATGCGGTCACAGGCGGCGCGCCGATCCTCTGATCCAGCTGAGCGTTTCCGTAATGCCGCCGGGCGGCGTGCGATTTCTTCACCTCGGCATTGCGGCGCCCGGTGCATATCGTTCCCACCCTGCAATCCAGCAGGCCGGAGACATCGACGTGGACAAGAATCGCAGCGAAGGCATCAAGAACCAGGTCAAGGGCACGGCGAAGGAAGTCGTCGGCAAGGTCACGGGCAACACCGCAAAGGAAGTGGCCGGCAAGGCGCAGAAGACCGCCGGCAAGGTCCAGAGCGCGGTCGGCAAGGCGAACGACGACGCCCGCAAGGGCCGTTGACGCCACGCGTGTCACGAACGGGCGGCCTCGGCCGCCCTTTTCGTGTGTGCGGGTGATGCAGATCCGGATACGCGCTGTGTGGCGCCCGGGCAGCGACGTCGGTTTCGATGGCGCAGCGTCCAGTGCAGGTCGCGTCCGGGTCCGGGAGAAGCGACGCGCACTTGGGGTCGTATGCGCGCGCTGCCGGAGGCGCGGCGGGTGTTCACACGCGGCTCGGCTGGCGTCAGGGCGCAGTGTCGCGTTCGAGCTGCTCGAGCATCGCGAACGCCTCGCTACGCGAGGTGCCGCACATGTCCGGCGCAGGCCGCAACGACGCACAGAATGCGGGACGCTCCGGACGTCCGAACAGGCGGCAGCGCAGACGCTCGTCGAGCTGCACACACGCGACGCCGGCAGGCTTGCCATGCGGCATGCCCGGAATCGGCGACATGATCGAAGGCGCGATGCAGCAGGCCGCGCAGCCGTCCCGGCATTCCACCCCGAATCAGCGCGCGCCGCGCATGGCCGCGGGTATTGCGGTCAAGCCGACGACCGGTGCAGCCGGCAGCCGGGCGGTGATCGGCATCGTGGACCTGTGCACGCCCGGCGTCCGCGGACTCAGTCCGCGTTGACCAGCAGGCGGGTGCGCGCCTGCAGCGCTTCGAACACCGCCGCGGTGTCGGGCCGCACGCCATGCCACAGCGCAAAGCTCTCGGCGGCCTGTTCGACCAGCATGCCGAGGCCGTCGATCGTGTCGCGGCAGCCGTGCGCGCGCGCCCAGGCCAGGAACGGCACCGAGGCTTCGGCGTAGCTGAGATCGACCGCCGCCGTGCGCACGCCGACCAGCGAGCGCGGCAGGGACAGCATCGCGCCACCGCGTCCGGCCGAAGTCGCATTGACGATCAGTTCGAACTCGCCCAGCTCGCCGAGCTGCTCGACGTAGCGCGGATGCACCCGGCCGGGTTCGCCGAGTGCATCGGCCAGTGCGTCGGTGCGGCTGGCCGTGCGGTTGACCACATAGAGTTCGGTGATGCCGGCATCGAGCAGCGCCGGTGCGACACCACGCGCCGCGCCACCCGCACCGACCAGCAGGGTGCGGCGACCGCGCAGATCGAGCCCATGCCGCTCGGTCAGATCACGCACCAGGCCCGCGCCATCGGTGTTGTCGCCATGCCAGGCATCCCCCTGGCGGACCAGGGTGTTGACTGCGCCCGCACGGTCCGCGCGCTCGCTGCGCGTCGATGCCAGGGCGTGGGCGAGCTCCTTCAGCGGCAGCGTCACGTTCGCACCGGTCCCGCCGGCGGCGGCGAAGGCCGTCAGCGCATCGCCAAAGGTGTCGGGCGCCGCATCTATGGCGTCGTAGACGATGTCGATTCCGGTCTGCGTGCCGAACGCGGCATGGATGCGGGGCGACAGCGAATGCGCGACCGGGTGACCGAACACGGCAAGACGGGCAGGCGACATGGAAGCCTCTGATGCGGCACGCCGGGCTGGCGTCGGCGCAGTCTAGCGGTTCGCCGGAAGCGGGCGCGGAAGGATTGAACGCGCACGGTTGCGACGTCCCGGCACAGGATCGACCGGGACGCCAGGCGTTGCAGCCGGCTCAGCCCTCGCGCAGCCAGCGCGCAGCGTCGAGTGCGAAATAGGTCAGCACACCGTCGGCGCCGGCGCGCTTGAAGCCAAGCAGCGCTTCGAGCGCGCACTTGCGCTCGTCGAGCCAGCCGTTGGCAGCGGCAGCCTTGAGCATCGCGTACTCGCCGCTGACCTGGTAGGCGAACACCGGCACGCCGAATTCGTCCTTCGCGCGGCGCACGATGTCCAGATACGGCATGCCCGGCTTGACCATGACCATGTCGGCGCCTTCGTCGAGATCCTGCGCGATCTCGCGCATCGCTTCGTCCGAATTGCCCGGGTCCATCTGGTAGGTCGACTTGTCGGCCTTGCCGAGCGCGCCGGACGAGCCCACCGCGTCGCGGAACGGGCCGTAGAAGGCGCTGGCGTACTTGGCGGCGTAGGCGAGGATGCGCGTGTGCACGTGGCCTTCGGTTTCGAGCGCGTCGCGGATCGCACCAATGCGCCCGTCCATCATGTCGCTGGGCGCGACCACGTCGGCGCCGGCGCGCGCATGGCTCAGCGCCTGCTGCACGAGCGCATCGACGGTGATGTCGTTGACCACGTAACCGCCGGCATCGGTGATGCCGTCCTGGCCGTGCGAGGTGTAGGGATCGAGCGCGACGTCGGTGATGACGCCGAGTTCCGGAAAGCGCGACTTCAGCGCGCGGATCGCGCGCTGGCACAGGCCGTCGTCGTCCCATGCCGCGACGGCGTCGAGCGACTTGGCCTCGGGCGCGGTGACCGGGAACAGCGCGAGCGCCGGAATGCGCAGTTCGCTCGCGGTCTCGGCGACGCGCAGGAGTTCGTCGATCGACAGACGCTCGACGCCCGGCATCGACGGGATCGCGACGCGGCCGCCGGCCTCGTGCACGAACACCGGATAGATCAGGTCGTCGGCGGTCAGCGTGGATTCGCGCATCAGCCGGCGCGAGAAGTCGTCGCGGCGCATCCGCCGCATGCGGGTATCGAGTCGGGCCATGGCGCGGATTCTACGCGTGCGCCCGGCGGACGGCCTGCGACGCCGGGTCGCAGGCGGATGCGCGCATCAACCGGCGTCGTGGACGCCGTCGATTTCCAGCGCAAGCTCGCGGCGGCAGATCGCCGCATGCAGCACCACACGCGGCAGGCGGTCACCGAAACGCGCGTCGAAGGCCTCGGCCACGGCCTGCAGGTCCGCGGCATCGCGCACATAGACTTTCAAGCGCGAACCCGGGCCGAACGCGGCCGGCAGGTCGGGGCGATGCGTGCGCGCCGATGCGATCAACGCATCGAAATTCGCGAACGTCTCATCGAGCTGTGCCAGCAGCTCGCCTTCGTGCTGCGAGGCGTGGCCGACGACGCTGGCCGTGCCCGACAGCATCAGCGGAATCGCGCTGCCGGCCGGCGGCAGCATCGCGCGGGCGAAGCTCGGCGCCTGCGGGCCGTACTGGCGCGGGTACTGGTAGGCGCTGACCTGGCGCGGGTTTTCGACTGGAATGCCGGGCACGCGCGCGGCCAGCCAGTAGACCTGGATCGTGCGCGCGTCGTCACAGCGGCCAATTGCGGTCGCGGCAGGCAGCTGGGAAGTATCGAAGCTGCCGAGCCCACGCGCGCGGCCCACGCAGAACTGGCGGTAGCGCTCGGTGTCGCCGTCGCCGTGGGTGATCGCGTCGAGGTAGTTCCAGATCCGCAGCAGGTGCGGGAACTCGCTCTTGCCGATGAAACGGGTCAGTTCGCGGTAGGCGTGTTCGGCGGCCAGCAGGATGCCGCTGTGATCGCCTTCGCCGGTGTGGCCTTCGGGCTCGTCGACTTCGATCGCGCCGAACATCAGATGGCCATCGGTCGCCCAGGCGATATCGCCGTCGCGGCCGTGCCGGACCGGCGCCTGGCCGCGCCACACTTCCAGCGGCGCGGCGCCGTAGGGCTGCAGCGGCACGCGCAGCCAGCGCGGATCGTCGAGCACGGGCGCGGCGTCGCCGAAGCCGAGGACGGCGAGTACATCGGATTGCGCGAGCAGGTCGGCCGGCGCGGAGCCGTCGACGTAATCGACGCGCAGGCGCGGAAGCGGTTCGGGGTGCAGCGGTGCCGGTCGGCTCATGGATTGCCCTCGTGCAGGGTGTCGCCGCGGAACTGTTCGCGGACCTGGCGGCGGCGCGCGAACCAGCCGCGCAACGCGGCGGGTGCGATCGCGATCGCGTTCAGCGCATAGACCAGTCGGAACAGACGCAGGCGGCGCAACACCGCGGGATTGTCGAACACGTCGCCGGCAAGCATCGAGATCACCGCCTGCTCGAGCTGCCAGTCATTGCGCGGCGCGGCGAACAGACGTTGCATCACCGGCGTGGTGAAGCGGTGGATGAACCAGCTGAAATGGCGCAGGCCGCGGCGCAGGCGCCGTTCCATCGCGCGCTGCAGTGCGCGTTCCGTGGACGGATCGCGCAGGGCGCCGTCGACGACATCGGCCGCGTGCTCGGCACTGTTCATTCCCAGATACACGCCCGACGAGAACACCGGGTCGATGAACGCATACGCGTCGCCGGCCATCACCCAGCCCGGGCCGGTCATGCGCGTACACGCGTACGAATAATTGCCGGTGGCGTGCACCGGCGCGACGCGTTCGGCGCCGGTCATGCGCGATGCGACCGACGGCGTACGCAGCAGCGTGCGCATCAGGAACGCTTCGTTGTCGAGGCCCTGGCGCTGCTTGAGATACTCGGGGAAACACACCGCGCCGACGCTCATGACGTCGTCGCCGAGTGGAATCAACCAGTACCAGCCGAACTCGAAGCGATCGATGGTGATGTTGCCGGCGTCGTCGCCGTCGCGGCGCTGCACGCCACGGAAGTGGCTGAAGATCGCCGCCGACTGGTGCTTCGCACTCTTGCGCTTGAGCTTGAGCTTGCTGCCCAGGAACGTATCGCGGCCGCTGGCATCGACGAGGTAACGCATCTTGACGTCGAGCCGGCCGCCCTCGGCATCGCGCGCCACCGCGCCGGTCGGGCGCCCCTCGGCGTCGTGGACCAGCGATTCGACCTTGACCCGCATGCGCGCATCGACGCCGTTGGCGCGCGCGTTGTCGAACAGCAGCGCATCGAACTCCGAGCGGCGCACCTGGAAGGCGTAGCCGAACTTGGGATCGAGCGCACGATCGAAGCGGAACACGTGGGTGGTGTTGTCGGCATCGTGCACCGGGAAATCGGCGCCGAGCTTGAGCGTGCCGATCGCACGGACCTGCTCCAGTACACCGAGGCGCTCGAGGATCGGCAGGTTCATCGGCAGCAGCGATTCGCCGATGTGGAAGCGCGGGTGCACGTCCTTGTCCAGCAGCAGCACCTTCCAGCCGCGCCGCGCGAGCGTCGTGGCCGCGGTCGTGCCCGCCGGACCGCCGCCGATGACCAGCACGTCGACGTCGAGCCGGGCGGACTCTGAAGTGGCATCGGCGGTCGCGATCGGGCTCATCCTGAATCTGGGGGTGGTTCGGGCGGTCGCGCATCATAACGGGAAGCCTCCACGGCGGCCCGGAGTGCTTGCGCGCGCCGGTCCGATGCCGGATCGTGGCAGCCCTGTCATTCCACGGAAGTCCCGATGTCCGCCCAAACCGAAGCCGAACGCGCGCTCGCCGACCTGCTGGTCGAGAGCCTGAACCTGGAGGACGTCCAGGCGGCCGACATCGATCCCGAGGCGCCGCTGTTCAATGCCGGGCTCGGCCTGGATTCGATCGACGCGCTGGAACTGGCGCTTGCGATCAGCAAGCGCTACGGCTTCCAGCTGCGGTCGGACAACGACGAGAACCGGCAGATCTTCGCCTCGTTGCGCGCCCTGTCGGCGCACATCGAGCAGCACCGCACCACTTGATCCTGCTGCTGCAATTGCTGCTGGGGCTCGGTTACACGGCCCTGGCGCACCTGGCCAGCCTCTGGCACCACGACGGCCTCGCGCTGGGCGCACTCGTGCTGCTGATCGCGATGCTGGTCATCGAGCCCCTGCTGTCGCGGCGCCTGTGGGCGTTCATCGCGCTGCCGCTGCTGGGCTGGGGCGCGTGGGCGCTGTACGCGGCCGGCCATGCCGCGTTGCCACTGTTGCTGGTGCCGGTGGTGTTCGTCCTCGGCATCGCCTGGATCTTCGCGCGCACGCTGCGTCCCGGGCGGACGCCGCTGATCACCCGGATCGTCATCGGCATCGAAGGCGACGGCAGCCCGGACGCGCTCGCGCCGGACCTGCTGCGCTACACGCGGAGCCTGACCGCCGCGTGGGCCCTCGTGCTGTGCGCGATGGCCGGCGCCAATCTGCTGCTCGCGCTGATCGCCAGCCCCTCGGGTCTGCTGGAAAGCATCGGCGTGCCGTCGCCGCTGCCGATCACCCAGGAGCAATGGTCGCTGTGGGCGAACCTGCTGAACTACGGCGTCATCGGTGGCTTCTTCGTCATCGAGTTCGCGTTCCGCAAGCGGCGCTTCCCGGGCCGCTATGACGGTTTTCTCGGATTCCTGCGCAAGCTGGTGGGTCTCGGTCCCGTTTTCTGGCGCGATCTGCTGCGCTGAATCCGCGCGGCTGAACGGATTTCGCGCGGTATTCGGCCTGTCACACGCGATATCCTATCGACCACATGGAATACCGACAGACCCGTGCCGCACCCGGGGCCGCGGCGTTCGCGGCCTTGTCCGCACGCGCCATCAACGTCCTGGAGTGCCTGTACACCCTGCTATGGACGGCGGGCTGGATCAGCGTGTCGCTGATCCGCCAGGCGGTGACGGGCCGGCGTGAGCTGGCGCTGGACATGGCGCGGACGCACTGGGCACCGGGTCTGGTCGGACCGGCCGGTGGGCTGACGGTCGAAGGCGCGGATGCGATCGACTGGAACCGTCCGTATCTGGTGGTGGCCAACCACGAATCCCTGCTCGACATCTGCGTGCTTTTCATGGCCGTGCCGGTCCCGCTGCGCTTCCTGCTGAAACAGGAAATGTGCCGCGTGCCACTGCTGTGCACCTATGCGCGCGCGACCGGCATGCTCTTCATCAGCCGCGAAGACCGCCGCGCCGGGCCGCTGTTGCGGCGCCAGGTCGCCGGTGTGTTGGGCGCAGGCCATTCGCTGTGCCTGTTCCCCGAAGGCACGCGTTCGCGCGACGGCCGGATGGGCGAGTTCAAGTCGGGTTCGTTCCAGGCCGCGATCGATGCCGGTGTCGACGTGCTCCCGATCGCGCTGCACGGCACCGGCAAGGTGCTGCCGCCGACCGGGTTCTTCCGCACCTGCCGCGGTCCGATGCGCGCCACGGTGGGCACGCCGATCCGCGTCGAAGGCCGCGTCGGCGCCACCGGTCGCCAGGCCGTGGCCCGCGAAGCGCAGGACGCCGTGGCCGCGATGCTCGGCAGGCGCTGAGCGATGGCGTCGCACACGTTCTTCATCGATGCCGCGCATCCCTGCCTGCCTGGTCATTTCCCGGGCCAGCCGCTGGTGCCGGGCGTCGTGATTCTCGATCGCGTGGTCGCGGCCGTCGAAGCGGCGCACGGCCCGCAGGGCGCCTTGCGGCTGCCGCAGGTGAAGTTCGTGCAGCCACTGCTGCCCGGCGAGCAGGCCGTGATCGCGCTCGACGATGCCAGCCGCGATGGCGTGTCGCGCTGGCGCTTCCGGGTGGAACGCGCGGGCGTGCTGCTCGCCAGTGGCGAACTCGTCGCCGACGGTCCCGCGCAGGCATGACCAGCGAGTGGAAGGCGCGCCGCGAGGGTGGCGGGCGGCTCGCGCTGCGCACGCTGCTGGTGTTCGCATCGAACTTCGGACGCGCCCCGGCGCGCGCGCTGCTGCATCCGATCGCGCTCTATTTCATGATCCGCCGCGGGCCCGAACGCCGCGATTCGCGCAGGTATCTGGCGCGCATGTTCGGCCGGCCTGCAACGCTGGTCGAGGTGGCCCGGCATTTCCGCACCTTCGCCGCGACGATTCTCGACCGGCTGTTCCTGCTCAGCGAGAACACCCGGCGCTTCGACGTGCACGCACAGGGACTCGATGTCCTGCACGGGCATCTGGACGCCGGCCGCGGCGTGCTGCTGTTCGGCTCGCACCTGGGCAGTTTCGAAGTGCTGCGCGTGCTCGCCACGCAGCGACCCGAGTACGCGATCCGCGTGGTCCTCGACCGCGCCCATGGCCAGGCGATGACCGAGCTGCTGGAAGCGCTGAATCCGGCAGTCGCAGCGACGGTGATCGATGCCGGCGAAAGCGGCCCCGCAGTCGCGCTGGCGATCCAGGAAGGGCTGGCGCAAGGCGCGATGGTCGCGCTGCTGGTCGATCGCAGCCAGGAAGGCGGCGCGACGCTGCCGGTGCCGTTCCTCGGTGCGCCGGCGCAGTTTCCGCTCGCCCCGTGGCTGCTGGCCTCGGTGCTCAAGGCGCCGGTGATGCTGGCCTTCGGCCTGTACCGTGGTGGCAACCGCTACGACCTGGTGTTCGAGCCCTTCAGCGATGGCATCGACCTGCCGCGCCGCGAACGCCAGGCCGGCGTGGCCGCACTCATCCACCGTTACGCCGCGCGGCTGGAACATCACGCGCGCAGTGCCCCCTACAACTGGTTCAATTTCTATGACTTCTGGAAAGGCGCCGATGACACGCGCGACGATCTTCCGCCCGCGGCCGGCGCTTTGCCTGCTGCTGGCGACGCTGCTCGCAGCGCCGACGTGGGCGGCGGCGCAGACCGCTGACACGCCGCGCGCGAACCAGTCGCGCGACCGCGTGCCCGCGCCGGTCACCGCCACCGGCCGCAGCGTGGATGCCGACTGGATCCTGCAGCGCCTGACCCAGCACGGTGCCACCTCGACGCCGTTCGTCGAACTGCGCACCTCCTCGATGCTCAAGCGCCCGCTGCAGCTGTCGGGCGAATACCGCCGCCCCGATGCCGACACGCTGATCCGCGAGGTGCGCGCGCCGTACGCGGAAACCACGACGATCCGCGCCGGTGAGGCGACCATCGCCCGCGAAGGTCGCAATCCGCGCACGTTCTCGCTGTCGCGCGTGCCCGAACTCGCCGCCCTGCAGGGCAGCTTCGGTGCGCTGCTGGCCGGTGACCGCAAGGCGCTTGAAACGGTCTATGCGCTCGAAGCCGACGGTGTGCCGGCCGACTGGACGCTGACCCTGACGCCGCGCGATCCGCGCGTCGCCGGGCGTGTCACCGGCATCGTGCTGCGCGGTCGCGACGCGGAACTGCGTTGTATCGAGACGCGGCCGAAGCAGGGCGACGCGCAGCCCACCCTGCTCGGCAGTGCCGCCACCGCCGCGGCGACCGTGGATTCGCTCGCAGCCGCGCAGCGGCTGTGCCACGACGTTCCGCGTTGAGCGGGCGCAGCGGATTCCGCGACGCGCTGCTGCAGCGCCCCGGCCTGCGGCTGACGCTGGCCGTCGCGTGGCTGCTGGCGCTGCTCGCGCTGGGCTGGATGGCATCGGCGGAGCTGGAGTTCAGCGGCGACCTGCGCCGCTTCCTGCCCGACGCGCGCACGCCCGAGCAGCGCCTGTTGATGGAGGAGCTCGGTGACGGGCCGGGCTCGCGCCTGCTGATGCTGGCCATCTCCGGCGACACGCCCGACGCACTCGCCGAGCGTTCGCGTGCGCTGCACGACGCACTCGCCGGCGATCCGCGCTACACCCTCGTCACCAATGGCGGCGAATCCGGGCTCGATGCGTTCCCCCGGGATCTGCTCCCGTACCGGTATCTGCTGACGTCGTCGTTCGACGATGCGCCGCTCGATGCCGACACCTTGCGCGATGCACTCGATGCACGCCTGCAGGATCTCGGCTCGCCCGCCGCCGGACTGGTCGAGCCGCTGATTCCGTCCGATCCGACGCTGGAAGTCCTCGCACTCGCCGAAGCCTGGCAGCCCGCAGGCGCGCCGCAGCGACTGCACGACGTGTGGTTCGACCAGACCGGCACGCAGGCATTGCTGCTGGTCGAGACGCGCGCAGCGGGCTTCGATCCGACCGGCCAGCTCGATGCCGTCGGCACGATCCGTGACACCTTCGCGCAGCAGGCGGGCGAGGGCGCTGCGACGCTGGAAGTCGTCGGCCCGGGCGCGTTCTCGGTCGACATCGGCGGGCGTACGCAGGCCGAGGCGCAGCGGATCGGCATGGTCGACACGATCGGCCTGATCCTGTTGCTGCTCGTCGCCTATCGCAGCTGGAAGATGCCGTTGCTCGGCGTGCTGCCGCTGGCGAGTGCGGGCATCGCCGGCCTTACCGCGGTCGCGCTGCTGTTTCCGGGGGGCGTGCACGGCATCACGATTGCGTTCGGCTTCACCCTGATCGGCGTGGTGCAGGACTATCCGATCCACTTCTTCAGTCACCAGCGCGCAGGTCTGTCGCCGTGGAAGAACGTGCGCGGCTTGTGGCCGGCGCTGTCGACCGGCGTTGTCGCAACCTGCATCGCGTACGCGACCTTCCTGTTTTCGGGTGTCGACGGCCTGCGTCAACTCGCGGTGTTCACGATCTTCGCACTCGGCGTCGCCGCACTGACCACACGTTATCTGCTGCCGGGTCTGGTGGATCCGTCGCCGCCGGATCTCGCGGAATCACCGCGGCTGCAGCGTCTGTGGCACCGCATCGAAGCGCTGCCGCGTCCGAAGTGGTCGCTGGCCGTGCTGGCGCTCGCCGCCGTTGCCGCGATCGGTTTCAGTCCCGGCGCGTTCTGGCAGAACGATCTGTCGAAGCTGACGCCGGTCGATCCCGATTCGATGCAGCGCGATACCGAACTGCGCGCCGAACTCGGTGCGCCCGACGTGCGCTACGTGCTGGTCGCGCAGGCGGCCGACAGCGACGCCGCGCTCGGCGCGACCGCCGCGCTGCAGCCCGCGCTCGACGCACTGGTCGCCGACGGTCACCTCGACGGCTACGACATGGCCGCGCGCTATCTGCCCGGCGCCGACACGCAACGCGCGCGCCAGGCGGCGCTGCCCGACAGCGCTGCACTGCGCGCGATGCTCGCCGACGCGTTGACGGACTCCGCGTTCAACGACGACGCGTTCGAGCCCTTTGTCGAAGACGTCGCACGCGCCAAGGCTGCCGCACCGCTGACCCGCGCCGATCTCGAAGGCTCGCCGCTGGCGACCGCGGTGTCCGGTCTGCTGCTGGAACACGAGGACCGTTCGACCGCGCTGGTCTCGCTCAGCGGTCTCGATGATCCGGCCGATGTCATCGCACTCGCGTCGCAGGCCGGTGCGCCCGGTGTCGACGTGCGCCTGCTCGACATGAAGGACGCATCCGAATCGCTGGTCATCGAGTACCGCGGCCGCGTGCTCGCGGCGATGGCGGTTGCGCTGGTGTTGTTGATCGCCACGGTGTGGATCGCGTTGCGCAGCCCGCGTCGCGTCTGGCGCGTGCTGCTGCCGACGCTGCTGACGTTGCTGGTAGTCGTCGCGGTGCTGCGTCTGGCGGGCGTCGAACTGACCCTGTTCCATCTCGTCGCGTTGATCCTCGCCGCCGGTCTCGGACTCGATTACGCGCTGTTCTTCGAACACGCCGGCGACGACCGCCAGGATCAGATCCGCACGCTGCACGCGATCCTCGTCTGCAGCCTGATGACGCTGCTGGTCTTCAGCCTGCTCGCGCTGTCGTCGATTCCGGTGCTGCGCGCGATCGGCAGCACGGTCGCGCTCGGCGTGGTCTTCAATTTCGTACTGTCGCTGCTGGTCGCGCGCCAACGCGCGGCGATCGAGGCGGCACGCGCCGAGCCGGAGCCGGTGGCATGAGCCATGTCGATCGCGACACGATCCTGTCGATGATTCCGCACCAGGGCGCGATGTGCCTGTGGGATGCCGTCACCGCGTGGGACGACGCGCACGTGACCCTGCGCAGCGCCAGCCATCGCGATCCGGCCAACCCGCTGCGCAGCGATGACCGGTTGCGCGCGCTGCACCTGTGCGAATACGGCGCGCAGGCGATGGCGGTCCACGGTGGCCTGCGTGCACGCGACAGCGGCGCACCGGTCCGCACCGGCATGCTTGTCGCATTGCGCGGCGTGCAGTTGCATGCCGCACGTATCGACGACCTTGCCGGCGATCTCGAATGCGTCGCCGAAGTGCTGGTCGAATCCGGCGACAGCCAGCAGTACGCATTCCGCATCCGCTGCGATGGCGTGCTGCTTGCTGACGGGCGCGCGGCGGTGATGCTCGGCGCAGCGCGTTGATCCGCGTTACCAGCGCTTGGTCAGGGTGATGCGCGCGGTCCGCGGCGCCTGCGGATAGATCTGCGAAAAACCGCCGGTGATGAAGTAGCGCCGGTCGGTGACGTTGTCGACGTTGAGCAACACCTCCAGCCCGTCGCCGAATGCATATCGCGCATTGAGGTCGAGCCGGGTGTAACCGGGCAGCACGAAACTGTTCGCAGTGGTCGCGGCCTGGTCGCTCGCGTGGAACACGCCGCCGCCGAGTGTCAGCCCCGACATGACACCTTCGAGGGTCCACGACGTCCACACGCTGGCTTGATGCCGCGGCACGCCAGCGAGCCGGTTGCCGACCAGCAGCGGGCTGGTGTCCCGGGTGATCGTCGCATCGGAGTAGGCGTACGAGGCCACGAGCGTCCACGCATCGACCGGCCGCGCCGAGACTTCCGTCTCCACGCCCCGCACGCGCAGTTCGCCGGTCTGCACGACCAGATTCCAGTCGATCGGATCGGCCACCACCGCGTCGCGTTTGCGCAGATCGAACACCGCGAGCGTCGCTTCCATGCGTCCGTCGAGCAGCAGGGACTTCACGCCCGCTTCGATCTGGTCGCCGCGCGTGGGCTTCGGCGTAATGCCGCTTTCGAGCAGGCCTGCATCGGCCTCGTTGCGGAACGAACGTGCCCAGCTCGCGTAGAGCGACAGGTCGGGCGTGGCGAGGAAGGTCAAGCCCGCGCGCGGCGAAAACGGTGCGTCCTTGCGCAGGATCGCCGGGTCGATGCCGCCGGTGTAGAACGACTCTGTTTCCGTGTGTTCCAGTCGTCCGCCCAGCAGCAGACGCCAGCGCTGCCAGGCCAGTTCGTCCTGCAGATAGAGCGCGCGCGTGCGGTAGCTGTAACGGCTGTCGCCGGTGGGCAGAACGGTCCCGGGCCGCCCGGTCGGAACGGGGTTGTACAGGTCGACCGGGTGGCCGTAGGCGATGCGGCCGTCGAGGTACTGCAGGCGGTCATCGACGTGTTCGGCACCGACCAGCACCTGATGGCGCAGCGCACCGGTGTCGAACGCGCCGTACAACTCGGCCTGCAGCGTCGCGTCCTTCTGCCGCTCGTGGTAGCTGACGAAGTTCCGGTTGACGGTGTCGCCGGCGAGCGCCGGAAATCCGTAGTTGAAGAAATCCTCGCGCGGCACGTCGACATCGGACGCGAAGCCGCCGATGCGCAGGCGCCAGTCGCGCGCGAGCTGCCGGTTGAACTCGGCGCCGATGCTCCACTGCTGTTTCTCGATACGCATGAACTCCTCGCCGAAGTTGCGGCCCCGCGGCAGATCGAGGAAGCGCGGGCTGTTGCCCAGGCCGCGGTCGAAGGCGGCATCGCGGTCGAGATATTCCAGGCGCAGCAGCAGGCTGGTGCCGGGGTCGGGTCGCCAGTCGATCACCGGGGCGACATAGAGCTGCCGGTTGTCGATGCCGTCGCGAAAACTGCCTGCGTCCTCGTAGCCGACGTTGAGCCGGCCGAGCAGGCTGCCATCTGCCCGCAGTGGTGCATTGAGATCGAGACCGGCGCGCGCGTAGTCGTACGCGCCCGCGGTGAACGATGCGGTGTGCGCCGCCGTGTCCTGCGGACGCTTGGACACGAAGTTGATCACGCCGCCGGGTTCGAAGCGTCCGTACAGCGCCGACGCGGGCCCTTTCAGCACCTCGATGCTGTCCACGCCCTGCAGGTCGATCTCCGGCTGCGAAACGCTCTGGCGAAAGCCGTCCCGCAACGTGCTGACGGCCTGGAATCCGCGGATGCGGAAGCGCTGGTTGCCCGAGAAGCCGATCGTGCGCTGCACACCGCTGACCGTTTCGGCCGCCTCGCCGATGTTGGAGACGTTGCGCAGGTCCAGCAATTCGCGCGGGACGATGTTCACCGCGAACGGCGTCTCCAGCACCGGCGCGCCGGACTTGGTGGCGGTCTCGCCGGGGATCCGGCCGATGCGGCGGCCGTAGACGGTCACCGTGTCGAGATCGGTGGCCGAGGGCGCCGGCGACACGGCGGAGTCCGCCGGATCTCGTGCAGCGAGCGGTGCGGCGGTGGCGGTGCAGACAAGCGCGCACGCGAGCGCGACGGAGCGTGGATGACGCACTTCGATTCCCCTATTATGAATTGATATAACATAACAACACGAATCGACGGAATTGACGAGATGGCATGCGGGCGACGGTGTGCAACGCGGTGCGGCGGGTGCCGATCGGGGTGGACCACGGTGGGTCTGCTGATGGCGGCCGTGGCTGTTGCAGGGGTGCTCGCAGCGTGTGGACCGGGCGCGGTGGACACCGGGGACACCACGGCACCGGCTGAGACCGGCACGCCCATCCCACTGCGGCATGCGCGCTACCTGACGCTCCGGCAGCACGACGGTTACGTCGTCGCCCAGCTGCGCGCGCCGGTCGCCGACCAGGGCGGCGCGCGTGAGACCCGCAGCGACACGCTGGTGCTGCTGTCCGACGGCATCGATGCGCCGCCGCTGACAGGCGCGCTGCGCAATGCGACCGTCGTGCGGGTGCCGGTCGCGACGATCGCCGCCAACAACGGCGTCGACGAAGCGTTCCTGTCGACGCTCGGCGTCGCCAACCGTCTGGTGGCGGTCGGCGGCCTGCGCTCCTACGACGCCGCGACGCGGGACCGGGCGCAGCGCGGCGAGATCGCCCAGATCGGCTACAACTGGCACGCCCCGCCGAATCTCGATGTGCTGATCGCGCGGCAGCCGGACGTCTTCCTGATGCGCCTGTCCGATCTGGCGCAGACGCCCGTGCTGACCCGCGCGCGCGCACTCGGGCTGACCGTCGTGCCGACGTTCGCGGAAGAAGAGCCGACCTATCTCGGGCGCGCGGAATGGATCCGCCTGTTCGGCCTGCTCACAGGCACCGACGCTGCCGCGTCGCGATTGTTCGACGAGATCGAAACGGGCGTCGATGCGTTGAAAGCGCGTGTCGCCGGGCGCCCGAAGCCGGGCGTGCTGTGGGCATATCCCAATGGCGCCGACCGCTGGGTGGCCACGGTGCGCGGCGCGGAGGCGGCATTCATTGCCGACGCCGGCGGCAACAATCTGATGGCGCGAGGGGAAGATCCGGCGCGCTGGTCGTCGGAGACGGTGTCGAGCGAAACCCTGCTGCCGCTGGCCGACCGCACCGACCTGTGGCTGATCGGCGACATCCATGCGGTGCCGCCGCGTGGACGCGCGGTGCTGGACGCATTCCCGGCCTGGCGCGCGGGCCGGCTCTACGGCAACACCGGGCGCAGCCTGCCCGGCGAGGACGTGCACGACTGGTACCAGACCGCGGTCGTACGTCCGGACTGGGTGCTCGCCGATTTCGTGAAGATGCTGCATCCCGAGTTGCAGCCTGAGCCGTTCCGCTTCCTCAAGCCGCTGTCAAGGGATGCGTACCAGTGAGCGCGGTGACGCTTCCTGGCACGCGTGTCGCGACGCGGCCGCTGTTCGCGTTGCTGGCTGTTCTTCTGCTGCTCGCGGGTGCCGCGCTCGCGAGTCTGTCGATCGGTCACGAACCGCTCTCGCTGGCGCGCGTGCTGCACGGTCTGGCCGGCCTCGACCCCGCATCCGCCGAGCACCGCATCGTCCACGGCTTGCGGCTGCCGCGCGTGCTCGCCGCAGTCGCCGGTGGCGGCGCGCTCGGTGTCGCCGGTCTGCTGATGCAGACGCTGTTCCGCAATCCGCTCGCCGATGCGTGGTCGCTGGGTCTGATGGCGGGCGGACAGTTCGGCGCCGCGCTGGTGGTCGTCGCCGGGGCGGTGGTCGGTCCGGCCGCGCTCCACGCATTGGGCGTGTTCTCGAGCGTGGGCATCGTGGCCGGCTCGGCGCTCGGCACGCTGGGCGTCGCACTGGCGATGGGCGCGATGGCGCGGCGCGTCGGCACGGTGACGTTGCTGGTGCTGGGGCTGATGCTCGGCTTCCTCGCCCAGGGCCTGATCGGCGTACTGCTGCATTTCACCAACCGCACGCAGTCGCGGATCTTCGCGTCGTGGAACGACGCCACGTTCGCATCCGTGGTGTGGCCGGACTTCGCGATCTGGGCGCCGCCGCTGCTGGTGGGCTTGGCGCTGGCCGTGTGGCTGGGCAAACCGTTGACCGCACTGCTGCTCGGCGACACCTATGCGGCGAGTCTCGGCGTCGACGTCGCGCGTCTGGGGCGACGCGTCCTCGCGGCAACGATCCTGCTCGCGGCACCGGTCACCGCGTTCTGCGGACCGGTCGCCTTCGTCGGTCTGATCACGCCGCATCTGGCGCGCGGTCTGCTCGGGTCTGCGCGGATCGGCGCGCTGCTGCCCGCGACATTCGCACTCGGTGCACTGCTCGCACTGGTCGCCGATCTCGTAGTGCACCTGCCGTGGCGGCAGCATTTTCTGCATCTCAACGCGATCCTGGCGATCATCGGCGCGCCGGTGGTGATCGGATTGCTGCTGACCACGCGCAGCCTGCGCGCGGCGGAGCGCTGACATGCTGGCGCTCCGCGGACTGGCCATCGGCTACGGCACGCACGCCCTCGCGCAGCTGCCGGACATCGACGTGCGCGCCGGCGATTTCGTCTGCGTGCTGGGCCGCAACGGGCAGGGCAAGTCCACGCTGCTGCGCACGCTCGGCGGCTTTCTCGCGCCGGTCGCAGGCACTGTCGCACTCGACGGCACACCGCTGCGCGCGCTGTCGCCGATCGAACGTGCGCGGCGGGTCGCGGTGGTGCTGACCGAGCGCCCGCAACTGGGCGCACTCGACGTCCTCGAGCTCGTGGAGATGGGCCGGCAGCCGCACACCGGCTGGGTCGGCGTGCTGTCGGCGGAGGATCGCCGCATCGCGGCCGATGCACTCGAATGTGTGGGCGGTGGTCATCTCGCGCGGCGCGCGGTCGACAGCCTCAGCGACGGGGAACGGCAGCGGGTGATGATCGCGCGGGCGCTCGCACAGCAACCGCGGCTGCTGCTGCTCGACGAAATCACCGCATTCCTCGACCTGCCCAGTCGCGTGACGATCATCGATCTGCTGCGACGCATCGCGCGTGAGCAGGGGGTGGCGATCGTGCTGTCGAGTCACGATCTCGAACTGTCGCTGGAGACCGCCGATCGCCTCTGGCTGCTGCCCGGCGACGGACGCTTCATCGAAGGCGCGCCCGAAGACGTCGCACTCTCGGGCGCGATCGGCGATGCCTTCGACCAGCACAACCTGCGCTTCTCGCTGACGTCGGGTCGCTTCGAAACGCCGGTCGGCTCCGGCTTGGCGGTCCATGTCGATGCGGCAGGACACGATGCGATGTGGCTGTCGCGTGCGCTGCGTCGGCGCGGGTTCGCGATCGCGGATGCGGACACCGCCGTGCATCGCATCGCCCGGTCGGACACGGGCTGGCGCGTGGACGACGGTGGGTTGCTCGCATCCATTGACGACGTGCTCGGCGCGCTCGCGCACCGGCCGCCCTGAGGCGCGCGCGTCGCCCGCTACAATCGCCGCATGACCAATTCCGCATCCACCACACCTGCGCGGCGCGCGCTCGTCACCGGCGGCAGCGGCGACATCGGCGGTGCGATCTGTCGTCGTCTCGCGGCCGACGGCCTGCATGTGATCGTCCATGCCAACGGCAATCTTGCGCGCGCGGACGCCGTGGTCGCCGGGATCGTCGCCGCAGGCGGCAGTGCCGAGGCGGTCGCGTTCGATGTCGCCGACGGTGCGGTCACGCGGCGCGCGCTCGACGGGCTGCTCGAAGCGGGGCCGATCCAGGTGATCGTCAACAACGCCGGCATCCACGATGACGCGCCGATGGCCGGCATGTCGGAGGCGCAGTGGAAGCGCGTCATCGACGTCTCGCTGCACGGCTTCTTCCACGTCACCCAGCCGCTGCTGCTGCCGATGGCGCGCAAGCGCTGGGGCCGTATCGTCAGCGTGTCGTCGGTCGCCGCTGTGACCGGCAATCGCGGGCAGACCAACTACGCGGCAGCGAAAGCCGCGCTGCACGGCGCATCGAAATCGCTGGCCCGCGAGATGGCGAGCCGTGGCATCAGCGTCAACGTGGTCGCGCCCGGCGTGATCGCCGGCAGCATGGCGCAGAATGCGTTCCCGGACGAGATGATTAAGCAGATCGTCCCGGCCGCGCGCGCGGGTACGCCGGATGAAGTCGCGGCCCTAGTCGCGTTCCTGTGTTCGGAGCCGGCCGGCTACATCAATGGCCAGGTCATCGGCATCAACGGTGGCATGGGCTGACCCCGAATTCTCCATGGAACAGGACCTCCCGATGCGCATGCTTCTTCTGAGTGCTGTATTGGCTGTGGGCTGCACGCTCGCGACCGGCGCCCACGCGGCCGACAAGATCCGGCTGCAAGTACCGGTGTCCGTCGTCGAAGGCGCCGACATCGATGCAGAGATCCTCGACACCTGCGATGTCGCCGGCAACTTCAACACCGCGCTGGTCCGCGAACTGCGCAAGGTCGCCGAGCCGGCGCAGGCGCCGCTGGCCGACATGCAAGGCCGGGTGCTCAAGGTCGAGATCGTCGATGCGATCTGGGGCGGCAACTGGTTCATTGAACACACCCAGACGCTGCGCGTGCGCGGCGCGCTTTACGAGGACGGCACGCGTGTGTCCGGCTTCAACGGCGTCATGCAGGGCCGCGGCGGCGGGCTGACCAGCGGCTGCTTCCAGATGAATTCGAACTTCCGCGCGCTGACCTGGCACATCAAGCGCTGGCTGCGGAATCCGGTCGACGGTGCGCGGATCGGGCAGGGCGGTTGACGCCCGTTCGGGCGCGCCCGGATCCCGGATTCACCACGCGCGTCGCGCGTCCAGTTGCCCTTCAGCGCCATGAATCCGGATTCACGCCGGCAGTCGCATCATCCCTGCACCCGCCACGAGGATTCCCCGATGCGCGTTTCCCGTCTGCTTCCGTTGTTGCTCGGCGTCGGCCTGCTCGCCGGCTGCGCCAGTTCCCATGTGTTGACCGGCACGCCGCGTGCGCCGATCGATCCGTCGCAGGTGCGCATCTATCACGGCCCGCCGCCGGGCCAGTACGAGGAGATCGCGATCCTCAACACCAGCAGTGGCGCCCTGACCTACGGCGAGCAGAACAAGGTCGATTCGGTGCTGCAGAAACTGCGCAACGAAGCTGCCAAGCTCGGGGCCAACGGCGTGCTGTTCCAAGGCACGGCTGACGGCTATCGCAATGGCGGCGTCAGTGTCGGTGGCGGTGTCGGACGCGGCGGTGGCCGTTCGTTTTCGTCGGCCGGCGTGGGCGTCGACATCAGCCCGCAGCAGAAGTACGCCAGCGGTGTGGCGATCTGGGTGGCGAATCCGCCACCGGAAGTGTCCGTACCGGCTCCGCCGCCGGAACCGCGGGTGGCGCCACCAACACGCTGAGTTGCCCGGCTCCCACACGACGCCGGACGCATCTGCGGTCGGCGTTTGCATGTCGGTCGCCAGCGAAGACCGAGGCGGCGGCGTCAACGCGCGCCGGTGTGCTCCAGCGGCTCGGCACCGGCACGACGCCGGTTCCACAGCGCCAGCAGCGGCGAGGTCATGACGGTCGTGACCAGGGTCATGCCGAACATCAGCGTGAACAGTTCCTGCCCGATCAGTCCGGCATCGAGACCGATCTTCAGCACCACCAGCTCCATCAGGCCGCGCGCATTGATCAGCGAGCCCACCGACAGGCTGTCGCGCCAGTCGTAGCCCGACAGGCGTGCGCCCAGGGTGCCGCCGATCATCTTGCCGGCGATCGCCACCAGCAGGATCAGGCCGAACGCGCCGAGACCCGCGCCGACGAAAGCCTCGGACGTGGTGCTGAGACCGGCGAGCGCGAACACGATCGGCATCAGCAGCAGCATCGACACCGGCTCGAACGCCTTGGCCAGGTGATGCAGCAGGCGGTTGTCGCGCGGCAGGCAGACGCCGAACACGAACGCGCCGAACACCGCATGCAGGCTGATGGCCTCGGCGAACGCGGCGCAGCACACCAGACCGATGAGGATCGCGATCAGGCTGCCGCGGGTCGGCGCGCCGTCGGCGTCGCAACCGCGTTTCAGCAGCCACGCATACAGCGGCTTGAGCACGAGGAACGCCACCGCGACCAGTGCCACCGCGCCCGCGGCCACCATGCCCACGCCCGGTCCGCGATGCGCGCCGCCGATGGTCAGCACCAGCGCGAGGAAGATCCAGACGAAGCCGTCGTCGATGATCGCCGCGCTCAGCGCCAGCCGGCCGGCACGGGTCTGGGTGAGGTTGCGGTCCTTGAGGATGCGCGCGAGCACCGGAAAGGCGGTGACCGACATCGCTGCCGCCATGAACAGTGCGAACGGCCAGAAGCCCAGGCCCTCGGGCGCGAAACGCGGGTACAGCCACGGCGAGATCGCCAGGCCCAGCGCGAGCGGCAGCGAGATGCCGAGCACGCCGACCAGACTCGCGGCGCGCACCTGCGAGCGCGTGCCTTCGACCGCGCGCAGCTCCGCGCCGATGATGAACATGAAGAGCACGAGGCCGACGGTCGCCAGCGCCGACAGCGACGGCAGCGACGCGACCGGGAACAGCGCCGCATGCATGTCGGGCAGGAACGCCCCGAACACCACCGGCCCGAGCAGCAGGCCGGCGGTCATCTCGCCGATCACAGGCGGCTGGCCGAAGTACTTGAGGACCCAGCCGCACGCGCGCGCAGCCACGAGGATCACGGCCAGCTGGAGGAGCAGGAGGGTCGTCATCGCAGCACGGCGTCCGGGTTCAGCGCGACGGTGACGCCGCAGGGTCGCGCATCATCGGGGGCTCAGGCGGCTTCGGCAACCGGCACGAACCAGTGCGCCGGCAGCATCGCCGCATGTGCGGTGCTGTCGTGCTTCGCCAGCAGGGCATCGAGGCCGTGGTCGCCGATGTCCGGAATCGCGGCCCGTGCCAGGGCCAGCACCTCGGCCGCCAGCTGGCGCATCCCGACCATCGAACGCTGCGTGCGCGCGAGATAGGCGGCGTCGTCGAGTTCGTCGGTCAGTCCACCGTTCATCTCGCGGCACCACTCGACCTCGTACTGGTCGTAGGCGCGCGCTTCGCGGAGCTCGGGCGACGCATCGCGGGTGCCCCATTCGCGCATCAGCGCCTGCATCGCCAGGTTCAGTGCGCGGCCTTCGGCGAAGGCAGGTTTGAGTTTGGCGAGGATCGACAGGTCGGCCTGGCGGCGGCTGAAGAACAGCGGCGCCAGCAACGCCCAGTAGTAGACGTAGTCCCACAGCACCTTGATCGGCATGACCTGCGGATGGCCGAAGATCGGGTACTGGTCCTGGTAGAGCGTCAGCGTGTTCTCGTAGAACGAGAAGTACAGCTGCTGGTAGATCTCGGCATAGGGCGCGATCGATTCACCCGCGCGGTCCTTGTCGATCAGCTCGCACACGTAGGTGTTGCTGATCGCGATGAAGTCGCTGCCGGGGGAATAGAACGGATCGAGAAACAGGCCGGCCTCGCCGGTCAGCGCCCAGCGGTGCTTGGAGTACACCTGCTTGCAGCCGTGCGAGAAGTGGCGCAGGAACAGGAAGTCCTGCAGCGTGTACTCGGGCTTGTCGAGCGCTTCGTGCGCGCGCGGCTGGTGCTTGCGCAGCCACTCCATGGCTTTTTCGAAGGTGTTCATGGTCTCGAGCGGATGCATCTTCGCGTCGCAGACGATGCCCAGCGAATGCGAGCCCGACGCCAGCGGAATCAGCCAGAACCAGTAGCCCGGGCCGCACATGTGGTTGGTCGAATTGACCCGGCGCGCCGGTGTGAAGCGGTCGCGCCACTGCGGATCGTCGGACCACTGGTCGAGATCGGACTGGCCGTCGATGCGCCACCACACCGCGTTGCAGTCGTGGTCATTGGACATGGCCAGACCGAGCTTGCGCTTGATCAGGCCGGCGCGGCCCGAGGCATCGACGACCCAGCGTGCTTCGAGAGTCTGGCGTTCGCCGGCATGGTCGAAAGCAACGGTATGCGGTGCATCTGTTTCCGACAGGTCCAGCGTGCGGACGACCGCTTCGTCGCGGAAATCGACACCCATCTCGCGCGCACGGTCGCCGAGGAAGTTCTCGAAGCGGCCGCGGTCGAGCTGCCAGGATGGCGTAGGCAGCAGCTTGCTGACGCCCATCTCGCTGCAGTCCTGCACGTCGTATTCGCGGTCGGTGAAGAAGTAGCGCAGGCCGTACTTGCGGACCTGTTCGGTCTCCAGGTGCTCACGCAGGCCGAGGACGTCGGCGAAGTAGTGCGCGCCGATCTCGACCGTCGACTCGCCGACCTTGTGCGCGGCTTCGCGCACCGGATGGGCACGGCGTTCGATCACCGTGACCGACAGCGACGGATCGCGCTGGCGCAGCTGCAGGGCGAGCGTGAGTCCGGCGAGGCCGCCGCCGAGGATGGCGACGTCGGTGCGGTGGGCATCGCCTGCGGCGGTGGTGGGGCTGTCGTCGCGCATCATCCGGCTCCTGGAATCGTTTCTTGGGACAGTGTGGGGGTGGCGTCCGGCGCCGGATCGTGGATGACCGGTGGCCGCGTACGCGAGCGCCGGTAGGCGTCGAGAATGCGCCCCTGCGACACCACCTGCATGAAGACGTGCGAGGTGATGCCGTGGAGGTCGCGGAACAGCCGGAAATGGCTCTTGCGGAACTGTTCGTCGGAACCGGCGCAGTGATAGCGGGTTTCGACCGGCACCGAGACCACGCCGCAATCGAGTCGACGCGCGGCGCTGATCAGGATCTGCGCCTCGAACACGAAGCCCTCGCCCTGGACGTCGTCGAGTGCGAGCACGCGTGCGGGATAGAGCCGCTGTCCGCTCTGGCTGTCCACCAGCCGGAAGCCGCAGGCCCACGCGATGCCCCAGTCACCGAAATCGTTGCCGATCCGCCGGTACCACGGCTGGGTGTCGCGCTTCTTCAGCCGGGCGCCGTTGACGATGCAGTCCGGATGCCGGTTCGCGGCCTCGATCATGCGCGGGATGTCGCTCGCGCGATGCTGGCCGTCGCCGTCCATCGTCACCACTGCCGCGCATCCGCGCCGCAATGCTTCGGCAAAGCCGTCGCGCAGGGCCTGGCCCTTACCCATGCGCCGTGGGTGGCGCAGCAGCGTGACCGGCAACGCGGCGACGATCTCGGGCGTCGCATCGTCGGAGCCGTCGTCGACCACGATCACCTGGTCACAGTAGGCCAACGCCTCGCTGACGACTTCGTCGATGCGCAGCGCTTCGTTGAGCGCCGGAATCAGGACCGCGACGTTGCCGCGATGCAGATGCGGATGCTCAGCCATGCGCGCCGGCCTCCTGTGTCTGCGCTGCGGGCGAGATCGCCAGCGACAGCGACCGGTGCGGGCCGGCGCGCAGCAACGCGCGCGATCCACCCGTGGCGAGGGCGTCGAACAGCGGCAGCATCTGCGCCATCGCGTTGTGTCCGGCATGCGCACCCAGCGGGCCGGGCAGGTCGAGATCGGCGCCGTCGTGCAGCGTCGCACTGACGCGCGGACCGTCGCCGTCGCGCACCAGCACCAGGGCGGCACCGAGCAGGCCTTCGCTGCGGGTCACCGTGCCGAGCAGGCCGGTGGACGTGGTGTCGTAGGCGACCAGCAGCACGGCCGGCGTGCCGGTGGCGAGCTGCATCATCGCTTCCATCAGCCCCTGCGCGAACGTGCTGTCGAAGGCGCTGATCGCGGTCGTCGCTTCGGTGCAGCCGGCGCCGATGGTCCAGTAGCCCGCGGCCGCGTTGTGCACGGAGTTATGGAATTTCGTCGGCGAGATCGCGGTGGGATCGGTCGCCAGCGTGTCGCACATGTAATCGGTGATGCCCAGATCGCCATGCGTGGACGCGAACACCGACGGCAGGGTCTCCGGTGCGATACCGGCATCGCGGCACGCGGCCATCGCGACTTCCAGCGCGACCGCGACCGACCCCGGCGCACGGCGACGTTCGTTGGGTGCCAGCAGCTGGGGCGACGGTCGTGCGGGTGCGGTGTCGGGACGCGTGCCGTCGTTCGCGAACGCGCGTGCGGCGGCCCAGTCGGGCAGGCCATCGGTCCAGAACCCGATGCCGGCGATCGTCGCGCTCAGTGCCGCGCTCATGCCGTCACCTTGCCGAACACCAGCGAGCAGTTGTTGCCGCCGAAGCCGAAGGAATTGTTCATCGCGAACCGGATGTCGGCCTCCGCATTGTCGAAGCGGATCTGCGGACCGCATGCGGGATCACGCACCGCACTCTCGAGAATGCCGGGCAGCAGGCCGGTGTCCAGCGCCAGCAGCGCGATCACCGATTCCACGATGCCGGCCGCGCCCAGGGTGTGACCGGTCCAGCCTTTCGTCGAACTGGCGTGCAGCGTGGCCGGAAACAGGGCGTCGACCGCGCGTGCCTCGACCGAATCGTTGGCCGGCGTGGAGGTGCCATGCAGGTTGAGATAGCCGACCTGCGCGGCGTCGATGCCGGCGCGCGCCAACGCGCCGCGCATCGCCAGCGTCGCGCCCAGGCCTTCGGGGTGCGGCGCCGACATGTGGTGCGCGTCGCTGGATTCTCCATAACCGCGCAGCTGCAGGCCAGGTTCGCCGGGCGCGGCGCGCTCCAGCACCGCGAAGCCGCCGGCTTCGCCCAGCGACAGGCCATCGCGCGTCGCGTCGAACGGGCGGCAGCGCTCGGCCGACACCAGACCCAGCGCGTTGAAGCCGAACAGCACGCTGCCGCACAGCGTGTCGACACCGCCGACGAGGGCGCCGTCGACCAGCCCGGCCTCGATCATCCGCGCCGCCTGCGCGAACACCTTGGCGCTCGACGAGCAGGCGGTGGCCACGGTGATGCAGGGCCCGCGCAGACCGGTGGCGTGCTGCAGGAAATCACCGAGTGAATGCGGGGTGTGCACGATCGGCCGGGCGAGGTCGTCGGGGAAGCTGCGCACGCCGTCCGCGTCGGTGTCCGCGCGCGCATAGGCTTCCTCGCTGGCACCGATGCTCGACGTCGACGTGCCGACGACCAGGGCGATGCGGTCCGCACCATGGCGGGCGATCAACGCATCGAGCGCGGCCTGCACGCCATCCTGCTGCAGCGCGATCCACGCAAGCCGGTTGTTGCGGCACTCCCAGCGCGACAGCGCGGACGGCAGCGGCGCCTCCTCGACGCCTTCGACGCGGCCGATCCACGTCGGCAGCGGCGTGGGACCGAAATCGTTGCGGCGCAGGCCGCTCCTGCGATCGCGCAGCGCCGTCGCGTGCGCCACGGCCCCGCGTCCCAGCGCACTGGTCGCGGTGTAGGCACGAAGAGCGATGGCGGGCATCGTCGGAAGCTGCATTGCGGACATACTGGGGCTTGCGGGAAAGCGGCCGAGTATAGCCACTGCACGGTGAGGCTAGACTTCAGGGCCAACCCTTGGTCCTGAACGCCCGGAGCGTTCATTTGCGATGGCTTCGAGCCGCCTGCTGCACCGTCTGGACAAGCTTGCCGACCGCGATGCCCTGCATACGCTCGGCGTGGCGGCCGCGGCATGCGTGCTGAGCTTCGGACTGGTCTACGTGGGGTATCTGGTGCACGTGGTGCGGATTGCGCGTGCCGCACCCTGCGTGCCCGAGCACGGACAGTGCGTGCTCGTGTTCGGCAAGCATTCGCCGCAGGGTCGCCTGGACACCGACTTCCAGATGCGTCTGTCGCGCGCGGCGACGCTGTGGAGTTCGCACGCGCCCCACAGCGTGTTGCTGCTCGGCGGCGGTCCGGCCGGTACGCCGACCGAGGCGGCGCTGGCGCGCGACGCGCTGCATGGACTGGGCGTGCCCGAGGACGCGCCGCTGATCCTGGAGGATGCCTCCCGCGACACGCTGGAGAATCTGCGCAACGCCCGCGGCCTGCTCGCGGCGGCAGCCGCTCCGCATGCGGGCACGCACCACGTCACCCTGCTCAGCAACCGCTACCACCTCGCCCGCTGCGCCCTGTACGCACGTGGTCTGGGACTGAACTGGGAACTGTGTGCGGCCGAACCGGCGCTGTCGTGGCGGCCCGGCATGCTCTGGCGGATCGCCGAAGAAGCCGCCTATGTGTGCTGGCTCGACATCGGCAGCCGCTGGGCGCGGTTGATCGGCCACCGCCGGATGCTCGACCGGATCCGCTAGGGCCCGGCACGCCCGCGACGCGCAGCGCGCGGTCGTGGACGCGGGGCCCTGAGCCCCGCGTCCCGCACCGTCAACGGCGCTGCTGCGCCGGGATGAACACCGTTTCCACCGCTTCGGCCAGCTGGTCCGGCGGCAGCAGGCCCTGGTCGAGCAGGAAGTTGTTGAACGCGCGGCGATCGAACTTCTCGCCCAGTGCCAGCTCGGTGCGCATGCGCAGTTCGAGAATGCGGGTGTAGCCGTAGAAATAGCTCGTCGCCTGGCCCGGTGCGTTGAAGGTGTAGCGGTCCAGTTCCTGGCGCGCCATCGCCGGCGACAGCATCACTTCCTCGGTCAGCACACGGCCGGCGCGTTCGCGGTCGATGGTGCCGAGGTTGAGCATCGGGTCGAGCATCGCGCGCGCGGCGCGCAGCAGGCGGAACTGCAGCGCGATCAGCTGGCCATCGAGCGGTTCGTAGGGCACCAGTTCGGCTTCGGCATACAGCGCCCAGCCTTCGACGTTGACCGAGTTGAACGCGAACATCGAGCGCGCCAGCGATACGCCGCGCTCCACCATCGCGGTGAACTGCAGCTCGTGGCCGGGACGGCCTTCGTGCGCGGACAGCGTCCAGCGCACGGCATCGAAGTTGAAGTCGTCGTAGGCCGCGTCGTCACCGGTACCGCCGGGGTTGCCGACCGGCAGTACGAAGGTGCCCTGCTGGCCGGTGTTGCCGACCAGCGGCGCCGGGCGGAAATGCGGCGCGGGCTGCGCGGCCGATTCGGCATCCGAGCCCAGGCGCATCTGCATCTCGCGCTGCGGTACGTCGACGATGTTCTCGCGTTCGATGATCGGATCGATCGCGTCGATCACTTCGCGATAGCTCGCTTCCAGCCGCGCGTTGGGAATCGTGTCGCGCTTGAGCGCGGCGATGACTTCGCGGTAGTCGGTCGCGTCGATGCCCTTTTCCTTGGCGACCAGCGGCGCGAGCTGCTGCATCTGCGCGCGGATTTCCATGAAGGCCAGCTGCGCGCGCTGCATCAGCAGCTGCGGGTCGACATCGGTGCCGTACTGCTTGAGCCCGAACGCATAGAGTTCCGGCGGCAGGCGAGTATCTTCGCGCGCCTTCGGCAGCACGGTGGTACGGGTCCAGGTGGCGTAGTCGGTGATCTGCTTCGCGGCCGCGTCCAGCGCTTCCTCCGCGCCTTCGATCTTGTATTCCTCGAACAGCTTGCGGATGCCGGCGATGTAGGTGTCGGTGCCGTCGAGTGCGCGCTGCACTTCGAGCTTCGTCGGCTGCAGCAGTTCGGGATTCGACAGACGCTCTTCATAGCGGGCACGCGCGAGCTCGGTGATCGGCGTGCTGCCTTCGGTGAGTCCGGTGTAGCGCTTGAGCCGGTCGATGGCCTTGGCCTGGCGCTCGGGCGGTGTCTGCGCCGACAGCAGGTCGTTGATGCCGCCGAAGATCTGCTGCGGGGCATCCGCCCATGGCAGCAGGTATTTTTCGTTGAGCGTGCTGCCTTCGATGCTCTGGTCGATGCTGGTCAGCAGGATCTGCAGGTCCTGGCGCACGTTGGCGTCGCGCTCGAGCTCGAGCTGCGTCTGCAGCTTCGTGCGCGCGCCGGCGAGTGCCGCGCGGTAACGCGCGGCGTTGTCGGGGCCGAGGTCGGCGACCTGGTCGTCATAGCCCGGCACGCCGAAGAACCCTGCGAACTCGGGCTGGAACGGCGCCTGGGCGTCGATCAGGATCTGCGAGAGTTCGTTGCTGCGTGTGACCCAGGCCGGCGATGCGGTCTGCGACGCGGCGACGGCGGCCTTGGCGTCATCGGTGTGGGCGAGGGCCGTGAGCGGCGCGGCGAGGGACAGGGCAATCGCGAGAACGAGCGGTTTCATGGCAGCACCAGCGGCAAGGACGAACGCCGACCGTAGGCGCTCGCGTGCGTGCCGGCAATGGCCGGAGGTCACGGCGCCGGCAGTGCGTGGTGGTGACCGGCGTATCCGCTCCAGCAATCCGACGATCTGCCCGAGCTCGCGCCACCTGCCATGCGGCGGCGAAGGTGGCGGAAGCGTAGATATGCGGCGGTTGCCCTCGCCGCGTGTGGTCAGGGCGCCAGACACCGCGCGAGGAAGGCCTCGCTGGTGCGATAGCGATGCAGCGCGTCACGTCCGCGCAGGCCGTGCTTGGCGCCCGGATAGGTCATCAGTTCGAACGGCGTGCCGGCCTGCTGCAGCTGACTCATCAGCTGCGTGGCATTGGTGAACAACACGTTGTCGTCGGCCATGCCGTGGATCAGCAGCAGCGCGTTCGGCCTGATGCTGTCGGCGTGGGTGAACACGCTGGCCTCGCGGTAACCGTCGACGTTGGCCTTCGGCAGATTCATGTAGCGCTCGGTGTAGTGCGTGTCGTAGAGCGCCCAGTCGGCGACCGGCGCACCGGCGATGCCGCAGGCGTAGGCGTCGGGCGCTTTTGCCAGCAGCATCAGCGTCATGTAGCCGCCGTTCGACCAGCCGTTGACGGCGATGCGGTCGCCGTCGACCCACGGTTGCGACTTCAACCACTCGACGCCGCGCACCTGGTCCTCGACCTCGACCGTGCCCTGGCGCTCGTACAGCGCGCCGACGAAATCGCGGCCGCGACGTGGCGTGCCGCGGTTGTCGAGCGAGAACACCACATAGCCTTGCTGCGCGAGGTACTGGTGGAAGCTCGCGTCGGCGCGGCCTGGCCACGTGTCGAGCACGGTCTGCGCGGCTGGGCCGCCATAGACGAACACGACGACCGGGTGCGGCTTGGTCTCGTCGAAATCCGCCGGCTTGATCAGCGAGTAGTGCAGCGGTGTGCGGCCGTCGGCGGCGGTCAGCGTGCCGAACTCGGTCGGACGGTGCGCGGCTAGGAACGGCGCGTAGGGATGATCGGCCGCGGCGAGATCGTTCTCGACCAGCGTCGCGAGCTGCGTGCCGTCGGCGCGATGCAGCGCGATCTGCGGCGGCGTGGTCGTGTTCGACCAGCTGTCGACGTAGACCGAGGCATTGCGCGCGAAGCTGGCGCCATGCATGCCGGGCTCTCGCGACAGCGCGGTGTAGGCACGCTTGCCATCGAGACCGACGCTGTAGATCCGCGATTCGGTCGCGCGCGGCAGCGCCTTGCCGTCTTCGAGCGCCATGCCGGCGCGGAAGTAGGCCAGGCCCGCCGTGGCATCGACCGCCAGCAGTTCGTCGACCGGCCAGTCGCCCTGCGTGAGCTGGGTCATGCGACGGCCGTCCTCGGACGCGAGATACAGATGCTGGAAGCCGTCGCGCTCGGACGACCACACGAAGCGGCCGTCATCGAGGAAGCGCAGGCTGTCGTGAAGCGGTACCCAGGTGCGGCCACGCTCGGTGACCAGCGTGCGCCGCGCACCGGTGGCGAGCGTGGTCTCGATCAGTTCGAGCGTCTGCTGGTCGCGCGACTGGCGCTGGAAGGTCAGGCGCTGCGCATCGCGCCACTGCACGCGGGCGAGGTAGATGTCGGTGTTCCTGCCGAGATCGACGTCCGTCACCGTGCCGCCCTGCGGCGCGACGACATGCAGTGTCACGCGCACGTTGTCGTCGCCAGCAGCCGGGTAGCGCTGCTCGACGACTTCGGTGCGATCGGGATAGACCTCGTAGCGCTTCTGCACCGGCACCGGCGATTCGTCGATGCGCGCATACGCGATGCCGCTGTCATCGGGCGCCCACCAGTAACCGGTGTGGCGGTTCATTTCCTCGTCGGCGACGAACTCGGCGACACCGTTGCCGATGACTTCGTTACCGTCGGTCGTCAGCTGGCGCTCGGCGCCGCTGGCGAGATCGATGACCCACAGATTGCGTGCGCGCACGAAACTGACGAAGCCGCCGCCCGGCGACACCTTCGGGTCGGTCGCGAAGCCGCCGCCGTCGGTGAGCTGACGCACTGCATCGCTGCCGGACTTCGACAGGTCGTAGAGATACAGCTCGCCGCCGAGCGGGAACAGCAGGCGCTGTGCGTCCGGCGCCCACTGGTAATCGACGATGCCCGACTGCCCTGCGATGCGCTGCCGCTCGCGACGCGCCTTCTCGGCATCGCTGAGTGTTTCCTCGCCCGGCAGCACGACCTTTGAATCGACCAGCATCCGCGTCTGCCCGCTGGCGATGTCGTATTCCCACAGATCCAGCTGGTTGCGGTTCTCGTCCTTGCCGCGCAGGAAGGTCACGCGCGAGCCGTCCGGTGCGACCTGCGGCTTCATCAGCGTCGGCCCCGACAGCGGCGCATCGCCGGTGATGGCTTCCAGCGTGAGACCGCCGGCGGCGGGCGGCGTGGCGGCAAGGGCGGAGGAGGTGGCGATCATCAGGGCGGCAGCGGCAAGTACGGAGCGCATGGCGGGTCCATTGGAGCGAGGCGCCCAGTGTATCGGGTGGGCAGACGGCGCTCCGGTGATGCTCAGTCCGCGCCGGCCTCGCGGCGCGTCGTACCGTCCGACCAGCCCCACATGCGATGCACCTGCGGCTGGAAGGTGTGCAGCACATGGCCGCCGGTGCCGACTGTGGCCGGCGGCAGGCACGCGGCCCGCGCGCCATCGTCGGCGATGTACCAGACCGCGCGATCGGGCGTCGTTGTGACGTGCGCCAGCGTGAGCAATTCCGCAGCCAAGTCGGGTGCCGCCGTGCGTTTCCAGTCATTGCCGGCGAGTGCATCGCAGCGCGTCGCGTCGGCGGTCACGGGGGCAGAGGTTGTCGCGCAGGCGGCGAGCAGGCAGGCCGCAGTCGACAGGGCAATCGTTCGCATCGGACGTCGTCCTTGATCCGGATAGTCGTCCGATCCTACGCAAGCGCGCGCGGCGGTGCAGACCGCCACCCGCAACGA
Source organism: Luteimonas sp. Soil_N_1 (assembly GCF_057656255.1). Lineage (NCBI taxonomy): Bacteria > Pseudomonadati > Pseudomonadota > Gammaproteobacteria > Lysobacterales > Lysobacteraceae > Luteimonas > Luteimonas sp. Soil_N_1. The sequence goes on from NZ_JBDGKS010000003.1 coordinate 278,988, forward strand.
TGGGTCAGCGACGCCCCTGCCCGAACAACAGCTTCTTTTCCTCATCGCTCATCGTCTTGCCGGCGTCGGGATTCACGTCCTTCGCCCTGGCATACGCGCGCTCCGTGGCCGGGCGTGCCTTGATCGCGGCGTGCCAGCGCTGGACTTCCGGATAGGGCGTCATGTCGATCGGCGCCTTGTCGTACACGCCGATCCACGGATACGTCGCCATGTCGGCAATCGAATACGCGTCGCCGGCGATGAAGTCGCGGCCCTTCAGATGCGTGTCGAGCACCTGCAGCAGGCGGTTGGCCTCATTGGTGTAGCGGTCGATCGCGTAGGGAATCTTCTCCGGCGCATAGACGTTGAAGTGGCCGTACTGGCCGGTCATCGGCCCCAGGCCGGCCATCTGCCAGAACAGCCATTCCAGCGTCGCGATGCGCGCGCGCGGATCGGTCGACAGGAACTGTCCGGACTTCTCCGCCAGATACAGCAGGATCGCGCCGGACTCGAACACGGTCTGCGGTTCGCCGCCGTCGGCAGGAGCGCGGTCGATGATCGCCGGCATCTTGTTGTTCGGCGAGAACGCCAGGTACTCGGGCTTGAACTGGTCGCCCTTGCCGATGTTGACCGGGTGGATCGTGTAGTCGAGGCCGGATTCTTCGAGGAACAGCGTGACCTTGTGGCCGTTGGGGGTGGGCCAGTAGTGCAGGTCGATCATGGGGATGACGCTCCGCGGGACAGGTGCATCGAGTCTAGGCGTGTCGACGTACCGCAGCGCGAACGCGCCCTGCACCGGTGCGTTGCAGCGCTGGCGGCTGCCCTGCACGCCGATCGCCAGGCCCCGGACGCACGAAACCCGCCTTGCGGCGGGTTTCGTGGGAGGCGCTCGACCCCGCTCGCGCGGAGATGAGGCAACGTCAGCCGCGCAAGCGCGCGGGTCGTTGCATCACTTGATCTTGCCTTCCTTGTAGATCACGTGCTTCCGGACGACGGGGTCGTACTTCTTGAACTCCATCTTGCCGGGGGTGTTCTTCTTGTTCTTGTCCGTGGTGTAGAAATGCCCGGTGTTGGCCGAGGAAATCAGACGGATCTTGTCGCGCTTGCCTGCCATGTTCTAACTCCTCAGACCTTTTCGCCGCGGGCACGAAGCTCGGCGAGGACGACGTCGATGCCGTTCTTGTCGATGGTGCGCAGGGCCTTGGTGGATACACGCAGCTTGATCCAGCGGTTTTCGCTGGCAACCCAGAAACGACGCTCATGCAGGTTCGGCATGAAGCGGCGGCGGGTCTTGTTCATGGCATGCGACACGTTGTTGCCATGCGTCGTACGCTTGCCAGTGACTTGGCAGACTCGGGACATTACGCACCTCGAAGTATTTGATATCGCCCTTAGCCAGGGAGATGGCGGCCCCGATGGCAGAGCCATCGCGCGGTACGGGTGGGACAAGCGTTCGATGCACCGCTGCCGGGAATCGCGCTTCCGGGCGGCAGGTCAGGCCATGTTTCCATGGGCTGGACGCAGCGAGCCGGCCATTCTGCGGAAATTTCCCTTGCCGCGCAAGGTCTTGGCGGGACATGCCGGGCGGTTGCGCCTCTTGGCGGGGTGACGATCAGCGAAATGCCGGCCGCGCGGCTGTCGCCACGACAGCGCGCGTCCTGTTCAGCCGCGCTTGCGCGCCCGGGGTTTGCGCGGCTTCGCGCCGACGGGCGCCGCCGTTTCCTTGCCGGTCAGCACGCCCGCGTCCTGCAGGGTCTCCAGCCAGGACAGCGTGTCGACGTAGGACAGGAAGTGCTGCAGATACGCCGGCGACAGGCCGCCCATCAGCGTCAGGGAGCGGTGTGCCAGGGCTGCGGAGTTCAGCGGTCCGGCACCGGTCGGAGCCTGGGCCAGCGACGTGCGGACCTGGGTACGCGTCCGCAGTGTCGACCAGAGCGCGCGGAAGTCGTCGACCGCAGGCAGTTCGGGCCAGCGCGCGCCCAGGCCGGCCTTCGACAGGTCCGTGCGCGGACGCGCCGCCATGTCGGTGACCAGCGCGCCCAGATCGGCGCAGGAGTCGGCCGCGCGCTGCGGCTTGCCAGCCTGTGCGACCGCCAGTGCGTACGCGTCCGCCAGCACGGCGAGCTTCGCATCCAACAGTTGTCGCGCATCTCCATCGCGCGCGAGCGCGCGCTGCTGCAGGGCCGCGATGCGATGGAAGCGCAGCGGATCGACGCGGTCGGCGCCCTGTGCGCGCCAGCCGTCGAGCCGCGCGGCGATGTCGGTGCGGTCAGGGGGCATCGGTGCGGGTGGCGGACTGCTGGCGCGGCACCGGTGCCATTTCGACACGGCGATTCTGCGCGCGACCGGACGCCTCACTGTTGGAGCTGACCGGCTGCTGGGCGCCGAATGCGGCGGCGAACACCGACTCGGCCGGCACGCCATCAGCGATCAGCTCGCGCGTCACCGTCAACGCGCGCTGGGCCGAGAGTTCCCAGTTGTCGGAGAAGCGGTTGCCGTCGCGCACCAGCCGGTCATCGGTGAAGCCACTGACCATGAGGATCTCGTCGCGCGAAGCGAGGTATTCCGCCAGCGGCCCCGCCAGGCTCTGCAGCAGTTCGCGGCCTTCGGGCTGCAACTGGTCGGACCCGTCGGCGAACAGCACGCTGCCGCGGATGCCGATACGGCCGTTGACCAGTGTGATGCGACCGGCTGCGAGTGGGGCGGCCAGCGCCTGCTCGAGCGTCTGGCGGCGCTGCGTCTCGGCCTCGCGCTGGGCGATCTCCGCGTCCAGCTTGAGTTCGAGCTGCAGCTGCACGCCGATCACGCCGACCAGGATCAGCACGAACGCGCCCAGCAGCACCGACATCAGGTCGCCGAACGCGGCCCAGATCGGCGCGGACGATTCGTGATCGCCTTCCAGCTCCACGCTCATGCGGATGCGGCGCGCGGCGCGCCGAGCTGTTGCAGGTCTTCGATGATCTGCTTCTGCGCCAGCACGCTGAGGTCCACGACCTCACGCGCCTGCGCCACGTAATACGCCAGCTGCTCGTCGCTGCGCGCCAGCGATTTCTCCAGCGCGTCCTCGATGCCCTGCAGACGCGTCGCGAGCTGCTGGTTCGATTCGCCGAAGACCTCGACCGCGGCGCCAAACGCCTCGCCGAGACTCGCGACATCCGCCGCGCCGACGCTGAGCGTCGTGGCCACGCCGTCGAGCTTGCCGGTCTCCATTTCGATGTGATCGGTGAAGCGCGTGCCGACGCGTTCCAGCAGATCGGCCGAGGTCGCGACCAGTGCATCGATCGCCGCGCGCTGTTCGGTCGAGGCGTGGTTCACCGCGCTCAGCAGCGTGTCCAGCGTCGACAGCATCTGCGTGCGCTCTTCCAGCATCGCGGTGTCGCGCACCATGCTCTCCGACAGCGACTGGCGGAGTTCGGCGATGACCTCGGCGGCTGCGCGTGGCGCTTCCGATGCGGTGTCGACCAAGCGCGAGATCTCGGCGATGGTCTCGCTGGCATGCGCCTGCGTCTGCGCGCCGATGGTGTCGGCGGTGGTCGCGAGCGTGTCGCAGATCGCCTGCTGCTGGCGCGTGGTCTCGGCGCCGGCCCGCGCCCAGTCCTCGCGCAGCGCGGCGCCCATCGCGGTCAGGCTGTCGGTCCACGCAGCCAGGCGCTGGGCGTCCTGCGACGCGAGTGCGGTCTGCAGCCCGGCATGCGAACTGTCCACCTGCTGCAGCAGCGCGGCCGAGTGGGTTTCGAACGTCGCCGCGGCTGCCGTCAGTGCCTGCTGGTGCTGCGCGCTCATCGCGTCGTTGGTCGCGGTCTGCTTTTCGAGTGCGTCGTTCCAGGCGGCGCTCACGCTGCCGGCGGTCGCGTCGAGACGCGTGGCGACGCCGTCGACCAGTGCGGTGGCGCGCTGCTCGAAGGTTTCGCCGATGCCGTCAAGCGTGCTGCGCAGATCGGACGTCAGCGCGGCATGCGACGCCTGCTGCGCGGCCAGCGCGTCCTGCCAGCGTTCGGCCACGTTCGCCGTCGATGCATCGAAGCCGGTCGTCAGCGCCTGCAGCTGGCGGTCGACGGCGCCTGTCACGGTCTCGTGCAGCGCGGTGGTCTGCGCAGTCGTCGCATCGAGACGCGTGGTGACGTCGCCGAGCAGGCCGTTCGCGCGCTGCTCGAACGTCGTGTTGAAGCCGTCGAGCGCGCCGCGCAGATCGCGCGCCAGGGTTTCGTTCGACGCCTGTTGGCCGTCCACCGCCTGCTGCCAACGATCAGCCACGGTTGCAGTCGATGCTTCGAAGCCGGCGGTCAGCGTCTGCAACTGGCGCTCGACCGCCTCGGACACTGTCGCCTGCAGCGCTGCGGTTTCGCGTGCGAGCGCGGCCATCGTCGTTTCGAACACCGGCTGCAACGCGGCCGTTGCGGCGCGCGCGCTGTCGGCGACGCTGGTCTGCAGGGCGCGTTCGACCGAGCCGGCCAACTGCGTGTAGACCGCTTCGGTGCGGCCGTGGAAAGCGTCCTGGTTGGCAGTGTGTCGCTCGCCGGCGGCCGCGTTCTGCTGCTCGATCGTCGCCATCATCGCGCCCAGCCGCTCGACCAGCGTCGGCATCACTTCGGTCTGCTGCTGCAGCAGACGCAGGGTTTCCTCGCGCTGGTGCGCCTGCGAATGCGTGCGCAGCGTCGTCGCGGCGGCCACGTCCAGCAGTTGCACGGTGTGCGCGCGTTCGCGGCGCAGCAGCGCCGAGGCCAGGCCCAGCATCGCCGACGTCGCGATGCCGGCGATCGACGTGCCGAACGCGAAGCCCAGGCCCTTGACCGGTGCGGCCAGCGAATCGCGGATCGCCTGCAGATCGGTCGCCGTCTCCAGCGCCATGCCGGTGCCGCGCAGCATCACCATCATGCCCAGCAGCGTGCCCAGCATGCCCAGCAGCACCAGCATGCCGACCAGATACGGCGTCAGTGCCGGCACCGGCAGCGCGACGCGCTCGCCCTCGATGCGCAGGCGCACCGCATTGCGCAGACCGGCATCCAGCCCGCCCAGCCACGCGCCCAGCGACGCCGGCGGTGCGTTCAACTGCGCCACGCCATCGGTCAGCGTCTCCGTGGCCTGCCGGTAGCGCAGCAGCTCCAGACCACCGGCGACGTAACAGGCGCCGATCAGCAGCGTGACGGCGAGCGCCAGCGTGTTCGAGCCGATGTAGCCGATGGCGATCCAGCCGACCACGGCGAGGCCGAGGGCGAACACGAACGCGGGAAGGAGAGTGGTGTGGCGACTGCTTGAGGACATAAGGACTGCGTCAGTGGGTGCGAAGCGCTGCGAGCAGCCCCTCGACCGGTTGGAAACGGACATCCAGTTCGGCGATCAGCACGCCCTGCATGTCCCTGCGAAAACCATCGAGCCAGGCCGCGGACGGATCCGTGGCCGACGCACCCGCGGCGGCGCGCAGCCGCTCGAAGTGCGTTTCGAGCAATGCCGGCACCGCACCGAGCAACGCGTGCTCGCGCGGGCTCAATGCGCCCTCCATCACCGCATCCACCTCGGCCAGCCGCGCCATGTCGGCCGACCGTTGTGCCAACCGGTCGCGCAGATCGCCGCGCAGCCGGCCTGTCGCAATCTGCATCGACCGCTGCAGCGCCAGATGGCGCTGGCGGAAGGGCGCGAAGTCGATTGCGGCCTCGGCTCCGGCTTCGGCTTCGTCCGACGGCCCGGCCGCATGCGGCTGGGGGATCGCCAGTTCCGGCGCTTCGGCGATCGACGCCAGCAGCGTCGCACGCGCCTTGGCGCACACGGCCGCGTCATCCCGATCAACGACTTGCGCGCTCTGTTCAGTCTCGGACGCCTTCGCGTCGAGCACCTTCGACAGCACCACCGCCCGCGTCCAGTCGATCCACTGGCTCAGACGCTCGGCCGGCGCCGGGCCGCCTTGCGGCAGCGTGTCGTCGGTCAGGCGGGCAAGCAGCCGGATGAAGGTCGGGCCGCGGAAGGCGGGGCGGGGCGGGGAATCCAAGGGGGGCGCGCGCAAAAGACGGCGATTTTACAGTGCGCGTGCATCCCGGCGGGCGGCGCTCCGGCGCCAGGCCCGGAATGCGAGGGCGGCGCCTGCTTCGGATACAGAAAGTCGCGCGCCTGGTTTCGGCGGGACGACGGTTTCAGGCCGGTGCGCCGGTCGCCCCGCGTCAGTCCGCCCAGGCGGGCTTTGGCCTGACTCAAGGCGATGGCCGAGTTGCGGCCGGCCAGCGTCACGACACGGAACTCCGCCACCGTAACCAACACAAGCGATGTCTCGGAGGCATCGAGGCCATCGTCATGCTCCAGCCACTGGATCATGGCCGCGGTCGCGGCGCGCACGACCTCGTCCAGCGACGACGCCTGCCCGGATGCACGTGTCGTCCTCGACCCGCGGCGCAGCCAGTGCGCGGTTGCGCCTTGGGCGATCCGGTTGTTCGAGTCCGGCAGTCCGGGTCGCGATGCCGGTCGAGGTCGGTTGAGTCTGTCGGCGTCGTCGAAATCCAGCCGCAGCGGCCGGATGCGTGCAGCCGACACGTCACCCAAAACGGATGCGCTCTTCCAATCTGCGCTGCGGCGTTGATTCTTGACAGATAGATGCCGGTTCCATGGGAATTTCGGTACATTCGCTTACGTTGGCGGGGAGCCGGCAATCAAAAGGACTTGACCGTGATTCGTACGTGTTCTTCTTCGTTATTGATGGCGCGCTTGACGTTGGCGATCAGCTTGTTGGGATCGGCGGCAGCCATCGCTGCGCCGGATCCGCAAGGCTCGTGGGACTTGATTGATGTTGAAGAGCGCAGCGTGGCGACCGCATGCGTCAGCAAGCCGCCGTCGGCGGGACTCGACAAAGCCGTGCTACCGGAGTTCTGCGCATGCTTTGCCAAGAAGACAGTGGGTTTCAGCATGCTTGCGCAGATGGCTGGCATAACGGAAGGCGAGGTGGAAGCGCTCAGATCCACCGCGGTTGACCGGTGTTCGCGCGAAGTAGAGCAAGCAGCACCCAATTGAATCTTCTTGTCAGACGCCCTTGAGCGAACCAACGGTGTCCGAACCAAGGGTGTCAGTTTCACTTTGCAGGGACAGCTGTGTCGGATTCCTTCAATCGCCCACTGCAGTGACCTTGAAGTTGGAGTGCGAGCGAAGACCAGGATGCGCTTTGTTCTTCGGAAGGGAGAAGTCATGCGCCGTGTGTTCGCCATTCCACTGATGGCTGTTCTCACCAGCGGGTTCTCGATGACCGCCGAGGCGACATCTCTGGACGAGTCCGTGCAGATCGAGTTCCTGTGGGCGCCCACGCCGGCGGATGCGCTCGCCCGGCAGCCCACACGCGGCTTCCTGCTCGACGGGCAGCACGCGCATCAGATCTGCGTCGTGGCGATTCACGCGCCACATGCGTATCGCGAACTGCGGGTTGATGCCGCCGATGCGGACGGTCGACAGGCGGGCAGCCAGCGGCACGACGACTTCCGCGGTGACAAGCGGTGCTACCCGCTGGCACTGGACCCGCAGGGCACGCCGGGGTCCTGGACGTTCACTGTGTTCCTGGGTGGCGTGCAACGCGGGACCGGGAGTATCGAGGTCGCGCGACGGCTGGAAGAGGCGGCGTTCTACCGGCCTTCGGGCATTCCCTATGTGCTGGTCAGACCGAACTACGATGCGTCCATTCCACCAGATGCCTTCATCGGGCGCCTGGTCTGGACCATGGATGTCGATGCGGACGGACGTGTCACCGACGTCAAGGTCGAGAGCGCAGAGGGTGTCGGAGAGCGGATGCGGCATCGGGCGATCGCTGCTGGTTGGCTGTCGCTTTTTCCACCGGATCCCGCGCGTGCTGCGGAACCGCTGCGCTACCGGCGTGAGCTGACGTTTGCGACCGATTGATGCGGTTGCAGTTGCAGGCCGTACCGTCTCGAAGTGACGGTCCGGACGATCGACAGGTCCGCCGAGGAATGATCATTCGGTGGCCGGTGTTCCCGGGTCAGGGCGTTGAAGGATCGACGGTTCATGAAGCTGCGCGCTATCCGTGCAGTCCCATAACGTGGAGCGGGCCGGCGATACAGCCGGTTTGAAGCATCCCTTTCCGGACGGAGCCTGGGCATGTTGAAGATCATCGCGTTCGCTGCATTCCTGTCGGCCATCACGATGGCGTCTCCGCCGTTGTCTGCGCAGACGCACGCGCCGATAACACGCGAGGCGAATGCCGAACGCGAATTCGTCGCGCTCGCCGGCACCTACGCGAACGCGATCGTCGAACGCGACGTTGCCACGCTCGAGCGCTTGCTGGCGGAGGACTTCGTCGATGTCTCGCCCGATGGCACGGTCAGTACGCGCGTGCAGTTCATTTCCGAGTACGCGAATCCGTCGGCCGCCGCGCCAAGGTTCGAATCCGCCGTGTTCGATGCCAGCGACGCGCAGGTGCGTGTCTACGGCGACACGGCCCTCATGACCGGCCGCAGCACGTGGCGCGGAGATGCAGGCGGCCAAGCGTTCACCGGCGTACTCGTGTCCACGATGGTGGCCGTGCACCGGGACGGGCAGTGGCAGATCGCCAGCTCGCATTCGAGTTCGGTGCCGCCCGGGCAGGACGCGTCATCCCCGGCGGAGTGACCGGCGCCCGACGCGCGGCGTTCGCACGACCCGGCTCCATCGCCCGGGCGGCATCGGATCGGACGCACGCTCCGCGCGACACGGCCACATCTGCGGTGTGATCATCGGCGATCGCGTCGCGTGGAGTTCCACCGGCGCGATCCATCCCAGGAAACCGCCCGATGATCCGTCTGCTGCTGTCGTGTCTGCTGTTGCTGTGCACCGTGCCGCTGCTGGCACAGGAACGCATCCTGTCCTACGACAGCGATCTGCAACTCAACGCCGACGGCAGCCTCGACGTGACCGAGCGCATCCGGGTGCGGGCGGAGGGCAGGAACATCCGACGCGGGATCTATCGCGATTTCCCCACACGCTACGACGACCGCCACGGCAACCGCGTCGTGGTCGACTTCGAGATGCAGAGCCTGACGCGGGACGGACAGCCGCATCCATTCTTCGTGGAGCAGGTGTCGAACGGCGTGCGGATCAACACCGGCGACGACACGCTGCTGCCGGTGCCGAGCGACACCACCTTCGTGCTGCGCTATCGCACGACGCGTCAGGTCGGCTTCTTCGACACGTACGACGAGCTGTACTGGAACGCGATCGGCACGGGCTGGATGTTCGGAATCGATGCGGGCACGGTCGTGCTGCGATTGCCCGAGCCGGTGGCTGCCGGGCAGCTGCTGGCCGAGTGCTGGAGCGGCCCGCAGGGCTCGCGTGCGCAGGACTGTACGGCCGAGGTCACCGGCCCGGGGGAGGCGCGCTGGACCTTGACCGCGCCGTTGGCGCAGGAGCAGGGGCTGACGACGGTGCTCGCGTTTCCGAAGGGACTGGTCGCCCAGCCGGCGCGCGTGCAAACCATCGCGTGGCTTTTGCGTGACAACCGCGGGCCGCTGATCGCACTCGCCGGTCTGATGCTGCTGCTGGCGTTCGGATTCTGGCGCTGGCTTCGCGTGGGGCGCGACCCCAGGCCCGGGACGATTGTCGTGCAGTACGACCCGCCGGACGCGCTGTCGCCAGCTGTGCTGCGGCATGTGCAGACGAACATCACCGACCAGATCGGCTTCTCGGCCGACGTGATGGCGCTCGCGGTGGCGGGCCGGCTGGACATCCATCGCGACAGGCAGCCGCTCAAAGAGGCGTGGCGCATCGAACGCAGCGCGGGCGAGGCGCGCCCGGTGGACGCAGACGGCGAAGCGCTGCTGCGAGACCTGTTCGCGGCTGGCGACCGGGTGGACCTCGACGGTACACACGCCGGACGCATGGTGAAGATCCTGTTCGCGCACCAGAAGCGGATCAAAACACTGCTCAAGCAACGATTCCCCAAGGGGCTCTATCGCTACAACGGCACGAGCTTGCTCGGACTGCTGGCGATCCTGCTGGGCTTCGGTTTCGCGGCATTCGCTTTCAGCGGCGGGCATGGCCAGCTGCTGACGCTCGTGATCGTGGCGGTCATGGCGATCGCATTCTTCGTGTTCCTGTGCCTGCTGCCGGCGATCACACCGGAAGGCCGCGCGATGCGCGACCGCATCGAGGGTTTCAAGCGCTATCTGACCGTGGCCGACAAGCAGGATCTGGCGCGGCTCAAGGGGCCCGGGCATGACGCGCCGGATCTGGATGCCGGGCGCTTCGAGTTCCTGCTGCCCTACGCGGTGGCGCTGGAGGTCGAGGATGCGTGGACCGAGAAGTTCACCGCCGCGGTCGGCGCGGCGGCCGTTACGGCCGCGACTGCGTCGATGACCTGGTACCACGCAACGGGACGCGTCGGCAGGACGGGTCTCGGCGATCTGTCGAGCTTCGGCAAGACGATCGGGAGCGGATTGGCCGGACAGATCGCCTCGTCGTCATCGCCGCCCGGCAGTTCGTCAGGGAGTTCGAGAAGCGGCGGCGGGGGTGGCGGGGGTGGGTCTTCCGGAGGTGGCGGTGGCGGAGGCGGCGGCGGTGGGCGGTGATGGATCCGGGTGATGGATTTGTGCGTGTCACCAAGAGCGCCCTCACCCAACCCCCGCTCCGCGCCCTGGCCCGAGGGTCGCGAGGCCTGCCCGCGCAAGCCTCGCTTTTATGAGTCCCTTTCCCTTCGGAAGAGGGGTCGGTGGGAGGGCTTTCGACGAGACAAATCTCTGTTCCCAGAGAAACCTCAAACCCGCTCGGCCCGACGATGTACCCACCGGTACAACACCGGCAGCACCAGCAGGGTCAGCAGCGTCGAGGAGATGATTCCGCCGATGACGACGGTCGCCAGCGGTCGCTGCACTTCCGCACCGGCGCCGACGTTGAACGCCATCGGCACGAAGCCCAGCGACGCGACCAGTGCCGTCATCAGCACCGGGCGCAGGCGACCCAGGGCACCGTCGACGATCGCGGTGCGCAGGTCGGCACCGTCCTCGCGCAGCTTGCGGATGAAGGTCAGCATGACCAGCCCGTTGAGCACGGCGACGCCCGACAGCGCGATGAAACCCACGCCGGCCGAGATCGACAGCGGGATGCCACGCACCAGCAGGGCCAGCACGCCGCCCGTCAGTGCCAGCGGCACACCACTGAAGACCACCAGCGCATCGCGCAGCGAGCCGAACGCCATGAACAGCAGCGCGAGGATCACCAGCAGCGTCAGCGGCACCACCAGCGCCAGCCGCTGACCCGCCGAGACGAGCTGCTCGAATGTGCCGCCGTAGTCGATCCAGTAGCCGGTCGGAAGCGTCACCGATGCGGCCACCGCGGTTTCCAGTTCGCCGACGAAACTGCCGAGGTCGCGTCCGCGCACGTTCGCGGTCACGACGATCCGGCGCTTGCCGTTCTCGCGGGCGATCTGGTTCGGTGCGAGCTGGGTGCCGATCGTCGCCACCTCGCGCAGCGGCACCGTGCGCGGCGTACCGCTGGCCCAGGTGCCGCTGCGGTCGGACTCGTCACCGCCGCCGGCACCGCTGATGCCCAGCGGGACCGGCAGATCGGCGAGTGCCGCCGGATCGCTGCGCATCGATTCGGGCAGGCGCACGACGATGTCGAAACGCCGGTCGCCCTCGAACAGTTGCCCGGCCGTCTCGCCGCCGATGGCCGCGGCCACCACGCGTTGCACGTCGCCGGGGTTGAGCCCGTAACGTGCCATCGCCCGCGGATCGGGGGCGATCTCCAGCAGAGGCAGGCCGTCGACGGCTTCGACACGCACGTCGGCGGCACCGGCGATGCCGGTCAGCACACGTTCGACGTCGCCGGCCAGCGTCTGCAGTTGCGCCAGGTCGTCGCCCTGGATCTTCACCGCCACATCGCTGCGGACGCCGGAGATCAGTTCGTTGAAGCGCATCTGGATCGGCTGGGTGAACTCGTAGTTGTTGCCGGGCATGGTCTCGGCAATGGCTTCGAGTTCGCCGACCAGTGCCACGCGTGATTTGCGCGGGTCCGGCCAGTCGCTCCGCGGGCGCAGGATCACGAAGGTGTCGGCGACCGATGGCGGCATGGGGTCGTTGGCGACTTCGGCGGTGCCGATGCGCGAGAACACACGCACGACCTCGGGCGCCTGCAGCAGCCGGCGTTCGAGCGCGCGCTGCATCGCCACCGACTGTTCGATGCCGGTGCCGGGGATGCGCATCGCATGCAGGGCGATGTCGCCCTCGTCGAGGCTGGGCACGAACTCGCTGCCCATGCGCGTGGCCAGCACACCGCAGGCCAGCACCAGCACCAGTGCGCCGCCGACCAGCCAGCGGCCATGGCGCAGCGCCCAGTCGAGGGCCGGTGCATAGCCACGACGTGCGGCGCGCATCACCCGGTTGTCGTGTTCGGCAACACGGCCGCGCAGCAGCAGGGCGATTGTCGCGGGCACGAAGGTCAGCGACAGGAGCATCGCGCCGGTCAATGCCAGCACGACGGTGATCGCCATCGGATGGAACATCTTGCCTTCCACGCCTTCGAGCGCGAACACCGGCAGATAGACCGCGGCGATGATGCCGAGCCCGAACAGGCTGGGCCGGATCACTTCTGCACTGGCCGAGGCCGCGACGGCGTGACGCTCGCGTGTGTCGAGCAGACGGCCCAGCCGCTGCTGCGCTTCGCCGAAGCGGCGCAGGCAGTTCTCGACGATGATTACCGCGCCGTCGACGATCAGGCCGAAGTCCAGCGCGCCCATGCTCATCAGGTTGCCCGACACGCCGCCCTGGCGCATGCCGATGACGGTGAACAGCATCGTCAGCGGAATCACCAGCGCGGTCAGCAGCGCCGCACGCACGTTGCCGAGCAGCAGGAACAGCACCACGATCACCAGCAGCGCGCCTTCGATCAGGTTCTTGGCGACGGTGCGGATGGTGCGGTCGACCAGCGCGGTGCGGTCGTAGACCGCGACCGCACGCACGCCGTCGGGCAGGCTGGCGTTGGCGGTTTCCAGCCGGGCGGCCGCGGCCTGCGCGACGGTGCGGCTGTTCTCGCCGACCAGCATGAAGACCGTGCCCAGCACGACTTCCTTGCCGTTCTGCGTGGCAGCGCCGGTGCGCAGTTCGCGACCCTCGCCGACGCTGGCGACATCGTGCACATGGATCGGCACGCCGTCGCGTCGCGCAAGCACGATGTTGCCGATCGCGTCGATGTCGGCGACCTGTCCGGGCACACGCACCAGCAGCTGCTGGCCGTTGCGTTCGATGTAGCCGGCGCCGACGTTGCGGGTGTTGTTGGCGACCGCGGTGACGACGTCCTCGAACGTGAAGTCGAGCGCGACCAGCATCGCCGGATCCGGCGTGATGTGGACCTGGCGCGCGAAGCCGCCGACGGTGTTGACCTCGGTGACGCCGGGCACGTTGCGCATCTGCGGACGCAGCACCCAGTCCTGCAGCGTGCGCAGGTCGGTCGCGGTGTACGGCGTGCCATCGGGTTTGCGTGCCTCGGGCGATGCCTCGACGGTGTACATGAAGATCTCGCCCAGACCGGTGGCTGCCGGCCCGAGCGATGCATCGACATCGTCCGGCAACTGGCTGCGGATCTCCTGCACCCGCTCGGCGACCTGCTGCCGCGCGAAGTAGAGATCGGTGCCGTCCTCGAACACCACGGTGACCTGCGACAGGCCATACGCCGACAGCGAGCGCGTGTAGTCGAGACGCGGCAGACCGGCAAGCGCGGTCTCGATCGGGAAGGTCACCCGCTGCTCGGTCTCCAGTGGCGAATAGCCCGGCGCCGCGGTGTTGATCTGCACCTGCACGTTGGTGATGTCGGGCGTGGCGTCGATCGGCAGCTTCGTGAAGCTCCAGCCGCCGATCGCGACCAGCATCAGCGTCGCCGCGAGCACCAGCCAGCGATGCCGGATGGAGAGATGGATGAGGGACTCAAGCATGGTCGCGGCTCCCGTCCGGCGTCGCGCCGCGCGCTGCCGGTCCTGATGCCGCTGCAACGGCTGCGTCCGGCTGTAACGACCTGCGCGTGCATGTCAGCGCCACGTGTGTCCGGCACCTGCGGCAGCACAGGCCGGCATCGTCAGTGCGCATGTTCCGCTCCCGCCTTTTCGAGATCGGCCTTGATCGTGTAGCTCTGCTCGACCACGACATCCTCGCCGGCACGGATGCCGACGACGATCTCGACCATGCGTGCATCGCGACGCCCCAGCGTCACTGCACGCTTCTCGTAGCGGTCGCCTTCGCGCACGAACACCACGTCGCGGCCGTCCATCTGCTGCAGCGCGGTCAGCGGCACCACAAGTTCCGCTGGCTGCGTGGACACGGTGACCATCGCGCGCACGGCCGATCCCGGTCGCCACTGGCCGTCGGCGTTGTCGAGCGTGGCGCGCGCGATCGTGCTCTGGCTCGCGGTGGCGGTGCCGGGCAGCACGCGCTCGATGCGGGTGTCGGCGGTTGCGCCGTCGCCCAGGCGGGTGATCGTCACCGGCGAACCGGCCGCGAGATGCTCGGCATCGCGGCCGAACACATGGAGATCCACCCACAGCGTCGACAGGTCGGCGATCTCGTAGAGCACCGCGCCTTCGCCGGCGCTCTCGCCGACGGACATGTTGCGCGCGAGCACGGTGCCGGTGATCGGCGCGGTGACGGTATAGGTCGACAGACTGAGATTGCTGTCGATGTTCGCCAGCACCTGGCCGGCGCGCACGCGGTCGCCGACTTCGGCATGCAGGCGCCGCACCGGTCCCGGGAAGCGCGCGGTGGCGCGGGCGTTACCGGTTTCAAGCGTCGTCAGCAGGCCCTGCACCTCGTGCTGGTCGGCGATGGTGCCGGCCGCAGCGGGCGCAACGCGGATTCCCACTTCCGCAGCGATGTCGGCCGGGATGACCGCGGCCTCGTCGCCGTGGCCGTCGTGCGCGTCGTCGTCCGCATGCCCGGCGTCGCCGTGACCGGCATCGGCATGGGTGTCGTGGTCGGCAGACGCGGCGGATGGCGAGGCGCCGTCGGCCTGCGCAGTCGATGGATCGCTGCAGGCCGACAGCAGTACGAGCAGGGCAAGTGCCAGCGGCGCGGTGGCCGTGGAAGCGGAACGCCTCATGGGATGTCTCCAGTGTCGGGTGTGGGCGTCGCAGCTGCGACCACGAGTGACTGGCCGGTCAGGCGCTGCATCTCGATCAGGGCGATCTGCGCGGCCTGCGCGGCGTCGAGTTGCTGGCGCAGGGCGTCGCCGCGCGCGTCCTGCAACTGCGACCATTCGAGATACGACACGGCGCCGGCGCGCCAGGCGCGTTCGCTGGCACTCGCCGCGCGCGCGAGCCGTGGCAACACGTCGCGTTGCAGCAGCGCGACTTCCGCCTGTGCGACGCGGTAGCGGCCGTGCGCATCGGCGAGCGTCGCCTGCAGTGCGCGGTCGCCGGCATCGCGCTCGATCGACACCAGGGCGAGCTCCGCCGCTGCGGCGCGGATGCCCGGCTGCGCACGCGCGCGGCTGCCGATCGGGATGACGAGACCACCGATCAGCGAGGTATCGCCGCTATCGCGCTGATGGCGGATGCCGGACTGCCAGCCGATGTCGGACGTGGCGTCGCTGCGTGCGAGCTGCAGCCGGGCCTCGGCGATGCGTTCGCGATCGTTGAACTGCAGCAGCTCCGGCGATCGCGCAAGCAGCGCGCGCAGGACATCGAAGCCGGCGATGTCGGGCAATGCGAGCGGGTCGCCGGCGGCGACGTCGAACGCGCTGTCAGGATCGCCCCACAGCATCGCCAGACTGCGCCGCGCGGTCTCGATCTCCATGCCGGCGCGCGCGACCTCCAGTTCGCTCTGCGCCTGCGCGGCCTGCGCCGTCAGCACGACGGCCTCCGGCGATGCGCCGGCCGCGAACCGCTGGCGTGCAGCGTCGACGAAGCGGGTGCGCTGGGCGACCTCGATCCCTGCAATCGCCTGTCGCCGCATGGCGATGACGACGGCGAGATGCCGGCGCGCGGTTTCGGCCAGCAGGTCGACGCGCGCGGCCTCGCGCTGCGGCGCTAGCGCATCGATCCGGCGCTGCGCGAGCGCGCGGCGGGCATCGAGCTTGCCGCCCCGTTCGAAGACACCTGCAAGGGTCAGGGTGGCTTCGACGTCGCGTACCGGCGCACCGAAGCCGAGGTTCTCGATCTCGATGCCGGTTTCGAGCGCGGGCCGCAGCGCTGCGGCGTCGCGTTCCGCATCGAGCACGTCGCGCTGGCCGTCGAACAGGCGCAGTGCGGGATGGGCGTCGGCGACGCGTGCGAAGGCACGGTCGAGACTCCGGTCGGCTGTCGACACCGGTGCAGACGCGGACAGTGGAGCAGACACGGGAACGGGCGCCGTCTGCGCGCGCACGAGGCACGGCGCAGCGGCGAGGGCGGCCAGGGCCACCAATCGCAACAACATGGAGTTTCTCCGGTTTCGGAACGACGGAACGCCGGCGTCAGGCCGGCACGGACGTCATGCGGAAATCGGAGGGCGCAGCAGCGTCTCGGGCGCGCGAGGCGGTGCCGCATCGCGCAGCGCGGCTTCGGGGTGCACGTTGGGGATCGGTGCAATCAGCGACGCCATGGGCGGCAGCCCCGGCGTATGCGCGCCGCAGGTGGCGCAGTGCGCGACCGCGTGCAGCAGATCGGCGCCGTCGTCGTGCGCCTCGGGCGCATGGTCGTGCTGTTCGGCGGTTTCGCCGTGCGCGGCCTCGTAGGTGTTGCCCATCGCGACCAGTACCGGCGCCACGACCAGCCCCAGCACCAGCAGCGCCAGCATCAGCGGGCGCGGCCAGAACGAGGGGGCATGGCGACGGAACATCCGGGCAGGGTAGTGGCCCGGTTGCGCGTTACACAATTCCAGTGGACTGGACATCGCGCAGGGCACCGGCGTTCCGGCCCCATGCGCGGGATATCTTCGCTGCGCCCGTGAGGCGAGTGACGTGGGCGTGCTGTCGCTCAGCCGCGCTCCGCGCGCAACCGTTCCAGCACGCCATCGAGGGCTTCGAGGTTGCCGTAGTGGATCACCAGCCGGCCCTTGTTGCCGCGGCCGTTGGCGATCGACACGCGCGTGCCCAGGGTTTCCGAAAGTTCGTTCTCCAGCGAGACGATGTCGGCCTGCGGGCGGGCCTTGGTCTTCGATGCCGTGCGGCCGTTGCCGCCCGGCACGCGACCGGCCGCGAACTGCTGCGCGCGGTGTTCGACTTCGCGCACCGACCAGCCGTGCTCGACGGCGTCGCTGGCGAGCTTGCTGGCGAGTTCGGGCGACAGCGTCAGCAGGGCGCGGGCATGCCCCATTTCGAGCTGCTTGGACTCGACCAGGATGCGGATCGCCGGCGGCAGTTCCAGCAGACGCAACAGGTTGGACACCGCGGCGCGCGAACGGCCAACGGCCTCGGCAGCCTGCGCATGGGTCAGGTCGAATTCGTCGATGAGCCGCTGCAGCGCCTGCGCTTCTTCCAGCGGGTTGAGGTCTTCGCGCTGGATGTTCTCGATCAGCGCCATCGCGACGACCGTGCGGTCCTCGACGTTGCGCACGACCGCCGGCACTTCGCTCAGCCCGGCCTGCTTGGAAGCACGCCAGCGGCGTTCGCCGGCGATGATCTCGAACGTCCGGTCCGCGCGCTCGCGCACCACGATGGGCTGGATGACGCCCTGCGCCTTGATCGATTCGGCCAGCTCGGTGAGCTTGTCGGCATCCCAGTGCTTGCGCGGCTGGTACTTGCCGGCGCTCAGCGCATCGATCGGCAGCACGCGCAGCGTGTCCTGCTCGGTGGCTTCCAGGCTCGTCGGCGCATCGGCGGCGGCCTTGGGGCCGAGCAGGGCCTCCAGGCCACGACCCAGACCGCGCTTCTTGGCGGGCGTCTTCGCAACGGTCATGCCTGGGTCTCCATGGCGGTGGTGTCCTGGGTGCGTGCAGTGTCACGTTCGCGCTGGCGGCGGATCACTTCGCCGGCCAGACCGAGATAGGCGATCGCGCCGCGCGAGCTCTTGTCGTAACCGACGATGCTCTGGCCGTGGCTGGGTGCTTCGGCCACGCGCACGTTGCGCGGCACGATGGTGCGGAACACCTTGTCGCCGAAGTGGTTCGTCAGTTCAGCCGATACCGCATTGGCGAGGTTGTTGCGCACATCGAACATCGTGCGCAGCACGCCCTCCACCTCGAGCTTCGGGTTGAGGTTCTGCTTGATCGCATCGATCGTCTGCAGCAGCGCGGTCAGACCTTCGAGTGCGTAGTACTCGCACTGCATCGGCACGAGTACCGAATCGGCAGCGGTCAGCGCATTGAGCGTCAGCAGCGACAGCGCCGGCGGACAGTCGATGAGGATGTAGTCGTAACGCGCGCGCAGCGGTTCGAGTGCGCGCTTGAGGCGCTGCTCGCGATCGTCGGCGCCCATCAGCTCGAGTTCGGCGGCAGTGAGATCGGTGTTGCCGGGAATCAGGTCGACCTCTTCCTCGGTCTGCACGATCGCGTCGCCGGCTTCGACCTCGCCCAGCAGCACGTCGCAGGTCGAGACCGGCACCGCGCCCTTGTCGATGCCGCAGCCCATCGTCGCGTTGCCCTGCGAATCGAGGTCGACCAGCAACACACGCTTGGGCGTGCGCGCGAGCGCCGCGGCGAGGTTCACGGCCGTCGTCGTCTTTCCGACGCCGCCCTTCTGGTTGGCGATGGCGATGATGCGGGCCATGGGCTCCGTGCAAGGTTCAGGAAGGGAGCCGGCCGCCGCGGACAGCGGCCGGACCCGGGATTATGCCCCCCAAGCGCGGCTTGGGGTAACCGAAGCGATGATGTGCCGCGCACGGACACGCGCACACCGGAGCGCGTGCGCGAAACGGAGCATCGGCGGGACGAAGGCCCGCGCAACACGTGTTCAGACGCGGGCGACGACCACCAGATGGCGTTCCGCATCCAGGCCCGGCACGGCCAGCGGCGTGACGCTTTCGAGTTGCCAGCCGGCAGGCAGTGCCGCGATCTCGTCCGCCGGGTGCACCCCCTTCATCGCCAGCAGACGGCCGCCATCGACCCTGGGCAGATGACCGCCGAACGCGAGGATGTCGGGCAGCGTGGCGAGTGCGCGCGCCGTGATCGCATCGAATGCACCGGGGCGGTCGACGGCCTCGATGCGCGCCTCGACGACGTCGGCATTGGCGAGCTTGAGCTGGCGCACGGCCTCGCGCAGAAAGCGCGCCTTCTTGCCGTTGGATTCCACCAGCGTGACCCGCAGGCCGGGCAGGGCGATCGCCAGCGGGATGCCGGGCAGGCCGGGGCCTGTGCCCAGATCGGCGAGCGTGGCGAGGCCGTCGACGTGCGGCACCATCGCCAGCGAATCGAGCAGATGGCGCACGACCATCTCGCGCGGATCGCGCACCGCGGTCAGGTTGTAGGTCTTGTTCCAGCGCAGCAGCAGGGCCAGATACGCCAGCAGCGGCTCGGCCAGGGCCGGGGACAGGCCCAGCGCACCCAGTCCGGCTTCGAGCTCGCCGCGCAGTGCGGTGTCGTCGGAAATGTTCATGCGCATATTGTAGGAGTGCGCCTGCGCGCGATGGGACCGGCCGGGCGCAGGATCAGCCGGCGTGACGCCACGCCAGCGTCGCCAGATAGCCCGGCAACGGCGCGAATGCATGCAGTCCCCAGTCGGCGGGGCGGCCCAGTGCCGGATCGCAGGCCACCAGCGCCCATCCGCCATCGCGGGCGGCGAACTCGAGCCGGTCCAGCCCGAACGACAGGCCATGCCCGTGCGCCTTCAACACCGCTTCCTTGGCGCACCACAACTGAACGAAGGCGGTTTCGGCCGCGTCCGGCGGCATCACTGCAAGCGCGGTGGCCTCGCTTGCGGTGAAGAAGCGCCGCGCCAGCGCCATCGCCTGCGGTCGGGGGCGCATCCACTCGATGTCCACGCCCACAGCCACGCCGTCGCCGAGCGCGACCAGCAGTACTTCACCGCTGTGACTCCAGTTGGCATCCAGGGCCGGACGGCCCGGCACCTGCAGTTGCGGGCGTCCGCGGGCATCGCGTTCGAGGGCGAAACTGTCAGTGGCGACGCCGATCACATCGGCCAGCCAGGGCCGTACGAGGGCTTCGGCGGACGCGCCGCGCCGGTAATCGCGCCATGCGCACCGCACCGGGCCGGCGCGCAGGCTGTCTGGTTCGCTGAACATCCGCACTTGGCATCCCGCAGGGCGTCCAGCGTAAGCTAAAACAGCTGTTCCGCGGGCCGGACACGGCAATCTGGAACATCCCTTACGGAGTGGCAGCACGATGTCGGCAGTGGTACTGGAACAGGGGGCGGGTGGCCGCGGGGCCCTGCACGAAGCAGGCGCGACGCGTCCCCTGGTCGAAGGTGATCCGTCGCGGACGGTCGCGTTCGGCGCCGATGGTGCGGTGTCGCTGTCGACCTTCATCGCGCACGTGCGCGGCGTCGCGGCGTTGCTGCCGGACGCGCCCTTCGCATTGAACCTGTGCGAAGACCGCTATCGCTTTCTCGTTGCGTTCTGCGCCGTCGCACTGCGCAAGCAGGCCACGCTGTTGCCGCCGTCACGTACGCGCGGCGCGATCGACGACGTACGCGCGCGCCATCCACAGAGCTATTGCATCGGCGACCGGGACGACTGCGGCTGCGACGCCCTGCACGATGCCGGCCATGCGCCGGCGCCGCCGCATTACGTGCGTCTGCCCGATGCATTGCCGGCACTGGCGGGCGATGTGCCCGCCATCGCACTCGATGCACTGGTCGCGATCGGCTTCACGTCCGGCAGCACCGGTGTGCCCGGGGCCAATCCCAAGACGTGGGCGACCTTCCACCGCGGCACGCTGCAGAACGTCGCGCTGCTGGCGGACCTGCACGACGGCGCCACGCTGCCGGTGGTCGCGACCGTGCCGCCACAACATATGTATGGGATGGAGATGTCGGTGTTGCTGCCGCTGCTCGGCAACGCTGCCGTGCATGGCAGCCGCCCGTTTTTCCCCGGCGACATCGCGGCTGCCCTGCGGGACGCCCCGCGCGCGGCGCTGCTGGTGACCACGCCGGTGCATCTGCGCTCGCTGGTCGAATCCGGCATTGCCCTGCCGCCGGTCGCGGCGATCGTCACCGCGACCGCGCCGTTGTCGCGTGCGCTCGCCGCCGACGCCGAAGCGCGTTTCGGCTGCGAGGTGCGGGAATTGTTCGGATCGACGGAGACCTGCATCTTCGCGTACCGGCGCACGGCGCACGAAGACGCCTGGACACCCTTTGAAGGCGTGCGCCTGCAGCCGGTTCCGGACGGCACCCTCGTCCATGCCCCGCACCTGGCCGAGCCGCGCCTGCTGGCCGATATCGTCGAACTCGACGATGCCGGGCGCTTCGTCCTGCGCGGGCGCCAGGCCGACATGATCGAGATCGCCGGAAAACGCGCCTCGCTCGCCGACCTCACCCGCCGGCTGCTGGCCATCGATGGCGTGCGCGACGGTGTGGTGCTGCAGTCACAAGTGGCGGATGCGTACGGGGTACGTCGTATCGAGGCGCTTGTGGTGGCTGACGAGACGCTGACAGACGCGGTGCTGCTGGACGCGCTGCGCCAGAGCCTGGATCCGGTGTTCCTGCCGCGGCGCCAGCGGCGGGTAGACGTATTGCCCCGCAATGAGACGGGCAAGCTGCCGCGCGCGGCAGTGGAAGCGTTGCTCGCGGGCGAGTGAATGGGGGCTCCGCGGACGTGCTGCGGCCGCTCACCCCAGTCATCTGCACGATTTCGCACATCCGGCGCGATACCCCTTTGCAAACGTGTTTGATCTATGCATAATTCGCCCCCCGCTTGACGGGCTGCTCTACGGGGCGGCGGGCCAGGCGGGGAAGAGGAAGGAAACGCGGCTTCACGCGGTGTTGACAGACTCGAGGGTCGCGGTAATATGTGCGGCTCGCTT
>NZ_JBDGKS010000004.1:0-16446 GCF_057656255.1 Luteimonas sp. Soil_N_1
CGAAGGTCTGCGCTTCGCGATTCGCGAAGGCGGCCGTACCGTCGGCGCCGGCGTGGTGGCCAAGATCCTCAAGTGATCCGACGGCCCGGGTGCGCATGCGCATCCGGGTCGACGTTCATTCCGGCGCAAGCCGGGATGCAGTGGTTTTCGCAGGGTGCCAACCCCGTCAAAACCGCGACAAGGCGGGCCGGTACCCCGGTCCGCCTTCGCCGTCTAAGGGTGTCCGAAGCCGGTTGTTGTTCCAATCCGTACGCCAGTAGCTCAATTGGCAGAGCAGCGGTCTCCAAAACCGCAGGTTGGGGGTTCGAGTCCCTCCTGGCGTGCCATTCGCGGAATTGTCCGCGCGGGTCCGGACGCATCGCGGTCCGCCCCGTCAACCGAGCAGTCGCAAACCGATGAGTCGCCGGGAATTGAACAGCAGAGTTGAACAATCCAAGGGTGCGTCTTCGACGGACCTCGCCAAGTACGCTGCCGCGATCCTGCTCGTTGTCGCCGGTGTGTTTGCCTTTTACTGGTTCCAGGCGCAGCTGGCCACGCCGGTGCGCAGCATCATCGTCGCCCTGTGCGTCGTGGGTGCCGCCGCGGTCTTCCTGACGACGGACAAGGGTCACAAGACCCGTGATTTCTTCTCGGAAACCCGCTTCGAGATGCGCAAGGTCGTCTGGCCGACGCGCCAGGAAGCGGTCCGCCTGACCTGGATCGTGATCATCGCCGTGGCGATCATGAGCCTGCTGCTGGCCGGTTTCGACCAGATCATCCAGTGGCTGATCCGCCTCGTTCTGAGGCAGTGACGGAGTAACGATTCAGATGGAAACCGAAGGCGTCAAGCGCTGGTACGTCGTGCATGCCTATTCCGGCTTCGAGAAGTCGGTGGCCCAGGCGCTGCGTGACCGCATCGTCCGGACCGAGATGCAGGACAAGTTCGGCGACGTGCTGGTGCCGACCGAAGAAGTGATCGAAATGCGCTCCGGCCAGAAGCGCCGTTCCGAGCGCAAGTTCTTCCCGGGCTATGTCCTGGTGCAGATCCTGACGTCTGACGACGGCGGCATCCCGCGCATGGACAACGAGAGCTGGCACCTGGTCAAGGAAACGCCGAAGGTGATGGGCTTCATCGGCGGCACTGCCGACCGTCCGCTGCCGATCCGCGACGAAGAAGCTGCCGTGATCCTGGATCGCGTGCAGGAAGGCGTCGAGAAGCCGCGCCCGAAGGTCCTGTTCGAGCCGGGTCAGATGGTCCGCGTCACCGATGGTCCGTTCAACGACTTCAACGGCGTGGTCGAGGAAATCAACTACGAGAAGAGCCGCCTGCGCGTCGCAGTGCTGATCTTCGGCCGTTCGACCCCGGTCGAGCTGGAATTCGGGCAGGTCGAGAAGGCCTGACCCCGCCGCGCCCGTCTGTGACGGGCGCGCGAAACCCTGCTATAGTGCGCGGCTCACTGTCCGGTGCGCTGGGCAACTGCACAGGCCGCCGTATGGGCGGCCTTTCGCGCGAGATGGACAACGTGAATCCGGGACACGTGTATTCCCGGAACGATGGGGAGCCTGATTCAAGGCGCTTGCACCCGGAGAGAAGAAGACAATGGCGAAGAAAGTCGTCGGTTACATCAAGCTGCAGGTCAAGGCCGGTCAGGCCAACCCCTCGCCGCCGGTCGGTCCTGCGCTGGGTCAGCGCGGCCTGAACATCATGGAGTTCTGCAAGGCGTTCAACGCAGCGACCTCCAAGCTCGAGCCGGGTCTGCCGACCCCGGTCATCATCACGGCCTACTCGGACCGTACCTTCACCTTCATCACCAAGAGCACGCCGGCATCGGTGCTGCTGAAGAAGGCGGCAGGTGTGGCCTCGGGCTCGAAGCGTCCGAACACCGAAAAGGTGGGCAAGGTGACGCGCGCGCAGCTCGAAGAGATCGCCAAGGCGAAGGAAGCCGATCTGACGGCGGCCGAGCTGGAAGCAGCAGTGCGCACCATCGCGGGCTCCGCCCGTTCGATGGGCCTGACGGTGGAGGGCTGAGACCATGGCACAGACCAAGCGACAGAAGAGCATCCAGGCTGCCGTGCAGCCGGGCAAGAACTACGGCATCGATGACGCCCTGAAGATCGTCAAGGACAACAGCAGCGCGAAGTTCGCCGAAGCCGTGGACGTCGCCGTCCGCCTCGGCGTCGATGCGCGCAAGTCCGACCAGCAGGTGCGCGGCTCGACCGTGCTGCCGCAGGGCACGGGCAAGAGCGTCCGCGTCGCGGTGTTCGCGCCGGCCGGTGCCAAGGCTGATGAAGCTCTGGCCGCCGGTGCCGACATCGTCGGCATGGACGACCTGGCCGAGAAGATGCAGGCCGGCGACATCAACTACGACGTCGTGATCGCGACGCCGGACGCGATGCGCGTGGTCGGCAAGCTCGGTACGGTGCTGGGCCCGCGCGGTCTGATGCCGAACCCGAAGGTCGGCACCGTCTCCCCGAACCCGGGTGAGGCAGTGAAGAATGCGAAGGGCGGCCAGGTCCGTTACCGCACCGACAAGGCCGGCATCATCCACTGCACGATCGGCAAGGCCGACTTCGATGCGGAGAAGCTGAAGGAAAACCTGCAGGCGCTGCTGGCCGACCTGGTGAAGGCCAAGCCGGCCACCGCCAAGGGCCAGTACCTGCAGAAGATCTCGGTGAGCTCGACCATGGGTCCGGGCGTCACCGTCGACCAGTCGTCGCTGAGCATCGCGCGCTGATCGCAATGCAATAAACGCGCCGTCCCGCTCGCGGGGCGACGCGATTTGGGGGCATCGCGACGGACCTTGTGTCCGGCGCGGCGCCGTCAAAGACCGCAGGCGCGGTGGAGATCGACGTGGCGACGGGCAGGGATGCTCGAACTGGCAGGGAATCGCCGCCACCGATGATCGAGACCGCTTAATCCCGGGGTGCTTGCACCGAAGGGCCTGCGTAGATGGTGATGCCTTTCTGAAGGTTTCTGGTCAGACATTCGTCCAGCCAGGCAGAAGGCCACCACCGGGATGCGTCACGCATCCCCGGCCTCCACGGATTGGAAGCCGCTCAGGACCGCAAGCGGCAGGAGCCGTGAGCGGAGTTCACAATGAGGAGTGATTAATGGCTCTCAATCTGTCCCAGAAGCAGGAAGTTGTCGCCGAGCTGGCAGAAGTCGCCGCGAACGCCCACTCCCTGATTGCTGTCGAGTACGTGGGCACCACGGTCAGTCAAATGACCGCGATGCGCAAGAAGGCTCGTGAGACCGGTGTGTACTTGCGCGTTGTCAAGAACACCCTGGCCGCACGCGCGGTGGAAGGTACCAGCTACGAGTGCTCCAAGGACTCGCTGGTCGGACCTCTGCTGTATGCGTTCTCGACCGAGGAGCCCGGCGCAGCCGGTCGCCTGATCAAGGAATTCGCGAAAGACAACAGCAAGCTGGTGCCCAAGCTCGTCGTCGTGGAAGGCCAGTTGTATCCGGCCGGCCATGTCGACGTTCTGGCATCGCTGCCGACGCTCGACCAGGCGCTGTCGATGCTGGCCCGCGTGCTGTCCGAACCCGCTGCGATGTTCGCCCGTGCCGTCAAGGCCGTCGGCGACAAGCAGGGTGGTGGCGACGAAGCACCCGCGGACGCAGCAGCCGAGACGGCCGAAACGGCGTAAGCCCGACCTGTCGGTTCAACGAAACCTATCCCAGAAAATTTTTCAAAGGTAATCACAATGTCCCTTACCAACGAACAGATCGTCGACGCCATCGCCGAGAAGTCCCTGATGGAAGTGATGGAGCTGGTCAAGGCCATCGAAGAGAAGTTCGGCGTCTCCGCCGCTGCTCCGGTTGCCGCGGCTGCTGCTGCCGGCCCGGCTGCCGCTGTCGAAGAGCAGACCGAATTCACCGTCATCCTGAAGGCTGCCGGCGAGAAGAAGGTCGAGTCGATCAAGGTCGTCCGCGCCATCACCGGCCTGGGCCTCAAGGAAGCCAAGGACCTGGTCGAGGGCGCGCCGAAGGAAATCAAGGAAGGCGCCACGAAGGAAGAAGCCGAGAAGATCAAGAAGGATCTCGAGGCTGCTGGCGCGACCGTCGAAATCAAGTAAGCGGCACTTGGCATCGCAGCAGCATGCTTGCGATGCACCGGGGCCGGGGGCGAAAGCTCCCGGCCCTTGGTCGTTCCTGAAATCGGGCGGCCTGTAACAAGACAACTGACGCAGTTGTCAGTGGGTAGTAGCGGGAGATGGCGTGCTGGTGCCGGCAATACCAGCGACTACCCAGTGACAGCTCCATGTTCCGGATCGCAAGCCGATCCCATCCGATCCAACGAGGCGTAATCCCCATGACGACGTCCCAGCAGCTCCCGTCGAGCCCGCAGCAGACCTACTCGTTCACCGAGAAGAAGCGCATCCGCAAGAACTTCGGCAAGCGCCGCGAGATTCTCGAGGTGCCGTTCCTCCTGGCCATCCAGGTCGATTCCTACCGCGAATTCCTGCAGGCCGACCGCGACCCCACCAAGCGTGAGGACCGTGGCCTGCACGCCGCGCTCAAGTCGGTGTTCCCGATCGTCAGCTACAACGGCTACGCCGCACTCGAATACGTCGGCTACAAGCTCGGCGAACCCGTGTTCGACGAGCGCGAATGCCGCAACCGTGGCCTGAGCTACGGCGCCCCGCTGCGCGTGACCGTGCGTCTGGTGATCTACGACCGCGAGTCGTCGCAGAAGGCCATCAAGTACGTGAAGGAGCAGGAGGTCTACATGGGCGAGATTCCGCTCATGACCGAAAACGGCACCTTCATCATCAACGGCACCGAGCGCGTCATCGTCTCGCAGCTGCACCGCTCGCCGGGCGTGTTCTTCGATCACGACCGCGGCAAGACGCACAGCTCGGGCAAGCTGCTCTACAGCGCCCGCATCATTCCGTACCGCGGCTCCTGGCTCGACTTCGAGTTTGACCCGAAGGATGCGCTGTTCACGCGTATCGACCGCCGTCGCAAGCTGCCGGTGTCGGTGCTGCTGCGCGCGCTCGGCTACAACAACGAAGAGATGCTCAACGAGTTCTTCGACATCAACAGCTACCACATCCTGCCGGAAGGCGAGGGCGTGCAGCTGGAGCTGGTGTCGGAGCGTCTGCGTGGCGAAACGCTGAACTTCGACCTGCTCGACGGCGAGAAGGTCATCGTCGAAGCGGGCAAGCGCATCACCGCGCGTCACGTCAAGCAGCTCGAAGCCGCAGGCATCACCGCGCTGGCCGTGCCGGACGACTACATGGTCGGCCAGATCCTGTCGCACGACGTGATCGACCCGGCGACCGGCGAGCTGGTCGCGACCGCCAACGACGAGATCACGCTCGAGACCCTCGAGGCGCTGCGCAAGGCGTCGATCGAGACCATCGGCACCATCTGGGTCAACGACCTCGATCGCGGCCCGTACCTGTCCAACACCCTGCGCATCGACTCGACCAAGACGCAGCTCGATGCGCTGGTCGAGATCTACCGCATGATGCGTCCCGGCGAGCCGCCGACCAAGGATGCCGCGCAGAACCTGTTCCACAACCTGTTCTTCACGTTCGAGCGCTACGACGTCTCCGGCGTCGGCCGCATGAAGTTCAACCGTCGCCTGGGCCGCAAGGAAACCGAAGGCGCGTCCGTGCTGTACGACGCGAAGTACTTCGCCGAGCGCAAGGACGAGGACGCGGTGCGTCTGCGTGGCGAGTTCGGCCAGACGTCGGACATCCTCGACGTCATCCGCGTGCTGACCGAGATCCGCAACGGTCGCGGCGTCGTCGACGACATCGACCACCTCGGCAACCGTCGCGTGCGTTCGGTCGGCGAAATGGCCGAGAACGTGTTCCGCGTGGGCCTGGTCCGCGTCGAGCGCGCGGTGCGCGAGCGCCTGACGATGGCCGAGGCCGATGGCCTGACCCCGCAGGAACTGATCAACGCCAAGCCGGTCGCGGCGGCGGTCAAGGAATTCTTCGGCTCCTCGCAGCTGTCGCAGTTCATGGACCAGAACAACCCGCTGTCGGAAGTCACGCACAAGCGTCGCGTCTCGGCCCTCGGCCCGGGCGGTCTGACCCGCGAGCGCGCCGGCTTCGAAGTGCGCGACGTGCATCCCACGCATTACGGCCGCGTCTGCACCATCGAAACGCCGGAAGGCCCGAACATCGGCCTGATCAACTCGCTGGCGACGTTCGCACGCACCAACAAGTACGGCTTCCTCGAGACGCCGTACCGCAAGGTCGTCGACAGCCGCGTCACCGACGACATCGAATACCTGTCGGCGATCGAAGAGAACGACTACGTCATCGCACAGGCCAATGCCGTCCAGGACGACAAGGGCACGATGACGCAGCAGTTCGTCGACTGCCGCTTCCAGGGCGAGTCGCTGCTCAAGCCGCCGGCGGAAATCCATTACATGGACGTCTCGCCGATGCAGACCGTGTCGGTCGCCGCCGCGCTCGTGCCGTTCCTCGAGCACGATGACGCGAACCGCGCACTGATGGGCGCCAACATGCAGCGCCAGGCCGTGCCGACGCTGCGTGCGCAGAAGCCGCTGGTCGGTACCGGCATCGAGCGCGCCGTGGCGCGCGACTCGGGCGTGACCGTGAACGCCCGCCGTGGCGGCGTGATCGAGCAGATCGATGCCGGCCGCGTCGTGGTCAAGGTGCATGAAGAAGAGATCTCCGGCGAGCACGATGCCGGCGTCGACATCTACAACCTGATCAAGTACACGCGCTCCAACCAGAACACCTGCATCAACCAGCGTCCGCTGGTGAACGTGGGTGACGTGGTCGCGCGCGGCGACGTGCTGGCCGACGGTCCCTCGACCGACATCGGCGAGCTCGCGCTGGGCCAGAACATGCTCGTCGCGTTCATGCCGTGGAACGGCTACAACTTCGAAGACTCGATCCTGCTGTCGGAGCGCGTCGTCAAGGAAGACCGTTACACGACGATCCACATCGAGGAGATGACCGCGGTCGCCCGCGACACGAAGCTGGGACCGGAGGAAATCTCCGCCGACATCCCGAACGTGTCCGAGAACGCGCTCAACCGTCTCGACGAATCCGGCGTGGTGTACATCGGTGCGGAAGTCCGCGCCGGCGACATCCTGGTGGGCAAGGTCACGCCGAAGGGCGAGAGCCAGCTGACCCCGGAAGAGAAGCTGCTGCGCGCGATCTTCGGTGAGAAGGCGTCCGACGTGAAGGACAGCTCGCTGCGCGTGCCGCCGGGTATGGACGGCACCGTCATCGACGTGCAGGTCTTCACCCGCGACGGCATCGAGAAGGACAAGCGCGCCAAGCAGATCGAAGAGTCCGAGATCAAGCGCGTCAAGAAGGACTTCGACGACCAGTTCCGCATCCTCGAAAGCGCGATCTATGCGCGTCTGCGTTCGCAGATCCAGGGCAAGGTCGCCAACGGCGGCCCCGGCCTGAAGAAGGGCGACACGGTCAGCTCGCTGGTGCTCGACGGCCTGAAGAAGTCCGACTGGTTCCAGATCCGCATGAAGGACGAGGACGCGGCCGACGCGATCGAACGTGCGCAGAAGCAGATCGACGCGCACCAGAAGGAGTTCGAGAAGCGCTTCGCCGACAAGCGCGGCAAGATCACCCAGGGCGACGACCTCGCACCGGGCGTGCTGAAGATGGTCAAGGTCTATCTGGCCGTGAAGCGCCGCATCCAGCCGGGCGACAAGATGGCCGGCCGTCACGGCAACAAGGGTGTCGTGTCGACCATCGTGCCCGTGCAGGACATGCCGCACATGGCCAACGGCAACACGGTCGACATCGTGTTGAACCCGCTGGGCGTGCCGTCGCGTATGAACATCGGCCAGATCCTCGAAGTGCACCTGGGCCTCGCGGCCAAGGGCCTGGGCGAGAAGATCCAGCGGATGCTCGACGCGCAGGCCAAGGTGGCCGAACTGCGCAGCTTCCTCGACCAGATCTACAACCACGACAAGGCCGTGTTCGCACAGCGCGTCGACCTGTCGCAGTTCAGCGACGAGGAACTGCTGAAGCTCGCCGGCAACCTCACCGACGGCGTGCCGATGGCCACCCCGGTGTTCGATGGCGCGGCGGAGTCGGAGATCAAGGCGATGCTCGAGCTGGCGGACATGCCGACCAGTGGTCAGCACCGTCTGTTCGATGGCCGGACCGGCGAGGCGTTCGAGCGTGAAGTGACCGTGGGCTACATGCACATGCTCAAGCTCAACCACCTCGTGGACGACAAGATGCACGCGCGTTCGACCGGTCCGTACTCGCTCGTCACCCAGCAGCCGCTGGGCGGCAAGGCGCAGTTCGGCGGCCAGCGCTTCGGCGAAATGGAAGTCTGGGCGCTGGAAGCCTACGGCGCGGCCTACACCCTGCAGGAAATGCTGACGGTGAAGTCCGACGACGTGCAGGGCCGCAACCAGATGTACAAGAACATCGTCGACGGTGAGCACGAGATGGTTGCCGGCATGCCGGAGTCGTTCAACGTGCTGGTCAAGGAAATCCGTTCGCTGGCGATCAACATGGAGCTGGAGGAGCACTGAGGCAGGACGTCCGACGCGCGGCGCGTGAGCGTGCCGCGCGCGACCCCGATCCAATCCGCCCCAGGTTCCCCATTCCCGGAGTAAAGACATGAAAGACCTGCTCAATCTCTTCAACCAGCCGCGCCAGATCCCGGACTTCGACGCGATCAAGATCGCGCTCGCAAGCCCCGACCTGATCCGTTCGTGGTCGTTCGGCGAAGTGAAGAAGCCCGAGACGATCAACTACCGCACGTTCAAGCCCGAGCGTGACGGCCTGTTCTGCGCCGCGATCTTCGGCCCGATCAAGGACTACGAGTGCCTGTGCGGCAAGTACAAGCGCATGAAGCACCGTGGCGTGGTCTGCGAGAAGTGCGGCACCGAAGTCACCCTGGCCAAGGTGCGCCGCGAGCGCATGGGTCACATCGACCTGGCGTCGCCGGTCGCGCACATCTGGTTCCTCAAGTCGCTGCCGTCGCGCATCGGCCTGATGCTGGACATGACCCTGCGTGACATCGAGCGCATCCTGTACTTCGAAGCGTTCGTCGTGACCGAGCCGGGCCTGACCCCGCTCGAGCGCAGCCAGCTGCTCAACGAAGAGCAGTACATGCAGATGCGCCAGGAACACGGCGACGACTTCGACGCCGCGATGGGCGCCGAGGCGGTCTACGACCTGCTGCGCACGATCGACCTGCAGGCCGAGATGGTCCGCCTGAAGGAAGAGATCGCCGCCACGGGTTCTGAAACCAAGCTCAAGCGTCTCACCAAGCGCATCAAGCTGGTCGAGGCCTTCATCGAGTCGGGCAACCGTCCCGAGTGGATGATCATGACCGTGCTGCCGGTGCTGCCGCCGGACCTGCGTCCGCTGGTCCCGCTGGACGGTGGCCGCTTCGCGACCTCGGATCTCAATGATCTGTACCGCCGCGTCATCAACCGCAACAACCGCCTGCGTCGCCTGCTCGAACTCAATGCGCCCGACATCATCGTGCGCAACGAAAAACGCATGCTGCAGGAATCGGTCGATGCGCTGATGGACAACGGCCGTCGCGGCCGTGCGATCACCGGTACCAACAAGCGCCCGCTCAAGTCGCTCGCCGACATGATCAAGGGCAAGCAGGGTCGCTTCCGCCAGAACCTGCTCGGCAAGCGCGTCGACTACTCGGGCCGTTCGGTCATCGTGGTCGGCCCGACGCTGCGTCTGCACGAGTGCGGCCTGCCGAAGAAGATGGCGCTGGAACTGTTCAAGCCCTTCATCTTCGCCAAGCTGCAGCGCCGTGGCCTCGCCACGACGATCAAGGCCGCCAAGAAGCTCGTCGAGCGCGAAGAGGCCGAGGTGTGGGACATCCTCGAAGAGGTGATCCGCGAACACCCGGTCATGCTCAACCGCGCGCCGACGCTGCACCGTCTGGGCATCCAGGCGTTCGAGCCGGTGCTGATCGAAGGCAAGGCGATCCAGCTGCATCCGCTGGTGTGTACCGCGTTCAACGCCGACTTCGACGGTGACCAGATGGCGGTCCACGTGCCGCTCTCGCTGGAAGCCCAGCTCGAAGCGCGCGCGCTGATGATGGCGTCGAACAACATCCTGTCGCCGGCCAACGGCGAGCCGATCATCGTGCCGTCGCAGGACGTCGTGCTCGGTCTGTATTACATGACGCGCGCTCTGGAGAACATCCCGGGCGAGGGCATGATCTTCGCGAACATCGCCGAAGTGCGTCGTGCGTTCGACAACAAGGCTGCCGGCCTCCACGCCAAGATCAAGGTCCGCATCAACCAGACCGTGATCAGCGAGGACGGTTCGCGCGAGAAGGTGACCTCGATCGTCGAGACGAGCGTGGGTCGTGCGCTGCTGCTCGAAATCATGCCCGACGGCCTGCCGTTCGAGCTGGCCAACGTCGAGCTCAACAAGAAGAACATCTCGCGCCTGATCAACGCCTGCTACCGCCGTCTGGGTCTCAAGGACACGGTCGTGTTCGCCGACAAGCTGATGTACACCGGCTTCGGCAACGCGACGCGTGCGGGCGTGTCGATCGGTATCAACGACATGACCATCCCGACCGAGAAGGCCGGCATCCTGGTCGAGGCCGAGGCCGAAGTGCTGGAAATCCAGCAGCAGTACCAGTCGGGTCTGGTCACCGCCGGCGAGCGCTACAACAAGGTCGTCGACATCTGGTCGCGTACGAACGAGCGCATCGCCAAGGCGATGATGGACACGATCGGTACCGAGAAGGTCCTCAATGCCAAGGGCGAAACCATCGACCAGAAGTCGATGAACTCGCTCTACATCATGGCCGACTCCGGTGCGCGTGGTTCGCAGGCGCAGATCCGTCAGCTGGCCGGTATGCGCGGCCTGATGGCCAAGCCGGACGGCTCGATCATCGAGACGCCGATCATCGCGAACTTCCGCGAAGGTCTGAACGTCCAGGAATACTTCAACTCCACCCACGGTGCCCGTAAGGGTCTGGCCGATACCGCGCTCAAGACCGCGAACTCCGGTTACCTGACCCGTCGTCTCGTCGACGTGGCGCAGGACGTGGTGATCACTGAAGTCGACTGCGGCACGATGGATGGTCTCACCATGACCCCGATCGTCGAAGGCGGCGACGTGGTCGAGCCGTTGCGCGACCGCGTGCTGGGTCGTGTCGTGGCCGAGGACGTGTTCCTGCCGGGCAATGACGAGGATCCGATCGTCACCCGCAACACGCTGCTCGACGAGCAGTGGGTGCAGCGCCTCGAAGAGGCCGGTGTGCAGTCGATCCAGGTCCGTTCGACGATCACCTGCGAAGCCGGCTTCGGTGTCTGCGCCAGCTGCTACGGCCGTGACCTCGGCCGCGGCCACCTGGTCAACCAGGGCGAGGCCGTGGGCGTCGTCGCCGCGCAGTCGATCGGCGAGCCCGGCACGCAGCTGACCATGCGTACGTTCCACATCGGTGGTGCCGCCTCGCGTGCGGCCGCCATCGACAACGTGACGGTCAAGACCACCGGCTCGATCAAGTTCAACAACCTCAAGCACGTCAAGCACGAGAGCGGCAGCCTGGTCGCGGTCTCACGTTCGGGCGAACTGTCGGTGCTCGACGGCCACGGCCGCGAGCGCGAGCGTTACAAGCTGCCCTACGGCGCGACGATCACTGTCAACGACGGCGATGCGATCAAGGCCGGCCAGACCGTGTCGAACTGGGATCCGCATAACCACCCGATCGTGTCGGAAGTGGCGGGCTTCATCCGCTTCGTGGACTTCGTCGACGGCATCACCGTCATCGAGAAGACCGACGACCTGACCGGCCTGGCGTCGCGCGAGATCACCGATCCCAAGCGTCGTGGTTCGATGGGCAAGGATCTGCGTCCGATCGTGCGCATCGTCGATGCCAAGGGCAACGACCTCAACATTCCCGGTACCGACCTGCCGGCGCAGTACCTGCTGCCGCCGCGCTCGATCGTCAACCTGCAGGACGGCGATGCCGTCGGCGTGGGCGACGTGGTCACCAAGGTGCCGCAGGAAGCGTCGAAGACCCGCGACATCACCGGTGGTCTGCCGCGCGTGGCCGATCTGTTCGAAGCGCGCAAGCCGAAGGACCAGGCGATCCTCGCCGAGATCTCCGGCATCGTCAGCTTCGGCAAGGACACCAAGGGCAAGCAGCGCCTGATCATCAAGGGCGTCGACGGCGAGGATCATGAAGAACTGATCCCGAAGTACCGCCAGATCATCGTGTTCGAAGGCGAGCACGTGGAGAAGGGCGAGACGGTCGTCGACGGCGAGCCGAGCCCGCAGGACATCCTGCGTCTGAAGGGTGTCGAGGAGCTGGCGTCCTACCTGACCAAGGAAATCCAGGACGTCTACCGCCTGCAGGGCGTGAAGATCAACGACAAGCACATCGAGGTGATCGTTCGCCAGATGCTGCGCAAGGTCGAGATCACCGACCAGGGCGACAGCCGCTTCCTCAACGGCGAGCAGGTCGAGCGTCAGCGCGTGATCGAGGACAACGTCAGGCATCTCGCCAAGAGCGAACTGCCGGCGAAGTTCGAACCGGTGCTGCTGGGCATCACCAAGGCGTCGCTGGCCACCGAGTCGTTCATCTCGGCTGCGTCGTTCCAGGAGACCACCCGCGTGCTCACCGAGGCGGCCGTCCGCGGCACGCGCGACAGCCTGCGCGGTCTGAAGGAAAACGTGATCGTGGGTCGCCTGATCCCCGCGGGTACCGGTCTGGCGTACCACGCCCGCCGTCGTCGCGCCGCGTCCGGCCTGACCGACTCGGAAATGGATGCACTGTCGGGCAGCAGCGCGGTCACGGCCGAGGCCGAGGTCGTCGCGGCACCGGCTGCGCCGGAGCAGGTGATGCTGGAAGACGCGCCGGTGACACCGGCTGCTGACAGCGACGGCGAAGCACGCTAAGATTGCACCCCTTTGGTGGCCCCTCGTGGGCCACCCAGACTCCGAAAAGAGGCGCAGGACGCGGCTCGTATTCGGTCCAGGATGGACGGGAGACGTTGTATGCCGGGCTGGATCCTCCGGGATCCGCCAGCGGCGGTATGACCCGCGTTGACGGTACCCGTCAGCGCGGGCTATACTTTTTCGTCTGACAGGCGGCGATTCCGTCTGTCTTCGTTTTCACCGGGCTCCGGCCCGAACCAAAGACCCGAGACCTGATGGCAACGATCAACCAGCTGGTGCGGAAGCCGCGCAGCCCTGAAACCTACAAGAGCACTTCGCCCGCGCTGGCGAACTGCCCGCAGCGCCGTGGCGTCTGCACCCGCGTGTACACCACGACCCCGAAGAAGCCGAACTCGGCGCTTCGCAAGGTCGCCAAGGTGCGCCTGACCAACGGTTACGAAGTCATTTCGTACATCGGCGGCGAAGGCCACAACCTGCAGGAGCACAGCGTGGTGCTGATCCGCGGCGGTCGCGTCAAGGACCTCCCGGGCGTGCGTTACCACACCGTGCGCGGTTCGCTCGACGCCTCCGGCGTTGCGAAGCGCAAGCAGAGCCGTTCGAAGTACGGCACCAAGCGTCCGAAGGGCTGAGGAATAGACAATGTCGCGTAAAGGAAACACCCCGCAGCGTTCGGTGCTGCCCGACCCGAAGCACAACAGCGACACGATCGCGCGCTTCATCAACATGGTCATGAAGAGTGGCAAGAAGTCGATCGCTGAAAAGATCGTCTACGGCGCCATGGACGTGATCAGCGAGAAGAACGGCAATGCGCTCGAGCTGGTCGAGAAGGCGCTTGGCAACATCTCGCCGGCCGTCGAAGTGAAGTCGCGTCGCGTCGGTGGTGCCACGTACCAGGTGCCGGTCGAAGTGCGCGCCTCGCGTCGCATGGCGCTGGCCATGCGCTGGTTGATCGAGTCGGCGCGCAAGCGCGGCGAGAACACCATGCCGCGCAAGCTGGCCGCCGAGCTCATCGACGCATCGGAAAACCGTGGTGGCGCGATCAAGAAGCGCGAAGAAACCCACCGCATGGCCGACGCCAACAAGGCGTTCGCGCACTACCGCTGGTAAGCGGCCTCCGCGGGTCCCGGTTGATTCCGGGACCCGTCGGCACCATACAGGTGCCTCCAAGCGGTCACAGACCGCACGCAGGATCCGGAAGCCGCCGCAAGGCGGCATTCGTCCATTCAAGCGATTCCATCGCGAAGGCACGGCGTCATGCCGCGACTTCGCCATTCAATACGAGAGACTGACGTGGCTCGCACGACACCCATCGAACGCTACCGCAACTTCGGCATCATGGCCCACATCGATGCCGGCAAGACCACGACCTCTGAGCGCATCCTGTTCTACACCGGCAAGAGCCACAAGATCGGTGAAGTGCACGATGGCGCCGCCACCATGGACTGGATGGAGCAGGAGCAGGAACGTGGCATCACGATCCAGTCCGCGGCGACCACCGCGTTCTGGAAGGGCATGGACAAGTCGCTGCCCGAGTACCGCTTCAACATCATCGACACCCCCGGCCACGTCGACTTCACGATCGAAGTGGAGCGTTCGCTGCGCGTGCTCGACGGCGCGGTGTTCGTGCTGTGTGCCGTCGGTGGCGTGCAGCCGCAGTCGGAAACCGTGTGGCGCCAAGCCAACAAGTACCACGTGCCGCGCATCGCATTCGTCAACAAGATGGATCGTACCGGCGCCAACTTCGTCAAGGTCCGCGACCAGCTGAAGGCCCGTCTGGGTGCTTCGCCGGTGCCGATGCAGGTGCCGATTGGCGCCGAGGACGGCTTTGAAGGCGTGGTCGACCTGATCAAGATGAAGGCGATCCACTGGGACACCGCTTCGCAAGGCCTGACATTCGAATATCGCGAGATCCCGGCTGAACTGCAGGCGGAAGCCGAGGAGGCGCGCGCCTTCATGATCGAGTCGGCCGCCGAGGCCAGCGAAGCCCTGATGGACAAGTACCTGGAGACGGGTGAGCTGTCCGAGGCCGAGATCATCGACGGTCTGCGCGAGCGCACGCTCAAGACGGAAATCGTGCCGATGTACTGCGGCACGGCGTTCAAGAACAAGGGCGTCCAGGCGATGCTCGACGGTGTCGTGCAGCTGCTGCCGTCGCCGGTCGACGTGCCGTCGGTCAAGGGTGTGGACGTCGATGACGAGACCAAGGAACTGACGCGCGAGTCGAACGACAAGGCGCCGTTCTCGGCGCTGGCGTTCAAGATCATGACCGATCCGTTCGTGGGTTCGCTGACCTTCTTCCGCGTCTACTCGGGCATGCTCAACGCCGGCGACCAGGTGTACAACTCGGTCAAGAGCAAGAAGGAGCGCATCGGCCGTCTGCTGCAGATGCACTCCAACAACCGCGAAGAGATCAAGGAAGTGCTGGCCGGCGACATCGCCGCGGCAGTGGGCCTGAAGGACGTCACCACCGGTGACACCCTCTGCTCGCAGGAACACCCGATCGTGCTTGAGCGGATGGTGTTCCCGGAGCCGGTCATCTCGATGGCGGTGGAGCCGAAGACCAAGTCGGACCAGGAAAAGATGGGCCTCGCGCTCGGTCGCCTGGCGCAGGAGGATCCGTCCTTCCGCGTGCGTACCGATGAAGAGTCCGGCCAGACCATCATCGCCGGTATGGGTGAGCTGCACCTGGACATCATCGTTGACCGCATGAAGCGCGA
This sequence comes from Luteimonas sp. Soil_N_1, assembly GCF_057656255.1. NCBI lineage: Bacteria > Pseudomonadati > Pseudomonadota > Gammaproteobacteria > Lysobacterales > Lysobacteraceae > Luteimonas > Luteimonas sp. Soil_N_1. The sequence goes on from NZ_JBDGKS010000004.1 coordinate 15,567, forward strand.
GTTCAACGTCGAAGCCAATGTCGGCAAGCCGCAGGTTGCGTATCGCGAAACGATCCGCTCGAAGGATGTGAAGTCGGACTACAAGCACGCCAAGCAGTCGGGCGGTAAGGGTCAGTACGGTCACGTCGTGATCGAGCTGTCGCCGCTGACGGCCGAGGATCGTGCCGATCCGAAGCTGGCGGGCGACATCAAGGACGATTTCCTGTTCATCAACGACATCACCGGTGGCGTGATCCCGAAGGAATTCATCCCGTCGGTCGAGAAGGGCATCCGCGAAACGATCACCAGTGGTCCGATCGCCGGCTTCCCGGTCGTGGGCGTCAAGGTCAAGCTGGTGTTCGGCTCGTACCACGACGTCGACTCGTCGGAAATGGCGTTCAAGCTCGCGTCGTCGATGGCGTTCAAGCAGGGCTTCGTCAAGGCGAGCCCGGTGCTGCTCGAGCCGATCATGAAGGTCGAGATCGTCAGCCCCGAGGATTACCTCGGCGACGTGATGGGCGACGTCAGCCGTCGTCGCGGCATCCTGCAGGGCCAGGACGACAGCCCGTCGGGCAAGATCATCAACGCGATGATCCCGCTGGGCGAAATGTTCGGCTACGCGACGACGCTGCGCTCGATGTCCCAGGGCCGTGCGACGTTCTCGATGGAGTTCGATCACTACGCGGAAGCGCCGACGAACATCGCGGACACCGTCACCAAGAAGTAAGTCGTGATTCGTGATCCGGGGCCCGCCACTCGAAAGAGTGCGGGTCCCGCTTCACCCGAATCACCAATCACCAATCACGAATCACAGAGGTTGTAGACATGGCAAAGGGTAAGTTCGAGCGCACCAAGCCGCACGTCAACGTCGGCACCATCGGTCACGTCGACCACGGCAAGA
>NZ_JBDGKS010000005.1:0-5637 GCF_057656255.1 Luteimonas sp. Soil_N_1
CAAAGAAAAACCCCCGCCGGAATACCGGCGGGGGTTTTGGGTAAAAACCCTGGCGATGACCTACTCTCGCATGCTAGATGCACACTACCATCGGCGCATGTACGTTTCACTTCCGAGTTCGGAATGGGATCGGGTGGTTCCATACAGCTATAGTCACCAGGGAGAGGGTGGAGGGTCGCAAGTCGGTCCGGTGATCGGTCGCAGGTATGCGCTCGAAAGTGGGACTGACAGCGCTCACGCTCTCAGAGGTTGGGAAGTAGCGAACATTTTTGACGACTCATTCGTGTCGTTGGCCAAGGATGCTTCGGTTAGAAGCAACTTGAGGTTATATGGTCAAGCCGCACGGATCATTAGTACTGGTTAGCTCAACACATTGCTGTGCTTACACACCCAGCCTATCAACCACCTGGTCTTGATGGTTCCTTCAGGGGAGTCAAGCTCCCGGGAGATCTCATCTTGAGGCGCGCTTCCCGCTTAGATGCTTTCAGCGGTTATCGCTTCCGAACATAGCTACCCGGCAGTGCCACTGGCGTGACAACCGGAACACCAGAGGTTCGTCCACTCCGGTCCTCTCGTACTAGGAGCAGCCCCTCTCAAATCTCCAACGCCCATGGCAGATAGGGACCGAACTGTCTCACGACGTTCTGAACCCAGCTCGCGTACCACTTTAAATGGCGAACAGCCATACCCTTGGGACCGACTACAGCCCCAGGATGTGATGAGCCGACATCGAGGTGCCAAACACCGCCGTCGATATGAACTCTTGGGCGGTATCAGCCTGTTATCCCCGGAGTACCTTTTATCCGTTGAGCGATGGCCCTTCCATACAGAACCACCGGATCACTAAGTCCTAGTTTCCTACCTGCTTGATCCGTCGATCTCGCAGTCAAGCACGCTTATGCCTTTGCACACAGTGCGCGATGTCCGACCGCGCTGAGCGTACCTTCGAGCTCCTCCGTTACTCTTTGGGAGGAGACCGCCCCAGTCAAACTACCCACCATACATGGTCCCCGATCCGGATAACGGACCTAGGTTAGAACGTCAAGCACGACAGGGTGGTATTTCAAGGTTGGCTCCACCCCAGCTAGCGCCAGGGTTTCATAGCCTCCCACCTATCCTACACAGACGAACTCAACGTTCAATGTAAAGCTATAGTAAAGGTTCACGGGGTCTTTCCGTCTTGCCACGGGAACGCTGCATCTTCACAGCGATTTCAATTTCACTGAGTCTCGGGTGGAGACAGCGCCGCCATCGTTACGCCATTCGTGCAGGTCGGAACTTACCCGACAAGGAATTTCGCTACCTTAGGACCGTTATAGTTACGGCCGCCGTTTACCGGGGCTTCGATCAAGAGCTTCGCCTTGCGGCTGACCCCATCAATTAACCTTCCGGCACCGGGCAGGCGTCAGACCCTATACGTCCACTTTCGTGTTTGCAGAGTCCTGTGTTTTTGATAAACAGTCGCAGCGGCCTGGTCACTGCGGCCCCCGATCGCTGTAGCCCGCATGGGCCACGATCAAGGGCGCACCTTCTCCCGAAGTTACGGTGCTATGTTGCCTAGTTCCTTCACCCGAGTTCTCTCAAGCGCCTTAGAATTCTCTTCCTACCCACCTGTGTCGGTTTACGGTACGGTCTGCATAAGCTGAAGCTTAGGGGCTTTTCCTGGAAGCGTGGTATCAGTCACTTCGCTCTAATGAGCTCGTCTCGGTGCTCGGAGTTAAAGGGTCCCGGATTTGCCTAAGACCCACTCCTACCGCCTTTCCCCAGGACAACCAACGCCTGGTAGACCTAACCTTCTCCGTCCCCCCATCGCACTTATGCGAGGTGCTGGAATATTAACCAGCTTCCCATCGACTACGCATTTCTGCCTCGCCTTAGGGGCCGACTCACCCTGCGTCGATTAACGTTGCGCAAGGAAACCTTGGGCTTTCGGCGTGGAGGCTTTTCACCCCCATTATCGTTACTCATGTCAGCATTCGCACTTCCGATACCTCCAGCAGACTTCTCAATCTGCCTTCGACGGCTTACGGAACGCTCCTCTACCGCGCACATATAAATATGTGCACCCCAAGCTTCGGTTTATCACTTAGCCCCGTTAAATCTTCCGCGCAGACCGACTCGACCAGTGAGCTATTACGCTTTCTTTAAAGGGTGGCTGCTTCTAAGCCAACCTCCTGGCTGTCTGTGCCTTTCCACATCGTTTCCCACTTAGTGATAATTTGGGACCTTAGCTGTGGGTCTGGGTTGTTTCCCTTTTCACGACGGACGTTAGCACCCGCCGTGTGTCTCCCATGCAGTCTGTCTTGGTATTCGGAGTTTGCAATGGTTTGGTAAGTCGCAATGACCCCCTAGCCATAACAGTGCTCTACCCCCAAGAAGATTCACATGAGGCGCTACCTAAATAGCTTTCGAGGAGAACCAGCTATCTCCGGGTTCGATTAGCTTTTCACTCCTAATCACACCTCATCCCCTACCTTTGCAACGGGAGTGGGTTCGGACCTCCAGTTGATGTTACTCAACCTTCATCCTGGGCATGACTAGATCACCCGGTTTCGGGTCTATTGCCCGCGACTATGCGCCCTTATCAGACTCGGTTTCCCTTCGCCTCCCCTATACGGTTAAGCTTGCCACGAACAATAAGTCGCTGACCCATTATACAAAAGGTACGCAGTCACTCCTTGCGGAGCTCCTACTGCTTGTACGCACACGGTTTCAGGGTCTATTTCACTCCCCTCTCCGGGGTTCTTTTCGCCTTTCCCTCACGGTACTGGTTCACTATCGGTCGGTCAGGAGTATTTAGCCTTGGAGGATGGTCCCCCCATATTCAGACAGGGTTTCTCGTGCCCCGCCCTACTCATTTTTCATCGATATGGCCCTTTCGCATACAGGGCTATCACCTTCTATGGCCGGTCTTTCCAGGACCGTTTTGCTAAAACCATATCGACTTTTGGGCTTTTCCCCGTTCGCTCGTCACTACTCAGGGAATCTCGGTTGATTTCTTTTCCTACGGTTACTTAGATATTTCAGTTCACCGCGTTCGCCTCGTACAGCTATGTATTCACTGCACGATACCTCCTAGGAGGTGGGTTTCCCCATTCGGACATTACCGGATCAAAGCTTGTTGCCAGCTCCCCGATACTTTTCGCAGGCTACCACGTCCTTCATCGCCTCTGACCGCCAAGGCATCCACCGTGTGCGCTTATTCGCTTGACCATATAACCCCAAGTTGCCTCGGAGCTATATCTGGGCCGGTGGGTACAAAGCACCGACGCGAAATATAACGACTCAATTTACTAGGGACTCGAGGTCCCCGCCTTAGCCTCACGACACGTTTGAGTACTTGTCTCAGACGCTCGCTACTTCCCTATTTTTCAAAGAACCGTCGTCAGGCCACAGTGCCTGGCGACATTCAAATCTGTATGTGTGCGCAGCGATCGGTACATCCATCAAGAATGGTGGAGCCTGTCGGGATCGAACCGACGACCCCCTGCTTGCAAAGCAGGTGCTCTCCCAGCTGAGCTAAGGCCCCATGTGGTGGGTCTGGGAGGACTCGAACCACCGGCCTCACCCTTATCAGGGGTGCGCTCTAACCACCTGAGCTACAGACCCAGTCTTGCTTGATTACCAATCGTGCAGGTTACTTATGAGGACGCCTGGACAAGCGATGCAGCCTTGTCTCTAAAGGAGGTGATCCAGCCGCACCTTCCGATACGGCTACCTTGTTACGACTTCACCCCAGTCATCGGCCACACCGTGGTAAGCGTCCTCCTTGCGGTTAGACTACCTACTTCTGGTGCAACAAACTCCCATGGTGTGACGGGCGGTGTGTACAAGGCCCGGGAACGTATTCACCGCAGCAATGCTGATCTGCGATTACTAGCGATTCCGACTTCACGGAGTCGAGTTGCAGACTCCGATCCGGACTGAGAGAAGGTTTCTGGGATTGGCTTGCCCTCGCGGGTTTGCAGCCCTCTGTCCTTCCCATTGTAGTACGTGTGTAGCCCTGGCCGTAAGGGCCATGATGACTTGACGTCATCCCCACCTTCCTCCGGTTTGTCACCGGCGGTCTCCTTAGAGTTCCCACCATTACGTGCTGGCAACTAAGGACAAGGGTTGCGCTCGTTGCGGGACTTAACCCAACATCTCACGACACGAGCTGACGACAGCCATGCAGCACCTGTGTCACGGTTCCCGAAGGCACCAATCCATCTCTGGAAAGTTCCGTGCATGTCAAGGCCAGGTAAGGTTCTTCGCGTTGCATCGAATTAAACCACATACTCCACCGCTTGTGCGGGCCCCCGTCAATTCCTTTGAGTTTCAGTCTTGCGACCGTACTCCCCAGGCGGCGAACTTAACGCGTTAGCTTCGATACTGAGTTCCTAGTTGAACCCAACATCCAGTTCGCATCGTTTAGGGCGTGGACTACCAGGGTATCTAATCCTGTTTGCTCCCCACGCTTTCGTGCCTCAGTGTCAGTGCTGGTCCAGGTAGTCGCCTTCGCCACGGATGTTCCTCCCGATCTCTACGCATTTCACTGCTACACCGGGAATTCCACTACCCTCTACCGCACTCTAGCCTGCCAGTATCCAATGCAATTCCCAGGTTGAGCCCAGGGCTTTCACATCAGACTTAACAAACCACCTACGCACGCTTTACGCCCAGTAATTCCGAGTAACGCTTGCACCCTTCGTATTACCGCGGCTGCTGGCACGAAGTTAGCCGGTGCTTATTCTTTGGGTACCGTCAGAACAATCGGGTATTAACCGACTGCTTTTCTTTCCCAACAAAAGGGCTTTACAACCCGAAGGCCTTCTTCACCCACGCGGCATGGCTGGATCAGGCTTGCGCCCATTGTCCAATATTCCCCACTGCTGCCTCCCGTAGGAGTCTGGACCGTGTCTCAGTTCCAGTGTGGCTGATCATCCTCTCAGACCAGCTACGGATCGTCGCCTTGGTGGGCCTTTACCCCGCCAACTAGCTAATCCGACATCGGCTCATCTATCTGCGCGAAGCCCGAAGGTCCTCCGCTTTCACCCGTAGGTCGTATGCGGTATTAGCGTAAGTTTCCCTACGTTATCCCCCACAAATAGGCAGATTCCGATGTATTCCTCACCCGTCCGCCACTCGCCACCCAAGGAGCAAGCTCCTCTGTGCTGCCGTTCGACTTGCATGTGTTAGGCCTGCCGCCAGCGTTCACTCTGAGCCAGGATCAAACTCTTCACTTAAAATTTTCGACATCACCGAAGTGACATCTAATGCTTCGAGTGCAGTCGTCTTTTCCAGAACTCGAACTACTCACCAGCATTTGCATGCTTTTGAATCTTTCTTGCTCTTTCTAGAACGTCTGCTAATGGACTAACACCACCAGCCAGACGTCCGCATAAGTATCCTGCGCACACTGTCAAAGATCTGCGGAAGCGGCCTCAGCGCCTGCTTCCCACTGCTTCGTTGTTTCCTCCGAAGCGAGCCGCCCATCTTAGCGCGGTTTTGGCTTTCGTCAACACCTCGTTGAGGGTTGGTTTCCGCCGACTTCAGCGTCCGGCCCGAAGGCGTTCCGTTGAAGCGAGCCGCACATATTACCGCGACCCTCGAGTCTGTCAACACCGCGTGAAGCCGCGTTTCCTTCCTCTTCCCCGC
>NZ_JBDGKS010000006.1:0-692 GCF_057656255.1 Luteimonas sp. Soil_N_1
CCGCTCGCGGTGTTGTTCGCGCCCACCGCCAGTGCATCGTCGGCAAGCGCCGAGGCCTCGTAGCCCACTGCGATGCTGCGCTCACCGGTTGCCCGGTTGAACTGGCCGATCGCCGTCGCGGCGATGCCGCTGGCTTCGGCGCGGTAGCCGATCGCGGTGCGATAGGCATCGGCCGCACCGTCACCCGTGGTGGCGTACGTGCCCACCGCGGTGTCACCCGTGCCACGTGCCTGCGCCGAGAAGCCGACCGCCGTGCCGAACTGGCCCGCCGTCGTCGGTGCACGCGCCGGATCGCCGGCGATGCCGCCACCGATCGCGGTGCCGCCGTAGGCGCCGGTCGTGTTGGCACCGGTACCGATGGCCACGTCGTAGGCACCGGTGGTGCTGGCGCCCTTGCCTGCGGCCAGCGAGTCGATGCCGACCGCGCCGTCGTTGTTGTAGTTCGCGCCGATGACACCACCGTCGTTGACGCTGTAGTACTTCGTGCGCGTCGCTTCGGCGATCTCGTTGACCTGGCCCAGGTTCACCGCGTCGGTGTCCTCGATACCGGCCGCAACATTGGTGATGACCTGACCACCGGCGTCGATGCCGTTGATCGTGACGCTCGGGCCACCCACGATCGTCAGACCGGTGTTGTCGATCCGCGTGCCGCCGACGGTGACGCTGCCGGCAACGTTCAGATCATCGGCCAG
>NZ_JBDGKS010000007.1:0-485 GCF_057656255.1 Luteimonas sp. Soil_N_1
TGACCCTGGTCGAGCAGCTTGCGGAACATCTCGACGCCCGTGACGGTCGTCTTCTGCACCGGACGGATACCGACGATTTCGATTTCTTCGCCGACCTTGATGATGCCGCGCTCGATACGACCGGTCACAACCGTGCCGCGGCCCGAGATCGAGAACACGTCTTCGACCGGCATCAGGAATGCCTTGTCGACATCACGCTCCGGCTCCGGAATCCAGGTGTCCAGCGCTTCGACCAGCTTCAGGATCGCCGGCACGCCGATGTCGCTCTGGTCGCCTTCCAGCGCCAGACGGGCCGAGCCGTGGATGATCGGGGTGTCGTCGCCCGGGAACTCGTACTTCGACAGCAGCTCACGGACTTCCATCTCGACCAGCTCGAGCAGCTCGGCGTCGTCGACCATGTCGGCCTTGTTCAGGAACACGACGATGTACGGCACGCCGACCTGACGCGACAGCAGGATGTGCTCGCGGGTCTGCGGCATCGGGCC
>NZ_JBDGKS010000008.1:0-454 GCF_057656255.1 Luteimonas sp. Soil_N_1
ATCGTCGGTATCCGTCCGGTGCAGAAGACGACCGTCACGGGCGTCGAGATGTTCCGCAAGCTGCTCGACCAGGGTCAGGCAGGCGACAACGCCGGTCTGCTGCTGCGCGGCACCAAGCGTGACGACGTCGAGCGTGGCCAGGTGCTGGCCAAGCCGGGTTCGATCAAGCCGCACACCGAGTTCGAAGCCGAAGTCTATGTCCTGTCGAAGGACGAAGGCGGCCGTCACACGCCGTTCTTCAAGGGCTACCGTCCGCAGTTCTACTTCCGCACGACCGACATCACGGGTGCGTGTGAACTGCCGGAAGGCACCGAGATGGTGATGCCGGGCGACAACGTGAAGATGGTGGTCACGCTGATCAACCCGGTGGCGATGGACGAAGGTCTGCGCTTCGCGATTCGCGAAGGCGGCCGTACCGTCGGCGCCGGCGTGGTGGCCAAGATCCTCAAGTGAT
>NZ_JBDGKS010000009.1:0-408 GCF_057656255.1 Luteimonas sp. Soil_N_1
CATGGCAAAGGGTAAGTTCGAGCGCACCAAGCCGCACGTCAACGTCGGCACCATCGGTCACGTCGACCACGGCAAGACCACGCTGACCGCCGCGCTGACCAAGATCGGCGCCGAGCGTTTCGGCGGCGAGTTCAAGGCATATGACGCGATCGACGCGGCGCCGGAAGAGAAGGCGCGCGGCATCACGATCTCGACCGCACACGTCGAGTACGAGTCCGAGAAGCGCCACTACGCGCACGTCGATTGCCCGGGCCACGCCGACTACGTCAAGAACATGATCACCGGTGCAGCGCAGATGGACGGCGCGATCCTGGTGTGTTCGGCCGCTGACGGCCCGATGCCGCAGACCCGCGAGCACATCCTGCTGTCGCGTCAGGTCGGCGTGCCGTACATCGTCGTGTTCCTGAA
>NZ_JBDGKS010000010.1:0-311 GCF_057656255.1 Luteimonas sp. Soil_N_1
TTCCAGCCCGCGTTCGCCACTTCGGCCACTTCTTCCAGCGCCGTGTTGGTCGCGTGCAGCTGCGAGCCGTTGATCGCGTCGGTGCTGGTCGCGCTGATGCGACCCGCGGCGACGTTGGTGATCGTCCGCTCGTTGCCGACGCTGCCGACACTGACCGTGCTCGTCGGCGCAGCGCCGGCGAAGTCATAGGTCGTGCCATTGAGCGTGACGTCGGTCGTCGCGACCGCCGCGGCTGTCACCGAGCCTGCACCCAGTGCAACCGCGCCGTCGTGGTCGACCGTTGCGCCGTTGCCCAGTGCCAGGCCATTGGC
>NZ_JBDGKS010000011.1:0-275 GCF_057656255.1 Luteimonas sp. Soil_N_1
AGCATCGCAGTGGGCTACGAGGCCTCGGCGCTTGCCGACGATGCACTGGCGGTGGGCGCGAACAACACCGCGAGCGGCGTGTCGTCGACGGCGGTGGGCAACCTCAACATCGTCGAGGGTGAGGAGAGCACGGCAGTCGGCAGCCTCAACCTGGTGACGGGTACGGGCAGCACGGCGGTCGGCAGCCTGAACCTGGTAACCGGCAACAACGCCAACGCCTTCGGCAGCGGCAACGTGGTCTCGGGTGACGGCGGCACGGCGGTCGGCAACGATGC
>NZ_JBDGKS010000012.1:0-269 GCF_057656255.1 Luteimonas sp. Soil_N_1
TGACCCTGGTCGAGCAGCTTGCGGAACATCTCGACGCCCGTGACGGTCGTCTTCTGCACCGGACGGATACCGACGATCTCGATTTCTTCGCCGACCTTGATGATGCCGCGCTCGATACGACCGGTCACGACCGTGCCGCGGCCCGAGATCGAGAACACGTCTTCGACCGGCATCAGGAATGCCTTGTCGACGTCACGCTCCGGCTCCGGAATCCAGGTGTCCAGCGCTTCGACCAGCTTCAGGATCGCCGGCACGCCGATGTCGCTCTG
>NZ_JBDGKS010000013.1:0-257 GCF_057656255.1 Luteimonas sp. Soil_N_1
AACACGGCGCTGGAAGAAGTGGCCGAAGTGGCGAACGCGGGCTGGAACGTCAGCGCCGGTGGTGCGAACAGCACCAACGTCGGTCTGAACAGCCCGACCGGCAACAGCGTCGACCTCAACAACGCAGACGGCAACATCGTGGTGTCGAAGTCGGACGACAGTAACGACGTCACCTTCGACCTGGCCGATGATCTGAACGTTGCCGGCAGCGTCACCGTCGGCGGCACGCGGATCGACAACACCGGTCTGACGATCGT